>MPNI01000001.1 GCA_002238945.1 Proteobacteria bacterium bin106 | reverse complement strand
TGGAGTTGGAGGTTTATTATTATCGGCAGTACCATCTCCAGAATTAGGGTTAGTAGTAACATCATTATCATCACCTGTGGACTGTACTTCTGAAGACGGTACTTCTGAAGAAGGCTTATTTTTTGAGATAAATTTATTACTGTTATCACAGCCTATAATAATGAGGCTAGCAGCTAACACGTTAATAAAATAGATATATAATGTATGGCTATGCTTTCTTTTAATATGTAAATGTGTTGTGTTGTGTTGTGTTGTGTTGTGTTGTGTTGTGTTGTGTTGTGTTGTGTTGTGTTGTGTTGTGTTGTGTTGTGTTGTGTTGTGTTGTGTTGTGTTGTGTTACCCAGTTCATAGGGTGCTCCATATAAAGATGTATTTCGATCAAACGCTTTATTATGTTAGATTTTTTATGTATTTCTAATAATTTAAAGGTATGGTCTATTTGATGTATTTTTCTTTCTATTTCGATCTATGAGTTATGGCCCTTTGCATTTGCTGAAATATCACCAAGGCGGTAGGCTTATCGGTCAGACATGGTTATTTGTTTAGAAATGACTCTTTTCTTCTGTCTGTTTTCAAGTTGCGCCCCCACCCTCTTACAAGTTACACCACCAAAGAAGCGAAAAACTTTTTCATAGGCTGCAATGAAGTCAGCAATCTTCTGAGTGAAGACAAACTCTGCATATATATAAGAGCTAACAAAGACATCACAAAGAGATGGGTTTTTCTCTTGTTTGTCCCTTATCATAGCTCTGAGCTCGTGAACCAACACATTCATAGGAGTAGCTTGGTGTATCTCACGCTCAATCTCATCCCAATCAAACACATTAAAGTCTTTATTTCGACCCCTGGTCTTGTTGTTCAAACACCTTCTGAATCGTCTTGCGGCACACTCTTAAGTGTCTCGCAATGATCCGCATGGAGTGCCCTTCCTTCCTCATCTGTAAAATCTCTTTTTGCATAATCACACTCGTTCTTTCTAATCCCATAACGTGCCCTTATCTTAAGTGGTTAAAAAGAACACATATAAAGGATAAAGAGGCGCTGTAATCACATACTCAAGAACTACATTTCTTGATAGAAATTCTCACATTACAGATGGTGGCATAACCTGTAAGAGGGTGGGAGCGTAAAATGTAATCAGTGGTGGCGTATCTTGTAAGAGGGTGGTGTCGTAGAATGTAATCGGACAGCGAATGCCAAAATTTTTAAGTTCATCAGAATTAGCTGTACATAACAACCTATCTAGACAGTGAGCAGCTGTGAGGATGTAGCCGTTGCCGATGTGTGAGCCTGAACAATAGCCGAATGAATTTATGGAGATATCCGAGATGGGATTGGTTGAATCGGGTGATTTTTCAATGCTGCTATTAGGCTGAGATAGTACAATGTTCTGGTTTTTTGATTTTTCCAATAATTCAACAAAATAGGGTGGTAATTCAACAAATGATTTATATTCTTTGCCACCATAGGTACTGAGCTGAGCTGGAGGGAGATGAGTCTTGGAATGCTTACAACTGGTTACCATGAGCAAGCTAGCAGCGATAACAAAGTGAATAATCATTATATTTTTTCCAGAAAGATTACAATTGAATACGGCTATCAACAAGGTAACGGTGTGCTATCGGTAGAAATGAGTGTTCTTTAATCATGCAAAAAACATGAAGAAAATAACAAGTTTTAAATCAAGCCATTGTAGTTTGTGTCACAGACTTTATAGCAAGACGCTCTAAAAATCTTAACCTCAAGATCTCTTTTTTTCATCTTAACGGAACAAATAGGTAGTGAGGTTATTTTTATACAAAATCATCGCAAATTCTAGACCATTCCCAGTACTTTATCTAGCTAACCTCAATAGCTGACCATGTAAGATAAGAGCGTAGATGTACTTACGTTCCTTTAGGGAGACCTTTTTAGGTGGCTGAATAAAGTAAGGAATTTGAGCAAGGTGTGCTTTTAGGGTTTCTGCACATTTCTCACAGTTGTTTTGATCTAAAAGCTTTAAAAAATATTCTTCCTTACCAAGCATCATATGATGCTTGGTAAGGGTTAAATATCCCGATTAAAAAAAGAGTAAATCCATATTAATGCTCTCAACCTCAAAGGATGACAAAATGTTTCTTTCAGCTTCTTGATTCTCTATGTTATGAATAAAGACTTTATGGGTGTCTTTGGTCGAGCTAAATCGTGATTATAGATCCAGTGAGTATCAAAGGGAGGGCATATTATATATCATTTGAAACCTAGTTAGGTATGTGTGTATATTTATGACACTGATGATGCAGTCTAGCTATGTGAGTGGCAAGGCATAGAATGTGTAGAGTAGTGGATAGAAAAAGCAGCATAAGTGCTGTGTGTCATAATGACCCATATCCTGTGGTCAAGATCATGGCGGTCAAGAACGGTAAAGAAAAGTGTTCTGCCTGCGAACTTGTAGCTAGCACAGATATGTCATAATGGCACTGGATATGCGAGGGCAAGTAGGGGTATAACTTGAAAATAGGCAATGGAGAATCATATCGGATAACTATGGAATGACTGGCTATAAAGTGTGTAAGCAAGCTGTCCGAAGAAGGGCAGCTGCTCAAAGGCTTTGATTAAGGGAGTAGATCGAGGGAGTGTATGAGCTAGTGCATGGAATGTGAGCTAGAGATGTTGCTATCAAGACAGGATATGATACAGATCTGTTTGAGAGCATATTTTTTTAGAGGTTTTAGAGTCAAAGAAAGTCATAAAGAAGAACTAGACTCGATGTTGTGTGTGTGGGTGTAAATGAGTGTATGGGGAAGCAACCCCATACATACAGACAAAAACACATAAAAACAAAAATTTATAAAAGTAGATTGTAGCTGATTGTATGGGTGTTAAGCGAGCTTTGAGATTGTGTTAGTTTGTTACTTCTTTTAACCAGTGTATTTGACCATCACATCTGGAGATGTGTTTTTGAGAACATTTATGAAAATATGTGGCACCTATATCCCTGGTTGTGGTGTTGTGTTCATGGCTTTATGTATGGGTATTTTTTCGGGTTGTATGCTCAATACTGTCACGCAATCTCAGGATGAGGATGTTGTTGGAAAGCAAGGGACTTCTGGTTTATCGGCCAGTTCGATCTTGAATGCTCGAGGCTCTCGAGATCGTTGTGACATCGTTTATCCACAGATGTATGAAAAAGCTAAGAATGTGTTTTCTTCTATGATTGCCAGTTATAACGAAACTTTTGGAGAATTGCCTGAAGGGGCATCTCCTATGACATACAATAGTCTTGATTTTAGCAATGGTCAGAATCAGGCTATCAAAAATATGATGGATAGCTCCAGTGTTACCGACAAGCGGGCGCGTAATATACTTGTCAATTCGTATCAGATGCTCCTTAATATCACACGTCATCCTGATCGTCCTGTTGATCCGGTGGGTTTCTTCTCTGTGGTCAAAGATTTTGAATCTTCCATAGAGGTTGATTCATGGGGTAAGAATGACTTTGGCTTTTCTACGCTCAATTGTTGTGATGGTTACCCGTGTAGGCCGATCCCATGTTATGGCTATTTTCAGGTGAGCTTAGATATTGAGCCGAACTGGAACTTTAATGCAGTGTGTGGCAAAAACGGTTTGAATATTATCGGTATAGAAGGTGGACCGGATTTCTGCGCTTCTCAGTTCTGGTGGACAGAGGTGGGAGGAGCACAAAAGTGTCAGCAGATGAATTCTAGAGGTGCCAATCCTTGTACGAGTACGAGTTATACCTGGAGTCCTGACACTTTTGCTTATGCATGGGCGGATGCTTATATTCAAGCCAATCAATGGGGTGCAGGCCCGTACATAACAGCTAATTATCCTAATGGCATCAAAGACTCATGGAAGAAGATGTATACTGGATTGCACTTTAATGGCATGTTTCATCTTGGCTACGAGCATTGTGCCGTTGAGCATTATTTGAAAACGTATAAGGGTGTTGATAAAGATTGGCAAATGCCTAGCTCTTTTAATGCTCGCAAGTATATTCGCTCAGCAGTGCGTCGGTTTCTGTATGAAATCAACGTTGTTCCGATATGGGGAAGTGCTGATTGGTCTCCTGACCTCGCTAAGCCAGGTAAGGACTATCCTCTTCTTAAAGATGGCGTTCCAATAGACTAAGTAGCTTAAGTCACTCAGGAACTAACTCTTCATCTTAGTTGTTTTCATCATCATCGTCTTCACTGTGATCATCATCTTGTTGATTACTTTCTATGTCGGCTTCCATGCGCAGTTCTTGGATGGTATTTTTGGTGGTATCTAATCGCGTGCGCATTTTTTTGATCAAGCTAAAGCCTTTCTTTACCTCACTGATCATCTGGTCTAATTCCAAAGATGAGTTTTGTACGGAGGTGATGATGCTTTCTACCTCTTCAAACATGGCTTTGTATGATGGACTGTCTTTTTTCTTCATGGTGTTTTCCTTAAGTGATTATGTGGTTTGTTTTAATGGTGTGATGGTGGTGACTTGAGCTGTAAAGCTGCCGTCTTTGAGGGCCAATTGGATATGGTCGTTATGGGATATTTCTTTTATGGAGTGGATACGTTTCTTATCTTTCATAATAGGACTCCATCCGGCATCAATCCAGACCAGAGGGCTATGACTTTCTAGGGTTTTTTGGAGAAGTGAGAGTTGATGATCGCGTACCATAAGAGATTCTTTGACGGTGGAGAGAAAAGAGTTGCAGAGCTGTTGAAGTGCTGTTTCTTGTGTGGCTATTTTTTGAGTGGTGTTGCGCTCAAGCTGGTGAGTTAGGTTGGTGAGCTGATTGTGAGACGAGTGCAAATACTGCGAGCTGGCATGTCCTAGGCGCTCTTGGAGCCAGTTGAGTTCTTGAACATAAGGTAGGAGACAGGACTCTAAAGCTGAGGCCATACTGAGTTTCATGTTATCGAGACGTCGGCGAAGATCACTAAATAGATCTAAAATCAGATCAGCTAGAGCTGTTGGTGTTTTTACGGCTTGGTGTGCCACATCTTGAACTAAGGATTCATCGTCGTGATGACCTATGGCGGCAAATACAGGCACTTGAGCTTGAGCGATGCGTCGTCCAAGGGTTAAGTCATTGAACCAGCGTAGATCGGCACTGCTACCACCTCCTCGAGTGATAACAATAATGTCGCATGTTGCAGCTTCGAGAGTGTCGAGAGCTTTGATAATATCTGCTGAGGTTTTTTCACCTTGCATGGTAGCTGAGACAAACAGTGTTGTTATGCCGTTGCTTTCTGTGTTGAGCTGATGAAGGAAGTCACTATAGGCTCGTGACTTTCCTGCAGTAATCAGACCGATACGAAAAGGAAATAAGGGTAATTGAAGGGCTTTGTTGTTTTCAAAAACGCCTTCTTTTTTAAGAACTTGGATGTGTTTTTGTCTTTCAAGCCCCAGTTCTCCTTGGGTGAATTGAGGATCTACATCGTGGACGTGCAAAGAGATTTCTGATTTCTGTTGGTAGAGTTGAATACTGGCGAGTATTTTGATCTTCATACCATCACTTAATAGATCGTCGATCAATTTGGCTGTGTGTGTGTTTTGTAGTTTCGGGAATGTATCACGCCAGATAATGGCTCTCATTGTATGAGTGGCTTGAGAACGTGAGGATCTGGTAAGTTCTGCGACGCTTTCTTTGGGCTCAGCAAGTGTAAAGTAATGGTTGCCACGACTAAGGGATAGATTTTGTACTTCACCTATGACCCATATCCGCATGGGAAAGGCTTGTGCGACTTTGGATGCTATCAGTTTTGCTAGATGCGCTACAGAAAAGCAGGTGGATGTATCATGGCTTATATTACTGTTACCATTACCTAATGTATTGTCTAATATCCCATGACTCATGTGTTCTATGTTATGTGGCCCCTCTGTCATACGTTTGCAGAAACTGTTGAGGTCTCGCCACTGCTTTTCGCTATAGGGCAGTACCCAAGATTTATCGCTGCGACGAAAGGTAGCGCCATAGGATTTGATGGCTTCTTTGTGAGGATAGGTATTGCCAGTGACCACTATCCATTCATCTTCTCTGTGACAGGTAATTGACATGGTTTTTTTACCTTATTATGTATTTTACTTATATGGTTAATTATATGGAGTCTGATTTCTGGTACTGGGGGAATGGTTATGGTGCGGATTTTGCCGCACCAAGACAATAATGCCTGTTTCGTTGTGTTTTCATGACAACAAGACAGGATGATTGAACATTATCCTATAGTGTTTAATCAACGGAAGGCAAGGAGTTTTCCCCTCTGCTATCTTAAAGAGAGAGGTTGTTGAGACGATAGTTTGCCGATTCTTGTGAACGTCTTTGTAAGTTTTGTAGATGGGTGTTATACAGATCGGTATAAGATCAGTATGAGACTATACAGATATATGAAACATAAAAAACATACACATACGTAGGTTATGATTTGTCAAAAGTTTCTTCTCATCAAGACACCTTGTCTAAAGATACCCATTTTCATTATGAAGTGGTTAAAAAAGAGATCACGCAGTTGCTGGAACAGCGGCTAGCGAATACGGCTAAAAAGTATGCGTACTTTGAAAGCAATTTAAGCAGTGCTGTGCAATGGAAGCCTATTGTCTTGGTTATTGGCAATTATTCAGCAGGCAAATCAACGTTTATCAATCATCTGTTGGGATCACCTATACAACGCACTGGGCAAGCTCCCACCGATGATAGTTTTTCGGTGATTCGCTATGGATCTAGCCAATCATCTGCGAGTCATGATGGTGAGGTAACGGAGCGTGAGGGAAGAGTATTGCTCAGTGATGATGCTTTGCCTTTTAAGCGTCTTAAAGATCAAGGTGAGCGTTTTCTTTCGCATTTTCGTCTTAAAGAAGTAAAGTCAGATATTTTACGTCATATCGATATTATTGATACACCTGGAATGCTTGATAGTATTTCAGAAAATGATCGTGGTTACAATTATTTTGAAGTGATTGGTGAGTTAGCCTCTGTGGCTGACTTGGTTTTGCTATTATTTGATTCTCATAAAGCCGGCACAGTACGTGAATCGTATTTATCTTTGCGTGATGTTCTTCCCCGTTACACCGGTGAAGATCGTATTATGTTTATTTTGAATCGTGTGGATGAATGTCAAAGTATTGATGATTTAGTGAGGGTTTATGGGGCTTTGTGTTGGAATCTTTCACAGATGACTGGCAGAAAAGATATCCCTCGCATTTTCCTCACCTACACCACACAAGGCCATGCTGATCTTAGTCATATTCAGGATGCTTTATTGCGTGCCTATCTGAAAGAGGCAGCTTATCAAAAAGAAGAGATTGTGGCACATATTCTTGATGTACCGCGTAAACGTATGGATCATCTTGCCACGTATGTGGAAACGCATAGCCATCGACTGCGTTTGCTTCTAAAGGTGTTACAAGCTTATAGGAACCGTTATAGACGTTTGTACGTGCGTGTAGCCATGGTGTTACTTGCTGTGGTGGTTTTGATAGGAGGTATATCCCGGTTTTCTTCTTTTTCTGTAATCGATGCACTGGCTAGTTTGTTTTCAGCTCCATCTCTAGAAGATAAGTTGATGCTACTAGTAGGTGGTATTGGTGTGGGGCTTGTGGGATATCTAGCTTTTCATTTCTGGAAAGTCCAATATAAAAAAATCTTTTTTATGCATATATCGCGTTACGTATCTTTTTCCAATCAATACGAACAAGATCACTGGCCCACAGTGAGTAAGTGGTCCAGACGTCTTATTTATGATAAAGATTATGTGATCCCTTCATTAACAGATCTGAAAAGAGATCACCGGAATGTGTTTAAAATGGAAAGTGAAATTGCACGTATCCGTAAAATCATTGGCAAGATCAAGGTGTCTTCGAGGGCATCTTTAAAGAAGAAAATCCTCGCTAATAACTCCATAGATCAGCCTTCCCAGAAGGCTGAGCAGGAACCTGGCAAGTTCCATATCCCTAAGCGAGAGATGGATCAAGCGAGTACTCTTCACCAAATCATCAATAAGCAAGTGAATATCATGGAAGAAATATCCTCATCAGCAGGTGATGGTGCGTCAGAAGAGGTGGTGAGTCACGCAAAAGAGCACGATCAACCAGATAAAGAAAAAACGTCTCAACTTAAAGAAGAGACGCAACCTCTTAAAAAAGTCGAAGGATGATTATTGAGCATCCATAAGTTTTATTTCAAATGTAAGAGTGGCATTGGCAGGAATAGCACCCGGAATACCGCCTGCTCCATAAGCTAACTCTGGAGGGATGACAAGAGTGCGTTCTCCTCCCACCTTCATTCCAAGTAAGCCTTGATCCCATCCTTGAATTACACTTCCTTTACCAACCACAAAAGAAAATGGCTGGTTGCGTTTGTAAGAGCTATCAAATTCAGTGCCATCGGCAAACGTGCCTCTATAATGCACACTGACAGACATACCTTCTTTGACTTCTGTTCCTGATCCAACGACTTTGTCTTCTTTTTTTAACACAGATGATCCTTTTGTAAGGGTGGAGGTGGAAGGTGTATTTTCACTTTGAGAACGATATTCTGTTACGGACGAATTGCTTGTCGGTTGCGTTTCAGATGTTTGAGGCTGAGTTTTCTGTTGATTCTGTTGATCTGTCACCGTGTTTTGTGGTGATGATGAGAATACAGAAAAGTAGATGACAATTGCAGCAACAACAACCACAGCTGTTAAAATCAGCCAGGTAAGTCGTGATTTTTTCTCGTTGTTTTGAGTTGTCTTAGGAGCTGTCTCAGGAGTTGTCTTAGGAGGATTACTAGAGGGTGTATCTTCAGGTTTGTCCTGAGGTGTATCGGTAGTCATGGTCGTGTGCTCTTGCTGTGTGAAAAGGTGTGAAAAGCTGAGAGTATCTAACGTGTTAATAGATAGATGTTGTGTAGCAATATGGAAAGCTGTTGTCTTTGCTGGTTCGGGTTTATGTGTGTCTGCGTGTGTCTGTATATGCCGTCTGTGATTTAGCTTTTTCTATGATGATCAGATATCTCAAGGTATCCTAACATGCATGATCCATAACAGCAACAGCTCGTTGTTAGGTTGTTACCTTAAAGTACAAAAACTTCTTTTAAAGTGATGATTTTCGAATGTGATGCTCTGAGAGATATCAGCACTTATGATACGCAAAGAGAGTGTTTAGATGTTATGAGCTTTAGATTTTAGTATCTATTTACCTATATGAGATATGTAAGTGGTAAGGTATGAATGAGGCGAACCAGGCGTATAATAAATATGTGTTTGTGTATCACACATCGATATTTTTTTGAAAATATGAAAGAATTTAAAAATAATATCAAAAATGCTTGTGATTTTTGAAATAAGGGACTCTCAGGTAAAACCGATAAATAGGATCATTTCTTAGGATAATTTTTTGAATGAATATTTAAGATGTATGAAAAGACTTATGAGACCATAAGAGTAGTTCATTTTTTGTGGATATATTTGAAAAGTTTTCTACAAGCGCATGTGTTTTTATATCGATAAGTATTCTACGAATAGTGTTGGATATCGTTTCTGGTTTTAAATTGTTGGTATATGCTTTTGAGTGGATATTTAAGGTAAAATTATAAAATTATCTAGGAATGAAAGTTTTTATGGTTTTTAAAGAAAAAAAGAGATAAGTATCTGTAAGCTGTTTGTAGATTCAGACGACCAAAGGCTAAGCGGTGAGGGCTGTGTGACAAGAGGATTATGTGACAAGAGGATTATGTGACAAGAGGATTATGTGACAAAGAATTGGTTGCGTAAAGATTGGGCTCAAGCTTTAAAATCTCAAAGCTTATCACGCTTGCCTGCAAGTCAAGAACGACTTAAAACTAAAGGTTATTCGGCAACATCGTTACTTGCTGAGAGCTTTGAGATTAGCCCTGAATTATTTGATAGTAGTCTTAGAAATAGTTCTTCTAGCAGTGATTATCTCTACTGCATAGTTTTTGAATTACATAAGCATAAAGCATTGCTTGCTCCTATGGAGCCTTGTGGAGATATACAAAGACAAAAAGCGTTTCTTGCTTCTATATCGAGAAAATTCCTTTATGCCCCTCGTAGTGAAAAAAGTCTCATTACTGTGGGGGATTATGTGGTGGTGATTAAAAGAGATCATCATTCTTGTCAAATTATTCACCGTCGTAGGCGCTGGAATGCTTTGGTAAGGCAGGATCCTTTCTGTGAAAAGAGACGTCACGTGCTGGGATCAAATATTGATCAAATCATAGTGGTATCTAGCATTACAGCACCTGAAATCTCATGGCATCTCATTAATCAATATCTTACTCTTGCCATGATTCAAGATATGGCTGTGGTATGTGTGTTTACCAAAATGGATTTATGGGATAAAGTCAATCACCATCAACAAAAAATCATTGATGATCGTATTCATTACCTTTCTCAGCTTTCTATTCCTACTTTTCGGTTAAGTATTCATGATAGAGAGAATCTTAGCTCTTTGAGCCACTCTTTGTTTCAAGGTAAGGTGTCCATAGTGAGTGGGTTGTCAGGAGTAGGTAAAAGCACGCTCATTAATTACAGTGGTGGCATAACTCCTTGCAAAGTAGCATCTGCTGATCAAACAGCTTATGGCAGACACACCACCTCTGCTTCACGGCTTGTGGAGCTTCATAAAGGCGGCATGATCATGGATACCCCTGGTATTAAGACGATGTTACTTGATCCTTTGTTACTATCAAAGGTGGCGATGGGTTTTCCTGAATTTCAAGCATTATTGGGTTGTAAATTTCAGCCCTGCTATCATCTTCATGAGCCTGATTGTGCCATTAAAAAAGCTTTAAAAGAGGATATCATTCCACAATGGCGTTATGCATCTTATAGCATTATGCAAACCAAGTCTCAAACCGTGCAAAAACATGAAAGGTATAATAAACATGAGTGATTCTCTTTTAAAAAGACGTCAAAAGGTACGTGAATTTGCTCACCAACATATTGTTCCAGTGGCTGCAAGACTTGATGAAAATGAAGAATTTTGCCATGATCTCTTGGATAAATTAACCCATTTTGGATTCATGTCCTGTTCTCTTGATCCTGCTTATGGCGGACTAGGATGGGATGAAGAGAGTTATTTGGTAGCTATTGAAGAGCTGGCCCGAGTGGATGCTTCTGCTGCTGCAACAGTGGCATCACATAACTCTTTGGCTTTAGCATCACTCTATGCTTATGGAGATGAACAACAAAAACAACTTTACTTACCTCGTCTTAGTAAAGGGGAGTTGTGGGGGTTTGGGCTCACTGAAGCTTCATCAGGATCGGATATTCAAAATATCACCACCACTGCTGTATATCATAAAGATGATGATCAATGGGAGCTGAATGGCACAAAAGCTTGGATAACCAATTGTGGAACTTCAAGGTGTGGTGGAGCTACTGTATTGGCTAAAACAGAAAAAGATGGTCAAAAAGGTTTTTCGTGTTTCTTAGTACCCACTACTGCATCTGGCTTTGAGCAACGTCCCATGAAGGGCAAGATGATGTGGCGAGGCACCACCACTGCAGAGTTGATATTTTCTCAAGTAAGACTGCCTTCATCGGCATTGCTTGGTACTTGTGGTTTGGGGCATAAACAAATGTTAGCCACCCTTGATGGAGGGCGTTTATCCATTGCTGCTATGGGATTAGGGCTTGCCAAAGGCGTGTTTGATCATTCATTGAGCTATAGTAAACAAAGAAAAACGTTCTCTAAACCTATCATTGAACATCAAGCTGTGGGCTTTAAGTTGGCTGATATGTATTGTAAAATTCTTGCTGCTGAAGATTTGATCTCTCGTGCTTGTAGGGCAAAAATGAGCAAAATGCCCTTTGGTCATCTTGCTGCAGCAGCTAAGCTTTATGGCTCCGAAACCGCTGTATTTTGTGCCACAGAAGGTCAGCAGATATGGGGTGCTAAAGGATTGATGAAAGATTCGCCTGTGGAGCGTTATTTCCGTGATGCAGCTTTGCTGCGTATTGGTGAAGGGTCCAGTGAGATTCAACGTTTAGTATTAGCTAAGTATCTTAGCAAAGAACCTTCTCCTGTCTTGTGATCTTCTGACGGTCACGCATTCAATCTTGCTGTTATTGTCATTTTTGTTATGTGTTTGATGTTCTATATCTGCACGGTGATAAATGTCAAAAGAAGAAGGTATTTCGTAGAGAACTCATAATCCTGTATGGATTCTAGGCTTGTTGATTATGATATATTAAATCCTCACGGTATAGTTTTTTCATTTTTTATAGATAACATCTTTTAAGCTATTTTTATTGACAATGATTTTTGTGTTTCTTTTTAAAAGATTGTGACGATCCAAAATAAGTAGCATCGTGATTAACAGATACTTGGGTATTTTTGAGATAAGTAAAGAATTTTTTAGGCCCTTCTCCTTTTTTACTTCCACAAAGATCATATCCTTGAAAGGATTGGTCTGGCAAACTTATGTTAAAAAACTTTATAAATTGGTCGTCGTCTAAGGTGAGTGCGCATTTATCAGGAGGAGTATCAGGATTCCAAGTGGCAGTATCGGGAATATAACTTTTTTTAACATCACCAAACCCAAGAAATTGACCTGGATTATTTAGTATGTTGCTATTGCTTCGAAAATAGATTTCACGATATTTTCCTTTAGCAATAGGAGTAAAGGGCTCCACCATAGGTCCTAGATTAAAAATAGGATTATTATCACCATCATCACGGGCAAATTGTAAGCTGTGAGTTTTAGATGACTTTTGACAATCATCTTTTTCTTCACTCCAGCATTGCACTACTGCTGTTACCTCTTGTCCCGAGTTACGGTCTCCCCGATATGAAAGTTTACATCTAAAACCTTCAGGTGGCTTTCCATATTCTATATCATCGGTAGTGCTGGTATTTGCTTTGTTGAATTTGGATATGTTATGAGGTAAGACGTATTTTACTTTAATGTTATGTTCTGTGTTGTGAAAGTCTGTATGGTCAAAAAAGCTGTTGCCATAGCCGTAATCTGAAAATAAACGGTAGGAGTCTCCAATTTTTTTTACAGCGGCTTTTTGCTTTGCCTTATCTCCTCCCACGTGCTGTTTATGGCGATAGTAAGCAGAGGCATCACAGCTGGAAGTAATAACTCGTAAGGGTGTTATAGCATCAGAAGAGGTTGAAGTTCTAGGAGTTGTGATTTTTGCAATAGAGGGGCTTACAAGCTCAAAGTTACGATCATATTGATACCAATTTTTCCATAAATTAGCCAATAATTTGTTTTTTGTAGGAAGCTCCTTAGATTCAGCAGCTGTTCTAGCAGTGATAGCATTAGCACCAGTGAATCGACCATTCTTAGTGTCGGTAAATCCAACAGCTTTCCAAGTCCATACATTCACATGTTGAGCAATAGATGGCCAAGCCATGGTAAGCTCTTCGGAAAAGGGATTTTCGGAGATATCGTTATAAGATTCTGCATTATGTCGCGTGTAAATATAATGAGCTTTTACGCTGCCTTCGCCAGCATCTTTTGTAATCTTGTTGTCAAACTTTTCTGTATCCATGACGGTAGAGCAGTTATGATTGAGACGAAAAAGAGAATAGGCGAGCATGCGCTGAATGTCAGTGCTTGAGCTTTCCATTTGGTTGTCGTCTCCACTGGTATCTGTAATCCCGGGAAGAAATACAAACGGATCGGTGCTTTTAAGAAGAGATTCCAACTCTGATTTCAAAGATGCCAGAGATTTTCGGCTGCCATCTTTTTCATAGCTTTTGATTCTCTGGGGAGTAAAAACCTTATCTGCAATGGCTTTGCAGGCGCTTTCTAGCCATTTTTCTCCTGTGCCTTCATCACCTTGAAAGTTCAATACTTCATCGAGCAGATATGCTGTTTGATTCTTGCAAGCAGTTTCACTGTTAGTGCTATAAAGATAGCTGTTATCTAACCAACTATCTTGTTCTTGTACTCTACATTTAACGAGGCCTAACATCTTTTTGAGATGAGTAGGTTTTTGAGTAGAAGGTAGGCTTGAATCTGTATGTCCTTTGGAGCAGAAATATTCTGCGAGCTTATCTCTATCTTTTTCAAGATCTGGAGGAAGATCCGTTCTAAAGTTACTCTGTACCTTAGAGGCCTCAGCGGGTGTGTCTGGAGCGTCCGCAGCCAGATCGCTTTTTTGCCCAGCTGCGTTGGCATTATCTACGTCACTTTTAGACTGCGTGTCTGTCATAGAGGCCTCAGAACACCCCCATACAATTACGCTTAAAAGTAATGCGCAAAGATGGAAGTGAGATGGAAAGAATCTTGAACAACAAACATGAGTGCCATAAGAGTTTTGTAACATGATTTTCTTCTATATTTGATGATATCTGGTGATTAAAATGGCAAGGTATATAAAATGCTCCAGCTCCCTTCATCGACATTGTAAAATATTAATTTAATGGGCTTTTGGGTTTTAGATAGAATGCACAAAAAAGAGTCGTGTTGGCTAAATAGGTACCTATTTGGTGTTTGTTTGCAAGTTATGCCACTACTTGGTTTGGTGAAAAAAGGTTAAAAGGATAGGTAATGGAATGTCCCTAAGTGTTTATTGAAAGTAAAACGGCTGTTATGGCATCGGTGTAGCGTGCTAACGTCAAGGAGTTACACAGTGTTAGAAGGTGTTTTTGATGTGTCCGTTTCTTCTCACTCTTGCTGGGATCTCAGAGGGTTGTGTATTGTACGCCATACTTCTTGCGTGCCGGTATTGGATAGCTATGACAACGGTCATAATTCATAAGGGATGGTAGAGCTTACATCAAGAGGATCTTTGAGACTTGTGTAGAGATCATAGCTGATATGAGAGCTGCATTGCGAAACTATGTTGGGTCTTTTTTGTGGCTTTGGCTTGCTGTAGCATCACTGTCATGTTCCCTTTGTCCACGGCTGAGCATTCTAGCATGCCATGGTACGTCCCTTTTGCATGTCCATGGGTAAACATATATTCAAACTTTCAAACTCAGAGTGGGTCTCTTATTGACAAAATACTCATAATAAAATAGATATAAGGTGGTATCTTGGATCTTTTGAAAAAACAAAGTCACACCACAATTTATTTTTGTAGTATAATACTCATGGTAGACTGTGTAAGCAAAAGAGTGAAGAGTAAGATGTAGCGATAATCATCTTTCATCATCAGAAACTTCTTGACACTGGAATCAAGGCTTCTTTTCTTGTGCCGCAATACCGAGGTAGTGGATGACTCGTTTACACTGTCTTTCCACTTTTTTGGTATCATCCATATCTTTAGCGTTGACTTCTTTGTTCGTTGTGAGCAAGCTGGTCTGCTTGTTTCAGTATGGTTAGGGTTGTGTTAAAATGTGACAAATCAGTTTATTGCTCTAAGGGTTGTGATTTCTTGGGGATTGTTTTGTATAAATGATCAAAGTCAATATTATAGAATATGTGATATTACTCATAATAATTCGATGTAAATTGTATTGTTTTATAATTATTATGTATTGATTGTTGTTTATGTTATAATATGATATCGTGGTGTTAAGTTGTTTTGTCTGATATCTTTTCTTAAACAATAGGATTTATAATGATAGACCCAAAAATTAAATTTAAACCATACAATCCAATGCAAGGTTCTTTCCTACCACCTAACCCAAAGGATTGGTTGCCTAAAGATCACTTTTGTTATTTTCTCTCTACTCTCTTAAATAAGCTCTACGAAAAAGGTCATCTCAAACCTTTTTATGATAGATTTAAAAATAGAAAGACACCCAGTAGAGCAGCTCATGACCCATTAATGATGCTGGGTGTCTTGTGCTATTCCTATATTAATGGCATATTCTCTTCTCGTGATATAGAAAAGCAACTCCGCAAAAGCATACCTTTAATGTTTTTATGTGGTGGTAACTTCCCTAGTTTCAGAACAATTTGTCGATTTAGAAAGGATCATCTCAAAGATTTTAATGATCTATTCATTACGGTGATTCAGTATGCAGCAGACATTTATGACCTTGGCTTGAACAGGATGGGTACTGATCGTATAAAAAGAAAGACAGGTGCTAGTAAATTAAAGCATCGTAAAAATAATGAGGAGCAGAAAATTAAAGAATTTACCCATAATGCTATTCAAAAAGCAAATAAAATTGATGCTTCAGAGGACAAGAGGTACGGCTATAAAAAACAAAAACCTGACGAAGAACCAGTCCAATTATGGATAAAAGCCAACATTTAATTGAGCATAAGTCAAAGATAGGGATCATTCGTAGATAAAGTCAATAAAACACCCCCATTAGCAGAGATAAGATGAATAGATAAGATGAATAATTAAGCCTATTTGCTACATACAAAGCCAACTGTTTTAAAATTCACAACAACTTGGATGTTGTTTTTGCTAGCACTTAATGTATATAGATATTACTTGCTTTATTGTAGTTGTGTTCACTTGTATGCGATTTTGATGGTTCTATTTGAGAGTGCCCGTAAAAGTAAAAAAAGAAGGTCCGCAAAATGTGATCTATGGAGAAATCAGATCAAAAGCCGGGCTCTTTGATTGTAAAAGAAGAGGTAAATCTGCTATGGTATTGATAGATATCTAGTGAAATTTAACGTTTAGTCTTTGCTAACTATCTCAGCAATAACTTTTCTCTTATGCTGCCATCTTCTGATAGCAACGAGCCAAGAGCTTACTGTTACTGTGATCTTGGCAATACTTTGTTTCATGTTTTGATTGTTCAGGAGTTCGATTATTCTAGAGGGAAGAGAGATGTGCATACTTTTTGAACAGGGTGATTAGAGTGGCTGGAATAACTGGGACTATCTTTTAAATAATTGAGAGTTATATCTTTTTTTGTTTTGATTTTTGCGATGGCTTCATTGAGAAAGTATTTGCAATCTCTTTGATTCTCTATATCTACACTGCAAAGAAATTTAACACCACAATTACGTTGAGCGTGAATGATTTCATTGGGCTTGGCGTGATACCAAAGAAGGCAATCTAAGTATTGATAACGTTTATTTAGACCATTATCTGCAAAGAGTTGTGCACGAGAAATTTGGTCAACTTTAACGTCTGTAACAATTTCTCTAATGGGTTCTATATTGTCTGTGTTGTTGCATTGTAAAAATCGATAGTAATAAAATTTTCCTGGATTTTTTTCAATAGGTATAAATCGTGGTTGGGTTCTTCTCATGCTAATCTGTTCTAGTTTTTTTAGTTCTGAATCTTTGTCAGTTTTAATTAGGTTACATGAAGTTGTGATCATCAGCATAACTAAGATATGCAGTATAGTACTTAGGACATAAGAGCTGTCTTTGATTGTGGATGTTTTATAACAGTAAATCATAGTCTTGGCTTATTTGTGAGGTTATAGAATAGTAGAGGTTAAAATGAGACATGTTTGATTATCAAGGACAGTTAGGTTCACGGTTTAAATCGGTATCATCTTTAGCATCTGCGGTACTTTGATTCTTACGGCTTTCTTGTCTTTTAACTTGATCTTGACTATGTGGTGTTTGTGTCGTTGTATTACTGTTTGCTAACTCAGCATGGGTAGAATCGTTATTATATGTATTGTTATCGATGAGTTGTGTTGTATACGTTGTAGACTTTAAAAGGCCGATGGACTCGCCCGAATCGATAGCTATGTCAGTGGTGTTATATTCTCTTCCATCTTTGGAATAAAGCGCTGTCATGACTTCATATCCGGCCTTGTCGTTTCCAGCAATCATTAATGATCCACTAGATCCTGGGTGAATTTTTAGGCCTGTTAGCATCAAAGAAACGCCCCAATGTCTAAGAAAAATGGCATAAATATTGCCAAATAATTCCATAAAGTCACCGTCAACTTCTAATTGATTTTTGGTGTAAGCAAGTTTTAAATTTTTAAACTGCAAATGTTCCTCGGCAGGCTGTTTATGAAAAGTTAATAGACGTAAATGGTATTGATCTGATTGCGTACCACCTATTTCATGGACATTTAACATAAAGTCATCATGTTCATCTTCAGTACCGTGGTTGATGAGATCATCTTTATCACGAAAGGTTTTCTCCATGGTCTGGTTAAACATGTTTCTATGATGAGCTTCAACATCTGGTGATATACTTGCTTGATGTTGGTTATTCAGTTTGAGTGCTTCATTGTGGAAGGATACAACGGCTTTGCTCCATTCGGATTGTCGTTGAGGATGATGTCCCATGCTTAGTTTAATAGGGACAGCTTTGCGGTCTGAGTTCTCAGTTTTTAAATAAGATGTTGCCAGGCATTTTGCAATAGCTCTTGATTGAAGATAGAACTTATCTAGGTAGATTTTAAAAAATACGACATCACTTGAGAGAAAACAGGCATTAGATACTTGAGGTTTAGGTCTTGTTTGTGCTTTGCCACTCACAAAGTTATGAAATTTGGCATAACTTGGGTTTTGATTATTTGTGTTGAGTTCTGAGGAAGTGCTGCAACTATAACGATCAAAATTGATGTTAAAAGTGGCCATGTTGTCGACTATGTTATCTGATAATTTTAGATTTTCTCGGACTTGTTTAAGGATATTTTCATGGCTAGGGTTAGGGATGACATTAAAGCTTTTTTCTAACCATGTTCTATCGTTTTTAGCTATATCCATATTTGGATCGTAGCTTTTAAGTCGTTGCACTTTACCTGTGAGCTGCTTTAGATATTCTGAGTTGTTGAGGTCAAAAGGTACCTTAACAAAATTTGGTGTTTTACCTTTTGCTTTTATTTCACATGTTGAATCAGGGTCAATGTTTAAGTAGAAGGCATATTCATCAGCTTCTCCACTTGTATCTTCTTCGGCCATGGTGCGAAGACAGTGATAAGCGGTTCCTACATAAGCAACAAGTTTTTCATTTTCTATTTCAAGAGACATCACAGAGGCGCACGATTTGATAGCTGAACTCGTTTCGTCGTCAGCTTCGGTCTTTCTCCAAGTTAGGTGTGATCCAAAACTTAGCCCACTATAGGTATCTAGGGAAACTTCAGGATCGTTATATAAGTTACTAGCTAGTCTAGCATCACTACCACAAGATGATCCTGATATCTTCTCCTTTTTGGATTTGCAAGCTTGGATCATACTTAAGGAAAGAGACAGAATGATAAGCCTTATAATGAGGCCATGATTTTTGCGCATAGATTTGATACAATTTATCTTCAATGGTTGTGCTTTTCTGTGGGTTGATCTGTTCCATTATCGCAACTTCTATCACTGCTACTCTTAGATAGAGTCCATCACTCAGAGCTCACGCTTCAGG
The DNA here is from genome assembly GCA_002238945.1 of Proteobacteria bacterium bin106. GTDB lineage: Bacteria > Bdellovibrionota_B > Oligoflexia > Oligoflexales > Bin106 > Bin106. Next base: position 124,571 of record MPNI01000001.1, on the reverse strand, counting down.
ATCAAAAATTAAAAAACACTAAATAGTTGTTTACTGCTTCATTCTTTATCCATAGGAAGCATGACAGTAATTTGCGAGAACGTGTCGGACAATTAAAGCAGAAGTTTAACGAACGCTTCCTGGGTGAAGGTATGTATATATCTTTGTTTTTTGTGTTTATGGGATCTAGATATTTAGCAGGGCTTATCTAGACTACTACTAGTCATTGTTGTTGTCTTTCCGATGGTTGTATCTATCCCATCTGTTATATGTTATGGTGTGATCTACGGGCATTTGGCTCTTTAGCTACTTAAGGTACTAAAGCAATAAGTGGTAGAGCTATTATTGCTCATCCATCTATCTTCTATCTTATAGATAGATGCTTTTTATATGTAATCCCTTTTAGCTACGCTAACTTTTATGATGTTTGCTTCTTTAAAATCGTAGAAAAAACACATTGTTAGATCTCATGAGTGCCCATAACACATGATTCTATATTGAAACCCACCTGGCATCATGTTACAATCACCACCGTTTTCGGGTGGTTGGTGGCTATATGGGTTTTACCATCAGTAGATCTACTTACTTACTTGCAAGCCTAGACTCGTTGTCACATGAAATGACTTTACTTCTTTCATGATGAATTCTTAAACGTTTGATGCTGTACCTTATCTTTTATGGTGAGTCTGTGTTAGAGTTGCTAGTTGCTGTTTATGACAAGTTGTGGAACAGCCTTGCTATAATATAATAAGCATCGTTATTATGGCTTCATATTATCTGTCTTTTCAGGTTTGCTTACTATGAAATGGTTATCAAATATATCAGCTACATTCTCCATGTTAGGTGATAGGACTCGTTGTAGAAGATGTTTCTTGTTGCTTGTGGTCACTTTAAGTATGAGTGTAGTGCTCATGCCTTTTGGGCGTGTTCATGCTCAAGCATTGCCACTTCATGCTTATAACACCCCCCAGGTCTTTAGCAAATTTGTGCCATGGCAGCGTTTTGGTAAAATACCTTTAGTTACTAACAAACACACAGCTCACTTTACAGGTCTTACAGGGCTAGCTCTGTTGAGTTATCACATGTGGCAAAAGTGGGTTATGTGGCAGAGTGGTACTGAGGAACTCTTTTCTACTTCAGCTGCAATCAGTCAATTAGCGTCATCAACTCAATCTGAAAAAGATGGCTATCTTTTAGATTCTGTGGGTGGTGATTTGCAGTCAGATCATTCACACTATTCAAAAGATCCTTCTTCTGTTGTTATTGTTCCACCAAGAGAAGATCTCACAGAAGATGATAGAGACAGCGAAGAGTTAGCAAAGATTCAGCATGTAAAAGCTGTGGCTTCCCTTACAGAGATTTTTAGACAAACCATGGCTGATGATCCTCAAAGTATTATCAATACCTTGTTATGGCATCTGCAAAAACAAAGTGACTATAGAGGAGAGGATTTTGCTTTTTTGAGAGCACAAAACATTCAATACTTTGTGGATCATATATTGGATACATCTATTAAAAAACATGTATTTTTCTCTTTTTTCTTACATCTTAATCAAGATAAAAAGGCAGATATTGCGCGTGAATATATGGTAACACAAGCCGCAATATATCAAATAAAAACCAAAGTATTGAATCAGCTTAAAGAACTAGGCAGTACAGGAAAAATAAACACAAATAACTATTACAATCATTACCCAAAAATAAAGGCCGTATCTAGTGGAGAAAGAGATTTTAGTTATCTTCAAAAGTTGTATAGAAAAATGCTAAAGAGTAGCCCAGATGAGCTCGTGTTTCGGTGGGAATATTTTTTAAAAAAATATCATAAATACAATAAGGAAAGCCTGGATTATCTTCATATCGATCAATTATCTCGATATGAAACATTGCATTTGAATACTCAAAAAAAGAAGCACATCTTCTATTCATTAGTCCTTCGCCTTGATGAGGCAAATGGTGTGTATTTGAGAGATTATTACGAATTGCGAGGCAGTGGTTCTATAGCTATCAAAAAAAAGAATATGTTCTTTCAATTACTTAACCTCGCTCATACTGGTAAGTTAAAAATGGATTTCGGGTTTAGAAATCTTGCAGAAAAAACAACGCCTAATAATAAAGCAGTTATTAAGGGTGTTGAATATTTCGAGAAATCTTTTTATAAAGATCTTCATGAAAAACCAAAAAGTATTATACAATTTTTATATAATCTGCTTAAAGACCATCCTCAATTTGCGGGCCAAGAATTGCGTTATATCACTGTGGAAAAACTTAAAAAATACATCTCTACGGTGCTAGTTGATTCTAAAAAGAAAAATGTATTTTATTTGCTTATTTTGAATCCAGGTCAAATGAGTGCTTTGACGTTTTCTAAGCTCTATGAGGTTAATGCAGCTAGTATCAGTCGGACAAGAAGATATATCATAGATGATCTATTCTATATGGCTACACATAAAAAATTGACATATCGTAATAATGGAGTAAATAATGCATTTTTGAAAAAAACCACTCCTCCTTATAGAAATATCAAAAATTTTGATGATCTTGTGGATATATTTCATTATGATACAGTTCATCATCGGGAAGATATGATCAGAGAAGTTAATATTCAAGTAGATCGTCGTAAACAAAAAAGAGGTCTACAAAATAAAGTATCTATATCTATGGACAATATCAATGAAGTGTATAAAAATAATCAAAACGACATGATCTCTCAGCATATATTTTTATCGACAATACTAAGGCTTGATGATGCTTATGGAGAGGATCTAGTGTCTCTTTACAAAATACCATCAGATAAGATTTCTATAAGGCGAAGTAAAGTCCTTGATCATCTCATTGAATTAGCGCTAAAGGACGAAGAGAATAGGCGTTTGAAGATTTCATCTCAAAATCTTAATGACCAAGAAGGTACTGCTAAAGATGCTTCTAAAAGTACTGTCAGTTCTTTTGCAAAAGGAGTGCCCATGTTAAAGCTTAATATACTTAAGCACTTCTCAAGTGTATCTCCTGATCATCAGCTGGGTCGTTTTAAAGATATTATGGAATCTCTTGATGATGATGACATATCTTCTTATATGAGTCGTGGAGAGTTATTGCATAATTGGCATAAGGACATACAAAATATATCCTTGATGGCTAGCAAGGATTTAAGGTCAGAATATCTTACGACATCTTATAAATCTCTATTATTAACCACAGTGAATTTTATTCATCACGTTGTCTCAAGGAGAGATCGTGGTAATCATTTAAGAAGCCATATCTTGGATAGCGAGTATGCTGATGCTCTGCAGGCTTATCGAAGCCTTACTGATGACCAACTACGTTATCGAATAGCTGCTTTCATACTGGAAAATCCTGAAGGTATGGAAGAGCCCCCTAGTACAAATATCATCTCTACATATACGCGTAATCTGTTTGATAAGGAAGATCTTCAAGGTGAAGACAAACTTAGAGCCCATGTGTTTTTGTGCATGATTGGGTTATGTGATAGTACACACTTAGAATTCACCATTGCTTATGAACTAGTCAATGTTCATACCCTCCAACTGATTGTCAATGATTTAAAGTATGTACTACGGCAGATGCTTCTTGATGCTTCTAGTCAGTAAATGGTTTCATTCAGCAAGGCGTGTCTTTTTTAGATTTTCTGCTTTTAAAGTTGGTTATATTTGGCTATGACTTTGAAATTTCAGTGGTTAGTGCTCTCAACATATGATTCTATGTTGAAACTTACCTGCCATCATGTTATGATCACCACCGTTTGTGATTGGGTGGTGGCTATGTATGCATTACCTCAGTAGGGCTACTTACTTACTTGCAAGCTTAGACATGTTGTCACATGGACATACTTTGCCTCTTTTATACTGTGTCTTATATTTTATGGTGAGTCTATGTTAGAGTTGCTGTTTATGACAAATTGCGGAACAGCCTCGCTATAATAAGCGCTATAATAAGCGCCATAATAAGTATAATCATCATTATTATGATCTTACACTGTCTGTCTTTTTAGGTTTTCTTACTATGAATATTATGAGATGGTCACCAAATATATCAGCTACATTTTCCATGTTAGGTGATAGGGCTAGTTGTAGCAGATGTTCTTTATTGCTTGTTATCGCTTTAAGTATGAGTGTAGTGCTCATGTCTTTTGGTCGGGTTCATGCTCAAGCATTGCCACTTCATGCTTACAATAATACCTCCCAGATCTTTAGTAGATCTGTGCCATGGCAGCGTTTTGGTAAAATACCTTTACCTTTAGTTACTAACAAACACACAGCACATATTACAGGTCTTGCGGGGTTAGCTCTGTTAAGTTATCACATGTGGCAAAAATGGGTTTTGTGGCAGGATGGTGGTGAGGGCGTTTTTTCTGCTCCACTTGCAGTTAGTCAATTAGCGTCATCAACTCAACCTGAAAAAGACAGCTATCTTTTGGATTCTGTGGGTGATGATTTACAGTCTGATTATTCAAACTATCCAGAAGATCCTTACCCTGTCTTTATTGTTCCACCGAGAGAAGATCTCACAGAAGATGATAGAGACAGCGAAGAGTTAGCAAAGATTCAGCATGTAAAAGCTGTGGTTTCTCTTACAGAGATTTTTAGACAAACTATGGCTGATGAACCTCAAAGTATTATCAATACCTTGTTATGGCATCTGCAAAAACAAAATGACTATAGAGGAGAGGACTATCCGTTTTTGAAAGCAAAAAATATCCAATACTTTGTGGATCATGTATTGGATACATCAATAAAAAAGCATGTATTTTTTTCTTTGTTCTTACATCTTAATCAAGATAAAAAGGTAGATATTGCTCGTGATTCTAGGGTAACACAAACTGTAATATATCAGACAAAAGTCAAAATGTTGAAGCAGCTCAAAGGACTCGTTATTACAGGAAAAATAAATAAAAATAACTACTACCATTATTCCAGAGCAGAAGCCGTATCTAGTGGAGAAAGAGAGTTTAGCTATCTTCAAAATCTTTATCAAGAAATGTTAGAGAATCGCCCAGAAGAACTCGTATCTCGATGTAAATATTTTTTAAAGCATTATCATAAATACAATAAAGAAAGTTTGAATTTTCTTCATATTGATCAATTATCTCGATATGAAAAATTGTATTTGAATACTCAAAAAAAGAAGCACATCTTTTATTCATTAGTCCTTCGCCTTGATGAGGCAAATGGTTCGTATTTGACAGATTTTTACGAATTGAGTAGTAGCGTTTCTATATCTAGTCAAAAAAAGACTATGTTCTTTCAACTGCTTAATATTGCTCATACTGGCAAGTTAAAAATGAATTTCATATTTAGAAATCTTTCAGGAAATACAGCATCTGAAAAAAACAAAATCGTCATTAGGAGTATTGAAGATTTAGATAAATCTTTTTATGGAGATCTTCATGAAAAACCAGAAAGTATTATACAATTTTTATATAGCTTGCTTAAAGATCATCCTCAATTCGTGGGAGATGAGTTTCGTTATATCACTGTGGAGAGGCTTAAAAAATACATCTCTACAGCGCTTGTTGATTCTAAAAAAAGGCATGTGTTTTATTTACTTGTTTTGAATCTAGATCAAATGAATGGTATCATTTTTTCTAAGGCTTATGGGGTTAGTACGGTAAGTATCAGTCGAATGAGAAGATCTATCATAGATGATCTATTCTATATGGCTACACATAAAGAATTGACATTTTCTAATAATGGAGGTAGCAGTGCATTTTTGAAGAAAACTACTCCTTCTCCTAGAAATATCAAAGATTTTGATGATCTTGTGGACACGTTTCATTATGATAAAGTTCATCGTTGGGAAGGCATGCTCAGAGAAGTTAATATTCAAGTGGATCGTCGTAGACAAAAAAGAGGTCTACAAAATAAAGTATCTATATCTATGGACAATATCAATGAAGTGTATAAAAATAATCAAAGCGACATGATCTCTCAGCATATATTTTTATCGACAATACTAAGACTTGATGATGCTTCTGGAAAGGATCTAGCGTCTCTTTACAAAATAGCATCAAGTAAGATTTCTATGAGGCGAAGTCAATCCCTTGATCAATTGATTGAATTAGCGCTAAAAGACGAACTAAATAGGGGTTCGAGTATCTTATCTCAAAATCTTAGTAGCCAAGGAGGTGCTGCTGAAAGTACTGCTGAAAGTGCTGCTGAAAGTACTGCTAAAAGTGTTACTGGAAGTATTGTCAGTTCTTTTGCAAAAGGAGTGCCCATGGTAAAGCTTAATATACTTAAGCACTTCTTAAGCATATCCCCTGATCATCAGCTTGGTCGTTTTAAAGATATTATGGAATCTCTTGATGATGATGACATATCTTCTTATATGAGTCGTGGAGAGTTATTGCATAATTGGCATAAGGACATACAGAATATATCCTTGATGGCTAGCAAGGATTTAAGGTCAGAATATCTTACGACATCTTATAGATCTAAATCTTTATTATTAACCACAGTTAATTTTATTCATCACGTTATCTCAAGGAGAGATCGTGGTAATCATTTAAGAAACCATATTTTGGATAGCGAGTATGCTGATGCTTTGCAGGCTTATGTAAGCCTCACTGATGATCAGCTTCGTTATCGAATAGCTGCCTTCATACTGGAAAATTCTGAAGGCACGGAAGAACATCTTAGTACAGATATGATCTCTACATATACGCGTAATCTGTTTGGTAAGGAAGATCTTCAAGGTGAAGACAAACTTAGAGCCCATGTATTTTTGTGTATGATTGAACTATGTGATAGTTCACACTTAGAATTCACCATTGCTTATGAACTAGTAAATGTTCATACTCTCCAACTTATTGTCAATGATTTAAAATATGTACTAAGGCAGATGCTTCTTGACGCTTCTAGTCAGTAAAGCATTTCATTCAGCAAGGTGTGTCTTTTTTAGATCTTCTGCTTTTAAAGTTTGCTATATTTGGCTATGACTTTGAAATTTCAGTGGTTAGTGCTCTCAGCATATGATTCTATATTGAAACTTACCTGCCATCATGTTATGATCACCACCGTTTGTGATTGGGTGGTGGCTATGTGTGTATTACCTCAGTAGGGCTGCTTACTTACTTGCAAGCTTAGACATGTTGTCACATGGATATACTGTGCCTTTTTTATACTGTGTCTTATATTTTATGGTGAGTTTGTGTTAGAGTTGCTGTTTATGACAAGTTATGGAACAGCCTCGCTATAATAAGGGCTATAATAAGCGCTATGATAAGCGCTATAATAAGCGCCATAATAAGCATAGTCATCATCATTATTATGATCTTACACTGTCTGTCTTCTCGGGTTTGCTTACTATGAATACTATGAAATGGTCACCAAATATACCAGCTACATTTTCCATGTTAGGTGATAGGGCTAGCTGTAGCAGATGTTCATTATTGCTTGTGATCACTTTAAGTATGAGTGTAGTGCTCATGTCTTTTGGTCGGGTTCATGCTCAAGCATTGCCACTTCATGCTTACAATACCTCCCAGGTCTTTAGCAGATCTGTGCCATGGCAGCGTTTTGGTAAAATACCTTTACCTTTAGTTACTAACAAACACACAGCACATATTACAGGTCTTGCGGGGTTAGCTTTGTTAAGTTATCACATGTGGCAAAAGTGGGTATTGTGGCAGAGTGGTGGTGAGGGCGTTTTTTCTGCTCCACTTGCAGTTAGTCAATTAGCGTCATCAACTCAACCTCAAAAAGATAACTACCCTTTGGATTCTGTGAGTGATGATTTACAGTCCGATTATTCAAACTATCCAGAAGATCCTTCTCCTGTTTTTATTGTTCCACCAAAAGAGGATCTCACAGAAGATGATCAGGATAGCGAAGAGTTAGCAAAGATTCAGCATGTAAAAGCTGTGGCTTCCCTTACAGAGATTTTTAGACAAACCATGGCTGATGATCCTCAAAGTATTATCAATACTTTGTTATGGTATCTGCAAAAACAAAATGACTATAGAGGAGAAAACTATCCGTTTTTGAAAGCACAAAACATTCAATACTTTGTGGATCATGTATTGGATACATCGATAAAAAAGCATGTATTTTTCTCTTTTCTTTTACATCTTAATCAAGATAAAATGATAGATATTGCGCGTGATTATAGGGTGAAAAAAGATGCTATATACCAAACTAAACTCAGAATGTTGAAGCAGCTCAAAGAATTAGCTACTACAGGAAAAGTCAACACAAACACAATTAGCAATTACAATCATTATGTAAGAGTAGAGGCCGTAGTTAGCGGAGAAAAGCCATTTAGTTATCTTCAAAATCTTTATCATGAAATGTTAGAGAGGGAGCCTGAAGATCTTGTGTTTCGATGGGAACATTTTATAAAGCATTATCGTAAATACAACACGCAAAGTTTGAACTATCTTCATATTGATCAATTATCTCGATATGAAAGATTGTATTTGAATACGCAAAAAAAGAAGCACATTCTTTACTCATTGATCCTTCGTCTTGATGATGCAAGTGGTGTGTATTTGCAAGATCTTTACCAATTGCGTAGCAGTGGTACTATAGCTAATCAAAAAAAGATCATGTTCTCTCAATTGCTTGCACTTGCTCATACTGGCAAGTTACAAATGGATTTTGGGTTTAGAAATATTCCAGAAAAAACAGCTCCTAATAATAATAAAATGGGCATTAAGAATCTTGAAGATTTAGATAGGTCTTTTAATAGCGATCTTGATGAAAAACCAGAAAGTATTATACAATTTATATATTATTTGCTTAAAGATCATCCTCAATTCGTCGGACAAGAGTTGCGTTATATTACTGTGCAGAAACTTAAAAAATATGTCTCTGCCGTGCTAGTTACTCCTAAGAAGAAGCATGTATTTTATTCACTTGTTTTGCATCAAGGTCAATTGAACAGTTTAATGTTCTCTGATGTCTATAAGGTTGATAGATCTAATATCAGTCGAATAAGAAAATATATCATAGACGATCTATTTTATATGGCTACACATAAAGAGTTGATGTTTCAAGATAATGGAGTAAGCAATGCATTTTTGAAAAAAACACAGCCTTCTTCTAAAAATATCAAAGATTTTGAAGATCTTGTGGATATATTTCACTATAATACAGCTCATTATGGGGAAGATATTCTTAGAGAAGTTAATATTCAAGTAAATCGACGTAGACAAAAAAGAGGCTTAGAAGATAAAGTGTCCGTATCTATGGATAATATCAATGAGGTGTTTAAAGATATTGAAAAAGACCGGACTTATCAGCATATCTTTTTATCGACAATTTTGCAACTTGACGATGCTAATGGAGAGTTTTTAGCATCTCTTTACAAAACGTCATCGTATAATATTTCTGTAAGGCGAAGTAAAGTCCTTGATCAGTTTATTGAGTTAGCTGAAAAAGACGAAGAGAATAGGCGTTTGAGAGCTTTATCACAAGATTCTAACGACAGTGCTGTAAGTTCTTTTGTAAAAGGGGTACCTATGGTAAAGCTTAATTTACTGAAGTACTTCTCAAGTATATCCACTCATCATCAACTGGGTCGTTTTAAAAGCATTGTCGAATCTCTTGATGATGATGATATATCTTCTTATATGAATCGTGGTGAGTTATTGCATAGTTGGCATAAGGATATAGATAATATATCTCGGATGGCTAATAAGGATTTAAAGCTAGAATATCGTAGATCTCCTCATAAATCTTTATTATTAACTTCAGTGAACTTTATTCATCATGTTGTTTCAAGGAGAGAGCATGGAATTCAGCTAAGAATCGATATTTTGGAAAGTGAGTATGGGGATGCTTTGCAGGCTTATCGAAACCTTACTGATGATCAGCTACGTTATCGAATAGCTTACTTCATACTGGAAAATCTTGAAGGCATGGAAGAGCGGCTTAGTACAGATGTCATCTCTACATATAAGCGTAATCTGTTTGATAAGGAAGATCTTTATGGTGAAGATAAGCTTAGAGCCCATGTATTTTTGTGTATGATTGAGCTATGTGATAGTACGCATTTAGAATTGGCCATTGCTTATGATCTGGTGAATGTCCAGACTCTTCAACTTATTGTCAGAGATTTAAAATATGTACTACGGCAGATACTTCCCGAGTGAGGCCTCTGGTGAGTAAAACGTTTCACTTACCATGATATGTCTTTTTTAGACTTTGTACTTTTATGTGCTTAGAGTCATAGACTATCTAAAGAGTTGTCACATGGCTGTGATGAATGTGATAGTGTGTGAGTTGGTTAGTGTAAAGTTAAACATTGTCATGGAAAGACATGATGTAGGTCCTATGATTTTATGAGATGAGATTATGCAATATACCCAATTACTAAAGCAACTAAAGCAACTAAAGCAACTAAAGCAACTAAAGCAACTAAGTATAACTCTATGGTTGACTTTTCGTATAGGGATGCTTTTAGGTTTGATGATGATTTCTTTTTACCCCTCTTTGGTTTTAGCCGGTGGTTTATTATTAGGTAGCGAGTCTGAGCGTAAGCAAGAGCAAGAGCAAAAACAAGAACAGAACCCAGGAACAGAAACACCTGATTTATCGTCTCAAGGTGATGATGCTTCCAAACTATCTTATAAACTATCTTCTAAGCTATCCAATAAGATAATCCATGATGTGGAATGGCTTTTTGATGTTATGGGCTCCAGCACTGATGGCACTGATAAAGAAGATAGCGGTGAAGGTGATGCTGAAGATGCAGGATTTTATGTAGCTCCTTGTAATTTCGATCATGGTTGTACACTGGTTTTTTGGGGTGAATCGGTTATAGAAAAGCTTTCCTTATGGTCTCAAAGGGCATTCTCTCAATCTACCGTGCTGCCTGATCGTGTTAACATTCGTTTGTATCAGTATTCCGAAGATGGATCTAAACAACATCGAGAGGCCATCTTTACTACCTATGTTGTGCTTGCATTTGATCTTAGCAAACATGTGGTTGCGATGCATGTGCGGCCAGAGGCCATGAAAGAGTATCTTAAAGTTATGGAGGGAGATTTTACAAAGGATGCGGCATTTGTTTTACACATATCTCGGCAGAAAACCGAAGGTGATGTTGAGATGAGTGATGAGTTTTACCTTGATGCCTCAACGCTTGTGAAGTTATCTCTTAAACTATGGCAGAAGGTGATATTCTCTGTAAGAGAGTTATGAACACGGGGAAAGCAATGAACCGTTTATATGCATTTTTGCCAGTCTTTTGTCTGTAAGTTATGTGGGTTAGTCGATATAGGTCCTTTCATTTAGATGCTAGATAACAGAAAAGATCTGCAATGGTTTTGTTTACCAACACTGGATGATAATTACACATGGATTATCAGAGATTTGGGTGCTGAAATCACTGTGGTGGTGGATCCAGCTACTGCAGAGGATGTGCATATCTTTATGCAGGCACGTCAGTGGCGCCTTGATGCTATCTTCAATACCCATCATCATTGGGATCATGTGGGAGGTAATAAAGAGCTCCGTGAGATGTATCCCCATGTACAGATCTATGGTTCTAAAAAAGATGCTGGTCGTATTCCTTACATCACTCACCTTTTAGAAGATGGTGAGTCTTTGCAGCTCGGGAGTATGGAATATGTGGTACTTTCTGTGGATGGTCATACCTTAGGACATATCGCTTATTATGAACGTCATCATAAGTGGCTTTTTTGTGGCGATACTCTTTTTTCTTTAGGATGTGGACGCTTATTTGAAGGATCACCTCAGGAAATGTTGAACTCCCTTGAGAAGATCAAACATTTTTGCGAAGAAACGTTGGTTTTTTGTGCTCATGAATACACTTTAGATAATATCCGTTTTGCTCACTCCATTGGTTTCCATCCTCCAGGCATGGATGCATTTTACGATGAAGTGGTGAAGAAACGTCAACAATCTATACCAACAGTACCCTTCTTGCTAGCAACACAGCTGAGGCTTAATCCTTTTCTTTGCTCCAGTAGTGCATATCTCCACAGGATCAGTGGGTTATCTAAACACGCCAGTGCTTTAGATGTCTTTACATGGTTGCGTCGTAAAAAAAATCTATTCTAGAGTGCTTTCTAAAATGTCCATAGCTGCATATTGGATCTGACGTAAATAGCCATAAGAGCCTTTAAAGAATTCCAGTTTGAGTGCCTCTGCTCTTTTGAATTTTTCCATTTCGTCTCGTGTCAAGGTGGTTTTTGGGGTCATGTCAAATATTTTTGTCAGCTTAACTTCAAAAAGAGTGTCTAGTGCTTGAAATTCTTCAGCATGTATTGCATGCAAAGAAACTTTGTTGGGCCTTCCAAGGGATTTGGCTAATGCAATAGTATGGGATCTGTGCTTCTGAACGGAATGATCCTTTGGGGAGGCATTGAGGACATTCTGGATATGCTCTATGGGAAAGAGTTGATAAGAGTGAGCCATTAAGTGCATCACTGATTTCAGCATCGTTGCAGATGCTTGATCAACAGCAGCATACTCTTTATCTTGGGACAGAGATAAAGAAAGATAACGGGTTTGTTCTTGAACAGATAATCGTTTCCAGTTTTGAAGATATGCACTCATGTCACGACTACTGAAATCAAGTGCTAGGCGAATACGCTCAAGAATAGCATACGTTTCAAGAAGGGCTGTGGTATGAGGTGAGCGGTATATGCTGCCAACTTCTGTGGGAGTTGTTGTTTGGTAAGACTCACTACCCCATAAAGTTGTGCCTGGATCAGGTTGAGATAGTAAGAAGTTCATGATGGCTCCAAGGTATTCCTGGTGCCTTTTGGTGTCACTGGCATCATAGCTAGAAGCGAGCACATCATAGACGTAAGGCATGAAGCTATATAGAGCTAGGCTGACAGCTAGATGAAGACGTTCTGTGGGTGTGGCTAAAATAGAGGCAACGTCTTCATTGCTTTTGGTTCTCATGTCTTCATTACGTATGGATGGCGCCAGTGGAACCTGTTTGGGGTCTGGCTCGCCCTGTAAAAAATGATCCATGTTATGAGAGGTGTTTGCTTGGGAATTTTGCATATCACCAAAACCCTTGCCAGCTTGACTCATCCATACGGATGGAAAGTCATTATTGTATATGTGCTTATGCATCACATATACCCCAGCTCCTAGCCCTGCTAGCACATAGGATAGCTTTGCAAATATCCCTGTGTTTAACTGTGCGCCCCATTTGCCTGCATTCCATAATGGAACAGCCACTACGCCTGCTGCACCTATTAAAGGAGCAGATACGGCTAGGTAGGACTCAGCAGGTTCTTTTGTGTGTGTTGTATCAGTAGCTGGTTCAGATAGAGCCACATCATGGCTGCTAAAGGCAAAGCACATCAGTCCTAGGCAAGTCAATCTCCATACCCAGTTCTTTGAGCTATTTCTAACTTTTGAAGAGAGTTGGTTGATAGATGTATGTGTTATTTCTTTCATGGGTGATGTTTTCCTGCGTTGATAAAAAAAGAAAAAATAAAAAGACTGGGACTGTATATAACGATTGTTATGGCAAGTCAAGACGAGGCTTTATCAGATGCTTCCATTACACGGTTGAGGTAGTACTGTTGGCCCAAAGACATCACGGTATTGGTGAGCATATAAACCACCAATCCTACCGGTAAGCCCACCATCATCACAGCAAAGATAACAGGTAGCCATTGCATGATCTTTCTTTGCATGTCATCCATGCCCATGGCTGGAGAGATTTTTTGTTGAAAGTACATAGCCACTGCCATAAGAATGGGAGTGATAAAATAGGGGTCTGCTGAAGAAAGATCCTGCATCCAACCAAAAAAAGGAGCATGTCTGAGTTCTACAGCTGAAGAAAGCACGCGGTATAAAGCAAAAAACACCGGCATTTGTAGCAGAATGGGAAAACAGCCTTTGAGAGGGTTGATTTTATGTTTTGACATAAATGCCATCACTGCCATATGCTGCTGGCGAGGATCGGAAGCATGTGCCTCACGAATCTTTTTGATTTCTGGTTGAAGCTTACGGCTTCGATACATAGAAATGGCAGCAGAACGAGTGAGAGGGAAAAAGAGTATCTTTAAAACAATGGTGAGTAAGATTATGGCTAGGCCATAGTTTTTTAACCAATCATAGAAGATATGTAGCACATACAGTATGGGACGAGCAAAAAAACCAAACCACCCTAAATCGATGGTTTCTGTGAGTTTGGGATGATAGGACTCGGTGATTCGGTAATCTTTAGGACCGGTGAAAATATCTCCACTTAATGTGAGTGATTGATTGGGGCGAATAAAACCAAAATTTTGTCCAAAATGCACAGTAAAACGACAGCCATACTCTCCAGGGAGTCTTTTCTTAAAAGTATAATTGCCACGTACTCCACTACGTTGTGATGTGTTTGCTTCAGTGTTGTTACTTTCAGGCGGATGTGGGAGCCATGCCTTTAAAAAATAGTAAAGATCCAAACCTAACACATAAACATGGGATGCAACTTCTTTAAGCACTACATCTTGATCATCTTCGCAGGTTTTTTCGCTATCAAAGTGTTGAACAGCTTGTGAGGTCACAGAAACCATGGAAGGTTGTCCCATAGGTATACCGGGTAAAACAAATCCCTTTGATGATGTTACCGCTGCAAGACTATCTTCCATCACCACTTCGCCTTGTAAGGCCATGCTTTGAGTGGCGTTATTGGTGTAGGTGATATCAAGATTTACCAGGTAGCCTTGTTTAGGAAATGTATAGCTTTGAGCAATATGGAATAGCCCTACATCACGGTAAAGAGTGATGGATCCTGGTGAGGAGATATTGACATGAAAGTTTTTTTCATCAAAGGCTTCTCCATTTGCTAAGCCCTGAATCCAAAAGCCATCTTGGACAAGATCCACCACATCATCAGCAGCCAGATCATCTAACTCCTGTTTATAATGTTTCAGTTGAATAGAAGAAAATCCTCCGCTGCGTTGATCCACAACCCAACGGACATCATCATTTTCAAAAGTCAGCTCTTGAGTAGAAAGAAACTTCACCGGATTTGCAGGTGTGTCTTCACGGGATGTGGTTGAGGGTACAGATGGTTGAGTACTTAAAGAGGCACCACTGGCTTCTTGTTGCGTGGGATATCCCGCATTGTCGGTAACAGGTTGTTGTTCTGTGGTGGGTGATGTTTGGAATGTTTGCGGATATTTCTGCTTCAAGTGACGGTTATAGATCAACACGAGCACAGTAAATGCCATAATAGCAAGAATAGAAGTACGGTCGAGTTTCAAGGTAAATCCACCCCACCGCGCGTGAAGGGATGACATTTGAGCAGACGACGAGTGCTTTTTATAAGAGCACGCTTGAGAGGATATTTTCTCAGACATTCCTCTGCATAACATGAACAACTCGGCGTATAACGACAACTGGCACCAAAAAGACACACCAATGCTGGTGATATCCCATAACGATATATTTTCAACAGTCCATGGAGTATGGCTGTTATAATGCTGGTGATTCTACGTCTCACAACAAACCCCAAAGATAATATCTCTATCACTCATTTATCTATCATTCAACCATATCAGAGAGATAACATAAAAAAGACGACTATACGATCATAAGATAGATAAATCACATGTATGTGTGTTTTATGATTCATCTACTTGTGTATTTTTTTTTCTCTGCTCTATCTTCTTTCTGAAACTTTTGACGACTCATTTAAGTAAGACGTTCTACTTTCAATGTGTATGGTGTTAGCCTTACGGATAGGGGCTTTGTTTTTATGGTGATGTTGACTTATACGTTTTATCATGGCGCACAAATCATGGGTTAATACATCACTGGATGTTTCAAGGATACGCCGACGGGCAATGATGACAATTTCCATAGCAGTATCTTGGTTGTTAAGCCTGCTTTGTGTTGTATAGCCAGCAAGCCTTTGAGACCCTAGAGACATAGTACGGTAGATTTCACGTATCCGACGCTTTGCTTTGTTTCTTAATACTGCAGATTTAGCCACTTTTTTAGAAACAATGATCCCCACTCGTTGTCTAGAAGATGGTATAGCCAGTATCACAAAATAACGTGACACACTCTTTAAGCCATTTTGCATGACGCGGCGGTAATCACGGGTTGTGAGAAGCCTCATGGATTTATCAAATTTATGAGATGAAATAGCTCCACCTAGCAATGGTTGGTTGTGAGGGAAGGTTTTGTTGTGCATGTTTTGGTTTTTCTTTATATCCACTATGGTTACTCATCATTCTCTATTATTCTCTATCATTCTGAGTCTTCATCTTTCAATGGTATTTGTATATCATCAACTCCGTTAGAGTGTGTTGTTATCTATGTTTAAAGGGTAAGCTTACAAGTACGAAGGTCTTGTAAGCTTAGGATATACATTTATATTCTAAGCTCTAAGGCTATGTAATGTAAGCAAGGCAATGTAAGAAGAGTTACGTGTGCGCGTTTAGCTGGATGGCTGTTTTGGTTGACTGGCTTGACTGCTGTAATATAAACACAAACAGCCTAAAACAGCTATACTCGTTATGCCATACAGCTTATGCCATTGCCATCTATGGATAACTACTTAGCATACACAGTTGAACATAAACGGTGTCTTCCCTTCGCTCTACGAGCACTTAAGACATTGCGTCCTGAGCGTGTGGCCATGCGTTTGCGAAAACCGTGAGTGCGTAAACACTTAATACGTGATGGTTGGTAAGTACGTTTCATGAGATATCCTTCATTGTATTTTTATCTTTACCTTTTTATTTACATATACACTATTTACATCTAACTTACATCACATGCAACTTAGATGAAAAACTTGCTTACTTATCCTACCTAGGAGTTGTGTACTAGCTAGGTTGCTGACATGCTTGAGCCAGCAAGTGGCTCGGTTGTTTACTTTCTATGGTTGTTTTTCTCCTAGCTTCTCTCCTAGCTTCTCTCCCAGTGATCTCCCCCTGGTGGGGTTTGAGGTGTTTATGATCTAACATCATGAAGTTCAAACATCCTTTCAGATCAACACACTTTACCTCATTTGCCCATCTTGTGAGAAGTGTCTTTTTTGCATGCTGTCTGTGAGAGTGTTTGATTGAAGGATATCAGGCTAGATTTCCATAAGAGTAGGGGAAAGGATGTGTTTACTAGCTTCTTGCTTGTAAGTAAGGAATGGTCTCATGGAGGTATATTTTTTGTATCTGTTTTTGTATCTGTAGAGGTATATGGCAATTGATTGGCTTCAAAGACATCAACACCGAAGGCGATATGTTGTAGCCAGAAGAGACACGCAAACAATAAGTGTAGCAATTGAGTGGTAATGGGTACGTGCATGAGCCAGTTAAGACCACCCACTGCTATTTGTATGAAAGCTAAAAATAGCAGAGTATGACCACTTCGAACGAGTTTTGCGTTGCTAGAATACAAGGATTGATTGTGATAGACATAATAACTCACGACCAAAATAGCTATAACAGCAAGACCAGGGTGATAGATACGCAGACGGATAAGGAAATGTTGGCTATGATGTGCTGTTTGAGTAAAAAGTGTATCACCTAATGCCACCATAGCTCCTATGGCAGCAGTGAGAAGCAATAAAGACGTACACACAAACCACATTTTAGAAAACCATCTTCTGATAACAATGCTTCTTTCTTGCAGAAAAGATGTAATACTGATGCGATAGTGCAAATACTGACTAGCTAGGAGGAAAAAGGTGTTTATGAGATGTCCGCCCATGACGTAAGCTCTGAGCGGAGATTGATCTTGTCCCACTAGCTTCAAAAGGACCAATGCTGCCCCTATGGCAGCTTCTATGAAAACACATACCAGCACTACCCAAGAGATACGACGGACTTTATGACCTTTGCCATAAAGGCTGTAAGAAAAAACCACAGCAAGAGCAATGGTTATCAGTAGGAGTCCGCTCATTGCACGATGAATCCACTCAATCCAAGTGGCCATACTGGCATCGAGTATAACAACCTGGTTGTGACATAAAGGCCAATGAGCCCCGCAACCAGCTCCTGATCCGGTAGCTCGTACCAGTGCTCCCCATATAATCACAGCGAGTGTATAGATAATGTTGAGATAAAGAAAACGGTGAAATAAAGACCTTCGTTGCAAAAGAATACGATGGGTCTTCATAAGCTAGAACACAAAGAGAAGAAGTGTATAGATATCACACATGATATTTTAGAGGAAATACTTCATGGTGATAACAATTTTTTTGGATGTTTGGACAAACACAGAAGCTTCTTCAAATGAAGGAGGACCAAAACTGATTATCGGATTGCGTGAAAACCCAAAACCTTCTTTAGGAATACCAAAAAGTCCTGTACTCAAATCTTTACTATTATCTGTATCATGAAGAATAGCCAGTGCATACTTCCCTTTTTGGGGAAGAATCACTTTAAAGCTCTTATCCAGATCATCCATGCATGTACCAGCAATCACACGATCTTCTTTAAGAAAGTCTCGAGGATTATTAAAGACAGACACACAAACATTGCCACCACGATGTAACTTCACACCGGTGATTTCTACTTCAATTTCAGTAGGAGATAGCTTGCTTACTGTATCAAAACCATTGAGATCTGCTAACTCAGCTATGTCCTCAGCTCTAGCTATGTCTCCAGCAAGAGCATCATTAACCACCACCTTACCTTTAGGCAAAGGTGGGAGTTCTGGCATAGAAGCATCAGCCGAGGTATGAGTGTTTTCTATGTGTTGGTTTTCTATGTGTTGGTTTTCTATGTGTTGGCGGCCTGTATTATTGAGTGAAAAAAAGCCATCACCCCTTTTGGTGGCAGGCTGTGTTGTGGGTGTGTTGTTTTCTAAGGCATGATTGTGATTATTTTCTACTGTTTCTGGGGTGAATGGAGAAGGATTACTGCTTATGTTGATATCACCACAAGAGATAACATATAAAGCAAAAAAAGGAAGAACCCACTTTAAAACAAATTTTAAAGATAATGATGTGGACTGAAAAACAGTCCTCTTATATGGAGAAGTATGGTTTTGACCATTCATTAACATAGAAAAATTCCTTCCTACCAAAGTATAAATACAACATGTAGACATACAATAGGCGGTAATAACTATTTGTTTATAAAATAACCATTACTCAAAGATTATATATGAGCTTTAAGAAATAAAGCAAATGATTCATAGAAAACAAACAAGATGCTACTATCACTAAAAAAAGGAGACAGAATACGGCAAGTGTATGTAAAGAATATGACAGATCAGCTGTGTCGTATGATGTGTTTTATGTACTTTGCTTATAGTGGCTTATTTTATAGTTCATAGTACACTTTTATAGTTCATAGTACACTTTTATAGTTCGCATAGTTCGCATAGTTCGCATAGTTCACATAGCTCACAACACTATAGTCCACAATAGTGGTTTGCAATGAACATCAACAGCCATGGGATATACATACATATAAGACGAGATCATAAGATCAGTGCTGATAAATGAGCTTGTGGACCAAAGACGTTGGATCCGACCAAACTCATATCGTATTATACCACGAATGTGCTACCTGATGCAACAAAAATATATCACATCTGGCAAGAATAACGTGTTGTAGAGTTGTAAAGATGAGGTGTTTAGCGGATGTGTAATTGGTAAGAAAAGGTATCATCTTGAGGTGAGAGAGTATGAAAGCCTTCTTTTTGTTTATACCATCCTAGCCCTTGAGCTGGACGTTTGATTCTTAATAAATTGGTTAAAGAAGATCCTGAAGAAAGAGAATGGATGGTTTTTTCTGGTTTGTTGTCAGGATGGGGATAATGGAGTGCAGGTACATGGGATCTTGCTAAGGAATCCAGAACCCAATAGAGAGGATAAACATGTTTGCGTTGATTGATAGAAACCATTTGTTTGATTTTGCTATCTAATAGTCCTAAAGCAAACAAAAAAGGAGCAGGAAAGCGAGAGTTCATGTAATGAAAGTCTTGATGAATGGATTGAACATTTAATTCCACATAAACGGTTTCGGGATGATCAAATTTTAAAGGTCTATTGGCATCACTAAATGTTTCGGTGGCGTCATTGGGAGTGGCATAAATATCCACACCCACAAATGAGCGTGGCGTGTGGTTGCCAGTAGCTAATTCCAGGCTTTGTTCTTTATGACGTAAGGATTTCATGATCTGAGCTGTTTCATCTAAAGCCTTACGTGCTCTACGGCCTGGCCAATAATTGACATCAAATGGGATGATACCAAAGTTGGTAAAATAAGGATCAGCAAGTATAAGGCGGGATAGAGGTAAAGGACCTGTGGTGGGTTGTTCAAGGGCAGCTTGAGCAATCACTTTGTAAAGACGGATAGCTAGTGAAGCACCTAAAGAATGTCCGACAATAGTGACTGTGCTATCTTTTGCGGTATCTGATAAGATGCTTTCCCATAGAGTAAGAAGATCTTTATCTTCAATGTAATCCTTACTCGATGGCACCCATATGGCCTTTTCACTTTCTGCAATGGTACGGTTTGAGGCTAATTGGCTCCAGTCAAGATATCCCACATTAAAAGCTCGGTGTGGATGACAGCCGTTGTTGCTTTTTTCTGTTTCATTACCTTTTTGTTGTGTTTTGAGATAATCCACAAACGACATTTTTCTCTGTGCTAGTTTGCGTGCTGTTGCGGTATATTTACCGGCTCCACATTGCAACATCATACCTAGATCATCATCATCTGTTGCTCCACTCACGAAAGCAAAGCTTAAGTCCATGCCACGATCTTCCATCATCAATGCTGCTGCTGATAAGGTATCTTCTTTGGCATTGTGAAAATGACGGTGTTTTTGCCGTGGCTCACCTCTTTGCCAACCTTGCCAGCCGTGAATGATAATCAAGGTGTTTTGACGTCTTTGATCTAAAACCACAGGATAATGGATGTTTTGTGAAGCATCGATGTCTTCATTTTCATCTTTTAATCCTTCATACCAACGAAAAATCATATCACCAGCATAATGAGCAGCTAAAGGTTTAGTACAATCTCCCTGAGGACACATAGACTGAGAGGTTGGATCATATATGTATTTTGCTAGCTCTTCGTTATGGATATCCACATCACATGGGATGTCATGTTCAAGTTCACACGCTGCCAAAAAAAGCTCTTTTTGGCATTGATCAGCTAAGACATCAGTGACATCCGTAGTGTCATCTAAGCCAAATTCCCTCACTCTAAGCATGTAATCTAGCTGGGGTTCGTCATCTGTGGGCTGGGGAAACTGTTCTTGATATTTCTCCAAGATACATCCGCTGAGAAGGTCTGTGTTTTCTGGAAGTTTTAAAGGAGAGTCTGCAAATAAATAAGGGCTTGTTGCACTACTCCACAATCCTAAAAAAGTCATCCCTAAAAAAGTCACCAAAGCTCTTACATCAATAATTCCCGTTTTTGTTGTCTGCGGATATGTCACTGTGAAAACCTTTTTTGTTTTTGTTAATATACGTTTCCTTAAGATTTTAAGACAATCCTCAAAAATAAGCATAAGTCATATTGCTGTTTTGTATGTCACAAAATCAAGAAATCCTAGGAATGTGATGATGAAAGCCTGCAAGTGTTTTGCCATTTGAGTGAGCACTGAACGATCCTAATAGATCTATTTACCCCAGCGACTGACTATCTTACTCACTGCAGAGAGCTTGTCAAGAATGTATCTGCTCAAATACACAATTAAGAATCTTCATCAGCATACGTTACTCTTTTATGCTTTTTTCTGTGGCATGATCACGGCTCTGATAGTAACAGCTATGACATCTTCTCCGGCATGGTTATTAGTATGGCTAGTGGTATGGCTTGCCATATGGGCGATGGGAAGTGTATGGGGGGTTTTTCTAAGAGCGTCTTTTGGTTGGGGGTTTTTACTGGGCTATGTTTATATACTGCTGAGTTTTCATTTCACGGCCATAAATACGGTGTCATTGGTAGTTCCACAGAATTCTCATTATATGATAGAAAAGATCTCATTGAGCGGTGATATGGTTATACTTGCTGATCTTGATGGCAAAAACCGTTACTTAAAGCGAGCTGTTGGTTGTAGCCATCATCATGTTTCCACATTTGTTCGTATCTCTGATGCAAATCAACGTAAGCAGGTGGTGTTTTGTCCAGGTCACTGGCAAGCTTTAAAACAAAGCTTGCGAAATAAAGTTTTAGGTTTTATTCAAACCATACTGAATACAGATAATATTGAAGTTCATGCTTGGGTTTATGCAACGCTTTTTGGAGATCGTAAAGCCTTAACCATCAACCATCAAGCTCTATTGCGTCATCTTGGCATTGTTCATCTTGCCAGTGCTAGTGGCCTTCATTTAGCGCTGTTGTTATTGTGCATTAAATTGGTGATATGGGTGGTGAGGTTTTTATACCGACAACTCTGTCATGTCTTTTCTATTCCCATAACCATCACTCCTTTCGTTGCTAAAGGGATGGGTTTTGTTGTGGAATGCTCACTGTTATGGTTGTGGCTCTATCTTGTAAGCTTTCGTCCCTCTGCTGTACGCGCATTTGCGTGTTACTTGGCTTTTTTTCTTCTGAAAGCATCCTTTCTAAAACTTCCTAAAAATCTGACCACTCAACTGATGATGTGTTTTTCCATTTTTATGCTGCTTTCGCCATTGGACGTGGTGAGTTTTGCAAGTGTATTATCATGGAGCTCGTATTTATTGATGATTTTTTTCTTTCGTGCTTTTAACAGTGATTCTTTTTCTATTCTTTCTGGCAAGCGTCTTCGTGTATTTGGCATCCTTAAACTTGCTAGCCAACTGTTTTTGCTCCAGCTGGTTTTGATGTGGATAAGTTTTCTCTTGATAGGAGAGATATCTTGGCTTGCTATTTTCGGTAATCTGGTGCTTGCTCCGCTGCTGATTATGATCTTGAAAGGATATCTCTTGATGTTAACAAGCCTTGCTGTATGGGGCTTTGTGGCACTGCCTTTTGGCGGGGTGCGTATGGAGAGTATTCAGGCGATGATGAAAGGACTTTCGTTGCCTCTTGATAGCTTGTTTTTTTATGTAAGTGAGATGGTTGAGAGGCTCTTTTATGTTAAGCCTCTTATGATCCATATTCATGGAATGTCTGCGAGTTGGCGGTTGATGATGGAAGCTATGAGTTTAGGGGTGTTTTTTGTCATCTTTGTTTGGAGCTGTCAGCGTGAGGAGGGCTAGGTATGGAAAATCTTGACAGGCATTCATTCAGCCTTAACCTTAATTCAGTCGGAAATCATCGCACAATTGAGGGGTTTTCTTACGGGATATCGCACGATTGTACGTCAATCATGTGTAAATGGGAGATGTATTTTTAAGGGTCTTAATGGAAAAGAGATTCCACCTTTTTACAGACGTTAAAAACAAAAATAAAGACTAAGAGCAAAAACCAAAGCAAAAACCAAAGCAAAAACCAAAGCAAAAGAGCTAGGAGAGGAGTAACATGGCAAAGATGAAAAAAATTATAGGTATTGATCTTGGAACAACTAACTCCGTTGTTTCTGTGGTGGAGCAAGGCCAGCCCAAGATTATTCTCAATGCGGAAGGACAACGTACCACTCCTTCGGTTGTGGCATATACAAAAGATGGCAAGATCTTGGTGGGAGCTGCTGCACGTAGGCAAGCTGTAACTAATCCTAAAAACACGATCTTTTCAGCTAAACGTTTTATTGGAGCTTCTTACAAAGATATTAAAGAAGAAGCTAAAACCATGCCTTATACAGTTAAGGAAGGCAAAGGTGGGGGTGCGGTATTTGAAGTAGCTGGTAAAGACATTACACCTCCAGAAATTTCAGCTAAAGTTCTTTCAAAGCTTAAGCAAGCAGCTGAAGACTATCTTGGAGAATCTGTTTCAGAAGCTGTTATCACTGTGCCGGCTTATTTTGATGATGATCAACGTCAAGCTACAAAGGATGCTGGCAAGATTGCGGGTTTTGATGTGAAACGTATTGTGGCTGAACCGACAGCTGCTGCCTTAGCTTATGGTCTTGATAAAAAAACTTCAGAAAAAATAGCTGTTTTTGATCTCGGTGGTGGAACATTTGATATTTCCATCCTTGAGATTGGTGAGAGTGTTGTGGAAGTGCTTGCAACCAATGGTGATACCCATCTTGGTGGTGATAACTTTGATGAGATTGTGGTTAAGCATCTTTTGGACACATGTAAAACCGATTGTGGAGTGGATGTTTCTGGTGATCCTATTGCTTTGCAGCGTCTTAAAGAGGCTGCTGAAAAAGCTAAAATTGAGCTGTCTTCTGCACCGCAAACAGAAATCAATCTTCCCTTTATCACAGCGGACCAAACCGGGCCTAAGCATTTGGTTCTTACGATCAGTCGTGCTGAATTTGAGCGCATGATTGATGATATGGTGGGTAAAGTCTTAGGGCCTTGCAGACAGGTGATTAAAGATTCCGGTGTTACTACCTCAGAGATCAATGAGGTATTGCTTGTGGGTGGTTCTACGCGTATTCCTCTTGTACAAAAAAAGGTCCAAGAGTTTTTTAACAAAGAACCTAATCGCAGTGTGAACCCTGATGAGGTGGTCTCTATTGGTGCTGCCGTACAAGCAGGTATTCTTGCTGGTGATGTGAGCGGAGTTCTTCTCTTAGATGTGACACCTTTATCGTTAGGTATTGAAACCCTCGGTGGTGTGATGACCAAACTGATTGAGCGTAATACCACTATTCCTACACGTAAGAGTCAGATCTTTTCCACTGCTGCAGACAATCAAACCTCCACAGAGATCGTGGTATGTCAAGGGGAGAGAGAGATGGCCAAAAACAACAATGTGATTGGTCAATTCAGTTTGGTGGATATCCCTCCTGCTCCTCGTGGAGTACCGCAAATTGAAGTGACCTTTGATATTGATGCTAATGGGATTGTTTCTGTATCGGCAAAAGACTTAGGTACAGGTAAAGAGCAAAAAATTGTCATTGAATCATCGAGTAAACTATCTAAAGAAGACATTGAAAAGATGGTTAAAGAGGGAGAAGTCAATGCGGATGATGATAAAAAAGCTCGCCAAACTATTGAGGAAAAAAACGCTTTAGATTCTATGATTTATCAGGCTGAAAAGATGCTTAAGGATAATGCAAGCAGTGTTCCAGCGGAGATGAAAAAAGAAGTAGAAGATGCTATCAATGAGGCTCGTTCGAAATTGTCTGCTGATCTTGAGGAGCTTAAAGCAGCTAAAGCAGCTTTTGAAGCTAAGATCCATACATTAGCTCAGCATGTGTATGCTAAAGCGGGCAAAGATGGTACAGGTCCTGCTCAAGGTGCCCCAGCCCATGAAAAAGCTAGCGGAGATGATAGCACAGCACAAGGTGGTGGTGAAGAGGATGTTTTGGATGCTGAATATGAAGATACTCCCAAAGATGAATCTGCTCAGTAAATGTTGCTGGTTCTAGCTAGCTCATGACATGGAGTTTTCTCTTTTACAAGCATCCCTTCTTGAGTAGAACATTTTCTGTTCTTACTCTTGAAGGGATTTTCCTTTATACTGACTAATCTAGTATCTTTATGAGTCGTAATGGTATCTGTAATAAGCCATATACACACGTTTATTATGCATCATGGAAACTGGCAGGGGTTGAATGAAAAAAAATCAGAAAAAGACTCGAAGTAGCAAGCAAACAAAGCAAACAAGAAAAACTGTGGCAAGAAAAACCGTGCGCAAGAAGCCGGTTTCGTCTTCTCCTGTAGAGGCTGGTGCTTTAGATAGCACTGCGAGTCCACTGCCTGCCAATTCGGTGATTGCTGCTGATGTATCTTTAACCTTTG
This sequence comes from Proteobacteria bacterium bin106, assembly GCA_002238945.1. GTDB lineage: Bacteria > Bdellovibrionota_B > Oligoflexia > Oligoflexales > Bin106 > Bin106. Next base: position 98,894 of record MPNI01000001.1, on the reverse strand, counting down.
AGGAGCGTGCTGAGCGCTTTGCGGAATTTCTTTTCAACAACCGTATGACGTTACTTGTGTTGAGTGCGCCTGTTCTGGTTATTGTTTTAGGTTTTTGGGGGTGGAGTATTTGGGATAATGCTCAAACAGAGTCTCGTCTTGATGAGCTAGCTGTTTTAAATAGCAGTTATAACGAACGTCGCGAGACTCATCAATCTCTCCGCGAGGACATCAATGACTTATCTCGCAAAGAAGCTGCAGAGGGGGCAGATAAAGATCTTCAGAAAACCAAAGAGCTTCAAGAGCAAAGAGAGCGTCTTCAAAAGGAGCTTGCTGAGAAACAAAAAGAGATAGCGGATATGGCTCAATCATTTAGTGATTTTTTTGCCAAGAATCCTCAATCTAAGGAAGGACAAAGTGCTGCTGTAAGATCGGCACATATCCATCTATTTAATGATGATCTATCTGGTGCTGAAGAGGTCTTAACACAGCTCTATGGTTATAAACCACGTGGTAGGTTTTTTGAAAACGGTGTCTATCCTATGTATGCTGGTTTGCTTGAAGACTTAGGCAAATTTCAGGAAGCTTTAGAAGTGGTAGATCATGCTCTGGCTTCGTCTTATAATCAACGAGCTTCTATGCAGGTGGAGTTGCTTTATGCTAAAGCTCGTCTTGGTGCCTTTCTGAAAGATAAGTCTTTGGTGGATGGTGTTGTGGAGGTATTTCTTGCAAAGTATAAAGACGCCCCAGAAATAACCCTTGTGTTAGCTCTTCAGGCGGTTTATTAGACAGTTAGCAGTTGTGCACAAGTACACATGAGCACACACATGAGCACACACACATGAGCACACACACAAAAAGGCATCATCTGCTGATATGTGTGCTTCTATAGGGGGGTATCATATGAATGTTTATATGAGTCTTTATAATAAAACTTTTTGCAAAGATTATGCGATCAAGTATTTGCGATATCTTTGTCTTGTCCTTGTTGTGTTCATGGTTTCTTCTCCTAGCTTTGCGGGTCCCACTGAGCAGCGGTGTGGTCCTTTTTTGACCACACATTTGAAGCAGGTCCCTTTCTGTCCTTTGTACCGTCTTTACGCTCACCGCTTTATAAAGACCTCTCGTCATAACACGAAGCCTTCTCTTGCTTATGATCCTGTGGGTATCAGTGGTTGGAAGGGCCAAGAGATTTATTACCTTGGAGAGGATAAAAGCACTTTGCTGCGCAGTTCTGTGGAATCAGGTGCGATCTTGGTACGTTATAAGGTTGGAGCTAAACTCACAGTTCCTGCTCTTGTGGATAATAAGCATGTTTACGTGGCTAGTGTAGAAGGTAAAGTGTTTCAATTTGATCGTCTATCAGGAAAGCAACAATGGCGAGTGGATCTGAGCTCTCCGGTGGCTTCTGAGATGATTTATGCTGCGGGTTCTTTGTATTTTAAAACCTATTTAGGACAGGTTTTTAAAGTGGATACCACTCAAGGTGCTATCCAATGGGTTTCGACTCTGAGAGAAAAAACAGATGTTGACAGTATGAATATGCGTCAACAGCGTCCATTGCTTTTAACCTCTTCTACTTTGTGGGTGGGAGGAATACATACGGTAGAAGGCTTTGGACGCAGCAATGGTGATTCATTGGGGTCTTTGCGTACATTTCAATCCACCACTCAAGGTATCAATGCGGTGATAGGCATTGTGCAACAGCCTAGTATGGTATTTGCGCGTTTTGATGGTCATGTATTTGCTTATAACCCACCCAATACCTATCAATCCATTGCCGAACTCAATCCGATTTGGAACTATACAGCAGATAGCTACATATCATCTATGGTCGCTGTTAATCATCATTTCTATGTGGGTACTCTCAAAGGGGAAGTTATTCAAATCACTCATCCTACAACTGCAACACATCCATCTTCTGCCAATCAAGCTCGTTATCAAAAAACAGCCCCAAAGATAGCTAGTCGCTTTCTAGCAGATGCTGCCATATCCTCTATCTCTGCTCTAAGGGTTCATGGCAGTCCTGCTTTGCTGATCAGTACGGTGAATGGAGACATTATAGGTTTGTCTCAAGATCTCAGTAAGGTTTTATTTCACAAACGTTCTTTGCTGTCATTACATGCACCACCGCTGGTAATATCCTCTCCTTTAAGACATCTTGCTTACTTTGTCAGTGGTTATGGTCATATTTATAGCTACCATCTTCCTGGTAAAGTTAAGACACCATCAGTTACGTCTTTGTTTTCTATGTTGTTTGAAAAGTAACAACTTAAAACGAGGGTTTTTTCTTCATACCTCTAAGAAGATGTCCTGTTTACAGGGTTATGGGGTATTATTTTGCCGAAAGACTTTGAAATTCCATACATTGAGCAGTGAGTGTTTCCATTTGCTCAGGGGTGAGGATCTTGGTTGTTTGAAAGAGCAATGCTGTAAGATCATGAGGTTGTTGTGATGGATCTGGGTTGATTGTTTGAGCTAAGCGGTGCTTTTCTGTTTTTTCTATATAAACACCGCCACTTTTGGGATCTTTGTAGGCTCTTTGGATGAGCACACGGTAAACTTGGCCTTCTTTTTGCACCATTATCGGTGACACGGTGGATAACACTTCATAGCCTGATTGCTTCAGTGTCGCCACCACATTGCTTCTTTCAAAGTAATCATGCTTATTAGCAGCACGTACTCGAGATCTCTCACAATCAGGACAGCGTTTTCCAGCCCAACGTGATTTTTTTTCATCAATATAAATCTTTGAGCCATCTTTGGCTTTATCACCACGAAATTTCCAGACTTTGTCTTTTTGGCAATACACACAAAAGCGTGTTGGTTGACTCACAAACTTTTTGGTTTGTGTGGTGAGTTTGGTGTTCTCCTTTAGGTGGTCATCTTCAAAGGATAGCTTGCTAGGTAGCTTCGCGGAAGGGTAAGCAGGGGTAGATGTATTATGGGTTTGTGTGGTTTCCATAGCGGTTGACTCCCTATGAATGATCTATTGATTTTCGACGATGAATGTATGTTGTTTTATCTGTAAAGTGAGTTTAAGAGATTTTTCCCTGACAATACCGCTCGCTTATAAGTGTTATGATCTACCATTTGGCATATGATGGGGTTTTTGTTGCGTTGATTGTTGCGTTGATTGTTGCGTTGGTTGTTGCTTTGATTGTTGCTTTGATTGTTGCTTTGGTTGTTGCCTTGTGATGGTTAGTTTATCTGTTAGTTTACGTGTAAGAAAAACCCGTTACGTTGGCAGACTATTTCCGATCAGACGATATAATGCTTATGAGTATATGGCTGCTGATTGCATTTCAGATACTCAGATACACAGTAAGATACTTCATTATAACACATCCCCATCTAGGCAGATAAGCTTGTTATGTCTTTACTTTCAAGGGTGATATGAAAAATATTTTCGCCAAAGGCAACCCTTTTCGCTATGATGTTTGGAAATTAGTGAATCGTAAACTCTTTGCTAGTCAAGAGGAGTTATGTCATCCGGTACAGATGATTTCAGATATTGATAAAACCTATCTGGAATCCACTTATGATTCTTTCCGTGCCATGGCAAAGCTTGCTTTAGAAGATGCCACCGAAAAAATCACAGTACGTGGAGCTAGGGAGTTCTTTCGTACTGTGAAATGGCATGAAAATAGCCCTCTCACATATGAGGGGGTTTCTGTGCCATTGCATTTTGTCAGTAGCTCTCCTCCACAGCTGCGTACTGTGTTGGAACATAAAATGGGGCTTGATCGTCTGTTTTGTGCATCCAACTGTTTTAAAGATCAGGTGTATAATTTGACTCGTGGTAAAATATCTCTTCTTAGACATCAAGTACCATACAAGCTAGCAGCGTTACTGTCTTTGGTGGCTACTTTTCAAAACCCCAAGACCATTCTTCTTCTTGGTGATGATGCAGAAAGTGATCCTTATGTTTATGTGCTTGTGAAGCATTTTCTGTTAGGTTACATCACTCCTCAAAACCTCATCGATTGTCTCAGTGAGCTAGGTGTTCCTGATCAGATGAGCAAAGATATCTTTGCTCATCCACTGCTAGCAGAGCGTTTTCTTTTCAAAGATGGGGAATCATCCATAAAAGATATTCATATCTTTATTCGTTCCTTAAAAAAGACTACAATAGCCCCTCTAGAAGAAGGGAGCCATCCGTATCATATGAACACACATCACAGCCAAAACATACCTCGCCAAAACATACCTCAAGGTAGGCGCCAAGGCCTTTCGAATATATCCCAGAATATCTGTTGGTTTAGTGAATACACCGATCTTGCTCTGGTTTTTCATCATCTGAATCTTTTATCTGAACAAGGCCTATCGCAATTTGCTAAGAGCTATGATCAAAGGCGTGCCATGGGACGCAAAGAGCTTCTTAGCAGTTGGTTGACGTTTCAAAAGGTTTTATCTAAGACACAACAATCGCCCAAGACTCCCTATTCTTTTATGGCACCATGGCTAAAAGAGTGTTCTTTAGAAAGAAAGCAAACATTGATTAAACATAAAGAAATGACAGATAATCTCGAAGATCTCATGATCCAACCTTATAATCTACGTGGACACGATTGTGTAGAAAATTTTAAAGAGTGGCTTTCTAATCGTTCGGTCATGGTACAAGAGAAGCATCTGACTGTGCAAAAATAAAACATACAGAATATTTTCATAAGATAATCACCTCCTATTTAGAAGTCACGGAGACATAGTGCTACGTTACTTATGCATATCTATATTCATGATCAGCTCTTATGCTTGTGGTAGCTACGATATAAGTAGCGATATAAGTAGCGATATAAAGAACCACGGTGAAAACACAGATGACCTTAAGTCGTTATCCTCTGATCTGCTCTTTTCTTCTTTAGAAGATATTCAAGCAGGTCGTTTGGTGGCAGGAGAGTATTTGGTAGCCATCAAAAACACCCCTCCATTACCTCATATCAAGATGCCCAGCTATCTTGGCAGCCATCGTTCACATGATAGTTTTTTATTTGAGACATCACAGCTGTGGCAGGAATATCTTGATAGTGATGTGGTATTGGATTTAGAACCATTGACATCGCTTTTTTTAAGTGGCGCACCATCACCTCATGATGTATCTATGAGGTCACATGATATGGCAGATTATATGGTAACAAGTGGATTGTTTTCTGCCGCATCAACCACCACTGCTGAGGTGAGTTTGATGAAGTTTGCTTCTGAAGAAATAGCTCAAAGAAAACTCACAGAGCTTTATGCGCACGGAAAGATCTGGTTTGCTGAGCCTAATCAGCGATCCAACTTGCATGCTGAACATGCTGAACATGCTGAAGAGGAGCTATCTCTTGCCAAGTTACGTGATAGCTATAATGCGCAACAAGAGCTTCATTATCACATTTCTATGACACGTCTTCATAAGGCATTTGATTATTTAGCTGGATTGTCTGATGAAGAGCAACAACGGGTACTAGCTAGGAGGCCTATTATTGCGGTGATGGATTCAGGGGTTGATGTAGAACATCCTTTGCTCGCATCGAAGTTGGTAGATCTTAATGCAAGAGCTGCAAGCCGTATTCGTGCTTGTAGAGGAGATCGATATGGTTGCAATACCAGCGTGGATTGGCAAAAAGGGTTCTTAGGTGATGGTAGTGTGTATCCGGTGAGTACGACAGGTTTTTCTCAAAGATGCCATTCATCAGTGGACGTACCTAAAATAGCTATGTATTGCCGTCATGGTACTCACGTTACAGGGTTAGCTGTGGCTCATCATCTTCAAGAGGGAATTTATATTTATGGCAGCTGTCCTATATGTCAATTTGTACCGGTACGTATTGTGGATGAAAGACTGCAGATCGCTGATTCATCTATTATCCGTGGCTTGGAGTATGTATCTTTAGTAGAAAGTCGTTCAGGGCAAAAGGTGGATATTATCAATGCTTCTTTTGGGAAACGGTTTCGATCGCGCAGTGTGGCAATGGCGATGCACTCTTTAGCAGAGCGAGATCACATACTGATGGTTGCAGCTTCAGGAAATGCTGATCGGATTAACCGTGAGTATCCCAGTGCTTTAAAACATGCTATTGCCGTAACAGCCATTGGAGCTAGTGGCAAAATCTATAAAAAAGCTAATTATGGAGGCTGGGTAGGTGTTGCAGCTCCAGGAGAGTATCTGTGGTCCACAACACCTGGTAGTGGCATTGCCTTTGATCATGGTACCTCTATGGCTTCCCCTTTAGTTGCAGGCATTGCAGGACTGGTTGTCAGTCTAGCTAAAAACCCACTCACTGCCACGCAACTTCGTCATATCCTGGAAAGTTCAGCTAATAGTGAGCAACTCTATACAGATAATCCTGAATTTGCATTATCATCTCATAGATCACATGTGAAAAAAGGATCTCTTGGTTTTGGTGTAGTGGATGCTTATGCGGCTGTAACATCGCCCTATGTTCACCAACCGCCTGCTGGTGAAAAGTTACGTATTAGCGGTTGTGCCGTTATCACGGTTACAGATCGTAGTGGCTACTCATTTCTATTTATATGTCTTTTCTTAGCTCCCATCCTCATCATCCCTCTCTCTTCTTTTGCTAGATCTACTCGTAGAGCCTCAGCCCAGAGAGCCTCAGCCCAGAGAGCTTCAGCCCAGAGAGCTTCATAATGTGATCTAAAGAAGTGTGGTTAAGGGTTTTGTAAAGGGTTTTTATATTCCACTTGAATAAGGATACTTTTTTGAGCTCGAACGCGTAGATCGTTTTCACAGGTTGCTGTCACTTTGTAATTTTTTGCAAACGCATATCGATGCGTTATATGTGTACCGAGTTTCTTTTCACTTCCATCGCCAAGATCCCAGGTGATGACAGGGTTATTATTCAATGTGCACCTGGCTTGTAGAGTTAACAGGCTATCTTTATGGCCTTGTGTGGTTAGCTTGTTATGGCTTGTATACACAGTTAAGGCATCATCTTTGATGACCAATTCTTGTTCTGTGCCAAAAATATAGTTAAATTGAGTGCGACAACTTACCACTCCTACCATGAGCACAATGAGACAAAAGGTATGGAAAGATATGGTTTTTATGTGTTTCCAGGTGTTTTTGCACATGCTCATATGATGAGTGAGATAGATCATAGTTAACACCGTGTTCATAAAACGACACATTTCTTGTATTCTTTACGGGTCTTGTATTCCTTACTGGTCTTGTATTCCTTACTGGCTTTGTCAATCGGCTTTTTTTTCCATCTCACTAGTTATGATGAGAGAGGTATGAGCTGTGATGCAGGAAAGGGGCTAGCACGTTCGCTTGGGTTATGTGGGTTTGTATGGTTATTGTGCTCTATTATTGTACGTTATTGCCGAATATATCAGGGTGTAAAAGAAGTGAGATAGCCTATTAAGCTGTGTTATTTTTATCTATTTTATCCACTAATTTAAGAGGTGGTGCGGGTTCAAAGATAATCATATCGCCTCGGTGGATAAGAAGTTCGTCTCTGCCATCCACCACCAAGTAAGCTTTTTCCATTAAGTTTTTAATGATCAGGGGTTGTGTGTAAAGATGCTCCATAGAGTAGTTTTTTGCAGCTATGGGGAGAAAATCTCCGTTATGGAGTTTAAAAGGTGGGCAAGCGTAGCTGAGCATGCCTGAACTTTGACGAAGAGGCTCTCTGAGACGGAAAGCTAGCTTGGGATCATCTTTAGCAAAGGGCTTTCCTCCTGCTGATAGTGCTCCAGCTGTGGATCCAGTACCTGTATACACCCAAATACCACTGGAGATATGTTTTTCTACTAAAGGTGTGCCGCAAGCGTTTCCTCGCAGCAAATAACGACTTGCTGCACCAGGATGAGCGCTGACAAACAAACAATCATTCAGCACGGGAACACTGTGTTGTGGCGGAGTGGATAGACTTGGTTGAAGAAGCTGTTGTTCGGTGATAATGGTTGCTTGCATGCGAGTAGCAAGACAGTGCTTGAAGGTTTTAGAACCTGTGAGTATCTCTACTAATTGATCTAATTGGCATTCTTTAAAAGCACAGAGCTCTCCAGCCGAATAACGCGAACTACGAATGCCAATCAAGGTAGTGTGTGAAGAGGTTAGGTGAGAGGCACTTTCTAAGAATGTGCCATCACCGCCGGTACTGATCACATAATCTGTGCTTGGGTCTTGGAGTTGATCCTGCCAAGCATCTCTACGTGCAGCCACACGAAAGGGCAGCTCAGCTTGTTTGAAAAGTTTGTAAAGACGTTCACATGTGCGTAAGTGATCTTGGGATGCTTTGAGGCGAATATGATTATAAGGATAGAAAAAAAAGTCCTTACTTCTAGCCATGCTCTCCTGAGTTGTCTCTTCTGTTGAGCTAACAGATGGCATGGACGCATAATCTTTTTGAACAAGTATGATCAAAACTCTCGAACTATCCCCTCATATGAAGTATTCACATAACTTTATAGCCTTTTATAACATGTCACACTCAAGAGGTGAATCATCTCTTAAGGAACATCATAGAGCAGAGGACTTATCCATAACGATCCATAGCTCTGTGATTTCTAATAAGAGGTGTTGTAAGTTTTCCATGTGCTGTGAGTGAAAAGTATGTCTTAATAAGCGATCAAGAGTTGCCATGGCATGATCATGGGATTTTCCTGGCTGCATGTTCTGTTGGAGCCTTTGCAGTAAGAATTTCATATTGGCAATTCTTTCGGCTATGTTCAAAAGAGTTGGAGCAAATTGATGTGAAAATGTCATGTTTTCAGGAGGCATACTTATGGGCAAAGCTACCATTGAAGAAAGAAGATCACGATGTTGAGCGGGCCGAAAAGGAATGTCAAGAAAGTCTATATAAGAGCTATAAACTTCATGGTGGACTTGGGTTGCCACCATCGATAGCTGAGTAGCTAAATGGTCTATGAGTTTTTGAAGATGTGTGTTTAATGTCTTAGAGCTTGGCTGAGCGAGTGTTTTTTTAAAAGAGTTGCTGTAATCTCGTAAGTCCACAGAAAAGGAGCGTAATAATTGGGGTAATGCACTAAGGTAAGGGCTTTGTAAGTTATCTGTTGGCTGGTCTTGATCCCATGCCTGGGTAAGATCAACCATTTCAGCTGGTAATGTTTGGAAAACCTCTTTGACATCCACATACGATACATAAAGATTTTGTGAAAAATCATGCATAAATTCGGTTAATTTTGGGGTGATTTGAAACAAAGAAATTATGGAGGGATTTTTGCGTACTGTTGGTTCCTTTGTAACATTTTGCTGTTGATTATGAAGATGCTCCTCTGAGGTGAGTGCCACAAACCAAGATGCTGCCAAATCCAATTTCTCAGCAGCTATTTGAATATTATAAGAATCGGCTTCCATATAATTACTTAGACTGATGTTTTGCTGTTCTATGAGATGCAATTTTTTCTTTGTTAAAGTTGCTGATAGAGGATTATTGCCGGGAATATACGGATAATATGCCCGTAAATAATTTTTCAGAATGTGACTGTAATCACGAAGACGCTCTCCGAATTCTTTTGCAGTGATACCCTTGAAAGTCATGCCACTATCAAGGTGATCAATAAGGGCGAGCCATGTTTCACTTACCGCTTCATAACCTTCCAGTTGATTGGCAAGCCCTGATAGTTGATTCCAATGCCGAATCAGATGATAAGCAAGAGTCTCCATGTCGTAGGCTATAACCACAAGGTCATCGCGAAAGGATGCAGAGAAAATAGACTGATTTATGGGTGATGATAGATCGTGTAGCAATTCATCAACATGATCGTAGGCATTCAATCCTACTCCTTTAAAGGCAGGCAGTTGAGTAGGTGGAGAAAGGTAGGCTGGTGGGTGTTGAGCAGAAAGGTTCTGCTTTTCAGAATCTTGACGTATCTCTTTTGGAGGTATCCCCCAAGCTGGAGGCTTATCTTGATGAAGATGCTTAATGGTATCTAAGTCATCATGCACATGATGACTGCTGTCTTGTCCTTGGTGGTGAGATGGATGGTCTTCGCTGGCAAAAACTCCATGAAAAGGTGAGGGCATGATCTTTGATGCCACATATCCTCCACCACTTACAGCAACCACAAAGGCAGCCCACCAACGTGGCGATACTTTACGGGTTGTGTGCTGTGCTGCTTTCGTCCATAGCGAGTTGTGTCTTATCCCTAACCATGGAGAGATGTGTGATGGTAGTAACGCAGCTGTTTGAGCAGGTTGTGCCAGGGCAGTGGTGGTGGTATGTCCTTTGAGAAAAGGACCAAAAATCATCCATATGGCCACTATTCCACAAGCCATCCAACGAAACATAAAGGGGTCCTTGTTTTTAAAAATACACACGGAGAATACATCAAAAAAGTTTGTGCCCGCTAGCGTTGTGGGGCGTTTCTGGGCGTCGTGCATTGAGTTGCACTTGATGCTGGAGGGAAAAGAGGACTCATCAGCTTATCATATATCTATGTCATGGTTTCAATGACACGGATATGTGCCACCTTTCTATCAGATCTTCTCTGTTCATACAAGAACTTATGAGTTTGGTATCAGGTAGACAAAGCATCACTTTGTCAGCGCATTTTGTGTTAAAGTATGCTAGAGTGGTGCAGAGTTTGAGTTCCTATGATTGGCTCATGCACTATGATAGCTTCATGCGATAGCTTCATGCAAATCAGACAAACTTTCTATAATTCTTTCTATTATTAAGGAATATATCTATGGCTCGCGTATCCATTGAGGACTGTCAGAAAAAACTCGCTAATCGCTTTGCCCTTGCCATGACAGCTGCTCATCGTGCAAGACAACTTCTTGGTGATGCTAAGCCATTGGTGGAATCTCATAACAAAGAAGCTGTTACAGCTTTAAGAGAGATAGCAGAAGGCTATATTACCATGCAAACCCCTGAGCAAAGAGAAAGTTTGTTAGCCGCAGAATCTGCTGCAAACACAGAGAACGAGACAGCCACACAAGAAAAAGAAACACCCACAGAAAAAGAAACAAAAACCGACACTCAAGACGACATTCAAGAACAACCAACTCTTGAGCAAGAAGCTGTATCTTTGCAGACATAATATAGTGAAGTTGTGGATGTGTCAGTTAGCAAAAGTACGAATCTGTATAAAAATTTCATAAAGAATAGAAACTAAAGAACAGAAAAATAAAGAATAAAAATCCGTACCAGAATTCACAAAGAAAGAAACGCGGTAAAGAAACACAAGCCCAAGCAAAATGACACAAAAACGGTTTTTTATCTGTTTGAGTTGTTTGGTGGGTATTGTGTGTAGTGGTGTTTGTGTGTTATAAAAAGCAACTTTTGATGGTGTATAGATCTGTAGATCGTTACTAGTAGATCATCACTAAAAACCAGAGAAAATCTTAGAAAACGAAAACTCTTTTAAAATATACATTTCCTTTTAGATATATGGCTATGAATTCATATTCTTCTGTTGTTATTGGAGCTGGTGCTATTGGCCATGTGATAGCAGCACGATTTCGTTATCTTAATATTCCAGTGACTTTACTTACGAGACATCCGAAAGATCATCCCAGCCTCATTGAGGCTTTTGATACAGAAGTATCTTTATCATCATCAGCGGTAAGTACTTTTGGTTCGAGTGATTACGAGGACCAAAACTGTATGTATTGGTTGACAGCTCCGGTATATCAATTGCAGGGTATTTTGGCTGATTTATTACCACGTTTGCCAGATAACACTGTGGTTGTTGTGATGGCTAATGGTGCTTATATTCCTATTCTTAGCTCATTTCAGTCACAGTTTGGCCATCTTGTGTTACGTCCTGGAGTGGTCCCTTTTCACTCCTCTCCCACCTCTTCTAGCAGCTATAAAGCTTCAGCTGATCCCTTTGTTATCTGGGGAGAAACACAAAGAGAAGTGTTTTGGTTAGGTGGTAAAAAAGCTGATCCTCCAACTTTAAGAGAAGCCTTTTTGTTTCAAGCAGAAGCTTCTCACCATAAGCCATTTTTTCGTTATAGTACCTCTCTTGATCGTATTTATATGAAAAAATGGCTTATGAACACTACGATGAATAGCATCAGTGGAGCCTATGGTTTAACGGATTATAATCCGTTCTTTGCCACAGATAATCAACCTCATACCTTGCATTTACAAAAGATGTTAAAAGATGTGTTTGCAGAAGCCTATGAACTGGGCAAAGAATTGTGGGGCCATTGGGAAGATGATAAAGAGGATATATTTCAGTTGATGACTAAAACAATTGCTGTATTTCGCAACGGAGAAAATAGTCTTCATCGTCACCTGCGTACCAAAAAACTGACAGAAAATGATTTTTTAGCTGGACTTGTCCAACAATCACAGCGTCCTCAAGATTATCCTTTGCTTCATAGGCTCTATCATACGATCAAAGACAAGGAACGCTCTTTAGGTTGTACAGCCTAGGTTGTGTTGAGATTGGCATCATACAGTGGGTTTTTGACATATAATGGCTTAGCAAGCAATGTCTCACATACATCAAGGTAGCGTTGGGCTAAGGTGATGATATGTTGTTTAGGCAGTGAGTTATTATCGTGGTGGTGTTGAGATTTTTTTCTAAGATACTCTCTGATGATATCTTTATCCCAACTGATAGGTTTGGCTGTATGGGCAGTGTTTGTGTTTGTATAAGACCACAGACGCGAGGCATCAGGAGTGAGAACTTCATCGATAAGTAGCGGTGTTGAATGGTGAGACGAGCGAGCGAACTCACACTTGGTATCGGCTAAGATCCAACCATGACGCTGGTATTCTTTCATGCCTAGTTGATAGAGCTGCAATGCATCCTTTTGGATGTGTTGCCATTCTTGGTCTGAAAGCCTACCTTCGTTGATAGCATCGGCAGAAGTGATCACACAATCACCATCCTTTGACTTAGTGGTGAGATGAACAATGGGGCAAGGGAGTTTTTGATAAGGTTTTGCCTTCTTTAGCACCTCTTCAGTGACCGTAGCGTTAAGATAGGGAGCAAAGTAACCTTTTTGTAAATCTCGCCACATGGATCCTGCCACATAACCACGAATAATGACCTCCACAGCTAGAGGCTTCCCTAAGTGGCCGAAAATGATGCGCTCACCATTATAGTCGGTCATATATTGGGGCATGATAGGCGCTATTTTTTTTAACCAGTAATGTGTTAGAGCCGCTAACATCACCCCACGATAAGGCACAATACCCACATGACGATCATGGGCAGAGAGACGATCACTATGATAGATGATGATTTGTGTCTTGTGAGGATCCATAAAACAATCCCGTACTTTACCGCTATGAAAATCCATGCCTTGGCTGTGGTAGTTTTGAGCCATGCTTTTGGGTACAGCTGCTATGCCTTGTAGATCCATGTCTTCTTGCTGCCAAGCTTGCAAGAGAGCGCGAATGGTGATGTGTGAAGATGTATCCATAAAGACAAGGCCTTCTTTGGTTCTTTACAGGAAGTAATAGGAAAATAGAGAGTTTTATGTCACTCGGTTATTGTAGCTATCGATGATCAATAATAAAGCTAACATCATAGCCAAAGCGATCACCGCAGATCCTCCATAAGAGAAAAAAGGTAATACCACGCCTACCACAGGAAATAATCCGACTACCATGGCGATATTGACACAAAAAGCTAAGAAAAAACTCGTGGTGATACCAATAGCTAAAAGAGCCAAGAAGCTATCTTTGCTATCACGTCCCACAGCCAAACCTAAATATGTGAGCATAGCAAAGAGAATAAAAACAATACAGCTTCGCCAAAAGCCATGCTCTTCAGCTAAACCCGAAAAAACAAAGTCAGTATGATGAGAAGGCAGAAAACGTAAGTGGGATTGTGTACCGTTTAAAAACCCTTTACCTGTATCACCACCACTTCCCACAGCTACCAATGATTGGAGCTGGCTATAACTACGTCCTGTGGGATCTAATTGAGGATGAAGAAGAGCAAATATACGCTGTTTTTGGTAATCATGAAGAATAAATAACCATCCCATGGCTAGTGAACATATGCCAAGCAGTCCTGCAATCCAAATGCTTTTTTTATGAATACGCACAAACATCAATTGCACCACCACCACTAAAAAGGTTAGAGCAGCTGTGCCAAGATCTGGCTGTAAAAAAATCAACAAACACAACCCTATAGCAGCAGCTAATAAGGGCAGCAATGATTGTAATGAATGTATATAAAGATGTTTTCTGGTAGAAAGAAATTTAGCTCCCAGTAAAGCCATAGCTACCTTGCTCAGCTCAGAAGGTTGAAAGCGTATAATCCCTAGATCCAACCAGCGTCGTGAACCACCTGAAGCATCACCCAGCCATAACACTATGACAAGTAAAATGACATGGAATATTACAAAAGGATAAGCATACTGTTTGATGGTTTTGTGGGATAAGAGAAGCACGCAACTCACGATGATAGCTAGTCCCACTAACCAATGTCTGAGCTGTAATAAAAAATACGGCTTTTCCATGGAGGAAGTGATGCTATAAAGATTGGCAAGTCCAAAGAGGGCCAGTAATACACTCACCAAAATAATCCATGACCCTTTTGCAGGATGGTAGATATCTTTGGTTATCACACTATCAGCTGGAGCAGACCATAATGAGGAAAAAAGACGGTTCATGGTTGTTGTTCCTCAACCTGTGGAGATAACGTTGCTAAGCGCTGAGCTCTATCATGCTTGAGGCGATAATACGCGGAGATGATTTTTTTTGCCACAGGAGCTGCCTGAGAGCCACCTCCACCATAGTGATCATGCTGACTGATGACAGCCAGTGCAATCTCAGCGTTTTTAGCTGGAGAAAAAGCTGCAAATAAAGCATGCTCACGCTTGTCTAAAGCGGTATCCATTTGAGAATACAAAGCTTCTTCATCAGAGGATCGTTGCAAATAAGCCACCTGTACCGATCCTGTTTTGCCAGCAACGGTGGTTTCTAACACTCGAGCTGCTCGTCCTGTTCCTAACGAGGAGTGAACGACTCCTTGTAATGACTTTTGAATGGTAATGAAATGGCGGGGATCAATGGTGGTGATGTTGCGTAGTAGCTGAGGTTGTTTTTGGTGCAAAATCTCACCAAAACGATCCACAACTTTTTGTACTACATAGGGTTTCCATAACTTTCCCCCTTGACTGATAGTGCCATAAAGAGAAGCTAATTGAAGCGGGGTGAGGAGCACAGAGCCTTGTCCAATAGCACTTAAAGCGGTTTCGCCAGCATACCAAGGTTGAGATAATGTTTGTTTTTTCCAAGCAGGTGTCGGGATTAAACCAGCTTTTTCGGTATTTAAGGCAAGCCCTAAGCGCTGGCCAAGATGAAAATACTTGCTGTATTGTGCTATTTTTTCAGCACCAAGAGCTTTGCCTAGCTCATAAAAATAAACGTTACATGATTGAGCAATGGCTTGATGCAAATTCACCAAGCCATGGCCTTCTTTCTTATGACAATGGAATGTCCGATTGCCTATGGTCCAAGAGCCACGACAATGAACAGTGGAGTTTTCATCAATAATCGCTTCTTGAAGCCCTGCTAAAGCTAAAATAACCTTGTAGGTTGAGCCAGGCTGAAACTCAGCACCACTGGTTTTATCAAGAAGTGGATGCATGGGATGATTGAGAAAGCTCTGCCAGAGCCTTTGAGAGATATGAGATTGATACAAATCAGCTGGATATAAAGGTGAACTAACCATAGCAAGGATCTCACCAGAACGCGCATTGATCACCACAACAGCTCCATTTTTTCCTAAAAAAGCCTGTTCTGTGACGCGTTGCAATTCTTTGTCTATGGTTAAGGTAAGATGATTGCCGCTTATGGCTGTTCGAGGAGGAGGAGGGGGAAGTTGGCTGTTATGAGCTTGCTTACGTTCCACGCGTTGCCCTAAAGCATCCACATGGATCCACATCTTTCCACGTCTACCACGTAATACCTGTTCCCAACGTTGCTCAAGTCCGTAATGGCCCACTAAATCATTACGGCGGTATAATAGCTGGGGATAATCTCGTGTGTATTGTTGAAATTCCTGACTCTTTATAGGAGATAAATAGCCCACAAGATGAGGAGGAGGAGAAAGAGAATAATCACGTCGCACGTCTGTTTGAACACTGATAGAAGGCAACAGAGAGTTCATGGTTTGGACAAGAGATACTTCATGTAAAGATAGGTTTTTTTTTAATACAATAGGCATAAATTTGGGATGGCCTTTACTTTGAGCTGCATATTGTTTTTGTAACAATGACTCTGGAATATGCAAGATCTCAGCTAGCTTTGCTAGTGTGCGTGGAATGTCAGTGGCATACTGGGGAACGAGCACTAAATCATAAAATGGACGATTGCCTAACATTAAAGCCCCATGGCGATCGTATATCTTGCCACGGGGGGCAGGGATATCTACACTGCGTAAGTGGTTGTTTTCAGCAAGCTCGGTGTAATAGCCACCACGTAAGATCTGCAATTGCCATAAGCGCAATACCAATACCAACCACAACACCATAAAACCCACCCCTACCCATACAAAGCGGGTAGGTAAAGGGGCATGATGCTTGGTATAGTTACTCAAAGGCACTTTTCTACCTTAAATCTTTAAAGGGAAGTGCTGCGATTATATGATGATGTGACATGCATTAAAATAAACGCCACAATCAAACATAGCAATGATTGAATCAACCAAGCTAGCCAAATATCTAATATCTGCATCATGGTGGCTGATAGAGAATGATGTTCTGTCATCAACAGCCATGCCACCATCACTAAACATGATACAACCCCGTGAGATAGCACATACACTACTGGGCGTACTAAAGGCTTGTGCCAAACAAGATGGTGTTTTAACAGATGAATCCATATAGATAAAGAGGCGTATGAGCATATAAATAGGCCCCAAGGGGCCATAGAGTGTGTTTCCATTACATAACCAGCTAGTAAGGCCCATATCATCGAATACGCCAAACCATGGCGTTGTACCACCAACACTACCCCATAGACCCATACGTCCCACGGCAGTGCCCACCAATCCATAAGGCGTTGTTGTACAAACAACAACGCTAGAAAAACCATCATATCGCTGAGTCTTGATAAACGATACTTAATTCGTGTAAGAAACATCACCACAAACTTTCTGTAATGAATATGTGAACTTGAATGAGCATCCATTGAGATCTTATCTCTTTGTGCTAAAAAGCAAAATAGAAAAGCAAGATGATATCTAGAAAAAACTAGCAAAAAACATGTGAGTAAAGAAGCTATCGTTCTTTATGAATTCATTTCGATGTGGATGGAGGAAACAACATGCTCTCTTGTTTATCATAGGTACTCTTTCGCTGGACAAAAAAATAAGTTTGGAATGTGAGTAACTTACAAACAGTGATGCTTGCTCCAGAGGTATTCGAAGGCCTATGGGTTAGGCAAACGAATATGAACAAGGATTTAAAACCATTTGATATGGATTGGATGATGGTTCTTAAAGCCTTTCAAAAAATGGAACAGTATATCCTCCCTTCATATTTTAAATAGATATCACAAAGAATTATTTGTGATATAGAAATCAATAATAATTCTTTGAGCTTTCACGAAATAAAAAAGATATTAAATATTACATAAAGCAACATTGATAAGCTTTATGTTATGAGTTTTTTAAAAGAAGACATGAGTTTCAAGAAAGTCATTTCTTTTATGAGTATCTCAGTCGATTTAAAAGAATTTAGCCTTAATTTAAAGAGTTAGATATCAAAGTGAGGCTTAGAGAGAGGGTAGAAACGCATGTATTTTTTTCAGTAATTCTGCTTGGTTTTGTTATAATTGAGTAGTGATTACACTTGCATTCTCCTGTTTTTCTTTGTAGAACGGAACAAAAGGAGGTTTTATGGATTTGAAAAAATGAGTTGGCTCGCTTTTGCGAAAACAACTTACAGAACTTAAAAAGTTACTTAATTTGCAACTTGGGACGCCTACAAAGGAGCAGATAGAAGAAAATGCTGCAGGTAACTTTGTGTTTTCATTGTGATGTCAAAAAAATTGTCAAAAACGGTCATGTATGAGGAGTACGGCGTTACCTGCGCAACGAATGTAAAAATATTTCAACCTTATGACTAACGCGATGTTTCATCGCACCCAAAAACCACTCCATTTGTGGTCACAATGTTTCAAGCTTTTGTTTGAAGAAGTCTATTCGTGATATTGCAAAAGAGTTAAATATTTCTACTTCCACTGCCTTCTACTAGCGTCATAAAATGTTGAAAGCATTGAATGTTTTAACAGAATACAAAAATCCTGTTTTAGATGGAGTAATAGAAGCAGATGAAACTTATCTTCTTCATAGCGCTATAAAGGAAAGAAGAAAAACATGCCGCGAGCCTCTAGAAAACGAGGTGAACCTGCTATGAAAAGAGGCATCTCTAAGGAACAAGTGTGTATTCTTGTTGCTTCTGATCGAGGAAAGAATTCACGAATGCAGGCTAGCTGCTTGCTTCATCCAACTGGACAGAAAATCAAAGAACATCTTGAGGGTCATGTTACGTGAGAATCTACACGGGTAACTGATGGCCATCCATCATATAACCTTGCATGTAAAGTGCTTGACATGACGCATATACACCTGTCTTCTTCTAAAGGTGTAAGGGGTATTTATCATATTCAAACTGTCAATTCTATACACAGCCATTTCAAAGGTTTTTTGACCCCTTACATTTCTGATCCCTTACCAAGGTGTGGCTTCTAAGTGTCTTAATAACTACATCGCTCTTTTTGGGTGGTCTAGAAGATCTGCCGCAGAATTTGTAAAAACATTTAGAGCACGCATCGTCTCCACGTATTTGAACATGCGATCAGCTGAGGTGGACCTTAGATAAATTAAAAAGAGTTCTATTCGAATATTCACATTGATCACATTTATGATCGATATTCCATTTGCATTGTTATTTTTATACTGCTTGAATGGAAACATTTTATTACATACTAAACTATCATATAATAGTTTCTGCAATGGTCATAAATAACACATTTTAAATTTTTTTTGAAAAATTAATATGACGAGCTAACATCCAATAATTCCATGTCACCACTTAATCACAACAGAGCCATTTTTTATAGATAGTCATATTTTTTGATTAAAGTGGATTTTCTATTATTAAGGAACTTCCTGGAGGTTCAAATTCACTATAATTATAGGCTTCTATAGCAAACTGTTCTAATACTTTTAATTGACTAAGCATTCTTTCTTTGTCTTGATCTGTTTGTGTTTTTAGCCAATTTCTTAGCGCTACAGCGAAATATGATGTTCCTACTATGGGCAACTTTCTAATTAATGTTTTACCGCTTTGATAGCCTGGTCGACTTTTCCAAGGGAAGCTGTCAGCAATCTGGTATCCTCCTAGTTCAGCTAAAGCTATCACTCCATCAACTGGAAGTTGTACCCAGCGGCTTTCTTCTGGAAAAGCACATCTGGTTTTTTTATCAAATCCATACTGCCATATTTTAATAAAAACACCAGGTAAATTGTTTTGAGTAGAGCAGGTACCGCTTTCACTTGTTCCACAACTATTCAGTCTTTTTTTAGTAGTAACATAACTTGTTAAAAATTTATCTAGCGATCCATTTGGTTTAAAATGAGTGCTATAAAGACTTGAGGAACGATTAAAGCCAATGGGTTGAAACCAATTGTGATCAACCGATACTATGTTATCATATGTTTTATGACGTAAACGAGTATCACAAGGTGTTGATCGTTTTATATTAGCGGGTGCATTTTTGTGACAAGAAAAAGATTCTGCTATGAAAATCTCTTTTATTCTTCTTGGCCGTTCATCATGAAGAATTTTACCATCGCTATCCTCATCAGTTTTTCCCTTAGCGAAATCAATATAGTTGAATGTCCATCCATATCTAGGACCATATACCCATGTAGAAAATGTCACTCTAAACCAATTGCTATTCATTCTTTTGCCACGAATTTTGCGAGTAATCCAGCTATTAATACTCATGCCAAGACTAGGTTTGTAGCTATTTTCAGGACATTGAGAACCTCCTCCATCACTAGATCTAGGTGATGGAGGAGGTTCTTGAGAACGAGGCGGTGGTGTGTTATCCTTGATAACTACTATGCCATTGGTTGGAGTTGGAGGTTTATTATTATCGGCAGTACCATCTCCAGAATTAGGGTTAGTAGTAACATCATTATCATCACCTGTGGACTGTACTTCTGAAGACGGTACTTCTGAAGAAGGCTTATTTTTTGAGATAAATTTATTACTGTTATCACAGCCTATAATAATGAGGCTAGCAGCTAACACGTTAATAAAATAGATATATAATGTATGGCTATGCTTTCTTTTAATATGTAAATGTGTTGTGTTGTGTTGTGTTGTGTTGTGTTGTGTTGTGTTGTGTTGTGTTGTGTTGTGTTGTGTTGTGTTGTGTTGTGTTGTGTTGTGTTGTGTTGTGTTGTGTTACCCAGTTCATAGGGTGCTCCATATAAAGATGTATTTCGATCAAACGCTTTATTATGTTAGATTTTTTATGTATTTCTAATAATTTAAAGGTATGGTCTATTTGATGTATTTTTCTTTCTATTTCGATCTATGAGTTATGGCCCTTTGCATTTGCTGAAATATCACCAAGGCGGTAGGCTTATCGGTCAGACATGGTTATTTGTTTAGAAATGACTCTTTTCTTCTGTCTGTTTTCAAGTTGCGCCCCCACCCTCTTACAAGTTACACCACCAAAGAAGCGAAAAACTTTTTCATAGGCTGCAATGAAGTCAGCAATCTTCTGAGTGAAGACAAACTCTGCATATATATAAGAGCTAACAAAGACATCACAAAGAGATGGGTTTTTCTCTTGTTTGTCCCTTATCATAGCTCTGAGCTCGTGAACCAACACATTCATAGGAGTAGCTTGGTGTATCTCACGCTCAATCTCATCCCAATCAAACACATTAAAGTCTTTATTTCGACCCCTGGTCTTGTTGTTCAAACACCTTCTGAATCGTCTTGCGGCACACTCTTAAGTGTCTCGCAATGATCCGCATGGAGTGCCCTTCCTTCCTCATCTGTAAAATCTCTTTTTGCATAATCACACTCGTTCTTTCTAATCCCATAACGTGCCCTTATCTTAAGTGGTTAAAAAGAACAAATATAAAGGATAAAGAGGCGCTGTAATCACATACTCAAGAGCTACATTTCTTGATAGAAATTCTCACATTACAGATGGGGGCATAACCTGTAATAGGGTGGGAGCGTAAAACGTAATTAGTGGTGGCGTATCTTGTAATAGGGTGGTGGCGCAACTTGAAAACAGACAGCAGTTTGTATAAACCTTATCTACAAAAAGCCTTACAGCAGGAGTTAGATAGATATAGTCGTGGTGCTAGTAGTGATAATGGTGACAGTGGTTATAATGCTGACATGAGCAGTGACAGAAACAAGGATAAAAAAACTTCTCCCAAGAGCTCGCTTCATATCCATGAAGTGGATGTGGTTATGGATGGTTTGTGGATGGTGATGAATGCGGCTAATGGTTATCAGTTAGTTAGTGAGTCAGCTTCTTTTCCTACCTACCTGAAGGTTCTTCTTTTTGGCTCTGTTGTGATTAAGTAGTGATTATGCTTGCATTCTCCTGTTTTTCTCTGTAGAACGGAACAAAAGGAGGTTTTATGGATTTGAACAAACGAGTTGGCTCGCTTTCGCGAAAGCAACTTACAGAACTTATACTGAATGCCCCCACCGAGACTTTTTTGGGTAAGTTCAAATAGACGAGATAATTTTATGCTATCTTCTACTTGACTATAATTGAACCTTTATATATGATTAGGCACTTATGACGGATAAACAAAATGTCTGCCCGTCATATGAAATCGAATACTTACAAGCTCTAGCCAAATCACTAGCCAAATCACTAGCCAAATAATAACCACATGTCGTAAGTCATTATTATATAATTATAGCTATAAATGAACTTTTCTTTTTTCTGAACTCTTGTGTATTTACATATAACATCAACTATCACATCAACAATAAAACACTCTCTTCTTCTCGTTTACATCGTTATTTATGCTAGTCCTTTAAATAACAATGTAACGTTTCATTAAAAACCAAAAACGGAGGTCCTATCAACATGAATGCTTTATCACTATTTTCAAGGCGATTTATAAAGTCTCCACTGACAACCCTTGTGGTATGGATGTTTGCTCTGAGTAGCATCAGTTCCGCAGCCTACGGCCATTCACTTTATAACTCTGGTTTCGTCCATACTCATGAAAAAGCAGTCACTGCATCGCAACTTGTTGAAGCTGTAACTGAAGCTGTAGAATTGAAGATCAACTACTTAGAAGCTGAAGCTGTAGCATTTCAAGCTATTATCGATGCACTTAAAAACATTAATGTTGAAGATGAAAATACTGTCAACATGGCTAAAGAGCGACTTGATGCAGCTATAAGTGACGTTGAAGAGTTAAAAAGGAACTACGTAAGAGATGAAGAGGAAGTACTTAAAAGGCTTCTCGATAAACTTAGTAAATTTGTTAAAAAAACTGAAGGAACATGAAGAGTCCAACAGCAAAAACCCGGGAACTTGCAGATACTCCTAAGTGTTGCTTACAATGGCAAAGCTATGCCTTAGACTCAAGCGCTGAGAACAGCACAATTACTGCTCTAGCTTAATCTTATGTACGACTCTACCTGCGATTTCTCTTCACAATAACTTAAGTGGATATTTATTATTTTTCTATCGAACACAGCCAGGATATAACAACCTTTAGATTGTGTATTAACTGCAATCTTTTATAATTATTAGCTCACTTTTTTTAGCTCAGGGATATTTATTCTTGAGCTGTTTTTTTATACTTTATCCCAGATCTCATTTATCATGGATTACATAAAAAACAGTTTTACCTATCAATCGTCAGTGTAGGATGGCAAGTAATAACAAAGGCGTAAACAAACATGGTTAGCCTTACTGAAAAGCTTATCTTGCAAATAGGTGGTTGGCGTAAAGTCAAACTGACAGATGTATAGATCTATCAATAACATGATCATATTGTGGTATTTTTTGTCAAAAAATACTTTTTTTTAGATCAGATGGAAATTAAAGGTCCAATTTGTGGACTCAGGATGGTCTTTTTGATCATTTAGAAGGATGCCTTGATGGGATAATTCATCTCTGATGAGATCTGCTGTGGTAAAATCACGCCTCTTGCGAGCTGCTTGGCGTTCTTCAATTTTAGCTGTAATAATATCTTCACTAAGTTTTAAGTGATTTAAATATCTGGTTTGAAAATGCTTCATATACAGTGTGGGGTTTTCAACAAACACTGCAAATACTTTTGCGATATCATGGATGCATTTTTGAAAGTTAACAAATGTGTTGATTTTATCTTCATCGCTAGAGTTGCTGTTTATAGTAAGGCGCATATCTTTGAAGATTTTATGAACACCGGCAATAGCTTTGACTGAGTTGAAATCATCATCCATAGAGGTACAAAACTCTTCTTTCCATTTGGCGTAAAAAGAGTCGTTAGCAGTCCATAGCTCAGGGTGTGAAGATGTTGAAGTGTTATGAGACTCTAAAAAGCTATTGACTTGTTCTAATAAAAAGTAATAAGAGAAGAGCTTTTTGTCAGTATCCATAAACGCTTTATGGGATAGATCCATATCAAGTCGGTAATGATGTTGAAGACATGTGAATTTTAAAACTTCAGCGGGGTATGTTTTAAGAAAGTCTCTTATAGAGATGTGATTGCCTAAAGATTTGGACATCTTTTGTTTATCAATACTCAAAAGTCCTGAATGGAGCCAGTATTTAGCTAAAGGAGAACCGAAACACGATTCTGATTGAGCAATTTCGTTTTCATGATGAGGAAACACCAAATCACGTCCCCCGCCATGTATGTCGATATGTTCCCCTAAGATGCTATGAATCATGGCAGAGCATTCGATATGCCATCCAGGGCGGCCTTTGCCCCATGGACTTTGCCATGAGAAGGTTTCATTGGAGTCAGCTTTCCATAAAGCAAAATCCAAAGGATCTTCCTTCCCTGCAACAACAGTGTCACGAGTGACGTGATGTTGATCATCAATATTTCTTCGAGATAGCTTTCCGTATTCTGGGTAGTTTCTTACCCGAAAATAGACATGTCCATCAGGTGTTGCGTAGGCAAAATCTTTGGCTATCAACATCTCAATGAAACTTATAATCTGAGGAATCATCTCTGAAACTTTTGGCCGATGATCTGCTGGTTCTATGCCTAATTCAGCAAAATCCTTTTGAGTCATTTCGATGATTTGCTTAGATAAGCCAGATGCTGACATCTTGGATTCTTTTGCACGAGCAATAATTTTATCGTCCACATCGGTATAATTTCGTACATATACAACTTTATAGCCGCTATATTCCAAATAACGACGAATCATCTGAAAAGCCATAGCTTGCATAGCATGGCCAATATGTGACACATCATAGGTGGTGATGCCACAAGCATACATTTTCACATAAGGAGGATTTAAAGGCTCAAATAGTTCTTTTTTGCCTGATAAAGAATTTCGCACATATAACATGATCAAACCTTATGGCTATGGTTTATGGCTATGGTTTATGGCTATGGTTTATGGCTATGGTTTATGGCTATGGTTTATATAGTTGGTTTATATAGTTTGCAAACATAGTCTACACATATGGTATGTCTATAACCACTTTATGAATGAAAATAATACATATTTTGTCTTCAAGATCAATTTACCTATTATGTCTATATGACTTTAAGTGTTGTGAAAATCGTTGACTTAGAAAGCCTCAGAACCATATTCTCTCATATAAGCGCCTTTCTTTGAACTATGATAAACTGCCCAAAGATGCTTTTTTATGTTTTAAAATTCTTTATGTCTGAATCTGCTTCTTTAGAGTGTGGATACATGTGAACAGTCCTATACATATATGTGATCAATAAAGGCAAACCTCGCACATGCAAGATCTTTCCATGCCAGAGCAGGCAAAACCATCTTCTCAGTATTCAGATGATGCATCTTCATCACAAAAAAAATCTTTTAAGTATCCTGTTCCACTGGAGAATTTTAAAGCACTTTCTACGGGAATAGGGCTTGGAGAATTTCGTCAGGTGCTGCGCAAAGAGCCAAGTGTTTTGCGACCAGATAGCTTGACTTCAAAAATTCAAGGAGCCTCAGCCCAGAGAGCCTCAGCCCAGAGAGCCTCAGCCCAGAGAGCCTCAGCCCAATCAGCGTCGTTTCAAGACTTTCCTCCTGTACAAAATCCTTTTATTGCCAGTATATCAAAAACAGATCATCCCTCCACCACCACTCAAGTTACATCGTCGCAAGTTTTCAGTGCAGTGGGAGATGAGAGAGCAAGTGAGAGCAGAATAAGCGCAAGTACAAGTGCCATTAAAAAGAGTAAGGTTTTTGAAAAACATCACAAGCCTTACATATGGTATGGGTGGTATAGGCGGTTGTTAACAGTTTTTACATTCACAACGGGACGTAAGCATAAAAAAAATAAGGATTCTTCTGTGGAAGCATTTGATGCTCTTTCTCCAGGATGGCATAACCCTCAAGACTTGACACAAGATGAAGAGAAGACAAGCCAAGAGAAGACAAGCCACAGGGCAGTGATGACAGAGGAATCCTCCACTCACCTTTTAAAGACACCTTCAAGGAGTATGACGAGATTTCTTATCCATACTTTGTTGTGTCATCTTACAGATATTATAGGATGTAGCCTTATTTTTGTGGGCATTTTATATGGGATGATTTCTCTTAGCTTGCAAGGTAGTGAGAGTATAGAAAACACAGCCAGTGTGTTGGAATCTTTTTCTTCCATGGGGTGGGGGTATATTGTGGCCATTTCTTATGGATTGTTACTGATCAACTACCTGTTGAACTGGTTATTAGGACTACCTAAAATATCAGATATTATATGGCGTAAAAAATCCACATAATCACTGTGGTGTTTTGTTTCTATATACGGTTGCTATAGGGAGGAGGAGGATAAGCCTTCACGTTCTATGACATCCATAAGAGTGCTGGCAACATCAGATGACCATTGAGCAAATACTGGAATAGAATCTTTATTCACATTCAGTTCGATATAACCTGGTTGAGTGACAATATATTCTTTTTGTGAAAACACCTCAACCCAATGTCCAGAGGGCAAATATAGGCGACGAGTGGTTGATGATGGATCTAAAACAGGCGCAATCATCAGATCACTTCCCAGCATAAATTGATCATCTATTTGCCAGGTATGTTGGTCTTGTGGGTATTCAAGAAAAAGTCCACGTACCAAAGGAAGTGCTTGGCTTTGAGTTTCTTCCACAAGGGTTTCGCGATAATCAAAGAGAGCTGCATAAATACGTGAATATTGTGCGAATTGCTCAAGGGTTTCTCTATCAGAATGAAAATGATGGGACTGTCCTGGCCATAAGCCTTCGTGGGTGCGAAATATGGGAGTGAAAGCATTCATTTGCATCCAACGCAAAAAAAGGTGTTTTGTGCGTTTGACGTGAGCCACAAGAGGAATACGTAAAGAGGTTAAGCCACCAATGTCAGAATGATTCACTAAAGCACCTGATAAACCACTTGATATCAAACCAATCACAGTGGAGTGGAGACCATCATATTTATCCCAGGTGCTCAGCTGATCTCCTAGCCAAAACCCATGAACATAACGATGAGAACCTAAAACACCACTACGAGCAAATACAAATCCATCGTCTACTTCATCGATCATCTGGCCATTCAATTTGATCCATTCATAAATATAATGATGATGATAGTCTTTTCCCAAAGATCCATTTTTCATAACAGCATCAAAAGGCAAAGATTCAGAGAAATCAGCCATCCATCCTTTTATGGGAGCTTCTTGGATACGTTTTCTCATCAAAGAGGCAAACCACTGTTTGGCATCTTGATGAGAAAGATCGATTTTGGCAAATTCAAAACCACCGTTTTTAATCATGCGGGGAAGGCCATTAACCCCTTGAACTAAGAACTCGTTGTTTTCGGCCACATTAAAATGACAAGTGGTTGTACAATCGTTGGTAAAACGCGGGTTGAAATAACTTAACACAGGAATACCTTGGTCGTTATAACGTCTGACAAATTGTTCCCAATGAGGGTATAGATGTCTATCTATGTGCCATTGCCAAAGTAATCTTTGGCCAAGAAAAGTATTTCTAACACCAACCCAGTCTTGAATCCATAAACTGGAAACGTGAGCTTTAACGTCTTTGAGTTTGCTCATGGCATGATCTATCATGTCTTCTCCACCCTGAAGTCCCATCATCGCACCACGATGAACCCATTGTGGCAAGCGTTTGGTAACCCCAAATTCTTGGCCAAATAATTGTAAAAGTTTCTTGGGATGATCCGCTCGGTTCAAGCGAAAATGCATGGTACTTTTTGTACTGGTTACGCTAGCATATGAAGGATTGGTGAAATCAAATGTGGCATAATCCCGATCGTAAAACCAAAAGCTGCGTCCCAGACGAGATATAATATGAGGTACATAATGATAGGAAGTGGTTGAATCACCTCCTAGGCCACGAAGAAAGGTGTTAGAGAACCAAGTCAGTGGTTCTACTCCCCTGCCATGTCCTTGCTCTTGAGAAAGCGAAACAAATCGATGACCGCGTAGATCCAAATGAGTGACTTGAGTGCCTAGGCCCACAAAATGTTCATCTAATTGGCGGGAAAACGTTAAAGATATACCATTGCATGGTATATCTCCTCTTTGAGGTGTCTTTTGATCGCGATGTTCGGCTATGACATCTATGGATTGAGGAGCTTTTTGTGAAAATGTGAGATATATATCTCCTTCACAACCTCCTATCACAGGTAAAGTAAAGGTGAAGGCATTCTCCTTAAGCTCATAGGGCATATAAGAGCCCAAAGAGTTATAACTCGTTTGTTTTTTAAAACGTGGACGTTTGGTAACATGGTTCTCATGAACCTGTTCGATGAGTTTGACAGGTTGTACAGATGGCATCATGACCCAAGGCTCTAGAATGCCCTGATCTGTTCCGTATTGCAATGAAAACTGTGTGCCTGCTAGTTGAAGGTAAAAGTTTCCTATACGGTGATATTGCTGTTTTGCTGAGGCTTGGCCTGCCGTTGTCACCACCATCAAACATAGTAAAACAACATATTTTATTAAAGAAAGCGCTTTATTCTGCATAATTGTCCTTAATGATTCTTTAACTTTCAAATCATATGAAAATACATCACAGGCTCAATAGACTCAGAGAATATACCTTAATAAAGATCTGCCAAGATATAAGCATGAAAAAAAGCTATCTGGCAAGCACTTAGAAAAGTAGCAAGATCATTATAAAATCATATCTATTGAGTTTTTGTGTGACTCATGTTTACAGATGCAGACATAATTCTCTACAGATCTCTACAGATCTCTACAAAAACCGACATATATTTACACGCATTTATCACACTTGCTCGATCAACAGATATCAGACAAAAAAGCCATTCACTAGCTATATACGTTAAGCTATATACGTTAAGCTATATACGTTAAGCTATATACGCTTAAGTGCGACAAGATATCTACAAGCACTTAAACCATAGAAACTTAGAGTATGGATATGAAAGATGCATACTCAATGCCATAAGCTTATACCATAACATCAAGCTCTTTGTGAATAGAGAAACACTATAGGGCAGTGGTTCATTTGTTGATGTGGGTTGCTTTTATGATACGTCTATGAGAGTCAGTTTTTGTTCTTAGGGTGTCTTGTTGTTGTGTTTATGAGTAGCTTGAGCAACTGACTTGAGTGAGTTGCTCTGGTTTTGTAAATTTTTGATAAAGTTTACTAAAAACCTGAAAAAATCATGCTAGAGATTTTATTGGGGATGATGACGAGCTAATCTGTTAGCAAGAAGGCGTTGATCTTTATCCATACCTAGATGTTTGAGATGCTCAAGTAATTGAGATTCCGCATCAAAGATCACCACATTTTTTTCTAAAAGAAGCTGTACCACATCTTGAAGAAAGGGCTTGTGGGTATAAAAAACCTTTGATGTAAAAACACGATTCAGCCATGGGCCCCAGGGATTGCCTTCTTTGATGGCAAATAATAAATACTCTCTAGCTTTGATGGGACTATCTACATACACATACAACTGAGCCAGAGCAGCCATGATGCGTGGATCATTTTGGAAGGGGGTGTTGGCTTTGATGTCGTTAATATCGTTGATAGCTTGCCAGCTGCGTCCCACAGAGGCAAGAGCCATAGCCAGTGCTTCAGCAGCTAAGGCTACAGCCTTTCTTTGGCTAAGACAGTGCCGTGCTGTGTTTTCAATGGCAGCATATTTCTTCACAGTGGCATATATGGATATTAATAACTCACAACCTTCATCTTCGTTAAGTATGTGGTCATGGTATTGTTGAGCATAACTCAATGCTGTGATGTAGCTGCCATCAAAATAACTTTGGTATGCTTGGTTATGAAAAGAGGACTTGGTTTTTTTATCTCTAAAACGATCTAAGCTGTCACCTAAACTTCTTAAACTTCCTAGATCATGGCTTACACCTATCACCAAAGCGAGGTTACATAAGGTGTAGATGATGAGTACAAACCATTTTGGCTTTGAGATATATCCAAAAAACACAACTTACTGTACCCTTTACGTGACTTGTCTTTATTCTAGATCTCTTCTTTCTCATTCTTTGTGAGTATAACCATTCAAGAGAAGAAAGATAACCATGGAGAATAAAAAAAAGGATAGCAAGCTCTTAATAAGATAAGGATAGAGTAAGCTCTTTTGAGTTGGCATGGGATAACAGATATCTGAACTAAGCAGCTGTCACTTTATTACGCCCTGTTTGCTTAGATGTATAGAGACGAGAATCAGCAATTTCGAGGAGATCTTTAGCTGCTTTCATCTCAGAGCTCAAACCAGCAACACCGATGGAGAGTGTTTGTTGTAGGGCAAGAGTTTTTGTGCTGCCGTCGGGCTGTCTTTGGTCCACTTTGAAAACATGGTTTTCCACACGAGAACGTACCCTTTCAGCAAGCTCTGTTGCTATCTTAGCATTGGTTTCAGGTAGGATAATGACAAATTCTTCACCTCCATAACGGCAAAGGACATCTTGCTTGCGAAGTGTGCTTTTGACGAGTTGGGCACTTTCTTTAAGGATCAGATCTCCTGCTTCATGACCATAGTTATCATTAACCTTTTTAAAGAAATCGAGATCATAATAAATCACAGCAATATCTTGATTGTATGTTTGAGCTACTCGGAATTCGCTTTTGAGAGTGTCTTGGAGATATTTCTTATTGAATACCCCAGTTCCTGCATCTATGGTGACCATACGATAAATTTTATCATGGACCATATTATCCATATCAGCTGAGGAGAAAAACTTAAACAACACCGCACCGAGACGGATCATATCACCATTTTGTATCACACACTTCTTATCCACCGGTTTGTCATTGATAAACGAGCCATTGGAACTGCCTAGATCTTCGATGGTAGCGGTTTCTTGATTGACAAAGAATTTCGCATGACGACGCGATACAGAAGGTTCATCGATAAACAAAGAAGCTTGAGGACTTCGGCCAGCTATATTGATATTCTTTTCCATAGAAAAGCGTTTGCCAAGTTGTTCTCCATTATATTGCACAAGGCACGATGCCTTATTACGTCGAGTGCTGCCAATAGAAGACATTTGCTCAAAGTTGCCAATGATTGTTTTATCCTCTGCCATCATCATCCTAAGTGTATAGAGCCAAAAACATACCCCATGTCATACATCCCTCGCATGGGGATAAACTATGGAAGCCATCGGGTAAGAAAGCTAAAATCTTAATACGAAATTGTACGAACTTGCATAGATACGTGTTACAGAACTGTAAATTTTTTTTCATCAAAGATCCATCTTACGGATGTGTTCTAACAGAGTGAGTGGTAACTCTTTTTTTATATGAGGTTTTCATGCTTTCATTTATGACACCTGCTGTAGTTTTCTTACGGCAATTGTTACGTCATGTATTAGGTATGAAAGGTATAGGGTTTTCCATTGCTCGTATATTACGCTTCCTTCCTGCCGAAACAGCTCATCATTTGGGGCTCAGATGTTTAGCAAGTCCTATGGTGGTGGCTCTTATGGATCCTCCTTTGCTACCTAGACGCGATCTTTCTTGCAAGCTTCTTCCTGGTCTTTCTCCTCTGATGCATCCTGTGGGCTTAGCTGCAGGGTATGATAAGGATGCAACGAGTATAAGAGGGCTTTTCAAACTGGGTTTTTCTTTTGTAGAAGTCGGTACCGTTACTGTGAGGGCTCAGTATGGTCATAAAAAGCCGCGATTATTTCGTCTCCATGATTCCATGGAGTTGATCAATCGTATGGGTTTTCCCAACAAAGGAGCTCAAGTGATGCAAAACACTTTGAGCCACTTTCATCAGTGGCTCCATCCCCATGGATCTCTTGATTCTTCGACTTCTGTAACCAAGGATCCTGATCCTATAGTGGGTATCAATGTGGGAAAAAACAAAGATACTCCACTGGAAGCTGCCATAGATGATTATATTCTGGCTATGGAGATGCTGTTAGCTTATGGCAGCTATTTTACCATCAATATATCCTCTCCCAATACAGCTGGATTGCGTTCCTTGGCCACATCGAGTTTTTTTAAAGTTCTTTCCCAAAGATCATCTGCTTTGGAAAGTCATTTGCCAAGTAAAATATGGATTAAGCTTTCCTGTGACGATCCTCAAGAGGTGTTTCAAAAACATATCGAAGATATCCTCGCTGCTGGTTTTGCAGGATTGATTCTTACTAATACTCATGCTGTGAATCAGCCATTTAAAGGGGGGCTTAGTGGACACAGCTTACGCTCTTTAGCTATGCAACGTTTGCTTTGGGCCAAAGAGGTTCATCAAGGACATCTGAGTGTGATAGCTGTGGGAGGTATTATAACGGGTAGAGATATTTTGCATGCCATATGTTTGGGGGCTTCAGCTGTTCAGATTTACACCGCTTTGGTTTATCGGGGACCACAAGTGGTAGCAAAGATGCTTAAAGAATTGGATGATGAACTCAACTATTTGGGTTTAAAAAACTTAGAAGAGGCCCGACAGCTTGTTACATCTCCTTATCATCATCATGAAGGTTTTTCATGAAGTCCTTATGATGATATAGCACCAAGCATTATACTGTGGTTGGTATACATTTACTAAGAGGTCTGCATGAACCCCATCACCTTAGATGACCCTTCTCTTCGACAGATATTGCATGGCAAAAGTATACGTATTCGTGATTCTCTTCATGGCTCTCTTTCTTTGAGTGCTTATGAAGCAGCTATTATTGGTCATCCTTATATACAAAGATTGCGTTATATTCGTCAATTGGGCTTTTTTCATTTGGTCTTTCCTGGAGCAACGCATTCGCGTTTTGAGCATTCCTTAGGTGTGATGCATTTAGCCACATGTGCTTATTTGAAAATCAGTGACAATCAAAGACGACTTCTTTGTGTTCATGATATCTCAGCAGAAACTTTGAATGATTTTGAAAACCACCATCCTTCCTTGCAAGCTACCCTTGCTCCTACTTTTGGGCTTCTTAACTCTTTATTTTCTTCACCGTATGCTTTAGCCACATTACGTACGGCAGCTTTACTCCATGATATTGGCCATAGTCCTTATTCGCATTGCAGTGAAAAATTCTTACCTTCTGTGGATGAGGTGCTTGCAGCTCATGATGATCTTCCTGATTATCTCAAAGAGGCCATCAGTCAGCATCCTTCGCCTCCCAATCATGGTAGCTCTTCGGCAAGTCATGAAATCTTTACCTTACTCCTTGCCTGGTATCTCTTAGAAGACATGAAGCAGCATTTCCCTCCATCTTCCATAGTCCCCCATGGACGTGATGTTCTAGCTTTGCTGTCTTCAAATGTGACCATAGAAGCTTCTTCGCCGCTTTATCAAAACGGCGCAGAAGTACTTAGAGAGCTTCTTTCTGGCGAAGTGGATGCTGATCGGATGGATTATCTTCGTCGTGATTCTCAGCATGCAGGAGTGAGTTATGGATCTTTTGACTTACCTCGATTACTCGATTCCTTGCATGTGGTGTTTTTGAGACAAAGTAAGCAGTATGCTCTGGGCTATCATTTAGGGGGTATGCATGCTTTAGAAGATTATCTGAAAGCTCGTGGGAGTATGTTTAAACAGCTCTATTTCCATAAAACCTCTGTGGCATGTGAAGCGATGTTACAGCATATATCACGTTTTTTGCCCCAAGGATGTTTTCCAGCTCATCATCATGCTTATGCCGCACTTTGTGATCATGACTTACCACGAGTGATCAAAGAAAAGATTTTGGCTCAAAGTTCTTTGAACCAAAAAGATAAAGATGAGTTGTGTGCTTTAAGTGAGGGGTTATTTTTTAGGCGTAACTTGTGGAAAAGATGGTGTGAGGTGTCATCACAGTCACAAGATATTCTTCAGCATCCCGATTTAAAAAAAGCACAGACTTATCTTAAAGACAAAAATCGTCGTCATGAAATGGTTGTGTCTATGAATTTTTTTACTCAAACACATCACAAAAAACCGGTGATGGCTTTTCCTATGATTGTTAAACACAAAGGCATGCCGGTGGTTAAAGAGCTTGAAGAGCTCTATGGCGAAGCTCTTCATCATCCTGATACGTATATAGTGAGGGTTTATGTGGAGAATCATTATTTATAAACGCTCGCGGGGTTATGATATAGTAAGGGAGATTTAAGAAGTGAGTTTTTCATTATGGATGGATGGATCATCCATCCATAAACTCAAGCACGAGTCAAAAATACAGCATTCATGATCATGATCATGATAAGAACATCCGATCGTAGATGGATCATTTGGCAGACAGGAGAGAAGTGTGTTAAATAAACCTGATAGACGCAGTGATAAACGACGAGCCAAAGTGGGTAACCGACGTGGTGGCTTTTGGAGTATGCTTATTGAGCCTTATAAGCAAGTGAAACTGAGCTTGATGATTTTAGGGCTGAATGTTGTGTTTGCTGTTATCATAAGTGCTGTGATATTTTATTTTGTCGATGACATATTTCAGATAAATATGGGGTACTTGGCACCTGCTGATGATCTTACCTCTGATCAGAAACAAGTGATATATGGAAAATATTTAGGGCCTATCTTTATCTGTTTAGGGCTTGTTGCAGCTTTTCTTTGCATAACCTTTGTGATCATCATCCGTTATACCCATCAGATCTATGGGCCTTTGGTGAGTATTCATAAATATCTTGATGATATGCTTGAAGGTAAAGCGGGCCCTGTTTTGCAGGTGCGTTCATCCGATCAACTCGTTTCATTATCTCATAAACTCACCAAGCTATCTCGTTCCATGACAGATGATGCCTCCTCAACGGAACAAAGCTCTTAACTTTTCCATCACATAACAGCTATGACCTATCTTAGGGATGTGGGTATGATGGTTTTTGAGGAAACTTATGAAAGAATTATCTTCATTTGATGTCATTGTTTTGGGCAGTGGTCCTGCTGGCTATGTGGCTGCTATTAGAGCATCTCAAGCAGGATTGTCTGTGGCTATGGTAGAAAAGCGTTCTGGTAAACATCTTGGTGGTACTTGTTTAAATGTGGGCTGTATTCCCACAAAAAGTCTTTTAGAATCAGCAAAAACGTGGCATAAGTTGCAACATCTTCAAAAGCAAGGTTTTCATGCTGAAAAGCTGTCTTATGATTGGAAAACCATTCTTGGGCAAAAAGAAGCCATTGTTAAGGCGCAACGTAAAGGCCTTAACTTTTTGATGAAAAAGAATAACATTACGGTTTTTTGTGGCCATGGATCTTGCCAGAAATCACCAGAGCCTAACACTCATCAAGTGCTTGTGAGTGATGCCAAAACAACACACATTCTGCAAGCACGCTCGGTGATTCTTGCCACAGGATCACAGGTGGGGATGTTGCCTCACATAGAGGTGGATGATAAACATATCTTCACATCAGATTCCATATTAGATATTCCTGCAGTACCTAAAAGCTTATGTATCATCGGTGGTGGTGTGATCGGTATGGAGTTTGCCAGTCTTTTTGGCATGATGGGTAGTCAAGTGACCGTGGTTGAGGCTGCTGATCACATTCTTGCTACGTTTGATAGGGAGTGTGTTAAAGAATTGGTGCGTTTTTGGAAGATATTTGATATCACCATTCACACCCAAACTCTTGCTCACACTGTAAAAAAACTTTCCACAGGAGATCATGAACGAGGTCATGAATTGGGTCATGAATTAAAGGTTACTTTGGAGTCCCAATCACAGAAATATAAGCAACAGAAATATAAGCAACAAAAAATACAGTATAAAGAAGATATCTATTGTCAAAACATTCTTGTGGCTGTGGGTCGTAAGCCGGTGAGTACTGGTATAGGCCTTGAAGATGTGGGTGTGGTTACGGATGCGGCTGGTTTTGTGAAAGTGGATGCTCACTATCGCAGTTCTGTGGAGGGGATATATGCAGTGGGTGATCTTATTTCCACATCTTCTCTAGCTCATACGGCATCTGCGGAAGCTATGCATGTGGTGGAGGTGATTTTAGCTAAAAACCCTCAACCTATTTGTTATGCTCATAATCCATTATGTATATACACGTATCCAGAGATTGCTGCAGTGGGAGCTCTTGAAGAAGATCTTAAAGCTCAAAACAGGCCTTACAAAGCCACGCAATTTCCTTTTTCTGTGATGGCTAAGGCAAAGATTGAGCATGCTGCCAGTGGATTTATGAAATTACTGAGCTGTCCTGAGACGTTGGAATTACTCGGTGTGCATATTGTTGGTGCCAGGGCTACGGAGATGATCTCTGAGTGTGTTTTAGGGATGTCTCTTGAGGCAACTCTTGAAGAGTTAGCTGCTGTTATTCGCCCTCACCCTACCATCTCTGAAAGTATCAGTGAGGTGGCTCATGGTGCTTTATCAGAACCTTTACATCTTTGAGATGTGTTTAAGAACTTTCTTGATAGCCAGGCTTTTAGGAGAAAGTAG
The DNA here is from genome assembly GCA_002238945.1 of Proteobacteria bacterium bin106. Taxonomy (GTDB): domain Bacteria; phylum Bdellovibrionota_B; class Oligoflexia; order Oligoflexales; family Bin106; genus Bin106. Next base: position 62,966 of record MPNI01000001.1, on the reverse strand, counting down.
ATGTCTATTACGGTTATCCATCTTCCCTCTTTGGGTAAGGGGATTCATGAAGGGACATTTAAAGGTTGGCTTAAAGAACTGGGAGAAAAGGTTCAAAAAGACGAACCTCTTTTTGAAATATCCACAGACAAAGTAGATAGTGAAGTGCCTTCTCCTGCCACCGGTTATTTGCGTAAAACCTTGGTGAGTGAAGGCGATGAAGTGAGTGTGGATAGTGTTGTGGCTTATCTGAGTAGCCAACCTGACAGTCCTTTGGCAAGCTTTCTGAGTGAGGTTAATGCTCGTAACACACAAGACTCTGCACAGGATCTTCTAGATAATACATCGCATCATGTTACGAGTCATGCTCCTTCATTATCTTCATCCTCATCTCCATCTTCTTTGTCACATAGAGTGGTGATATCTCCTTATGCAAAAAAGCGGGCCTTGGAGCTTCATGTTTCTTTACCTGAGATGGTGGTAAAACGGCAACCTAAATCCTCTTTGCAGCGTATTACAGCTTCAGAAGTAGAGGCGTATTACCTTCGCAGTCGTAAGCAAGATAATGCTGCTTTGGGCAGTGAGACGGATAGGACATCTTGTAAGGGAAAGCTTTATAATGACAGAGATGAGTATCTTGAGGGCGTGAAAGTACGTCGCCAGCCTTTATCTTCCATGAGACGTATTATTGCTCGTCGTATGAGTGCATCTTTGCGTGAGAGTCCTCATGTGAGTACTTCGGTGAATGTGGATATGACCTCTTTACTCACCTATAAGAATCAAACAGCGCACAATCTCAGTATCAGTGCGTGTTTGATGAAGGCTTCTGCTTGTGCCATCATGGAATATCCATTTTTTAATGCCTGTATTGAAGGCCATGATATTTTATGGCGTGATGATATCCATATTGGCTGTGCTGTGGCTATAGAGCACGGGATTATTGTACCGGTTGTGCAACATGTTGATAAAAAAGATATCTTTGTTATCAGCAAAGAACTTGCTGAATACGCTCATTTAGCTCGTTTGGGCAAGCTGGCTGCTAGTCATTTGAAAGGTGCCACTTTCACTCTATCCAACCCTGGTATGTTTGGTTGTGAACAATCCACAGCCATTATCCATCAACCACAAGTGGCCATACTTTGTGTGGGGCGTATTCAAACGCACTATGAGCCTGTCTTTGCTGAAAGCAATGTTGAGGATCTTTTTGACAATCATATTATCGATATGCAACATGTTTCAGGTTTAAAGCGCTCTTATGTCACAACTTTGACATTATCTTTTGATCATCGATTACTTGATGGCAAAGATGCAGGAGATTTTTTAAGGTGTATTGAAAAGCAACTAAAGACCTACACCGTAAATAGTTTGTAGGTGTATCGATGAATGGGTTCTTAGCCCATGGATTTTGAGGTATCGATGAAAATAGAATATTGGTTGTTGAGGTGTTCTTTAGCATACTCTGCTGATTGGAGCAGATGATTAAAGGGCTGGAAGATAGCCAGTAAGGTGAGGTGGTTGAGATAGACATTTTCTGCCATCAAGCGATCAATAAAACGTGCAAAGTTACGTTTCATATCATGCTTGGCAAATATTTCTTCACTAAAATACAACCCAAGTGCTTTAGGATAGGTGCCAATAAGCATGGAAACAAGATTTTCTAACCACATTTCTCGATTGTCTTCTGTGGTGAATAAAGATTCTGGGTAAAAAAGCAAATGAAGCGATTTCCCTTTTCTTACTGATGTATCCACATACATCAGAGGGCGATTATCATCGATGCCATGATGGATAACATTTTGGAAAATTTCGGTAAATGTTTTGGCATTCACCACTTCCATGTTACTCAGTGTGCCTCGACGATAGAATACAATCCAAAAATCACATTCATCCCATCTCGTCCTAGATTTGATCTGAATCTTAAGGTGTTGTTGCTTGCTATGAGATGGCATAGACGTATACAAATCTTGTTTGTGTGCGTTACTCTTGAGTAAACTCAGCATTTGGCGCCCCTTCCCTGCTTACACGTTTTTTGTCAGTCACTCTGGTTTGTCTGATGGTGTATCTCTTATGAGGATGTATCTCAGATTGTTTAGAGTATTTACGCTTTAGCATTTCATCTCGTAACACGCTTTTATCTCATGACAAGTTTATCAGTTTCTGTTTACGGCTGGTTTGTGTATCAAGAGGCAATTTTGTCCGTATATCTTTGTGGATGTCATATGTGTGAGTAGCTTTATGGCTTTATGTTGGTCGTTTATTCTTTGGCTGTTATGCTCTATGCTTTCTATGGGGGCTTTCTATAAAATTAGGTAAAGTTGAGAAAATGCCGAGGTGGTAACACCTGTAGTGATAGCTTCTTGGATCTTTGATGAATTCTTTGATGAATAAGGGAGTGTTGAAACGTGGGTATTGGTATAGAGCAAAATCTTAAGTTATCTCAGCAACTGACTATGACGCCTCAGTTGCAGCAAGCTATTAAGGTGTTGCAATTATCGCGGCTTGATTTGGAACAGTATATTCAGACACAGATGTCTGAGAATCCTGCCTTAGAAGAGAAGGATTATGGTCCTGAAGAGCCACTTGCGAAAATAGAAAACAACACAGAACGAGCGATTTTAGGAGATCTCAAAAAAGAAGGTATTGTCGATGAGAAGAGTACAGATCAAAGTGTTGATTGGGATATTCTTGTTCGACATAAAGAGGCGATGTCCTCTGTGCAACAATCTGTGCAACAAAGAGTGTCTTCTCAAGCATCAAAACATCGTGTGGAGGCTGTGCATTATGAGCAAGTAGTTGCAGCCAAAATAACCCTCACAGAGCACCTTGCTGGGCAGTTAGCCTTATGGCATTTGCCTCGTAAAACCCTAGCTATTGCTCGAGAAATTATCGGTAATTTGGATCATCGCGGCTATTTTGATGAAGCTGTTGGTGCTATGGCACAACGTCTAGGAGTGGAAGAAAAAGAAGTTGAAGAGGCCCTTCATATTGTCCAGCAGTGTGATCCTCAAGGTATTGGCGCACGGGATCTCTTTGAATGCCTATCGTTGCAGATGAAACGTTGGGGACGTGAGAGTCAAGATCTTAAAAAGATCATTGCCACACAGGTGAAAGAATTAGAAAGAAAAAATTATCCACGTATTGCTAAAAATCTGGGTTTATCTCTTAAGAGAGTGGATGCAGCTATTGCCTTACTTTTAGAACTTGAACCCACTCCAGCACGTCCTTTTGTGCGTTCTCCGGCTCAATACATATCTGTGGATGTGATAGTGATGATGCTTGGAGGAGAGCTACGAGTGGTGGCTAATGAAGACGGTTTTCCTCGGCTTAAAGTGTCTCCGTATTATCAAAATATGTCTTTGCGTATGCAAGAGAAGAAAGAAAAACATAAAGATAAGATCAAAAAGAAAGATCATAGTTATTTGCAAGAGCGTTTGAGTTCAGCAGCTTGGCTGATTAAATCATTGCATAGAAGAGAGTCAACTATTTTAAAAGTCAGTGAAGTGATTGTTAGGCGTCAAAAAGACTTTTTTTTAAAGGGCAGTCATTATCTAAAACCGATGATATTACGTGATGTGGCTGAAGAGATTGAGATCCACGAATCTACTGTATCGCGTGTGGTAACAGGAAAGTATATACAAACGCCTCGTGGTATTTTTGAGTTAAGTTACTTTTTTAGTGCTAGCCTGCCTCGTTCAGTGGAGGGTAGTGATTCGGCTATTGCTGGAGAGGCTGTACGTCAAATGATCAAAGATATCTTTAATTCTGAGGATCCTACGAAGCCGTTATCAGATCAGAAAGTGGTGCATCTTCTTGGGCAAAAAGGGATTCGAGTGGCCCGACGTACTGTGGCAAAATACCGTGAGCAACTCGGTATATTGTCTTCATCACGTCGTCGTCGTTTCGTCTCATAAATTCCAAGCAGCGAGTGAAAAAGCCAGTGAAAAAACCTCTGATTTTTCTTTTAGGTAGAAGTGGTGCTGGTATCAGTACTTGCCTTCGTGCTCTGCAAGATCTTGGTTATTTTGTGGTGGATAATCTTCCTGTTCATTTGGTCCATCATGTTGTTCAAGAGATGGAAAGAGATGCTTCAGAGGCTGGCCATGATGATAAGAAGCCTTATCATCGCATTACCGGTTATTGTTTCGGCATTCACACCCATCATCCTTGTGAGTTATCTTTTTTCCAAGATATTATCCACAAGACCAGTGAGGATTATGATGTGGAGGTGGTGTTTTTAACAGCCCATAAAGATGTTCTTGAACAGCGTTTTTCTGTAACTCGTCGTCCTCATCCTTGGATGGCTAAGGTGCTTTCTTTAAAAGAGTGTATAGCTTATGAGGTTCATGCTCTTAAGCCTTTAGAGTCTTTAGCTCATCATGTCATTGACACTTCTCCTTTAACTCCTCAGGCCTTAGGGCATCTTATGGTGTCTCGCTATGGCAGTGCTAAAAGTCATATGCCTTTGCTTGTGATGTTTTCAAGCTTTGGTTTTAAAAACACAGCTATGATCCCTGGAGATCTTGTTTTTGATGTACGTTTTTTGAAAAATCCTTATTTTGAATCTTCTTTGCGTCAGTGCAGCGGTCTTCAAGAAAAGGTGCAGGATTATGTGAAATCCGATCCCGGTTATCATAAGTATGTGGATCATCTCGAAGAATTTATTGCCCGTTCATTGCCTTATTATTGCAGCGAAGGCCGTACATATCTACGGATTGCTGTGGGTTGTACCGGAGGTATTCATCGTAGTGTGACGGTGGTGGAGGATCTAAGCCAACGTCTGGCTTCTTCTAAGAGTGCAGGTGATATTTCTGTTCATAAATACCACCATTCTTTGAATGTGGTATCGATGATGGTTTCAGGTAAAAAAGATTGAGTATGTGCTACTTAACTCAGATTTTATGGGTAGGTTCACTAATCGCTATTTAAAATAATCATAATTATTTATGATATAAATTTTTAATATCTGAAATTTTGAAGAGATTTTATTTCTTGGCTAAGCTTAATGCAAGTCTCATAACTTACAAAAGATAAGTAAAGCTACAAATCTTATGATTTAAAAAAGCAAAAGTTAAGCTTGTATGTGATTTATAAAGTTGAATATATCACAGATGTCAAAGTTTTCATGGTTACTTGTTATCTTTAAAAAACGGCTTTACTTTCCATTAAAATGACTATGTCTTAAGATTAAATTTATTATACCGTTAAGGTATAATAGATAAATTTGTATAAATGTATAAGACTAACATAATAGAGAGGAGTATTAGTTAAGAAATAGTACATTAATTAGTGACTTAATTTTTTTGGTTAATCTCACATATCGATACATTATGATTGAAATATATTAATATATGAGTGTTACATTTTTTTATAAGGAGACGTATATGAACATTAAAAAATCTTTAAAAAAAAGAGCTATTAAGCTTAAGGCACCTGAAGGCATCTCTCGAAGGGCTCAAAGCATTTCTCGAGGTCTTTCTCAAACGACTCAAGACATTACTGAAGGTGTTACTCGAACGACTCAGGATATTACTGAAGGTGTTACTCGAACGACTCAGGATATTACCGAAGGTGTCACTCAAACAACTCAGGATATTACTGAAGGTGTTACTCGAAAGGCTCAAGACATTACTGAGGGCATCGCTCGAAAGGCTCAAAATATAACTGAAGGTGTTTCTCAAGAAAACATCGCTAAAGGGATTGCTCAAGGAGTTGCCCAAGGAGTTGCTCAGGGGGTCACTAAAGGTATCGTTGAAGGCGTTTCTGATGGCTTCTCTCAAAAGAGCATGGCTATAGGCATGGCTGAAGGCCTCGTTGATGGTTTCATTGATGGTCTTTCGGAAGGCACTTCTAAGAAATCTTAGTTATAAAAGTGTCTTGTCTTTATTATTTAGTCAGTGTTTTCTGCTCTAATGACTTTTAATCGTCATGACGCTACACCGCAAACCAGAGAAAATCCGTCTTCTGCTTCTTTGGAGGCAGATGCAGATTTTCCTAGTAGAGTAGTTGTAGCAGTAAATTATTGATGCTTAAATATGTCACTTTCTTCACTCATTTTCGTAGAAAAAATGGTTTCATCTACACTTTTTAACAACACGAACTCAAAGTGAAGATACAAATGAGGGCAATGGAGATGTGCGACAATCTACCTGTGTTCAGGAGAAGTATCAAAGTGATGATACCTCGTCTTGTAACTACTTTTGCTCCTTAGTTGTTGTGCTTTACTTTAACTCTATAGCTTTTGGCAAAGAAGATAATCAGACGAGGGTAACTAGGGGATATAGGTTTAATCCATATTTTGGGGATAACTCTATTCTTTCTAATCTTATAACTTGCTCTTATCTTAAGTTGTTCAAAAGAACACATATAGAGGCTCTGTAATAACATACTCAAGAACTACGTTTTTTTGATAGAAACTCTCACATTGCAAGTGGTGGCGTAGAATATAATCGGATACATAGGCTTGTTTGCGGAACAAACGATTATAACCAAACATCAAGAGAACAACATCTTTAACTTAAACATTTTTCTCTTGAAAATTTAGTACTATCATATCTTCATAGATTTTATCAATAGAAACTGAAGTCAAATTATTTTCTTGTCCCTGACGCCACTACGAATATAAATCTCCATCTGTTATCATAATCTTTATACCCTTGTACCCAACGTTTGTCGAGTAATACTCGACCATCACTTCGTACTTGGCTTGGATCAACAGGAAAATAATGAACTAAGCAAGCTGTCTTAAAAAGTAAAAAAGCAGAATCTCCTTTTTTTTTGGAGCCTTTCCAGTCTGTGAATGTACCATCTGGTATCCATAAACGCAATCCGACTCTATAGTTATGTTTTGATGACAATCCATTAAGAAACATCACCTTGTCAGTGTATTTTCCCATATAATCAGAAAATTCGGGTTCGGGTATGCTCCCATGTTCAATTCTTAGTGGAGCATCTGGCACACGGACACCATTTACAGTGATCCTCTTAGTTCGGTACACAACTCCCTCAGACACAATAAATGGAGCAATATCGTTGAGATTAAACATATAACTTTCCCAATTTAGCCTCCAATCTTCGCTCGACGGAGTTGTTCCGACGCTAAAAACTGCACCAAATCTTCCATAGTCACTTAGTTTTGTATTCCTTAGCTTTGCATTTCTTTGAGCACTCGTTAAATTGCTAGAGTACGTAGGCTGTAGACCAAAAAGTGTAATTGCGTAAGGACCGGCTTCAAAGCTCACGCCAGTAATTCTAATATTTTTATTAATACTTTTTCTGCATAATTTATCATTAGGTTCCCATCCTTTTGGATAGTTGTGATACTTTGTTTCAGCTTGAGCATATAAGTAACTGGGTAGTATTGTCATAGTGACAGCAAGAAAGAGAAGTGAGCATATTATTGTATTATAAAAATCACGAATGAACTTAGCATATTTCATAGTTATTTTGTCCTTTGTTGTATGATTTTAAAAAGAAATTAAGACATTATATATATAGAAATGCATTTAATCTTTGCTTCTCTAAATTCTTATATTGAAAGCATAGAATAGACAAAAAATCACAGTGAAAAATCTTGTCAATGCATGACTTTACTGAGGAAACACATATCATGGGCTTCTGTAATATGCACAGCACGCTTGTTACTGTCTATATTACTTAGTCAGTCTGCCTTTCACAGTTGAAGCCCGGCTTCTAGAGAGGCACTCTAGTGCTAAAGACTAGCAACATAGAGTAACACGGATAGATGGTAACATATCTAAAACTAAAAATCAACCTACTTACGTCAATAGCTACGTGCGAAATCTTTACCGATAAAATAATCCAAAAAAGAGCATTTTTGGGATTATTGTTGCGTATTAATATCGGTCAGGCAGAGGATATAAAGTTGTGCAGACTTTTTGAATAGGGTGGTCAGAATGATTTATATCAGATGGGCTATTTAGAAGATAGTCGGTAGATACATTATCTTTTGCTGTAATCGTTTTAATAGCACTATTAAGTTTCTCTATGCAGTCACCTTGATTTATTATATCCACACTACAAAAAAACTTAATTCCACAGTTACGTTGAGCAAAGAAAAGAGCATCTTTGTTATGGTACCAAAGTAGACAATCTAAATACTGATGATGTTTGTTCAGTCCATTATCTGCAAAATGCTGAGCACGAGAAACTTCATTGATTTCAACATCGGTTACGATTTCTCGAATAGGTTCTATATTGTCTGTATCATTACATTGAAAGAAACGATAATAGTACAATAACCCAGGATTATCCTCTATTGGCACATACCGTGGTTGAGTTCTTTTGTTTTCTGTGCTACCACCAAAATTTTCCAAGTTTGAGCTATTGGGATCTAGCGTAGTGTCTATATCTGGGCGACATGACATAGGCAGTATGAGTATGGTTAAGGATCCCATTATAACCATTAAAACACATAATCTATCTCTAATCATTTTTTTTATTTGAATATCCATCTTAACCTCATTGATCTTACCCACATAATATCATTACGTTATTAAACAAAATGTGAGCTCGTTATTGCATTAGTTACAACCAAAATCGCGCGCTCTCACATCATCTTCACCGGTATCTCTTATGTTATAAAAATTCTCTCTATTCTTATCGTCGTCGCCTTTTTCTTCCTGCTGTTGAGGTTGGTTGTTGGTTGGTTGCTCGTTTTCTGCTACTTCACCTTCATCTTCTTTACCTACATCCGGTCTATCGACAGGTTGAGGATTAGGGTTTAGATCGCCTGATCTATTGGACTGTGGTTCACGTTTTTTCGTATCACCAACAGCAGTGCTTTGTTGAGTAGAGCTATCTCTTGGGGTTGTTTTGGATGTTGAAGTACCTGAGTATGCTCTCTTCTCATCATTATCATCATCACTTGGTTGAGTTGTGTCAGTTCTCGGTGTCATCCGGCCAATAAAATCCGCCTTATCGATAGGTCCATGAGCGGTGCTGTATTCCTGTCCGTCTTTGGAGTAAAGAGCTGCCATGATTTCATACCCGATTGTTTCATTGCCAGAAATCATCAATGAACCACTGGATCCTGGATGAACCTTTAGGCTTGATAGCATTAATGAAATGCCCCATTTTCTGAGAACAATCCCATAAACACTGCCATACAACGCCATAAAACCATCGTCAATTTGGGGCTGGTTTTTACTATAACTAAGTTTTAATTTTTTGAACTGATAAGGATCATTGTCTCCATCTTTATAAAATGTTAACAACCGTAAATGACGTTGATCTTGACTATAATCCATGATCTCTTGAAAATTCACTATCAAGTCATCATCTTTACTTTCTGTACCTTGATTGATGATATTTGTAGACTTATGAAAAGTTTCATTCATTATTTTGCTATATAGATTTTGATGATGTTTTTCCGTTCTCCACTCTCTACTCTGTTGTTCTTGACTATCCCACTGCAGTGCTTCATCGTGAAAGGATACAACGGCCCTGCTCCATTCTGATTGGTTCTTAGGATGGCTTCCTATGTTTAATGTAAGAGGTACAGGCTTGTTATTATTAGACATTTCTGTTGTTAAATGAGATGTTTTGAGGCATTTATGAGTAGATTCATAACTAAGGATAGTTTTGTTGAGATTGATCTTTAAAAACACCACATCATTTGAAAGAAAACAGGCATTAGATATGTTATGACTACTATCGTTGTATGATGTTATGACACGATGAAAATCCTCATAACTGGGATGTTTGGCTTTAGATGTGGCTACTAAAGGAGACGTGGTACAGACATGATAGTCAAAGCTTTGGTTAAACAGTTTGATATCATTAGCTATATCCTCTGGTGACTTAAGGTTGCCTTTGAGATCTTCAAGCATCTGTTTCTCATCAGAATCATCAACCATTCCAAGACTCTTCTCTAACCATGCTCTATCGTGTTGGGCTATGTTTATGCTTGAGTTCTGAGATTTAAGATTCTGTATTTTTGCTGCAAGCTTACTTAGATACTCTGATTTGTTGATATCAAAATCCACTTTCACATAGTTAGGTTTCTTTCCTTCTGTTGTTTGACAGTCAGCATCAGCAGCAATGTTAAAGTACAAGGCATACTCATTAACTGTTCCACTCACCTGTTGTTCTGCCATGTTACGAACACAGTGATAAGCTGTTGCCACATAAGCAACAAGTTCTCCATTTTCTTCTTCAAGAGAAACCACTGATGCACAAGAGTGGATAGTAGGGGCATTGTTAGTCTTGTTGTTTGCCCAAGTCATCTGTGCTCCGTAGCTCAGTCCACGATAGACACTTAGGGGCACTTTAGCGACTCCACCCTGACTACTGGCTAATCTGGCATCAGCACCACCACAAGGGGTGCCTGTGTCTACTCCACCTCTTTGAGGTTTACAGGCTGGGATGACACACAAGCTGGTAGCGACAGATAACACCATAAGAGTAATAAGGATGTGATGGTGTTTTTTCATAGGTAAAGTATTGTCTTTTTGGCTGATGGATTCATGTATGTCTCAAAAGGAGGTAGAGTTACGAGCTGCTTTATGGAACATAAATAGCTCGTAAGTGCTGAGCTAAAACAACACGTTACGTAAGGCTTGTATCGGACTAATCAGTTAGTAAATTTACGAAAAATAATTATTAAATGAGTTTAACTCCAAAAAAATAGAAAAGATGTAAGATATCTGTTTTCAATTTACGCCACCACCTAAACCCTAAACCCTAAACCCTAAACCCTCCCGCGTTTGAGTCGTTGAGGAAATTGCTATGATAACTCTATAAAGTGAGGTAGAAAGAACATGGGGTGCTCTTGAGATAAACCGGAATATATGATATGAGTTTTTTGGCCATAGCCAAGAGATAGGCACAACAGGTCTGCTAGAGCAGATTAAGATGAAAAAAAGAACAGAGTCAGCATGTATCAATATCTTAATTTGCTTGAACATATCATAGCCAAAGGTAACGATCGTTCTGATCGTACCGGTACTGGTACTCGAAGTGTTTTTGGCTATCAGATGCGTTTTGATTTATCCAAAGGCTTTCCCCTTCTTACCACAAAAGAGATCTTCTTTCGCTCAGTGATCCATGAGTTGCTTTGGTTTCTGCGAGGAGATACTAACCTTGAATATCTCAGAGAAAACAATGTTAAGATTTGGGAACCGTGGGCTGATAAGCACGGCAATGTTGGTCGTATTTACGGAGCTCAGTGGAGAGATTGGAAGACAGCTCAAGGTGAATCCATCGATCAAATAAGCCGCCTCATTCAAGGGTTGAAAGAGAATCCTTATTCGAGAAGACATCTTGTCATAGCCTTTAATCCTGGAGAGTTAGAAGACGTTTATCTACCACCATGCCACGTTCTTTTTCAATTTTATGTGGAAAACCAAAGACTTTCGTGTCAGCTTTATCAACGCTCAGCAGATGTATTCTTAGGAGTACCTTTCAATATAGCCAGTTATGCTCTCCTTACCTCAATGATTGGTCATGAACTTGGGTTAGTGCCTCATGAATTTATTCACACCTTTGGTGATGTTCACCTCTACCACAATCATATGGATCAAGCCAAATTACAACTTTTGCGCACACCCTATCCTTGTCCTACTTTAGAATTAAACCCTAAGGTTACAAAAGTGTTTGATTTTACCTTTGATGATATCACCCTCAAAAACTATCGTTTTCATCCTCACATCAAAGCTCCCATATCTGTGTAATCCAAGTCTATGACTAACTCCAATGTATCTTACATCATCTCTCATATTGTCTGTATCACCAAAGCAGGGGTTATTGGCAAAGGGGGGGTTATGCCTTGGTATGTCAAAGAAGATTTAGCCTATTTCAAAAAAACCACCTTAGGCTCACCGGTGATTATGGGAAGCAAGACTTGGCACAGTCTTTCATCTCCTCTACCAGGTAGGTGCAACATCGTGTTATCACGTTCTTCGCTCTCTGTACCTAGCGAAGTTAGTGTTTGTTCATCTATCCACGAAGCCATAGAACATGCCAAAAGCCTCGCTGATAACGGTCGTATTTTTATTATTGGCGGAGGAGAAGTTTACCGAGCCACTTTGCCCTATATCCAGCGTATCTATCTTAATCAGCTCTCTATAGATATAGAGGGTGATACATACTATCCCTCTGTTTCCATGCAAGACTTTACACTTGAGCAGGAATCCATCATAACAGCAAGCTTTGCACCCACTAAGAACCACTATATCAGTGGCTCTGTTCAAACCATCTCTTTGAGTACCCGCATTTTTAAACGCATCCATTGATAGAATGCATGCCTGTTCCATCTTCTATCTTCGATTATCCTTATTTGAGTATTTGAGTGAGACATGATTTTACTGATAAGTTTAGGCCTTCTTACCGGTTTTCTTGGCGGAACATTAGGCATAGGAGGAGGGGTTATACTTGTCCCCATACTCACTCTCATAGCTGGGTATTCATGGCAAGTAGCGTGCTCCACCTCACTGTTTTGCATTCTTGTGACATCTTTATTGGTGAGTGAAAAAAAATTACGCCAATCAGACCCTCATCAACCTTCAAATCAACAAGGACTTATCCATCTTGATTGGGCAAAAGACATAGAAGGCCTTGGGTCTTTATTTGGATTTTTTGGCTTTCTATTAGCTTCTTGGCTGACTCCATCTATCCTTCTTACCTTGCTGGCTTGTTTTTTAAGTGGCCTGTTTTTTTATAATGTGCAAAAAAGTTATCATGATTTTTTCCCACAACACACCAAACAATCCCACCAAACCCATTATCAGCACAACACTTGGTGGGGCCTGCGTTCTTTATTTATTAGCTTTGCTGGTCTCTCTTCAGGTGCTTTGGGCATTGGTTCTGGCTTGCTGTTGGTTTCGGTACTGCATCTCATGGTAAAATTGCCCATAAATATAGCTACAGCCACCAGTTCTTACAGCATGGCATCTATTAGTTCAGGAGCTCTCATGGGGTATGTTTTATGGGATCACATAGACTGGAAGATATGTGCTATCTGTAGCATAGGCACCCTTGCAGGATCTTCCATAGGATCTCATCTTAGTGCCCAAATTCATCAAAAATGGTTACGCTTAGCTCTTACATGTGTTTTATGTACTATCTCAGGGATGCTATGGAAAAAACTACTGATATAACAACTGAGAGTACAGCTCTATCTTTTCTCCACACCTATGTTCTAGGAGCATTGATTGTAGCTTTTGTGATCTCAGGAAGTGTGTGGTTTCTCTGTGAGAGTGTTCTCTGTGAGAGTGCTATGACAACGTCTCTTTTTTCTCATACCATAAAGAATGATCTTATGCATATGACTAGTCAAGTCACGTCCTTACTAGGCATACTGATTGTACTTTCTCCTGTCATCAGGCAAGGGTTACGTATGGTCTATTTTTTTAAACAACCACAATTATGGTCTTACAAACATATCTGGAATGGATGTTTATTGTTTCTTCCTGTTATGGTTCTGGTTATGATTTATCTTTTTCATCAAAGGATATGATATGCCTTTTTTTTGGCACACTTTACTAAAAATATCTTTGAGTTACGTACTGCTGCTAACAACTTCTCTGAGTTATGCCAACCCAAAAACTCCTTTATCTCCACTTGTTTCTGCTGAAACAGCTTTAAAAGATATTGTCTGGGAAAGTCATGATAGTTCAGCAGAATTTGGTGATCCACGTGCACAAAAAGGAGGGACATTTCATAGCTACCTCTATAGTTTTCCCACCACTTTTCGTACTTTTGGATTAAACACTCATCATTCAGCCAATCAACTTCTAAGAGCTCATCAGCTCAAACTTCTCACTAACCATCCTAACACTTTGGCATTTATTCCTGTACTTGCCACTCATTGGGCCGTGGATAAAAGTCATAAGCGGGTGTTTTATAAACTATCTCCTATAGCTAGGTGGTCTGATGGTAAAAAGGTAACAGCTGAAGATTACCTTTTTGCCTATGAAATGATGACATCACCTTATATCTTCTCTGCAGAGCATAATCAGTTATTTGGTAACATTATCAAAGGGGTGTATAAACACAGTCCTCAGATCATCTCTGTTGCTACTGACCAACCTTACAGTAAGAAGATTTTATTACATCATACCAATATTCGTCCACAACCCAAACATTTCTATGAAGTATCAAAAGATTGGATTAAAAAATATAACTGGAAAATAGCTCCAAATACCGGAGCTTATCGACTCAGCGAATACAAAAAAGGCAGCTATCTCAAATTATCTCGCAAGCATGATTGGTGGGCTAAAGATCTTAAATACTTTAAGTACATCTATAATATCGATCATCTTGTCTATACAGTTATCAAAGATCAGGATGCTATTTGGAATCATTTTATTAAAGGTGATATTCATTCATATAATCTTCTTGATCGCCATAATTGGTACGAAAAATCGCGTAATTCTGCATTTACAAAAGGCTACATTCAAAAAATTTGGCTTTATACAAACGCCCCAGATGGAGGAGGATTAATCTTTCTCAATCAAAAACAAACACATTGGCAAAACAAACAACTTCGTAGAGCCTTTAGTCATAGTTTACACTTTCAAAAAGTTATCGATCATATATTTGCCGGTGAATACAAACGGCTTGAAGCCTTCTACACAGGCTATGGCAGTTATTCTGATAAAACTATCAAAGCACGAAGATACCATCCTCAACGTGTTAGTGAGCTTATGAAAGCACATGGCTATCACATTGGCAAAAAAGGCTATTGGCAGAAAGACCAAGATATCTTTTCTGTTGAAATTCTTTATGGCTATGGCTCCATCACACCCTGGCTAACTATCTTGAAAGAAGAAGCTCGCAAAGTAGGTGTAAAGATCATTCTTGATCTCACCTCACCTTCTACATATGCCAAAAGGATACAACAAAAAAAATACGATGCTGTGGTTTCGGTGCTTAGTCCAAAAACTCTCACACCCCATTATAGAGAATACTTTCACTCCACATCAAAACCCATACATAACTTAACATCCTCACACAACACACAATTAGATCGTCTGATAGATAATTATGATAAAGAATGGGATGAAACCAAAAAAGCAGATCTTTCAAAGCAGATATTACATTTTATTCACAATGAAGCTGCTTTTATTCCAGGATTTTCGGTTCCATTTGTAAGAGTGGGATTATGGCGAGGTTGGAAGCTCCCTACACCTCCTGGATCAAAAATTTTTGGTTTTTCTTCACCAGAAGGACACCATATGACCTCATGGATGTGGCATGATCCTAAAGAACACCTTCAGCTTAAAAAAGCTCAAAAAGATAATCAGTCTCTTTTGGGCGTAACCATCACCGATACCACATTCAAAGAATGATGGTATCGGTGAACAGAAACATGCCCCATATGCTCTACGTATCTGGCTAAACAAAACTCGAGCTGTTTGAGACATCATAAGAGGCACATAAAAGTTAGAAAATCATCAGTACTTATTATCTGCAATCAAACATGAGCACTTGATTATTTTTTATGCAAGTACTGATATGTCTTTCGAGGAAGGAGTTAGTATAGAATATTCCGGCATCGAAAGGCCCCTGTGGGTGGTTATTGAGATACTGTGAGGGGTCAGTGACCAAGCTCTCTAGTATTCTTGTTCGGCTCACTCTACTGAGTTGATCTTCACTGGAGATCCTAAAAGAGAACCACATCATATCGTCATGAAATTTACTAACCGCAAACAGAAGTCTTTTGGTATCATCGGCGTAGAAACCTCTCCGTGCTTCTATTTTCGATGCTATCATAGAGTGCATGACTTCTAATCGAGAATAATTGGGGGTGTTATCCTTCGTTATGGATTCGCTAAGTTCGCTAAGGCTAAGAATGTACTTGTAGAGTTTGAAACATTCCCTGAAACGAAGGTCTTTAAACTGTGACGAGGCACATGTTTTTTCGAATATACTTGGTAGCTGTGTAGCAATATTTACCAATAATGGGCGTGTATAGAGAGCATATCCATCTTTAACAAGATTGAGGCTTTGGTATCGTCTCAGTGTTCCAGATTTTATGAGTTTAAAAACATCAGCGAGGAAATGATACGAAGCACTGATAAGGGATTGTGCTTTGGCTGCCTGTGTTTCTAGTCGCCCTTGCTCTACCGTTGCTAGAGCTGAACTATTTTCTTGGACATACTCATTATAGAGATTTCTTTTATGATCACCTGGGAAGATTCCAGGAACATGAAGAAGCTTTATAGCCTTTGTGATAACAGCATCTTTGACTCTTTGATAGTCTTTAGTTCTGATGTTTCGTGCGTTCAATAAAGCTTCAAAAGCCTTATTGTCCATGCTTTCAAAAAGGAGTGTTTTATTGCTTTCTGTGTAATGCGTTTCTGTGTCTATATTCATCACTGGTACGGGTTTTGGGTCAGGTGATGTTGAGCTTAGCAGCGATTCTCTGCTAAATGTAGACAGACTTTCATGTTCATTGTTGCCAGCTGTGTTTGATGAAAGAAAAACCTCTGTGCTTGCAGCAAATTTTTCTGCTAGATAACCCACAACCACAGCTCCTCCAGCAAGAGAAAGAGCCCACTGTGTTAGTGTCGTTTTGGGTAGCCAATTTTTGGGTAGCCAATGTAGATGCTTACCCCAGGAACCAGCAGTACCGAGAAGAGCCGCTCCTGTAACAGGTAGGACAGCTGCAGAATGATAAGCTTCTGTGAAATGTTGAGCTAAGAGCTCCTCATTTTGAGGGATGAATGCTTCAGCAAAGCAGGAATCACTTCCAACTTGTTGATTGTCAGATAGCTTACTTGTAGCACAAGAGCTTAGAGTAAATGTTGAATTGGTGTCTTTGAGAAGATAGTAATTTTCAATTGTGTCCTTTTTTTTGTTAGCGAGTACTGCCGAAGAGAACATACAAAGCCATAGTAGGGAAAGTGTTGTGACTATGTGTTTTTGGTAGGACCAATACATAAAAGCAAACTCCTTGAGAAAAGTGAGAAAAAATGATTATGAGATTTATGAACTAGGCGGTAAAAAGATAAGTGCACTTTTAGGTGACATATGCAAACGTTCGCTAAAGCTAACACATAAAAAAGGTGAGTTCAATGTTAATCTATTAAAAAGATTAAGAATGATCAAGGTAACCTAAATATTTCCCTATTCTTTCATTATCAAGTAGTTAAAGCCGGATTATCATGAACTTCGCGAAATTTCTGTTTTATGTTTCAGTTGTTGACAAAGGGTAGGAGAGATTATAGGATCGCTACGCTACTTGTTTATAAGGTTGCAGAGGGAGTTCTTTGTAATAACACTTTGAAACAACATTAAGGGGAAACCATCATGAGAAGTTGTGAAAAATGGCTCTATATGCTAGGAGTTATTGTTTTTTGTACTGCCACAACTACCAGCTATGCTAGTACGGAGATGAAATCAAGCGATTTAGACTTACCTCAGATAGTTTCTGATCATAATGGCTCTTATGCTCTTGTTATAGCAGAGGCAGAAAGTGATTCTTCATCTGTATCTTTTTACTCATGTTCTATAAGTGATTTAGAAACCCAAGAACTCGATAACGCTTCATCTGTGGATGTAGACAATTGCGAAAGTCCATTTAAAGTAGCAGATGGTAAACCACTTACTGTTAGCAAAACGTTTCTGCAAAATCTGCAAAATAAAGAGAGCCAAGCTTTTTTATCACAAAGGTTGGATCAACTTAATCAACTGTATGAATCAGATATAAGTGATATGGATCTCAAACAAGCTAGTCAAAGCTTGATAAAGAGTGCCTTTTTGGGAGTTGTTACGGGACTTGATTTGGCATCAATGGTAGTTGGAGGTGGAGGTGGAGGTAATAAGGCCTCTCGTGATGCATTTGCATTGCTAGCAACAATGATTTCAGGAGAAATGACTGTGGATTCATTAGTTCTTGCCGTCCGCGGCCTTGGAAACCTAATGAAGTCAGATAGTTATGTAGATTCAGATTTAGCAAAATCTGAGTTTTCATCACTGGGACAACTTGGTAGCAGCACGTCTTCTGATTCTCCTGCTGTTCGTAAGATGATGTCTTCTTTTACTTGGGCTATGTATATTATTATAGGTGCTGCCTTCATGAGTGCTATCTTCATGTTGGGGTCTTTCTGATGGGTGATGTTTCCTTAAATAAGTGGCCGGTGATGTGCTTGGATTAACACCCAACTCACTTCATGGTCATTGCAAAATAAAAATGTGTACGACTTTGCCAAAATATTGATTGAATCACATTGTTAAATATGATCACATATAGCTTTATAGTAAAGTCCTAGCCCAGTGTGGCTGTATTTTGACATACACACAATCTAGTAGTACTTATCGGTCTTCCTTACAGATGATGTCACCATCTGTAAGGAAGATTTTTTATGTTGCAACTGGATTTTATGAGAGCTTCTTATTCTGTTATGTTTTGGCTCTTATAATAGAATAGCTATTGTTTTATTTGTTGGTAGAAGAGTTTGTTTTGAGTGAACTTTGAAATGCTATAGTTATAGGTTTTGCTGTTTTTATAACGGTCTGGTTTTATTATTTAGTAACTATTATCTCTTGACTTTATGGCTTACGGGCTTAGTTAAAAGAAGGGCTTTTGAGTTTGTGAAGTGTAGCGGGCTATCGCTTAACTTTTCAAGAACACAGTTGTTGAGATATGTTAGGAGGAAAGTCTGGACTTCATATGGCAGGATACTGGCTAAAGGCCAGGCGAGGTAACTCGACGGAAAGTGCAACAGAAAGTAAACCGCCTAAGCAATACATTTTGTGTATAAGCCGGCAAGGCTGAAACGGTGAGGTAAGAGCTCACCAGCGATATGGTGACATATTGGCTCGGTAAACCCTATCTGAAGCAAGATCAAACAAAGGCATATTCTAAAGAATAAGCACCGGCCAGGTGTGGCCTTGGGTAGATCGCATGAGGGTGCAGGTAACTGTACTCCAAGATAAATGATAGCCTCCACTTTTATGCTATGTGTAAACATGGGTATAAAAGTGAAGACAGAATCCAGCTTACAGCTAAACTTGCAAACTCAAAGCTCTTCTTTCCGCATCCTTCTTATCCTAGATAGTAAAAGAGAGCTATGTTCTCTCACTATCACCAAACCAAGAAGCAGCTCCCCTTTGATGTTATATCCATTATGGGCGTTGTGATGCGGAGTTGTATCTGCGATGATAAATGGTTTCAGAAAGAGGTGAAGGGCTTTGGAATGTTCTGGTGAATCTTCCTAGCTGGCTATTCCAGGACCATTTTTGTGCTAGACGTTGAGCACTAGCTGAAGACCATGAGATTTCTGATGGTAAGCAGAATGCTGAAGTGATGGTTTGAGCGTGAATGGGTAAGCAAATTTGGGGTTTGATGGGATAGAGCAGTTGTGGGTCTGTGATGGTTTCAAAGGGATCTTCAAAGGCATTGAGTTTGTACAGTAGAGCAGCGATGGTCTCTAAGAGTTCAGGCATAGGGGTTTTGAGAGTACTTACTTTATAAGTATTGGTTGTAAAAATATAGGAGTAAGCTTCCACTAAAGTAGACTCAGGTGTAGAGCTGATTCTGCTGGATATTTTCAGGTGTTTGCAGTTTGTTTCAATGGCTGAATCAAGGCTTGCTATGAGTTGTTCTGTAACATCATCAAAAGCTGATGTGCTTTGTTGGTTAGTGGTGGTGGCGATGGTTTTTAAGGTATTTATGCAGGCTTCATGTATGTCGCTATTTTGATGGGGTTTTCCTTGAATAGTGATATAGGCACTTTTACCCACATCTTGAGCACTAGCCATACCTCTTTTTAAGCCTTTTTGAGCGATTCTTTCAGCTAAACGTCCTTGAGCTGAAATTACCCAGCCAAAGGTCATGATTCCTGAACGAATAGACATAATCTGTGCATGAACACTGGAAAAGGGCATGATATGTAACGGAGCTGATGTTTCGAGCTCTTGGGTTTGTTGAGCTGATATTCCCCATGGAGATGAGTGATATCTCTGTGATGTGATAAAGTTCTTAGGAATATAATAGGGCTCTTCTCTGCCAAAAACATCTATAAAAGCAGGACCACATCCGAGGTTTTGTAGTTGCCCGTGATGAAAGCTTTGTTGAAAATTGACACCCGAGCGTTTAGGACAGATATAGAAAACATAGTGGTTATCAGAATGATAGGCATCTATGAGAGAAAGAACATATGTGTCACTTATAACAGCACTAAGATTTGCTTCATTACGGCTTGGTGAGAGTTTGCAACTCCATGACGCCATAAGAGATATCAGTACCCATAACACGACAGCTCCGCAATGGGGATGCATGGATCATTCCTTTATGATGTTGTTGTGGATGGTTCATGCTGTTATCAAATATATGCAGTGGTTGCTGTGGTGAAAATGTCATGGTGTTTTGAATCATTTCTTGTTTATGTAGTAAGTCTTTTATGACTATTCTATGGCTGTCACTTGGTAGCATGAAGATGGATGGCTATCATTAGTATTAGCTGAGCCTGTTTGAAGAGCAGGTAGGCAATAAGACATATCTGTAGCTAGAACCACATTGCCACCGCTTGCATGCAAGGCTAGGGTTTTGAGTACTGAAGGAATAGATGGTACCTTTAAAGTGACATTGGTATCAAGAGTGTTGAGTGAAGGCCAATAACTTTCATAAACACTTACAGGAATAAAGGGCACAGAGGAATTTTGGGTTTCTTTGTTAAGCGATTCTAGATTCACTATCGTTTTAGACTCAGCACTATCCACAATAGCAAAAAGAACCATAGCTCCACCAATCAACGACACTCCCCAGCCGAGAAATTTTGTCATAGAAAAGGGGCCTTTAGAAGAAATATATTTACTGGATTTTGATACCAACGATGTGTTTTGTTGAGGAGCTACCGATGTGGCTGTATTGATGAGTAAGCTACGAGCTGCACGGTCTGTTCTAACAGCTGTGGTAGGGAAGTTAAGAAGTCCTTTATTTAGAGCTTGTGTTTCAAGTGCAGCAAACATCCTGCTAGACTCTGTGTCTAAATGTGTGCCAAGTTTACGGATAACCTCACGTAGTGATCCTTTGCTTCCAAGCAGGGATTGGACATTCTCTCCGCTTCGGATTTTATCCAAAGCTAGTTGGTGTAATCTATCGCGTTGTACTTTAAGTCTTTGGAGGCTGCTACTTTCCATTTTAAATGGAAGTAAATCTTTTTCATAGCTT
The DNA here is from genome assembly GCA_002238945.1 of Proteobacteria bacterium bin106. Taxonomy (GTDB): domain Bacteria; phylum Bdellovibrionota_B; class Oligoflexia; order Oligoflexales; family Bin106; genus Bin106. The sequence goes on along the minus strand of MPNI01000001.1, from coordinate 41,851 downwards.
ATGCTGTCAGAAGTATCCACCATCCAATCACTGACCTTCTCCCACATCTTAACGGCCTTATCGTAGCCTCCTGTGGCAGCAAGATGTTTGAGTGTTTTATTTTGTCGAGCTTTAACATTATAGCGTATCTGGTCTTTTGCCGTTCTTGCACCATTTGACATATTCACAAGTCTTTGCTTGATGCTCGGAGGGGTGATGTCATCCATGACATTGTAGTAATCTGCGGAAAGTTCACTCATGTCGATAATTTGCCAGAAAGTGACATCATCATGGAACTGTGTCATTTCTTTAATGATACCGCTAACATCTCTGTTTGTGCCAACTAATAATCGGGCTCTTTTCTTGAGAAGATTCCAAGCTTGAGATGTCTGTGTTTTGAGTTGATTGAGACGTTTTGGATCATCAAACATATCGAGCAATTCTAGGTGTTCATTGCCTGTGAAAGCATCATGATGAAAGAGGTCAGCAAATGTGAGTTTGGCCAACAAAACTTTGTCTTGTTTGAGTAATTGGGTAACTTTTTGGATATGAGCACTTTGATGTGTAGCAACAGCTTTTTGCCCTTTAGCAATCCATCCTCCCAGTGCAGCACTACCTATTCCAGCGGTGAGAATGTGGAAGTTTTTGGGAAGTTTTCCATGTTCATTGCGATATTCTTCGGCAATCTTTACTTTTAGAGTTTCAATTTGTTCCGTATCTTCGGGTTTGAGAGTGCTTTGTGGCAGGAAGTTATAGTTAATCACACTGTCATCCTGGAACTTTAGAGCAGGAACACATGAAGAGGCATTAAGACTTTGTGGTGTGCCTAAACAGGTTACAAAGCGCAGGTCTGTGCCGTGTTTTTGTAGCACCAATGAATAGGTGTTATCATAAGCACTTTGAAGACTTGATGTGGGTTGCTTCTGCTCTAAAGCAGAAAAGCTCCGACATGAAGAAAGTTTCAAGACTAAAACGATGATGCTGAGACTTGTAAGTAGAGTCGTAAGGCGTAAGCTATGGAAAGTCATGTGATGTCACCTAACAAAAAATTATCTTTTAACACGATAAAACAAAGTACAGCTACTCATAGGCTAAGACAGAGCTCTAGTTTGTAACGATACAATCATTGTTATATAATAACGCCTGTTTTTCGGTTCGAGTAAGTGTATCTTAAGTGATTTTTTGCAGCGATATTAACTCCATGCTTCTCATTTAAGTTGATAGCATCACGTTTAAACTCTTCATTGTAAGAATCTCTTTTTGTCATATCGATTTCCATGATAAACAAACACTCTTTTAGCCGATTTTATCTTATACTTAATCCATATTGTAATATCCACACTAACCTGGCGCATTGGCAGTGCCTTATATTTCAGTATTTGCAAGATTTTAGCTGCTCAATTTGAGGCAGCTTATGCGAAAAGCTTGCTCTCAAATGAATCAAACAGTAATATAATGAGGAGGTGAGGCCGTCGATAAGAAGAGGGATGGATTTAGGCGTAGATCCCATTCCAGAGTGATGGTAAAAAATCAAGATTATTACCAATGGAGAAAAAAGATACTATGAAATTACCTTTACCTTTAGGAAAGCAAAATTTTGAAACACTTAGAAAGGACGGCTGCTACTATGTAGACAAAACTCAGTTTTTACACCAGCTCATTACAATTACAAAAGGACGCTATTATTTTTTATCTCGTCCCCGTCGTTTTGGCAAAACTCTTTTTTTAAACACTTTGCAATGTCTTTTCGAAGGAAAAAAGGAGTTATTTAAAGGACTTTATATCTATGATAAGTGGGATTGGTCTCAAAAGTATCCCGTACTTATCATTGATTTTGGTGGCAGAGAATACACTAACGAAAATGATTTAGAAAGGCGGATTTTTGCCTTCTTAGATCGTGTAGAGAAAAAATATAACATCGTAGTTTCTGGAGAGCTTAAGCTCTCCGAAGCTGAGCGTATGCAAAATATTCTCGAACATATCTATACTATCAACTCTAAGACAGAAGTAGTTGTTTTAATTGACGAGTATGATAAACCTCTCTTGGATGTTCTAGAAGACAAAGAGATAAGTAAAAAAAATCAATCCACTCTTAGAGGGTTTTACAGTATTTTTAAAGCATCTCATAAGTTCATTCGATTTCACTTTGTTACTGGCATCACCATGTTTTCTAAGTCGACTGTATTTACAGGTTTTAATCATCTTATTGATATCAGCTTAAAGCCGGAATATTCATCTATTTGTGGATATACAGATAAAGAATTAGATACAGTTTTTGAAGATGAGATCAAGAATTTTGATCGTGATGAAATTCGCAAATGGTATAACGGCTATAGTTGGCTTGGAGAGGAAAAAGTTTATAACCCCCATGGGATTCTTAAACTTTTTTCCAACAAAGAATTTGAATATTGGTGGCTTGAAGATGGAGTGCCTCGCTATCTCTATTTTTATCTTATACAAAAGAAAGTTCGACCGCTACAACTAGAAAATTGTCTTGTGTCACGTCAGGATCTTATTAAATCTAATGTAGAAAATGTTAAAGTAAAATCTCTGTACTTTCAGTCAGGATTTCTTGCCATCCAAGACAAAATTCGAAAAAATAATCGCACATACTATCGCTTAGATTATCCTAATCTTGAAGTGCGTGAAAGTTTCGATAGTGGTTTTTGGGAGTATATTACTCAAGACCGAATCGATGATGACTGCCAAAATATGCTAGCGAAGTATCTGAAAAATAACGAATTTGAGGAGTTTGTTGGCCATCTCTGCGCTGCTTTGGAAGGAGTGCCTTATCAGTGGAATCCGGTAGAAGACAGCAAATCTTATTTTTACTATGAATATTGTTATTCAAGATTTTTATATGCAGGTCTTTCTTCTACAAACCTTGATATTAAGGCAGAAAGGTCTACTATAATGGGCCGGTGTGATCTTGCGGTGACTTATGCAGATCAAGTTTTTATTTTTGAATTGAAGATGGCGAAAAGCGAAAAGGAACGTGAGAGGATGCTTGATTCAGCGATGAAACAAATCAAAACTCGACGTTATGGTGAGTCTTATAAAAAGCTTAAAAAGCCTATTCATCTTATTGCTCTTGCCTTTGGTAAAGAAGAACAAAATGTAATTGGCTGGCGTCATGAGATGCTTACATAAGCTTTCTTCCAAAGAAAAGGTCTTACATTACTTATATTATAAGCCATTCGGCAGTATGGGGCGCAGTATCTGGTATGATGATGTGACTGAGTCACACTTTAGATACTCTTGGCTGAACTTATGTGTAAAATCTCTTTTACGTAAACATTTGTTTTTTCTAATCCTATAGCCTATTTGCACTTAACAGTTGTAAAAAAGAACACATATAAAAGACAAAGAGGTGCCTATTGCCCAAGAACGAGATTTTTTGTTAGAAGCTCACATTACAGGTGGTGGGTGTAGGATGAAATCAGACACTTATAGAGCTAACTCATTGAGCTTGCTGTAAATGCAACAAAGAATGATGGCTGGGTTTTTTTACAAGTTGTTCTGTAAATAAAGCCAAACACTCATAAAGACTGCCTTCAAGGCCTTCAATATCTTCGATAATCTCTTCTGAACTTAAACCGTATGTTTTTTCAAGATAAGATATACGAGCTGGTTTTTTCAGAAGTCCGAATCTGTAAAGATCTTCAAGGTAGCTATCTCCCGCCAGGTATGATTCTTGGAATGACCTGACCAAATCCACACCTTCTTGAGGTGTTAAGTCACTTGCAAAGGTATCAAAATAGCGTTGATTAAGAATACGGAAATCCTCACGAAGACGCTTTGTTTCTTTATCCATACCCCAATCATCATTTTGATGAATTCCACCTTGTGAGTAATCTTTGGACGTATCTTCTTGTAAGAGTTGATTCAGTTCTTTAGAAACCATCATTCTATCTTGAAAGACTTGCAATGGAGATACTTGAAAAGATCGTGCCAAAATATTTTCACTTAATGGCATCATTAAAGAAAGATAAACATAACTAAAATAAGGATCATCTTGTATGTATGTGTCCCAAAAATAAGCTAATTTTTGGGTTACATTATCATCAATATTTTCTACAAATCCTAAAATGCGACGATGGCGCAAAGTATAAAAATCATTCATGAAAGAAGTCTTTAAAAATAATCGATATGCCTCTGCTAAGGACTTGGTTGATGATGTGTTGTATATATTGGCTTTGCCAAGTATATACAATCGTAAAGATGAAAGTAGCTGCTTTTCAACCTTTTGCACAAAGTCTATATTTTGTTGGTGCTTATCTGCAATGGTAGATAAAGCACTCCTGTCATTGTTTAATATAAGCCAAATAAATATATCCGTATAAATTTGAGGTGGTGTGTGTAATAAAGTATCACTAAATACATCTCCTTTTAGCTCTATGTTAACAAAATCCATCACTCTGCTATAGAGAGTAGAAGTGTTTATTCGCCGTTTTATAGGGTTTATCCCAGATATTTTGGTAATATAATTTAGTACATTTTTGGTTAATTTTGAAGATATAAGGGAATTATCATGTTTTAAAAAACGTAGCTTATCTGAAGATATACTCTGATCTTCTACGGATGTTCGTGGCAGTAGATGGATGTCGGTTAAAGCACTTACACGAAAGACCCCTACGTCTTCGTTTGGGCTTTCTTCATACTCAAGCTCAAGATTTTTGAGTGTAACATCTCTATATTCTTCATTTTCCTCATCATTGGCATATAGAGGAGGCCACATAATTTTCTGAGGTCCTTTCCATTGATGGTTATCTTCTATGTCCGTATAATCAAGATCAATACTTGTAGTAAGAGATTCGTATAGTGACATAGAAAAAACATTATTGTTTATCTTTAAATTTTTTATCCTTAAATAGGCATAACTTATGGCTGTAGCAGACAAAACAAGTAGGGATTTTTGCGTAAATATCCGAGCAAATGGAATGCTAAGATTGCCACCTCTTAACATCAAAGCACCAGCAGAAGCTAGCATCGGGAAGGAGGCATGTGTTTGAGAGGGTGTCTTTTGAAAATTTAAAGAACTTAGGCGAGAAGGTTTTAAAAACTCATGATTTTTGTGGTTTGCCTGAGAGTGATCGAGAAGATAAACATCAGAGCTATCTTGGTTTATCTTTTCGTACTTTTGTACATTAGAGAGCTTTGTTGATAGTACGATCTTCTTATCTTGTTTGTGTTTTTTATGTGATTTATGTAGAGAATGTAAAGAATGTTGAGAAAAAGCATTGCCAGAAAAAAAAACGGAACACAAAACAACACTCATGGCCCATACATTTGTGGGTTTGATGCGTTTTATGAATCGATGAATACATATAATATAACTGAATAATAAGAGATATTTGTTACTTAGCCGGTGGGTGCTAGATGCATCTACACTGGCTGAGTGTCGTTTATGAAAAGATGTGTGATGTTTTGTGTGATATGTATGCGAAATGATTGGTGCTATCTTATAAAAAAGGCTTGGCGATTTTTGATGATTTGCACTCAAATTATGACCTTTTTTATAAATTCATAATTCTATTTCACAAGTTTCTTTTCTTAGGGTTTTTTTGCTTACCGGCTTGTGGATTGGATGGAACATCTAACATGTGAGTATGCGTATTCGGAATGCTTAGATGCTCAAGAGAGCTTTTAGTTAACCTCATAGAAGCATTGTTCAGCAGGATGGACTGCTTGTCAGTTGGTGTGAAACTGTATGTTGTCAGATGGTATGTCAAGATGTTTCCCAAGTTCTATCCTGTTTTTTTGTTTCTTCCTTGCTGCTTCTATTTGCTGCTTCTATTTTATCATTTTTTGTTTCTTAGCTTCTTACTGATCAGTTAGTCAGTCGGTTAGTTCTTGCCTAACTATCTGTGGCTAACTATCTGTGGCTAACTATCTGATTCGTCATTATAGCAATCATGTATTTTTTATTCCATCAAGCGTTTATTGCGTTTTTTTATTCTTTATCAACCTTTATCTTTGTTTACTGTTTTCTATAATGAGCTTCTTTCCTTCAATTCACTATTGTTCGTTCAGTATTTCGTTACTCGCGATCTGCTTATTTTCACAGTAGAGCTATAACCTCTACTATAATCCGTAAGTATAGCATCCTTTGTCATTGAGATCAAATGAGACTTTGATGTCTGCGAGCAATCTCACTCATCAGACGGACCCTTTATGTGACATATTTTTGGCACGTTATTTTGAGCTTGTAACAATAACGATATGTTCCGTAACACATCATCAGATGATGTTTTTAGCTGTGATAACTAAGCGTATGCCGTCATAGACTCGCTCATACCTTTCTGATGCACTTGTCATGATTGTTATAATTAAGGGTGCGCATATACATTTCTCTAAAAGTTGTCTTAAAAAATGCCGTAAGTAGTAAGTGGTGTGGCTGAGCTAAGGAGGAGTGAAGCTACACCTGCATATTTGAAGCGGTGATGTTACGTGTTAGCTTTTGTTTTAGGATCAATCATGAATAGGCCTATTGTAAAGTATTCTTCTTTAGTATTTGCCATAGCTGCAGCCTTTATGAACTTCGTAGCCTGTGGTGCCAAGATGTATCAGGTGTCTTTAGATAACGATTATGGTGGGCCTGCTGCTCAAATAGGAGGTGATGTAGGTACTCATAGTTTTACGGGGGAAGGACTAGATGAATCATCGCCCATGTTTGGTATTCATACTCCTCGCGGTTGGGGAGAACAGTTGCCTATACCGTACCAATTTTCCCAAGAAATGACGAAGCAGCAAAAACAAGGTATTTTGAATGCCATCAAAACCTGGGAAACCGCAGTGGGAAAGCCGCTGTTTCAACTCACCGGAGATGACCCAAGAACAGGTGATGATTTCAAAGATCTTTATTCATCGTTGGAAGATAGCATAAATGGCCATTATCGCGATGATGTATGGGGCAAGACAGGTAAAGGAGACCAAGTTATTGCCACTACCATATGGGATAACGTGGGGCCAGTTCATGATAAAAGAAAATCGGTCATAGCTAAGGCTGATATTCGTTTCAATTATCAGAACTACAATATTGCTGATAGTTTTGCCACCATGGAAACGGATTCACGATCTGTGGTGGATATGGAATCTCTTGCACTTCATGAGTTGGGACATCTTCTCGGGTTGGGACATATTCCTGCAGCTGTAGATCCTTACTCCATCATGAATCCTTCTCTCCTTATTGGAGAGGGACTTGCCAACCGCCGTGTTTCTCGAGGGGATATTGAACGTATCCAAAAGATCTATGGATGTGTAGGGAAAGCTTGTAACATTGATGAGTTATTTATGTCTATGGAAGTTCCTACTTATGGTTCTAAAGACGACCAAGGCGACTCTAACAGCGAGGCAACTCATAGAGCCTCTACTCCTCCTAAAGAATCTAGCAACAGAGACCCTAACCCTCCCAAAAAAAGAAATCGTCATAATAATTCTAAACAACAAAGAACATATCAAAGATAGATCTTTGATATGTGATGTTTAGTTGCAAAAGCATCCAGTAAAGCTGTTTGAGTGAATGCAAAAACTCATCTATTATTCATTGCTAAACGTTTATGCTAGATGCTAATATGCGTTGATAACCATAGCTATTTCTATATCTCTCAACGCTACATTCTTTATGAAAACATCTGCTGAAATACTACCTAAAGCAGCCAATCCCCAAGAATACGAACCACGTATTCTGAGGGTTTGGGGAAAGAACAAATTCTTTGAGATCGGCAAAGAACACAGCAAAGAACACAGCAAAGAACACAATAAGCCTTATACCATCTTGATGCCTCCTCCCAATGTGACATCTTTTCTGCATATGGGACATGGTACGGGATATACCATACAGGATTGGGTTATCCGGTGGCGGAGAATGCGTGATGGAGTTGCATGTTGGCTGCCAGGTCTTGATCATGCTGGCATTGCTACTCAAATGATGGTGGAAAAGCAATTGGCTAGTGAAGGGACCTCTAAGCATGAAATCGGCAGAGAAGCTTTTGTGAAGCGAGCTCAAGAATGGAAAGAGACCTATGGTGGAAAGATTCTTGAACAATTTCGTCTTATGGGTTTTTCGTGTGATTTCTCTCAGCTCACTTACACTCTAGACAGTCATTGCTCTTATGCGGTACGTCATGCTTTTGTGCAGTTATTTAACGAAGGGCTGATCTATCGTGGTTTGCGCTTAGTGAACTGGGATCCTGTTCTTATGACAGCTCTTGGAGACGAAGAGGTTGTTAACAAAGAGATCAATGGACATCTCTATACAATTCGTTACCCTCTTTGCAATCAAGGCAAGCAAGACAAGGCTTTTATTCCTGTAGCTACCACTCGTCCAGAAACTTTATTTGGCGATGTGGCTGTGGCCGTGCACCCAGACGATGAGCGTTACCAGAGTTATATTGGCTCTCAAGTCCATGTGCCTCTATGTGGGCGTACAGTACCGGTTATAGCAGATACCTATGTCAAATCAGATTTTGGCTCAGGAGCTCTTAAAATCACACCAGCCCATGATCCCAACGATTATGAAATAGGTAAACGCCATCAATTGGAAAGTATTTCCATTTTTGATGATCGAGCAAGACTTAATGACCAGGCCCCTGAGCCCTTTTGTGGTATGGATCGCTTTGAAGCACGAAAGTCATTGATAGCTGCTCTTAAAGAAAAAGGGCTGTTTGATTCCTCCACTCCTCATCGTTACAGTGCTCCTCATTCGGATCGTTCAAAAGCTTTAATTGAGCCTAAGTTGTGTTCACAATGGTATGTAAAAACAGAACCTTTAGCAGCTCCTGTGGCACAAGCTGCCAGAGATAACGCTATTACTTTCTATCCTGGGTTATGGAAAAAAACCTGGCTTTATTGGCTTGATAACATCCAGGATTGGTGCATATCACGACAACTATGGTGGGGGCATCGCATTCCTATTTGGTATTGCCAGAATGATGCATGTAAGGAAGTTTTTGCAAGTAGTGAAGATCCCACTCGATGTCCCAAATGTAACTCATCACATATTATTCAAGAAGAAGATGTTCTTGACACCTGGTTTTCCAGTTGGTTATGGCCTCTTTCTCCTTTTGGCTGGCCAAAAGATACCACGACACTGGAAAGATTTTATCCTAGTGATGTTATCATCACTGGATCTGAAATCATCTTCCAATGGGTTGCACGTATGGTGATGGCAGGGATTAAGTTTCAAGGGACTTTGCCTTTCAACAAGGTGTATTTCAATGCCACTGTGTGTGATATGAAAGGCCAAAAGTTTTCGAAAACACTGGGTAATGGTATTGATCCCATTGATGTTATCGAGCAGTATGGCGCTGATGCTTTGCGCTATACAGCCGCTCATCTTTCCCCTGTGAGTGGAAGAATCAAAATGGAGATGAAAGATTTTGCCATTGGCAGAAACTTTATTACTAAGCTTTGGAATGGAGCACGTTATCTTCTCAGTCACTGCCACGATAAAACCATTGAGCCCCTGCAAGAAGAATCCTTAGAGCTTTGGCACAAAGGCCTTTTGCATGAGCTCTATGAAGCAAGCCATACTATTGATAACGCCATGGTGGCGTTTCGTATGCATGATGCGCACAAGGCGCTCTATCAATTGATTTGGAACTCCATATGTGATTGGGGTATTGAGGCGAGCAAATTTTCTTTAAAAAGCTCTGACTCACACACCACAGCAACAAATCTTTCGGTGATGTTGTATGTCTATGAGTGTGCTTTACGTTTGATCCATCCTCTTATTCCTTTTGTTACTGAAGAGTTGATCCATTATTTTCCTAAACACCCTAACTTAGAACGTAGCAAGGGCCTGTGTGTTTCTTTATATCCATCTCAGCTTCCTTTGTTAAAGTTTGAAAAGGCATATCAAAGCTGGCAAGTTAGTAAAGAATTGATCACTTCCATAAGACGGCTTATTCAAACATCTACTCTGGCAAAATTATCTTCACAAGAAAGATCTCAATTACATGTTTGGTGTCATCTTCAAAATGTAAGCCCACAAGCTCGCGCGTATTTGGAAGCCTCCCAGCATCTTTCTTTGATGGCATCATTGTCACAGGTTGCACATATTGATATATCCACAGAAGATAAGATGCCTCCATGTGCTTTAGTGGATGTTTCTTCTCATTTTGAGATAGCCATAGCTCTTCAAAAAACTGAAGACATAGAAAGTCAGAGAGATGTGTACTTAGAGAAACAAAAGAAAGTCGAAATTTATTTAGGCAACACCCAAAAGAAGCTGTCTTCTCAAGGGTTTTTACGTAAAGCGGATCCTCAGGTGATTGAAAATGTTAAGCAGCAACAAGCTGCTCTTGAGCTCCAAAAGCAAGCTATCACAAAAACATTGCTCACTTTTGGAGCCTCGTAGGGTTGTATGTATATCGTAGGGTTGTATAAACAAGTGCTTGAAGTGTTTTGTGTTTCAAAGAGGATCTTGGATATGAGATCTTGAATAAAAGCATTTCAAACTTATGTTTTATAATGTTTATAACGACGGATATTAAGATAGAGATGTGATGTGAATGATAAGAATTATGATAAGAATTTAAGAGAAGAAAAAAAAATCTGTATATCTGTATATCTGTATATCTGTATAAAGAACTCCATAAAAAAGGACGATCATGAGCTCTACTGGGGCAAGCAGCTATAACATGGATGTAGCCACCACCGAAGAATTGGTGTTACGTACTTACCAGCGTATGGAAGATCGGTTATCTCAATACCGTGCAATGACCAATCGGGCTATGACTTTTGCAGAAAAAGTTTTGGTGGCTCACAGTGCCCAAGCTCTTAAAACGTCTCTTGAGGAGCAAAATTTTTGTCATCTTGTACCGGACCGTCTTGCTATGCAAGATGCTACAGCTCAGATGGCTTTATTGCAATTTATCCAATCTGGCAAAGAGCATGTGCAGCTTCCTTCCACTGTTCATTGTGATCATCTTATTCTTGCTCGAAGTGGTGCAGATTTAGATCTCAATTTTGCTCAAAAAGAGAACCAAGAGGTGTTTTCTTTTTTACGTTCAGCTAGTGAGAAATACGGGATTGGCTTTTGGGCTCCTGGTTCGGGGATTATCCATCAAATTGTGTTAGAGAACTATGCTTATCCTGGTGGGTTAATGATTGGTACTGATTCCCACACTCCCAATGCTGGGGGGTTAGGTATGGTGGCTGTGGGCGTGGGAGGTGCTGATGCTGTGGATGCCATGGTGGGAATGCCTTGGGAGTTGGCTCGTCCTAAAGTGGTTGCTGTTAAACTCACTGGTAAACTCAGTGGTTGGACATCACCAAAAGATGTGATTCTCAGGGTCTTAGACATCCTTACTGTAAAGGGTGGAAAAGATATTATTTTTGAATACATCGGCAGTGGTGCTGAATCGTTATCATGTACGGGTAAAGCTACTATCACCAACATGGGTGCTGAGTTAGGTGCTACCACGTCACTATTTCCTTATGATAGTAAAATGCGTGATTATTTGCATGCTACAGAGCGTGGTTTTATAGCTGATCTTGCTGATCAATACTCTCATCATCTGCGTCCAGATGATGAGGCATTAAAAAATCCTCAGGCTTATTACAGTGATGTCATTGATATTGATCTCAACACCCTTAAGCCCTACATTGTTGGTCCTCATTCTCCTGATGTGGCACGAACGGTGTCACAGATGTCAGAGGATGTTCAAAAGCACAATTATCCTAATAAGATCTCTGCAGCATTGATTGGCTCATGTACTAACTCTTCTTATGAGGATATCTATCGAGCGGTGTCGGTGGTCAAAGGGCTTCTTGCTAATGGTTGTCGAGCAGTGGTGCCGTTTTATATCACTCCTGGATCTACTACGGTTTATAATACGGTTCAAAAAGAGGGAATGCTCGATATTCTTGAAGAGTTTGGTGGTGTGATTTTAGCTAATGCTTGTGGTCCTTGCATTGGACAATGGAAGCGAGATGACATCGAAATGGGAGAAGAAAACTCGATTGTGACATCTTTTAATCGTAACTTTCGTGGCCGCAATGATGCTAACAAAGCCACATTGGGTTTTATCACCTCTCCTGAAATGGTGGTGGCTTATGCAGCCAGTGGTCTTTTAAGTTTTGATCCTACCAGCCAAAAACTCACATCCGCTTCTGGTAAACTCATCTCCTTTACAATTCCTGAAGGTCGAGAGCTTCCTGAAGGTGGGCTATCTATAAGTAGAGATGGGTATATAGATCCTTCTACTAAAGCCAGTACCACTGCTGTGGACATTGCTGCGGGTAGCAAACGTCTTGCCTTTCTTGAGCCTTTTGAAAAATGGGATAATAAAGACTTTCATAAGCATCGTTTATTGATGAAAGTTGCAGGAAAGTGCACTACTGATCATATTTCTCCAGCAGGTAGGTGGTTGCGATATCGTGGTCATCTTGATCGCATTTCAGATAATCTTCTTATTGGAGCACGTCATGCTTTTTCAGAAGAGGTGGGAAAAACCCGCAATTATGTGAAGGATGCATCACCTTTTGAAGGATGTGCACAGGTAGCTAGGGCTTATAAGCAAGCTGGTGAGCCATGGGTCATTGTGGCTGGTGAGAATTATGGTGAAGGTTCATCACGAGAACATGCTGCCATGTCTCCTCGTCATTTGGGTGCTTCTTGTGTGTTGGTCCAAAGTTTTGCTCGCATCCATGCTACTAATCTGAAAAAACAAGGTGTTCTTGCCCTTACTTTTGCTCATAGTGAAGATTATCAAAAGGTTCAAGAGGATGATCGTATCTCTATTGTTGGGCTTGCAGATTTTGCTCCTAAACAACCTCTCACTGTTATACTCCATCACAGCAATGGCAAAGAAGAAAGCATTCAGGCTAAGCATTCCTATAATCTTGAACAGATCAAATGGTTTCAAGCTGGTTCAGCTCTCAATGCTCTTATGCAGAATATGGGTTGAGTATCATTATACATATCTCTTTTTTCTTAAGAGTTTGTGGGTAAGTCCAAGTAGATTGATGAAGAGTTTTCCCTAAATGTTTTTATGTGTTTCAAAATCACGTTTCATAATGTGCTTCGTCTAGGATATTAAGACAAAAAACCTACAATTTTATCACAGACTCTATAGATCGTGGTGTCATGATCCGAGGTATGATAGCGTTGAGTATATGTGTGGGGCCGTAGTGGCTTCGACGAGTAGTGTTATGAGTTAAGGAGCATGCAGAGGCTGGCATCGAGTTCTCTTTAATTTTTCGATGTAACAAGCTTAATTGGCGACAATTTAGCTTTAGCTGCTTAATAGAATAAGTAGCCGATGATCAGGAGAGTGCTGAAATCTCCTAGGATTCGTCATTTTTTCAGCTGGTGACTTTCACTTCCGTCTGTAGTGTGAGTCATAAGATCAATCAGACTGCGGGTTACATACATGTGTTCTTGTATGTATTAACCAAGAGGATTTTGCAAGAACTAAGCATGTAGCGTCTTTTCCATGATCTATCTCGGACACGGGTTCGATTCCCGTCGGCTCCACCACTTTTTTATCCTGTATGTGTTCCATATCCAATGAAAAATCAGTAAGAACATGTCAAAGCTTTAGAATACTTAGAATACGATAGAACACAAAAAAAGAGTGTGGATACAACAGAGCGTCCACACTCTTTATACGTTTTTTCTTATGTTCTTAAATCTTAATGATGATGTGCTTAAGAGTTTGTAGTGGTTTTTGATTTTTCAAAAGTCACAGGTACACGCATGGCAGCTGTATGACCTGGAAACAAGCAGAAAAACATCAGATCTTTATTAGCAAGATCTGTGACATCTAACGTGACGGTATCCGATTCGCCACCTGATAATAACTTGCTTGCTGCAAGAACATCTGCAGACTCTGGAATATAGTTTTTAGAAGGACCAGCTTGAAGACCCGCTTTAATAAGACCATCTACTTTACTTGTTTCAGCAAAAACGATGTTGTGCCCCATTGCAACCTTAGGAAGTCTTCCCACATGCTTAAAATTCACAGAGAGTTTTGCACAATCGGCTGCAACTTTTAAATGGCTCATGTTGAACTGCATACTATCGTTAGCTGTAATGGTGTATTCGCATGTTTTGGTGCGTAGCTGACCTTGCTCATTGTTCTTCTGAGTAGCACTCTTGTCAGACTCTTTAGCATCACCTTTTTTAGCTTTATCTTCATCAGATTCTTTTGTTGCATCTTTTGTTGCATCTTTTTTAGCATCTTCTGCTTTTTTATCATCTTTGGCAGCTTTATCAGATTTTTTTACATCCTTAGCATCACTCTTTGCTTTTTTATCATCGTCTTTATCATCATCACCCTTATCATCCCCATCGTCTTCACCTTCGTCATCGTCGGTCTCATCATCATCCTTGTTACTTTTGTCAGACTTTTTATCTTTATCTTTTTCACCATGATCATGATGGTCATCATGTTCTTTACTCTTATCCTTATCCTGACCTTCTTCATCGTCATGATCGTCTCCAAGAGCTACAGATGAGAACAAAGCTATTAATATAGCAACAACAAAACCATTACGGATAATACTCAACAATGATGTCAACATACTCACAACCTCAAATAAAATAATGTGCACCACAAAGTTTCACACCTGGAAACCTTGATTTATCAAACACGCATGACACACCAATACTTTTTGTTACTTCTTGTTACGTCTACTTGTTATTTTTTTTTCGTTATTTCTATGTGTTATTTCTATCCAGGGGCTATTTCTATGGATATCTTAGTAACTTTAATGTGCTATCTATTTATTTTTGTGTAACAATTTATTTATCTTTATTATTATCTTTGTTAACTTTTTTACCAACATTGTGGTTATCTTATGTTTTGCTTATATTTTTATATTTATCTACTTATTTGTGTATATCTTTATGTTTTATGAAATGTTGTTATAATTTTTGTATGTTACATTCTTACTTATTTCTTATTTTCTCATTAGCCTTATTTCTTATTCCATCCATTATTCTTCTTATTTTATTTTTTTTTCTCTGTTCTTATTTTGTTCTATGTGGTGGTTATTTGCCATCAATTGCCCCCAATTGTCGCAAATGCTTTTAGTTGTTTATCTTCTACCTAACCTGTTATCTATCACGTGTCAAACGATTACCATACGATGGCAAGAGTAATGTTTATTGCATGGCTGTCAAGATCATATTATACCAAAGATTCAAATACTCCTGCAGCACCCATACCTGTACCAATACACATGGTTACCATACCCCATTTTTGTTTCTGACGCTTTAAACCATGGAGTAACGTAGAAGTCAAGCGAGCACCTGTGGCTCCTAGAGGATGACCGAGTGCGATAGCTCCTCCGGTGGGATTGACCATCTCAGGATTCAATTTAAGAATGTTGATCACAGCAATGGATTGAGCAGCAAAAGCTTCATTAAGTTCGATACGCTCCAGTTGGTCTTGGTTGATTCCAGCTTTTTTAAGAGCCTTAGGGATGGCTTCCATAGGACCTATTCCCATAATCTGAGGCGGTACACCTGCCACAGCAAAACCTGCAAAACGTGCCATGGGTGCAAGATTGTGTGTTTTTACAAATGCCTCTGAACATACCAAGCACATAGCTGCACCATCAGACATTTGTGAAGACGTACCGGCACTCACCACACCACCACGTAAAAACACAGCGCGTAGTTTTGCCAAAGTCTCAAGGTTGGTATCAGCGCGAGGGCCTTCATCTTTATCAAACACCATGGTTTCTTCTTGCACACTACCATCACTGAGATGGGCGGTTTTGCGCTTTACTGTAATGGGTAGGATTTCTTCGTCAAAGTCGTGGTTTTCCATGGCACGAAGAGCTTTACGGTGGGAATGAAAAGCAAATTGATCCTGCTCTTCTCGAGATACCTGATATTTTTGAGATACCTTCTCAGCGGTTAAGCCCATACTTAAATAGATACTGGGGTAGTTTTCAGCTATACGCAATGAACCCACCGGCTTATTGCCCATCATCGGCACCATGCTCATGGATTCTGTGCCGCCAGCTAAAATGCATTCACTGCCTCCGCTAGCAATACGATCTGCTGCTAAGGCAATACTCTGTAGTCCTGAAGCACAGAGTCGATTCACTGTAAAGCCAGGAACACTGTAAGGCAACCCAGATAATAAGGCGATGACACGCCCCACATTCATGCCTTGCTCTGCTTCAGGCATTGCACAACCAACAATCACATCCTCAATCAGTGCTGGATCTAGAGAAGGAGTGCGCTTAAGTACTCCTGTTACAACATCACTGCACAGATCATCGGGACGGGTGTGAGCTAAACTTCCCCTCTTGGCCTTGCCTACGGCACTGCGATAAGGAGAAACAATATAAACCGCACGTACACTCATGATGATGTTCCTTCAGTTTGATAATAAATGAGTTTTTACCTGAAAGTTAGTTTCTCAAAGGCTTACCTGTTTTCAACATATGCATGATTCTTTCTTTGGTTTTCTCTTGTCGGCATAGCTCCACAAATACAGCTCTTTCAAGGTGTAAAAACCAGTTTTCATCCACCACTGACCCTGCACGGACATCACCGCCAGACAATACATAAGCGAGTTTTTCAGCAACCACTGCATCATAAGGCGATACCATCCGTCCTTCAACCATGTTGTAGAGTACAAGCTTAAAGGTTTCAAAGGCCGGCTCTCCAGCTACCTTAATATCAGTAGCTAGCGGTGGAACATAGCCCAATGAAGCACTGTGAAGAGCAATGTCTTTGGCTTGTTGAATCTGACAGTCTGTTGAAAAACTCAGAGTGGTGTTTTTTTCTGGATATAAACCCAACTCTATGGCTTCACCTCCTGAAGTGGAAACCTGAGCTGTAGCTACGGTTTTAAAAGCTTTTTCAAGGAATTTCATGGGGTCACACTGATACTGCTCAGCTAAGCGGTAACTTCTTAAAGCTAGTTCCTTACTGCCTCCAGCAGCAGGTATTAATCCCACTCCTGCTTCCACAAGGCCGATATAACTTTCAGCAGCCACATGCCTGTGAGAGCAATGCATGGTTACTTCACAACCACCACCCAACACCATGCCATAAGGAGCACACACCACAGGTAGGGGGGCATATTTGATTCTTTGCATTACCCCTTGAAAACGCTTAAGTACATCATCGATGGCGGTGAATTCTTTGTTTTCAATATAGCGCAGGATCATGGATAGATCAGCTCCTGCTGAAAATGCCCGACTATCATTTGCTATCACAAGAGCTGCCAAATGATCCTCGGCATAATCAATGCTTTCAGCCAACATATCCAAGACGTCACCATTGATAGCATTCATTTTGGTATGAAAGTTGATAACCCCCACATCATCACCCATATCCAATAAAGACGCACTGGAACAGGTTTTGATCACGCGTTGATCATCTTTGCAAGAACGTGGAGGCAAATAGGTCACATGGTCAATGAGTGGTGCTATATCCACATATTGCTTTTTTGCAGGATTCCATTCCTGACGTGTAAGCCCTAAGGCCCAGGTGTCACTGCGTGGACATGGTTTATAAAAAGAAAAATCTTCATGTCCTACGTGTTCTTTGATCCAATCAGGCAGCAATACATTCTCAGATATCATGCGTTGAGTGACACTCTGAAATCCCATACCTTGCCACATCTCAAAAACACCCCATTGCCACTGAAAACCATGACGCATAGCTGTATCTACTTTTGATGGAGACGATGAAGCGATCTCTTCGCATAATAGAGAACTATAAGAAAAAAGCTCACTAAGAGTACGCCACACCAACTCACCTGCCAGATCTTTTTGCTCTATCATAAAACGTAAGCGATCAAAAATATCTTTGGTTTTCTGTGCTTGAGCAAGCCATAATACCGGTTGAGGCTGTGAAGGAACATACTCATCTGTATCTTTTCGATAAGCTAAAATCTGTGTTTTACCTTTGGCATCCTTGGTTTTTTTATACACACCCGTGAACTGAGTTTTTTGGCCAAGATGCCCTTTTGCCATCAAACGATCAAACCACTCAGGAATACGGAAATGGCTATGGTAAGGATCCTGGCTTAAATGATCATAAACATTTTTTGCCACAAACGCTGAGGTGTCTAGTCCCACCACATCCATGGTGCGATATGTAGCTGAAGCAGGACGAGCTATAAGCTTACCTGTAAGAACATCAACGGTTTCAGGATAAAGCCCTAAACGTGTGCCATGATGAGCTGCTGATAATAATGCAAATACACCAATACGATTGGCAATAAAATTCAGAGTATCTTGAGCAAACACCACATGCTTGCCTAAAGTTTGGACCAACCACTTAGAAAGAGCATCCACCAAATCTTTATCTGTGGCATCATGAGATATCACTTCCACCAATTTCATATAACGAGGTGGATTAAAAAAATGTGTGGCAAAAAACTGAGACGTATAATGTTCTGGCAAACCCTGAATCATATCAGCAAGTAAAATACCTGAAGTATTGGTTGTAACAGGTATACCTGCAGGAGCATACTCAGCAATACGACGATGCACTTGTTGCTTGATCTCCAGTTTTTCAATAACAGCCTCAAGCACCCAATCACTTTTTGCCACAACTTCTAAGTCATCATCTAAATTTCCGCATATGATGCGAGATTTCACCGTTTGCCATGACATATAAGGTGCTGGTTTAAGATTTTTCAGGCGAGCTACGGCATCTAAAGCACGCGCATTTTTTTCTACCTTAGAATGATTGTGACTCTTACCTTCTCCTTCCTTTGCTGCCACATCTAACAGATGCACAACCACACCCACATCAGCTAAGTACGCTGCAATCTGAGAGCCCATCACTCCAGCACCAATCACTGTTACAGTACGTATATTTAACGATTTGTTCGTGTTTTTTGCCATACAACCTCCACTAAAAAAAGACAGATTCCCACCGCCTATAAAATCTCAAACTCAAGCCATATCAACACCTGACACAAGGTGTGTTTTAGAGTATGTGTCATAAAAAGCCATGCATTGTAAGTTGTAACGGTTTCTGTGACGGTTATCTATATGCTAACTATATGCTAAATGCTATATGAAAGATTTTCCATAAACTTCCCACAAAGCCCATAATAGAACAGATGGGTAGAACAGATGTGCCGTTTATGACCTTAACACACCCTCATAGCCTAACTACTGACTGCATTATCTTACGTGTCTCACTTCTTACAAGCAAGTCTATAACTGCAAGCTTTTTTCTATGAGCTTACTATAATAGGGAATTTCATATAGTTGTTATATTTTTAGCCATTTTGACGATACGCAAATGTACGGACTATGTACAACGATGTGACGAGCACAATACTTTATGTTTTGAGAATGGGTTTTGAGAATGGGTTTTGATATTAGGTTGTGTGGGGTACTTGAAATGACCCTACAAAGGTAGAGAGAACATAAGAAGAAAAGGGAAAGCAATGCCCATGTTAAAATATTCGTGTATAAAGCCTCTATCATTGATCAGGCACGCTCTGAGCTATAGCTTTTTGTTCTGTGGTTTCATGATGTTTCAGGGCTGCGCTGATGATGAAGCAGCCATCTCTAAGCCTAAAGCGAAGAATGCCAACGGAACCGTAGTAACTGATCCTAAAGAGGAGTCACCACAGACTCCTCCTAAATCGATATTGCAACTCTCTAGTTCTGAAGATGATATCAATACATACTCAACCAAGCTCAATGCTTTTCGTGATAAGACTGCTGAAGAGCACTGTGTCAGTGGCGATACAACGAAACGTAAAGAAAGGAGTCAGGAGATCACCGCAGTTCTTGCTGCTCTTAGCTGCCGGATTACTGAACAAAAAGAATGGCTTACCGATGAACTTATCTATAACGTGTCATCGTCTGATACTAACTCATGTCAAACTCAAACCAAAGCCATCGATGACAAGGTCCTTTCTTTTACTCATAAAAAAATCGACGATGACGGAATAGAAGGCTGGCTTGAGTTTCAGTGCAAAAAAGCAGTTGATCATATTCTTGATGAAAAATTCAATGGTGCTGAGAAGACAAAATTAGAAAATGGCAATGATGAATTGGAAGCAAAGGTTTTAACAGAATTAGATAAAATTCTCAATGAAGCTATTCCTTACGAGAGCCAAGTAAAAAGATATGGCATTTTAGCTTCCCTTAAAAACACCGTTTATCAAATTAACAACAACTGTGCTGCTGTTGCTCTTACAAGTGACTTTGCTGATACTGTCTCAAGTTCCAGTGCAAATGAGCGTGTGAAACCAAGATACATCTATCGTGAAACTTTCTTTAAAGAGTCAGACAAGCGTATTGATAAACTTATCAGAGCTTCTTGGGAGGATATTCAAAAGTCTTCTCATAAAATCAAAGCATTTAGTGACTTTAGTGGCTCAGATGCTGCCACGGAGTCCACAGTAGATACAGTTGAATCACTGCAGACATTTCTTGACTATAGCCCCCATACTGCCAAAAAGTTTTATGCCCAAAGAATACTTGTAACGGGTTGTGAGCAGGATATTGCGTATAAGAAAATGAATAAAATCACTAACACCAGCACGGATCCAGCAACTACTAGTCATGAACCCAAAGGAACTTTCTTTTCACATGGCAACTTTTATGTGCCCCTTAATAAGACTGCTTTAGCATGTGGTACAAAGGGTCATGCTGGAGAAGCTAATTTTAAAAGAGTTATAAAAGGTGTGACATCATCGGCAGCGACAGAACCAGGCATAGTACCAGCGGTAGCAGCAACAACGCCGGAAGCTATAACACCTCATGATGCCACTATAGAATGTCGCATAGCCAAAGGTTATGCTCCAAAGGCGCCAAAATTTAAAAACTTTATAGGCACTCCAGTAGCTTCCAGACTTATTATCAATCTTACTCCTTCCACTGCCGAACCTCCCACAAGAACTAGCAGTGAATCACTACCTAGGAATCGCGATAATTATTTGGTACGTGAAAAAACTCGTGACGCCATTGTATGCCACAAACCCATTCCTTCTGCTACTGGAGACTCCCCACCGGCCATTACTGATTGTCAAACTGCCAATACATTCTCTACCCTGCTTGCGAGTACAGATGATGTGGATGCTGCATTATTGTCAAAGCTGCATAAAACCACACTGGGTAGTGCTCCTACGGGTGGGGTTCTCAATGATGGTCATGAGGCTGAACGTATTCTCAATGAGATAATGACCCCAAGGCTTACAGATGGAGAGCATGCCGGTGAGACTCCTCGTGATGAGGCGAATGTAAAAAGTCCTCTAAGTGCTTTTTTAAAAAATGAAGGTGGCAGATTTTCTAAGGTTGGACAATTATTATTGGCATTTGATGCTTATACTTCAGATACAGATACAGATACCGTGAGCGATCAATGGCAGAAGTCTGTAACAGAAACTGTTGGTGAAGAGTCTGTTTCTATTTCTAGCTTTGGAGGTTGGGACTTCCCCGATGCCTCTCGTGTAGCTGGGCCATTGTGTCTGTATTATATCCATATCAATGCAAATAACGCAGCCAGACGTCTTGAGAATAGACGAGCTTTGGAAAAACTCTTTGGACTAGATCCCATTGAAGATGAAACACAATGTCTTGCAGGCCTCAACCACATGGACCGTGATGTATGTAGCGTTAGTGATGATGTTACATCGTCATGGTCAGAAGAAGAAAAAGCAAGGTTCGAGACGTTTTGCGACTCAGAATGAGGTTTTTGTTAATTTATCTGGAATATGAAACTTAAAATGAGGTTATCCAAAAAAGTAGAAGCAATAGAAATGATAAGAAGAGAAGAAAAGGAAAAGAAAAGATATATCCATGTTAAAATGTTTGTGCTTAAAACCTCTATTATTGATCAGACACGCTCTGAGCTATAGCTTTTTGTTCTGTGGGCTCATGATGTTTCATGGCTGCGCTGAGGAGGAAGCAGCCACCTCTAAGTTGAAACCGGCGGTGGATCATGATCTCGATGCAACTTCAGTAGTTGATCCTGAAAAGGAAGGGCCAAAGGCTCCTACGAGTGCAAAAAAGCAACTCCCCAATCCTAAAACTGAAGTGATCAATACGTATTCAACCAAGCTCAATGCTTTTCGTGACAAGATGGCTCAAGATCACTGTATCAGTGGCCAAACAGCGCAAAGTAAAAAAAGGAGTCAGGAGATCTCCACAGTTCTTGCTGCTCTTAGTTGTCGGGTTACAGAACAAAAAGCTTGGCTTGCTGATGAACTCATTTATGCGTCATCGGCTGCTTCTGAGTCATGTCAAACTCAAGCGGATGAAGTTGACGAAGATATCATGTCTTTTAGTGATGCAAAAGTTGTTGCTAGAGGGGTAGATGGTTGGCTTGAGTATCAGTGTAAAAAAGCGGTTGATCATATTCTTGATGAAAAATTCACGAGCGCTCAGAAGAAAAAACTCGTTGATGGTCATGCTGTATTAGAAGCAAAAGTCACAAAAGAATTAGATAAAATTCTCAATAAAAAAGTTCCATACAAAAGCCAAACAAAAGGGTTTGGTATTTTAGCTTCTCTTAAAAACACCATCTACCAAATCAACAACAACTGTGCTGCTGTTGCTCTTACAAGCGACTTTGCTGATACTGTCTTAAGTTCCAGTGCAAATGAGCGTGTGAAACTAAAGTATATCTATCGTGAAACTTTCTCTGCAGAGTCAGGCGAGCATATCGACAAACTCATCAGAGCTTCTTGGGAGGATATCCAAAAGTCTTCTTATAAGATCAAAGCATTTAGTGACTTTAGTGGCGCAGATGCTGCCACTGCATCCACAGTAGACACGATTGAATCACTGCAGACATTTCTTGACTATAGCCCAGCACATGCCACCAAATCTTTTTATGCTCAAAGAGAGCTTAAAGTTACTTGTGAGCAGGATATTGCGTATACAAAAATGAATAAAATCATCAGCACAAATCCAGCAAGGACTCGTTATGAACCCACAGGAACTTTCTTTTCACATGGTGATTTTCATGTGCCTCTCAATAAGACCGGTTTAGCATGTGGTGCCAATGATCATGCTGGAAAGGCTGTTTTTAAAAGAGTTATAAAAAAGCAATCCCCATCATCATCAGTAGTTTCAGATTCAGAAGGAGGGCTCTCTGTGGAATGTCGCATAGCCAAAGGCTATGCTCCAAAGACAGACTTTGCAACTTTTATAGGCACTCCAGAAGATTCTAGACTTATTATCAACCTTACTCCTGATACGAGAGCTAGAGGTGGAGAAGATGGAGAAAGTCCTCCTGCTCGAGGTGATTATCTGAGTCGCCTCAAAGCTCATGATGCCATTGTATGCCACAAGCGAGTCCTTGCTAATGATGTTCCTGCTGGAGAGACACCGCAGCCCGTTACTGACTGTGACGATACATTTACTGACATGCTTTATGATGCTGATGATGTGGAGGCTTCATTGTCAAGTTTGCATATAGTCACAAAACATGATGATGAGGGCAGTGGTCATCCGTTCAATGATGGTCATGAGGCTGAACGTATTCTCAATGAGATAATGACCTTAAAGCTTGAAGATGGAAGGCATGGTGATGAGACTCTTCTCCGTGAGGTGGCGCATGTAAAAAGTCCTCTAAGTGCTTTTTTGAAAAACAAAGGTGGCAGATTTTCTAAAGTTGGACAATTATTACTGGCATTTGATGCTGATACTTCAGATACCGTGAGCGATCAATGGCAGAACTCTGTAACAGATGAAACTGGTGATGGTCAGCCTGTTTCTAACTTTGGCGGTTGGGACTTCCCCGATGCCTCTCGTGTAGCTGGGCCATTGTGTCTGTATTATATCCATATCAATGCAAATAACGCAGCCAGACGTCTTGAGAATAGACGTGCTTTAGAAAAACTCTTTGGACTAAAAACCATTGAAGATGAAACACAATGTCTTGCAGGCCTCAACCACATGGACCGTGATGTATGTAGCGTTAGTGACAGTGTTACATCGTCATGGTCACAAGAAGAAAAAGCAAGGTTCGAGACGTTTTGCGACTCAGGTGGTTAAGTTACATGAGGTTATTCAAAAAAGTAGAGATAATAGAAAAGATAAGAAGAAAAGGAAAAGAAAAGATATGTCCCTGTTACAATGTTTGTGCTTAAAACCTCGATCATGGATGAGACACGCTCTAAGCTATTGCTTTTTGTTCTGTGGGTTCATGATGTTTCATGGCTGCGCTGAGGGGGAAGATGCCACTTCTACGCCTAAAGCGGTAGTGGAGAAGAATGCCGATGCAATAGCAGTAGTTGATCCTGACAAGGAGTCATCAAAGACTCTTCCTAAGGTGGAAAAGCAACTGTCTAATCCTGATGAAGATGAGGTCAATTCGTACTCAGTCGAGCTCAATGCTTATCGCAACATGATTGCTAAAAATCATTGTATAACTGGCAGATCAGAGCAAAGTATTGAAAGAAGTCGGGAGATTACCACAGTTCTTGCTGCTCTTAGCTGTCGGGTTACCGAACAAAAGGCATGGCTTGCTGATGAACTTATCTATAACGTGTCATCGGCTGATTCTAACTCATGTCAAACTCAAACTAAAGCTGTGGAAGATAAGATCATTTCTTTTAGTCATGAAAGCATCGGTACTCGAGGCATAAATGGTTGGCTTGAATATCAGTGTAAAAAAGCGGTTGATCATATTCTTGAGGAACATTTCCAGGAGGATCAGAAGAAAAAACTTGTTATGGGCCATGTGGCATTGCAAACAGAACTTATTACAGAACTAGATAAAATTCTCAATGAAGAGGTTGATTACACTAGTCAAACAAAAGGATTTGGTATTTTAGCTTCTCTTAAAAATACCATCTATCAAATCAACAACAACTGTGCTGCTGTTGTTCTTACAAGCGACTTTGCTGATACTGTCTTAAGTTCCAGTGCAAATGAGCGTGTGAAACCAAAGTATATCTATCGTGAAACTTTCTCTGCAGAGTCCGGCGAGCATATCGATAAACTCATCAGAGCTTCTTGGGAGGATATTCAAAAGTCTTCTCATAAAATCAAAGCGTTTAGTGATTTTAGTGGTGCAGATGCTGCCACTGCTTCTACAGTAGACACGATGGAATCACTGCAGACATTTCTTGACTATAGCCCAGCACATGCCACCAAATCTTTTTATGCCCAAAGAGAGCTTAAAGTTACTTGTGAGCAGGATATGGCGTATACAAAAATGAATAAAATCATCGACAGCAGCACGGACCCAGCAAGGACTCGTTATGAACCCACAGGAACTTTCTTTTCACATGGTGATTTTCATGTGCCCCTCAATAAGACCAGTTTAGCATGTGGTGCCAATGATCATGCTGGAAAGGTGGCTTTTAAAAAAGTCATAAAAAGTGGTGCGCCATTACCAGCAACAGAAGCCGAGCACGCTCAAGTAACACTTCATGATCCCTCTATAGAATGTCGGATAGCTAAAGGCTTTGCTTCAAAACCAGGATTTCCAGAATTTATAGGAGCACCAGGAGATCCGAGGATAAAAAGACTTATTATCAATCTTACCCCTTCCACTAGATCTGGCACTGGAGAGGCACCTCATCGTAATCAGTATTTGAAGCGTGTAAAAACGGATGACGTCATTGTATGTTACAAACAGGTGCTTGCTGCTGCTGCCGGTACTGATGGAGAGATACCGGCTACTACTGATTGTAAAAGTGCCAATACATTCTCTACCCTGCTTGCGAGTACAGATGATGTGGATGCTGCATTATTGCCAAAGCTGCATAAAATCACACATCATGCTGTTCCTGCAGGTGATGGTCATCCGTTTAATGATGGTCATGAGGCTGAACGTATTCTCAATGAGATAATGACCTTAAAGCTTGAAGATGGAAGGCATGGTGAGGAGACTCTTCTCCGTGAGGTGGCGTATGTAAAAAGTCCTCTAAGTGCTTTTTTGAAAAACAAAGGTGGCAGATTTTCTAAAGTTGGACAATTATTACTGGCATTTGATGCTGGTACTTCAGAAACCGTGAGCGATCAATGGCAGAACTCTGTAACAGATGAAACTGTTGGTGATCAGCCTGTTTCTAACT
The DNA here is from genome assembly GCA_002238945.1 of Proteobacteria bacterium bin106. GTDB lineage: Bacteria > Bdellovibrionota_B > Oligoflexia > Oligoflexales > Bin106 > Bin106. The sequence continues at coordinate 15,890 of MPNI01000001.1, read as the reverse complement.
TTGGCGGTTGGGACTTTCCCGATACCTCTCGTGTAGCTGGACCATTGTGTCTGTATTATATCCATATCAATACAGATACCGTAGCCAGACGTCTTGAGAATAGACGCGCTTTAGAAAAACTCTTTGGACTAAAAACCATTGAAGATGAAACACAGTGTCTTGCAGGCCTCAACCACATGGACCGTGATGTATGTAGCGCTAGTGACAGTGTTACATCGTCATGGTCAGAAGCACAAAAAATAAGGTTCGATACGTTTTGTGGTTCAGGTAGTTCATAGCTAGCTACTAGCTACTAGATAATAGCTAAGTGAGGTATGTCCAAACTTACGTTTTTAAACTTAAAATGATTGAACACGGCCTTTATCTTTGCTTAAAGCTTCTACTAAAGGAGAGTTTTCTTTTAAAACAAAAACGTATTCCAAAGTATTGACATCTTCGGTGGGTAATAACCATACCTCCTGGGCAGCATGATCAATACCATAAATGACCTTGCTAACAGTAGCCACAGGAAAGTCTTGAGGAAAAGCTCCCACCAACCCTGAACTGATCAATGTGTCACCGATTTTAATATCTAGCCTTTCACGAGGATACCACCGTAACGTAAGTCCGCCTGTTCCAGTGATGACCCCTCGCAAACGCGTTCTCTCTAAGATCACATCTATACTGGAGCCCACATGAGTGATCAGTTGGATATCACTGTAACTGGAACCCACACGCATCAAATGGCCCACAATACCATTTTGTGAAAGTACGGCCATACCTGCAGTTAATCCATGATTCTTCCCTTTAGATAAACGCACATACTCAAATCCACCACTACGTCCTCGAGAGAGGATCTTGGCAGCCACCAACATGGATGACGATGATTGAGAAAATCCCAATAAAGATTTCAGTCGCTTGATCTCTTGGCTCTGTAAGTGATGATCGATAAGCTGACCTTTAAGTTGCACCACTTCTTTGCCTAAGAGTTGATTTTGCTCTTTAACACCTCTTAAATATATGTAATTCTGCCAGATCCCACCCAAAAATCCCGTAAGTTTATGCCAACTCACATCTACAAATACGCCTGGAGCTGAAAGGATGTGGAGCACAGGATTATGATCGGTTACGGGCTTGAGAGATGAGGAATACACCACCACCAATAAGACAATGCTAGCAGCCACTAAGTTGCGTGGCCTATGAAAGGTTCTCGTTTGCAAACCTCGCAAACGAGAACCACCTGTAGCTAGGCTCCTGCCTTTTTGAGCTAAGTCTTTGTGCGTTTTCATAAAAGATGGTGAGGATCTGCGAGATAGACGAGGTAACCATGAAAACAACATTGTTTTATGTCCCTGCTATTTTTTATCTCTGTTTTCTTTTGTTTTGCTTATCTTTTTATCTCTCTTTTGGTTTAAGGCATAGCTACACTACTGAGAATTTCGATTTGATCGAGGGTTCGTCCAGAGCCTAAAACCACAGAGCATAAAGGATCTTCAGCAATCATCACCGGTAAGCCGGTTTCTTCTCGAAGTAATACATCAAGATTACGTATTAAAGCTCCGCCTCCAGCTAACACAATGCCACAATCCACAATATCAGCAGCTAGTTCTGGGGGAGTTTTCTCAAGAGCTACACGTACTGTCTCGACAATGCTATTGACCGGCTCAGCAATGGCCTCTCTTACCTCATCTGAAGACACTTCAAGGGCCTTGGGTACCCCAGCAATCAAATCTCTGCCTTTTACGAGCATGGTCCGGGTTTCTTCTTCAGGATAAGCGGTGCCAATGGTGATCTTAATTTGCTCAGCTGTACGTTCACCAATCAAGAGATTGTATTTGCGTTTTAAGAAATTCACGATGGATTCATCCATCTTATCTCCACCAACACGTACGGATTGAGAATAGACAATGCCAGCCAGAGATATCACCGCCACTTCTGTGGTACCACCACCAATATCGACGATCATGTTGCCACTGGGATCAGTGATAGGAAGTCCTGCGCCGATGGCTGCAGCCATTGGCTCTTCAATTAAGAAAACCTGTCTAGCACCCGCTGATTCAGCAGATTCACGGACAGCACGTTTCTCCACTTCGGTGATGCCATAAGGTACACAGATAATAATCCGTGGCTTTACCATAGTCCGCCGGTTATGGACACGCTCAATAAAATAGCGCAACATAGCCTCTGTGATTTCAAAATCAGCTATCACTCCATCTTTCATCGGACGGATAGCTGTGATACTTCCTGGTGTTCGCCCAAGCATCTCTTTAGCTTCTTTGCCCACAGCAAGAATTTTCTTACCACGATGTTCCAGTTTTACAGCCACCACCGAAGGCTCATTGGTGACAATGCCTTCACCTTTCATGTAAACCAAAGTGTTCGCTGTACCGAGGTCAATAGCAAGGTCATTAGAAAACATGCCCGCAAGCCAATCAAATAACATGACAATTTGCTCCAAAGTAAAGAGAGTGACGGAAGAGAATATTCCCATAAAACGCAAATGCATAGTAGTATGTCACATGAGGGATTATGACGTTTTTGTTTTAAATTACAAAGACAATAATCTTTATTTGATGTTTTATATTGTTTTTATGTTGTTTTCGATACAGGAGAGCTATTTGTGAGCATATTCGGACGTTGGAGGGGCCAGACCCTCTCAGGTGTGACACCTAAGAAATTTACCCGCTACTTTATTCCCTACACCGTACTGATAGCGGCTATATTTGCTATGACCTTTTTTGGGGTATGTATTCCTGATTATGGTCCTCGCGGTCCTCGTGGCCCAGCAGCAAGTGTTGCTGGTGAAGATATAACACGCCGTGAGTTCTCACGTTTCTATAGTGAGCAACGTTATAGGCAATCGGATGCAGATGCCCAAAATCTTCCTGCTGAAATCATCAATCAACTTATCCAAATACGTGCAGCCTATCAGATGGCACTGAATCTAGGACTGAGAGCTTCTCATCAAGAAGTGTTGGATGCGATTAATGCTGTTCCTGCTTTTCAAAATGCCTCAGGAGGTTTTGATGCAGAGAGTTTTCGTAACTATCTTGATAGCTATAACTATACCGAAGAGCTTTTCTATGATGAAGTACGTCGTGAGCTCACGATTATCAACATGCAAAATTATCTTAATCTCACCTATTATCAACCCATCAAAACCACCACTCACTTGCGTCAGGTTCTGGGAAAAGCCAACGTTGAGATATCTTATATCCACATTAACCCTCAAAGCATAGAAGCCACTGTTAGCCAAGAAGAGCTTGATGAGTTTTTAGCGAGTTCAGAGGGTAAATCAGCGGTTAATAATCACTATGTTGCTAACAAACATCTCTACCCTGAAGAGGAAATACGCCGTATTAAACAGATGCTTGTAACCTTCAAAGGAGCTCGCAACGCTATTGGTGAGGAACGCTCAAAGAAACAAGCTAAAGAGTTGATTCAATCATTGCGCACGCAAGTGCTATCCAAAAAAGGCTCGTTTCAAGAGCTAGCTAAACAGTACTCTAGTCATCAAAGTACGGCTCATCAACAGCCTTCTCAAAGTAAGACAGATGATGGTAGTCAATGGATGCTTAAAGCCAATTTAGGTCCAGCTGCTTTTGCAGAAAGTGTTTTTGCCACAAATAAAGATCACATGACTGACATCATCGAAAGCCCTTTTGGTTTTCATCTTGCTTATGTGGAGGATATTCGTACCAAAGAGCAAACGGTTTTTGATGAAAAGCGCAAGGCTGAGGTTGGCAGAGATGTCTTGTTGCTTAGGAAACAAAATCAAGCTGCTGAAACCATGGCTAAAAACATTCATCGTATGTATTTTTCCAATGAAACACACACAGATATCACAACCCAGTACTCTCAAGCTAAAGAGTGGCAAAATGCATCGTTTTCTGCCATGGAAAGCACCACCCTTGTCAATCAACTTACAAAACATAGTGAACAAAGTAGCCAAGCAGAAGCTCATCGTATTATCAGTGCTATCTTAGAAACGCTTGCAGGTGACACATCCTTGAAAACGGTGGTAAAAGAAGATAAAGACAAATCGACAGAAAAAGATAACGCCAAACAAGAAGATAAAGATAACTCAGATACAGATACAGATACAGATACAGATACAGATACAAAGGCTTCTTCTTTGGCAAAAGAGCGGCTACTTAATAGTCCATTTAAAATAGGAAACCATTGGTTTATTATCAAAATTGTTAAGTTTTCTGCTCCTTCTGCTGAAAGCTTAATACCTCCTAAAGATTCTTCAGAGTTGGATGCTTTACGTAAACAACTTTATCAATTCATGGTTTCTTACCATGGTAATCGTTTTGCTGAACGTATTGTTCAGTCTTATTTAGAAGAGTTAGAAAATGCACAGTTGATTCGCAGAAACCCGGATTATTTGGAGTTAAATCGTTCAAGTGGGTAAAGTCATTTAGACAGTAGATGTTTAAGTTCCGTCCTGTTGAGCCGAGATGCAGCCTGATGAAAGACTATGGGTTGAAAATAGAATGAAATAGTGTATTATCTGGCTTTGGTTTGAGTATGTAGTTTGTTTGTTATGTTCGGTTATTATTTTTTTCATAGGATTATTTCAAATGACTTTCTATAGGTTACGCCACAAAATCACAGTTTTTCTTGCTAGCTTTAGTATTGTCAGTATAGCTTTACAGCTTTCGTCATGTCGGAGCCCTTCTGCTTTTGAGTATGATAAAGCGGACTCAAGCCTTCATGGTGCTTATGATGGTACCTATTCATTGGTGCTTCAAAAACACGGAGAAGATCTTCACTTTGTGACGTGCTTAGGAACGCCTCAGCAGTTAAACGCTTCTTCATGTGTTGCTGCTTTGAAGCTTTCTGATGGCAGTGCGGTTAAATATGATTTTTTTACAAAAGATGCTCTTGAGGCAGAAGATCTGCAAGAAATAGATAATCTTAAAGCAGAGCTTGCTGCTGATTATCTTGCTGAGCATGGATCGCTTCCTGAAAACTTTCGCATTGCCACCACCGGAGTTGGTGCTGCTGCATTAGGAGGATGGTTTAGCAAGGCTAAACTCAACAACCCAGCCATGAGTCATCATGTGAACAAAGTTGTTAAGTTACTCAACCAAGACCAAACTTTGCTTGCCAAAATGGCGTTTTCTGATTTGTTTCGTCGTGATGCCTTCAAGGGTAATGAGCATCTGGATTTGTTAGAGATGTTTAATGAACCGAGACATCTGGATTTGTTAAAAACTCAAGCTGGTGAAGCGTGGGGTCTTCTCAAAAAACGAGCTACAGACCTCTTGGATAATGGCAGAAGTATCAATGGTATTAGCAAAGATATGACGCAATTTTATAATGATGTGACGTTTTGGCAATTCAATGATATGGCTGATGTCTTTGTAGATTATGATGATGTCATGTCAAATCTTGATCCGGCTGTGGCTCAACAAAGAATGGCACAACAACGGCAAAGATTTGCAGAAGAGAAAAAAGCCAAACGAGCAAAAGACGCTGCTGCAAGACAAAATAAGGCACGCTATGACGCTGCTGCTCATCAGGCTAGACAAATTAAACGTAAAATTGCTATGGGAGAATTTGATGAAGGTGTAGTCGCGTGGCGTGCTTTGGAAGATCATTGGATGCTTGATGAAGTGGATAAGATTGAGTTTGGTAGAGATGTTGCTCCACATCGCACCAATCCTGTATACGTTAATAACCTTAAAGCAAAATTCACTTCTCTGCAGAACAAAGTTTCTCAAAACCTTAAAAATGGCGTGAATGTTTATAGTCTCATTGGAGAAAAAGGGGAGTTACATCGTGTTAGCGATGCCCTTGACTTTGCTAAACTCCAAGATAGATTTAGCGCAAAAAACCGCAAAGCTATTTTAGAAGGATTTGAAAGACAAGCTAAAGAGTTAGATCTTCTTACTCGTCCTGTAGAGGTGGCTGATGATTTAGCTAAAGCTGCAGCTGTTAAGAAGTCGCCTGGTAGGGCAGTTGCCGGCAAGGTAGATGAAGTGGCAGCTGTGTTAGATTCAACAGTAGGAGCAAGGCCGCTTTCTCCATCAGCAAACATTGCTGTTTCAAAAAGCGGTAAAGTTATCTCTTCTGCCGGCGGCCCGTTTGCCGGTGTTAGGTCATCTTTTGCTAAAGCAGGAACTTATCTTGGTTGGGGACTATCCTTGGTTGCTGGTGTGGTCATTATCTTTGCCATTGTGGATAATGCTTCATCCCAATCGGTTGTAGATCTTGAGGTTTTTAAAAGCGCAAGTCAAAAACCTGTGCCTTTTATTCCTGTAAGTGTCTATGATAGTTATTGGCCTTCACTCAACACCCTTGATTCTAGTATTTCTTTAAAGGTGCCATCTGTTCCTTCAGTACTGAAAACTTTAGCTTTGCATGCAAGCGGTGGAAATATTGCTTTAGCTGCAGACATGTCTTATTGTCTACCGGTTTCAGGTTCAGCATCAGCATCTAGTTCAGCAGCATGTTATCAAGTTGCCATTGCAAAATAAAAAAATAAAAATAAGTACACTAGGAAAAATAGATAAAATCCATATACCTGAGTGGTATCTTTTTAAAGCTTATCAAGTTCTATGAGGTTCTTGATAAGCTTTTTTTGTACCTGAAGTAAGAAAGTCAGATTGTGGGGTGGAAAAATAAGGTATTTGAGAGTTTTTTGTTATAAAGACGTAAAAATTTTTTGTATGTTTTTATCAACATATCTAAGGAAAAAAAAGAAAGAGATGAACGTAACTCTAAAGAGCTTTGTTTAGATCATATATTGTCTATGATGATCATATAGTGCTGCTAAGCAGCACTATATGATAGAGAGATACGACATAATCAATAATTTTTCAGTTGGTTGATCATCTTTGTACATGTGTCCATAAGCGCTTGAGGATTGCGAGGTGCAAAGGTTTGGAAAAAGTTATGAACTTCTGTGAGATGATCAGCGTAGGCAGGTCCATTTACTGTGAGTAATTGGTTGAGGGTATCACCTGTAACAGTGGTGTTTTCAATATTGATGTCTCCTTTAAGAGGCAGTACCCCTAGAGGGGTTTCTTGAGAATCCACTTGGTTATGGCAGCGTTTGAGAATCCACTCGAGAACACGGATATTGTCGCCAAAGCCTGGCCACATATATTGGTTTTGACTATCTTGTCTGAACCAATTCACATGGAAAACTTTAGGCGGTTGACTGAGGTTTGTACCAACTTTAAGCCAGTGATTCCAATAATCTCCAAAGTTATAACCACAGAAAGGTTTCATAGCCATGGGATCATGGCGGAGAACGCCCACTTTGCCGGTTGCGGCAGCTGTGGTTTCAGAACACATAGCAGCGCCGGTAAGAACGCCATGAAGCCAGTCTTTTGCTTCAAAAACCAAAGGTACGAGTGAACGTCGTCTGCTGCCAAAGAGAATGGCTGATATAGGCACACCTTGGTAAGCTTTTCCTGGCTTTTCAAAACTATCGCAATTATGACACGAGACAGTGAACCTGGCATTGGGATGAGCCATAGGAGCTGTTGTAGCGCTACTGGCTGTGTGAGTTTGCCCTTTCCAGTCTGTGAGTGATGTGGTGGTGTTGTCATCTTTTTCTTTGCCTTCCCACCAAGGTTCTTTGTTGGGTGTCATGGCTACGTTGGTGAAAATAGCATTTCTGTGCAGCATATTATAGGCATGGGGGTTGGTTTGTTGGGAGGTGCCAGGGGCGACTCCAAAAAAACCGGCCTCAGGATTGATAGCCCATAGTCTGCCATCAGCACCTGGGCGAAGCCAAGCAATATCATCTCCTACGGTCCAGACTTTCCATCCTTTATAGGTGTTTGGCGGTATCAACATGGCAAGATTGGTTTTGCCGCAGGCTGAGGGAAAGGCGCCAGCAATATAGGTTTTCTCACCTTGGGGGTTTTCAATACCCACAATCAACATATGTTCAGCTAGCCAGCCTTCTTGCTTAGCTTGAACGGAAGCTAGTCGTAAGGCATGACATTTTTTTCCAAGTAGAGCATTACCACCATATCCTGATCCAAAACTTTTGATCATCATTTCATCTGGAAAATGCATAATCCAACGGCGCTCGCTAGAAAGATCTCCTGTGGAGTGCAGTCCGCGTACAAAGTTGGTATCGAGTTTATCGATATATTCCAAGGCCTCTTTGCCCATATGTGTCATCAAGTACATATTGGCAACCACATAAGGGCTGTCAGTGATTTCCACACCGAATTGGGCATATGGTGAGTCACAAGGTCCCATGCTGTAAGGGATTACATACATGGTTCGCCCTTGCATGCAGTTTTTAAATAAAGGATCCACACGTTGGTGTCCTTCCTTAGGGGAGAGCCAATTATTATTGGCTCCTGCATCTTCTTTATGGGGGGTGCAAATATACGTAAGGTGCTCTGCGCGGGCCACATCATCTGGATGGGAACGATAGAGATAACAGTCAGGATAAGAGTCTTTATTGAGAGGGATCATCTCCTTTGATTCCACCATGCCTGCAAGTATGGCTTTGTGTTCAGCTTGGGATCCATCACACCAAACCACACGATCTGGTGAGAGGTGTTGTTGGGCTTGAGAAATCCATTGTTTCAATGCTTGATTTGGTGTGTTCATGACAATCCTTTATAAATGTAACGTAACGTAACGTAATTGATCATAATTGAGAGTGTAACAAAGACAATGATGTGGTCAACAAAGAGAGGTGTGGGAATGTGAAGGACTCGGTTGTGATATAGGATCTGAAGGTGTTGTTGTCTCTGCCTTATGATGTTTCTTTTTCCATTCCAACAAAATATGGAAAGCCTGTAAAGGGCTTAGAGTCTGTGTGTCGATTTTTGCGAGTTCTTCGATGATGTTTTGTGAGTTTTTTGGGTAGTTAGTATGGATATTTGCTGGTAGCGGATCTGAGTGATGAGAGTGATGCTGTGTGGAGGAATCATCAGAGTAATCACGTGATGCGTCAGTGGTAGAATGGGCAAGATGGTGTTTGGCTCGCTTCAGTACTTGAGGGGGTAAGCCAGCAAGAGCAGCTGTTTCTAGTCCAAAAGAGTGAGAACATACCCCATCTGTTATACGGTAAGTGAAAATGAGTTCTCCATCTTGTCTGAGGACTTCGGTTTGCATCAATCTGACAGATGGTAATTGTTGAGCCATAGTGGTGAGTTCATGATAGTGAGTGGCAAATAAGAGCCAACCTTGAATATTGTGAGCACATTCTTCGAGAATAGCAAAAGCCAATGACAAACCATCGGTGGTTGAAGTGCCTCTTCCTAACTCATCGAGAATGATCAACGAATGTTGAGTAGCGCGATGGAGGATATGAGCAGTCTCACTCATTTCCATCATAAAAGTAGATTTGCCTTGGCTCAAATCATCGCTAGCACCGATGCGAGTATAGATAGCATCAAACAAAGGAAGCTGGCAGCTTTGTGCAGGCACAAAGCTGCCAGCTTGGCATAGTAGAGCACATAGCGCTGTTTGACGCATTAAGGTGGATTTGCCTCCCATATTGGGCCCAGTGATCAACACGTGTTTTTGAGGAGCTTGCAGATGCAAAGAATTGGTGGTGAATGTGGATGAAACCCCAGGAGTTGTGCAGTATTCTGCCACCATAGGATGAAAACCTCCTTGGATATGCAAGCTTTTAGCATCAGCTATGATGTGAGGTCGTGAGTAGTTTTTATTTATGGCGGTGATGCTATGAGATAGCCATACATCTAATTGGGCAATGACTTTGGCTATAAGAGCAAAGAGAGAGTGGTAAGAACGCAATTCTTCTGTGAGCTTTGTGTAGGCTTCATTTTCTAAAAGCTGGGTATTTTCTGTGGCTTGGTTGATTTCTAAGCTGAGTTCTTCAAGAAAGTCCGTGGTGTAACGTGTGGCATTGACTAAGGTTTGTTTGGAACGAAATGTTGAAGGTACCTTGTTTTGATGCGTTTTTGTGACTTCAATCAATAGGCCAAACGTTTTGTGATTGCGGATTTTTAAGCTGCCTATGGCAGTACTTTGACGTAAAGAGTCTTCGTAATCATTTATGCGGTTGCTAGCTTGCTGAAGCTGTTGTTTGGCTTGATCAAGCTGGGGATAGTATCCTTCATTGATGATACTTCCTGTGTCATCTTGTTTTGAAAGGGCTTTGTGGAGGAGGGTGTAGGGAGTGTTGGCTTTGTGAAGGTCTGTTGCGGCTTGTTGCCATGAATAGGTCTTAGTCTTAGATGTATCCGTATCATCTTTATCTATGGAATCCAGGAGTGTAGCTATACGGACACTTGCTTCAAGAGCGTCTTTGAGTTGAAAGGCATGGGTTGCTTGGAGCTGTCCTTTGCAAGTTCGAGCACGGAGACGTTCAAGGTCACAAAAGCCTTTGAGGCCTTCTTTGAGTTGATGGAGCAAGGTAGGTTGGCAGATGAGATAGGCGATATGATCATGTTCTTTTTCGATGATATCTTGGCGCTGAAAAGGTCTGATCAAACGTTGTTGTAGAAGGCGATGTCCCATGGCAGTAGATGTGTGGTTGATGATGGCAAGCAAGCTGCCTTTGTGAGGATGCTTATGACGTGTTTTGCTTGCAGAAGTGATCACTTCAAGATCACGAATAGTGCTATCACCAAGTTGCATACATTCTGGATCATCTAGAGGTGCAGGAGCTTTGAAATGATCCACGATGGCGCCGAGTTCTTTGAGATAAGAAAACACAGCTAGAAGGAGTGCTTGAGATTCAACCGAGTCTTCTAAGGCTTTGAGGAGTGCTTGTATAAAAGGAGATGAATGGCTGGTCATTTCTGAAGAAGATAACGATTTGAGAGTGGTTTCGGGAAGGTCTGAGAGGATGATATTTTGTGATGATATCAAAGGTTCTTTGGCAAACTGCTCTCTTTGAAAACGCCGGATCAGTAATTCTTGAGGAGAGAATAATCCTATGTAGCTCAGCACTTGACTCCAATGATCCACATCACCGATGCGTAGCTCTCCAGTGGAGTAATTGCATATGCATATATGCCAACGTCTGGTGCTATAAGATTCAAAAACGGCTGCTAAACTCGAGGCATGTTCTGTGTGAATAGAGGTGTCAAAATCGCTACAGCCAGGTGAATGGATACGGACAATGTCTCTTTTAAGGATGCCAGTTCCTTGGCCTGGTTTGGTGATTTGTTCGGCAATGGCTACTTTTTTGCCAAGCCCTAAGAGCTTGGTGATGTAATGGGTGGCACTATGATGAGGTACACCACAAAAGGGAATACGGTTTTGATCACTGTTTTGTCGAGTTGTCAAAACAATGCCGAGATGAGGCGCTACCCATTCAGCATCCTCACCGAAGAGTTCGTAAAAATCTCCCATACGAAAAAACAACACAGCTTCATGAGGAATGTGTTCCTTGAGGCTGTAGTACTGTTGTAACATTGGGGTGAGTTTGGTGTTATCTACTCCCATAGTTTTTCACACTCTCTGCACGGTCATTGAAAAGATGGGCTGATAGAGTCCTCAGCGCTGGATGTTGGATAATCGATGGTATCCAAATGGCGCCACATACCTTCTTTAAAGGTGGTGGCATATGAGCTTATATCGAAAACATGTAGAATTAAAGAGCCAAAGTCAATGGCTATCCATTCGCCTACGTCCAATCCTTCCACAGCAAGTAATGGAAATGAAGTATGTTGTTCTGCCACAAGAGCAACTTCTCTGACAATGGCTTGGGTATGACGACTTGAGCGTCCAAAGCACATGATTTGATGATCACACACGGTGTTGATAGGGCGTTTTAAGATTTTAATATGAAAACCTTTGCAAGCTTCAATGGTTCTACAAAGACGTAGAATATGGGGATGAAAAAGATGAAGACTCAGAGGTGTATCCTTGTGTTTTGAAAATATGTATTAAAGAATATTCCTAAAAGTTTTTTTATGTTGTCTTGTTACGTTGTCTTTTCATTGTATTTGCTTGCTGTGCCTGACGATTCTCTTTATGTGAAGCTACTTGAAGCTACTTGAAGCTATCTGACTTTCACGTGCGAGGTGACGAACTCAGTGTAGCAATATTTTTAAAAAAAATCAGTGAGTTTCTTTAGAAATAAAGCTATATAGCTACATATAAAGGTGATGATCAGTAATGTAACGCCATACACTTTGTTCGAGGAATGTGCTGGCAAAATCAGGGCATGGATAATCCTTGTTGGAACTCTTTATGCCAATAGAACTCTTCTGGGCGGTGTTTTGATAATGATTGGCAATGAGCTTGCGTAGATGACTACTGGATATGCTTGCAGGTTTTGCTTGTAGAGTCAGTAGTTTAAAGGGTGGTCCTTTGTGTGGTGTTTGTTTGTGAAAACAATAAAGACACAGTTGATGGTTATAGATGATTTTTTGGTGTGTATCCCAGCAGTAATTGAGATGGGTGATTGTATGAAATAGGTCTTGTTGGAGAGTGGTTGTATTGTCCTCAGAGCTATTGTGATGATCACAGGGATAAGACGGTGCGGTATTATCGAAAGTGTGTATTCGGGGGAGTACACAAAACTGAGTTTGGCCAAAGATATCATCTATTCGGTACCATGATTTGAGAGTGATAAGCTGATCTTGGCCTATTACCCAAATAAGCTTTGCGGCATATGTTTTTTTGAGGGACTTTAATGTATGCCAGGTGGTGTTTCGTAGCTGTCTTGGTAGCTCAGGGCTGTTCTGTAGCTCAGGGCTGTTCTGTAGCTCAGGGCTGTTCTGTAGCTCAGGGCTGTTCTGTAGCTCAGGGCTGTTTTCTTGCTCAAGGCTGTTCTGTAGCTCAAGGCTGTTCTGAGCACCTCTTTGAGAAATGATGGTTTTTTCTATATGATCCACTGTTACTTTTTGGGATAGGTCACGGGCAGCAAGGGCTAGTTTGAGCATGGCTACACGATGAGTGAAGGAAGCCTGAATGGTTTTATGAGGAGATATGTAATTAGGTATGAGGATACAAGATGCATGAGGAAAGTGCTTGATGAGTTCATGGAGAATGTCCATATGTCCTAAATGAGGTGGATCAAAAGCACCACCAAAGATGATGTATTGTTTGGGCGTTGTGTTTGTCATTTTTTTCTCAGTGAGCCATCTTTTTTGTGTGTATTTTTGTATCTGTATTATGCGGCAAAGAAGATATGTCTTTGTTATGAATGGTGAATTTTTAATTTTGACTTGTTATCTATCAAGCCATTGACTATCATATCGAGATCGGATGTTTTAGCAAGTTAGGCTCATGTGATGGTTTTTCAATAAATGATAGTTTATGTTTTTTGGCAAGAGGGGATTTCATGATGAATATTCGCGTATTGTGTGTGTGGATGCTACTGCTGTCTTTTAGTTCATCGAGTGTGTTTGCTGAGGAGAAAAACGAAAGCGATGCCTCAGGAAAAGGTGATGCCTCAGGGAAAAATAGCACTTCAGAATCTGAGACAAGTGGTAGTGAAAAATCCTCTCCAGTATCTTCTAAAGAAGCTTCACAAAAGTCAGAAACACCTTTTAAGTTACCAGATGGTCTTGTGTGGGAAACCAATGATTCGGATCCTACCTTTACAGATCCTAAAGCAAAAAAAGGTGGTACTTTTCATAGTTTTTTGCCTAATTTTCCGGAAACCTTTCGTGTGGTAGGAGAGAATTCGACAAGTGCGCAAACAGCCTTTCCTTTTTTGCGTAATATGCTCGCTTTAACAGCCGTTCATCCTAATACAGGTCGTGTTATACCAGGACTCGCTACTCATTGGGCAGCAGCGAAAGATAACGTCACTGTATACTTCAAATTACACCCTGATGCACGTTGGTCTGATGGTAAACCTGTAACTACAGATGATTATCTTTTTTCTTTAGAATTTAAGCGATCACCTCATATTGTAGATCCTCGAGTCAATGCCATTTATACAGACGATGTGGCGGATTTAAAGGTACATGCAAAAGATGTGATATCTGTGGTAGCTGGTAAACCTTATCCTAAAGAGATGCTTATTGATAAAGTTGGTAGTAAAATAGCACCTGTGCCAAAGCATTTCCATAAACTGGATAAAAATTGGCCCAAAAAATACAATTATAAAATTGAGCCCAATGTAGGCCCTTATAAGCTCGTCTCTTTTAAAAAGTCTCAATTTCTAAAATTTTCTCGTAAAAAGGATTGGTGGGCAAAGGATCTTAAATATTTTAAAAATTCTTATAATGTTGATCATATTCATTATAAAGTTATTCGTGATGAAGAATCTCGTTGGCAGCATTTTGTTAGGGGTAAGTTGGATGTTTATGATTTGATTGATCCTGCTAATTGGTATACCAAAATAGATCAAGTGGATGGTTTTAAAAAAGGATATATAAAAAAGATAAAAATATATCTCAATGGCCCAGAGGGAACAGGAGGGTTATGGTTAAATACGGAAAATGAGCATTGGAAAGACCCGAATGTTCGTCATGCATTTGCTCATGCTTTGAACTATGCCAAAGTCATTGAAGATGTGTATCGAGGTGATCAAGTTCGATTCAATGCATTTTATGTTAATTACGGAGAGTTTTCTGATTCTAGCATTAAATATAGAGCCTTTGATGAGAAAAAAGTCTCTGAGTTGATGAAGGCTTCAGGTTATGCATTGAATGATAAAGGGGTGTGGGCTAAGGATGGTAAGTCTTTGCGTGTGAGCGTTCTTTATTACAGAGCAGATTATGACCAAGAGTTCCTTCTTCTTCGTGAGGAAGCTAAGAAGGTGGGATTTGACTTAACGTTGAATAAAAAAGATAAAGATTCTTGGTATAAAAGCATCGTTGAGAGTGATTACGATGTTATTCGTGTTCGATTCGTTGGTTCTGATCTCACACCTCCTCCAAAATATTGGGAGTATTTCTTGTCAGCTGAAGCAGACAAGAAAGGGGGTTATAACATAAGTAAAATTAAGGATAAGGATCTTGATAAACTTATAAATAACTACCGTGATACGCTTGATTTATCTGAAAAACAGAAATTATCTCGACAAATATTGAAGAAAATTCATGATATTGGTCCTTATGCTCCAAGGTTGTATTCAGATATTCAACGTTTAGGGGTATGGCGCCAATGGCAGTTACCCAATCCTCCTGCAGGAAAGAGACGGGGATGGGGTATAGGTCTGCCTTATGAGGGGGTTTTACGGTATATATGGTTTGACGAAGAGGAGTCTAAGAAGCTTCAAGCTTATCAAAAAGAGGGCAAGAGTTTTGATAAAGTGGAGATAACGGACACAACCTATAAGCGCAAAGGCTGACAAGGTCTTGTGTCATTTGGTGAATATGGAAGTGGGGGTAGCTTTGGCTCTCCCACTTTTTTTATACATATATTTTGATGGAGGATCACTGCTTTGACGTTTTTGTTATGGTTGTCAAATAGCAGACTTTTTAAACACTACAGCAGTATTGATCCAAAACTGTGATGGCTTCAAATGAGGCTTGATGATGTCAAATACCAGGTAAAGTACCAGCGCTGTAAGAGACTTTTTGGAACTTAAAGTTCTTTTTCATCATATAGTATCTGGAAGCTCAGCTGATGTGTAAGTTCTAAAGGTCACATCAATCATGTTTATCGTGGTTGTTGTTATGTGGGTTGTATGGATATCTGGATATCACCATAAATCTGGATTAACCTAAAGACATTAGGTGACTATGCAAATAGTAAGCGTGATCTTATTTATGATGTTGAACATCTTTTTTTCGAAATAATTTTTGATCAATCAAATGGTACTTATGGATCTCCCAGGATCTTCCATGCCCTTAGAACTTCCGAGAAGTCAGTTTGTAAGAACACTGTGGCTAAATATATGGAAGAGATGGGGTTAAATGCGAACCGTAAGAAAAAAAGAAGGAGGATTGTTACAACTGACTCAGATCATAACTCTGCTGTTGCTGAGAGGAGATTTGAGGTAGAAAATCCAAACAGTTATCCTCAATCGCCAAGAGAGGTTT
>MPNI01000023.1 GCA_002238945.1 Proteobacteria bacterium bin106 | reverse complement strand
CTCGAATTATGAATACATCCCATCATATCATTTTAAAAGGAGAATCCTATCGAGAGAAGTTAACAGCTAAGTGTTAGAAAACTTGAATAGGCCTTTTGAGAGGCCTAACTATTAACCTTGGCGCTGTATTTGAAATAAAAGAGTTTCGTTTTTGATGAGAAACTTTGAAAGGGTTGAAGTGATGGCATATAGGTGAAGTGGTGGATTTTGCGGTCCTAGTTTTGGTGGCGGCGCAACTTGAAAACAGACATCATATCGACCTTCATGATAAACAAACACTATCTTACTTAGCCGATTTTATCTTATACTTAATCCAGATTTATGGCAATACCCAATAAATTATTTAGGGCTCTGTTTTAATTTAGTAGTAGCATTATCAATTTTAGGATTATAATGAGCAAATACCATCATAACTACTTAATAACCACCATTTGATTACAACAGAACTTTCTTTCGATTAAGCTAGTCTATTTTCTAATTATTGGTCAGCTTTTGTTTAAAAATCATTAAATACAAAATAAAAAACCTGGCTTATTCATGCTTTTCTTTTTAAGCTGATCTAAGTACAAATTCATCATCAAAAACACAATGCTTTGGTCAACCAGCTATATAAATTTCTTTGAAGATGAGTAGCAAAAGTTGTTGCATTCAATTATTTAAGATCCTATAGTGAGATTTGGATGCGGATGCTAGTTCTAAACTGCCTAATGCTTTTGTAACATGAAATTATGTATGAGGTGTTTGCATAGCCTTATGACTTTACACGCATGATGTGTTTGTAATCTTCACTTATATTGTATTTCATAAAAATGATATCTCGCACTATATGGCTATTAAGCTACCCTCCTAAACACTAACAAAAAGGACATAGTAAATATGATACTCACTTCTTTCGTTTACGGCTCTTACAAAGTAATACTACATAAGTTTTTTTTGGTTTTTGGCCTCTTTTTTATACTTCCAAGTATGTTATATGCACAAAACGGAAAGCCTGTCCCCTATATGCCTGACCAATGGGGATCTAATCAAACTTGCAGAGATAGTGTTAATAAACATATACGACTTACTGGTGTTAGTTTTGTAGCCGGTCCTCATACAGATAGATTCTTTACACTTCAGCCACAATACTCAAAGCTTTCAGCATCTCAAAGAGAAGCAAAACGAAAAACCGCACCTTTAAGTGAGTATGGAATATTTAGTGCGGTATTTAGCTATAATGGTGCGACTGTAAGTTCTTCAAATACTAATTCATCAGAAAGTTTTGCTTTTTCTGAAAGTGATATTGCTCCTTTTATCGTTTATGGTGGTAAGGTCTATCGAGCTAAGAAGGTTTTAAATTCTGATGGAGAAAGTGTTAGAGATCGTGTGCTAAAAGTTAAGAATGGGCCAATACCTGGTTACCCTCAATATTATGATAGATTGTTATATGCTTACGGATTGGCACACAATCATGTGATAGGTCATCGTGTGCAACTTCCATACAACCCCCACAATGATAGTTACGTAAGATACTTTGATTACTGGCATAGGGATAAGAGGTACTTTGATCCTTATAGTATAGATTCTGCATTTTTACTTCATAAGGGTGCATGCTTAGTTCAATATTATCTTGCTGACCCTAGTCAAATACATGATTATAACCCAGCAAGAGTAAAAGGCACTGAAAAAGGTAAATTTCGCAAAATAAAAGTCGATCGTACTTGGATAACAGGCTATGAAGATGCTGACTATAGAGCGAGATTTATATTTTTAGTTGTTAATAAGGTAGATAGATAAATTTTGGTGCTTTTTATGAAAGTATATGAAATGTATTTTTTATCAAATGTAAGAAAACTGTGGAACGGACATTACCATATAAGAAGTTGATAACAAAATGAGCAAAAGATCTAAAAGTATAGTTAGCTCTGTAGCAAAACCTATTAAGTCGAAAAAAAAGAGGGACTACTCCAGGTCAATAGATAGATGGTTAGATCAAATACATTATGGTGATTGCTTAGATGTAATGCGAAAGATGCCTTCAGACAGTGTGGATTTAATAGTTACTTCTCCTCCCTATGCTGATGCTCGGAAACGCACTTATGGGGGAATAAAACCGGATGAATATGTAGAATGGTTTTCTGTTCGTGCCGATGAGATGTTACGTATTTTAAAGCCTACTGGATCATTTGTTCTTAATATCAAAGAAAAATGTGTAAATGGTGAAAGACACACTTTTGTTCTTGATCTTATACTAGCTTTGAAACGAGAAGTTGGCTTTAGATGGGTTGAAGAGTATATATGGCATAAAACCACCTCTGCTCCGGGGAAATGGAAATACAGATTCAGAGATTCTTGGGAACGTATATTACATTTTAGCAAGACAAAAGAAGTAAAAATGAATCAAGATGAAGTAAAAGTTCCCATAGGAAACTGGACCGAGTCCCGACTAAAAAATATGAGTGACAATGATAAGAAACGAATGGAATCTGCTACTGATTCCGGTATTGGACGAAAAATAGAAGCATGGGATGGGAAATCTTTGGTATATCCTTCAAATGTGCTTCATCGTGCTCCTATTTGTCATAATACCGGACATAGCGCTGCATTTCCTGAATGGTTACCCGAGTTTTTTATAAAGTTGTTTACTGATAAGGACGACGTTGTTCTTGATCCTTTTCTAGGTTCAGGAACAACATTTTGTGTAGCAAAGAAGCTTGATCGTTTTCCTATTGGAATTGAAATCAATCCTAAAACAGAGTTATTACTATGATTGACTGGATTGCTGAAGAAAGTCTTAAAGAAGCAGCAGATCAACTATTTCTTGAAGCATCGAATACAAGAAAGAAAGCAGAAAAGAGGCGCAAAAAAAATGTTGTCGATCCTTTCTCAACTATTCTTATCGCGTCAACATTTGAAATTCAGCAGTTAGACAGTCTTATGAATATGCAACAGACTGAATCCAGCATTAGAGGAATGAGTAACGCTTTAGGAAAATTTCATCAAAGTATCTTAAGTTCAGTTGATGGTTGGGCCAATCATGATAGTGGATATGACTTAACATGTGAATCGCTAAACATCATAGCAGAAATCAAAAACAAGTGGAATACCATGAATAATAGTAATCGAGAACAGGTTAAAGAAGAGCTTAGAATCGCAATACGACAAAAGAAAGGAAGATGGGAAGCGTATCTTGTTCAAATTATCCCTAAAAAACCACGTCGATTTAAAAACGAACTAGACAAGGATTTCTATGAAGTTGATGGAGCTTCCTTTTATCATATAGTTACGGGCAACCCTAATGCTCTCCATGATCTGTTTGATTATCTATGCAATGATTTGTGTAAAAGAGTAGATCCTTCAGAAAAGATTGTAGCATATTGCAAAGACATTATGTCTTCCAGTATCCCACCAAGAAAGAAAGTGTGTGAATAAGATAAAAATGGAATTTTCCAAGAACGACCCTGAATATTGTGTTGGATATGATGGTATGAGAGGTTGATCAAAAAAATAGACAACCAAACATCATAGTTATCCTTCTATTGTGACGATGAATCTTCAAGATATTCCATTATCCCTCCACCAATACACTGATCTTTATGATAAAACACTGCTGACTGTCCGCAAGCTAAGCCTTTTTGTGGGGAGCTAAAAGACAAAGCAACTGTGTTGTGGTGGTTGGTCATGGATTCTTCGCTAGGCACAGCAGTAAGACTACAAGGAATATCCACACCAAGATGCCTTACTTTTACCATACATTGTAGCGGCCATTCAAAATCGTGACACAACCAGCGGATATCTGTCACAATAATATCTTTCTTAAGCATCTGTGGGTGATCCCCTCTCATCACATACACCACGTTGTTTTGCATATCTTTTTTCACCACATACCATCTCTCCCCTTCTCCTCCTAAACCCAGGTATCTTCTCTGTCCAGGAGTATAGAAGTGAGCTCCCTGATGAGTACCAACACATGTTTCATCTAAAGTGCAAAATTTTCCAGGTTTTTTTTCAATAAAGTTACCAAGAAAATCACGGAACTTTCGTTTTCCTATAAAACACAGCCCTGTAGAATCTTTCTTGTTATGACTCGGCAGTCCATACTTCTTGGCTATGAGCCGTACTTCTGATTTATGTAGATCACCGAGAGGAAAGAGAACATGTGGCAAGACTTGAGGACGGATACTATAAAGAAAGTAGCTTTGATCTTTGGAACAATCTTTGGCTTTATACAAAGATATGCCATCACTTCGACAATAATGTCCCGTGGCAAAAAGATCTGCTCCTAAGCATTGAGCATGCTGATAAAGATGATCAAACTTGATATAACGATTACACAAAATATCTGGGTTAGGAGTAAGACCTTTCTTGTAGCCTGCTACAAAATCATCAAAAACATATGTGCGGTATTCTTTGCTAAGATCCACAGTATGAAATGGGATATCTAACAAAGAACAGGTATAAGCTACATCTTGATAGTCTTGCTCGTAAGTAGAACAAGACGACACATCATCAGGCTCTTGCCAGCAGCGAGCGAATAAACCAGAGACCCGGTAACCTTGCTCCTTAAGCAGCAATGCACACACTGATGAATCCACGCCACCACTCATAGCAACAACCACATGAGAAGAGTGTGGATCAGGCAAAGAAGATAACAAAGACGATGATGAAGAAGATAAAGATGTCATTTCATTGCAAAAGTCTACGAGTAGATAACCCCCAACTCCACCATTTAGATCGTAGGTGGAAGCCTAAAACAAGATAGATACCCATCAGAATAAAAGGAATAGAAAGCATCTGCCCCATGTTCATCGACAGATCATTCACAATTTCTGTATGATTTTCTTTAAACCTCTCAACAATGGCACGATACAAAAACCCACTAATGAGAATAGCTCCAAAAAATCGTCCTTCCCCTATATTTCTATTTTTTATCCGATAAAATATATAAAAACTCAAACATATATAAAAATACCCTAAACTTTCATAGATTTGTGTAGGATGACGTGGTAAATCATCCACACGAGCAAACACCACTGCCCAAGGTACATTGGTGGGGAGTCCAATAATCTCAGAGTTAAAAAAATTACCGATACGAATACACCCAGCTGCAAACATTGCCGCTATAGCACAACGATCAACAAGCCAGAAAAAAGAAAATTCCTGACGATGTTTTCTTGAATACAACACAAGAGCTAAAATCACAAACAAAAATCCACCATGAGAAGCCAGGCCTCCCTCCCATACATAGAAAATCTTGAGGGGATTACTCATATAAGTCGAAAAATTATACACAAACACATGAGCAAGACGAGCTCCCAACATGGTGCCAATAATGATATAAAAAGGAAGAAACTCAAAAGAGCGTGGTGACTTCTTTTCTGCCATAAACATCGAATGCACCAACATAGCCGCACCAAGGATGCCTATAAGAAAAGTGACACTATACCAACGAATGGGGATTTCAAGACCAAACAAAAGCGGAATACTAAAAATGATACGGTCTATATCCCAAACAAAATATTGTGTCATGGTTTTTACCTTTAATATCCTACCCTTAATATCCCTAACGAGTCACTCATGATATAAGCTACAACTGTGATAATTAAGCAAACAGATCATCAGCCAGCAATGATACACTACTTAAGGTGATCTCGAAAATGTTACACCTTAAAAAGTGATATAAATTGACACATTGACAGAAAACAACAAAAAATACAGTAAAGAGTCCTCAATATGACACATATTCCTTCATCTTCAAATTCAAAGTCTCTTTCCAAACAAGTCTCCAAACACGCCCCCAAACAAGCACCGTCTACAAGATCTTCACAATCTTCGCAACAACCCTCACAACAACGAGAACCTCTTCAAAACCAGACATCCACACACGCATCAGTTGCTACGTCTAGTGAGATTAACACAAAGAGAGAACAATTTCACGCAGCCCATAAGAGAGAAGATAAGAAAAGTAAATATGAACAATGGCTACATGTCATAGCACGCGAACAAGCTAGTCTCAAAAATCGCTTACAGAAAAAACACCCATCAAAGGATCAAGCAAAGCCTTTAACCGCTGACCTTGAGGCTTTAAGCACATCTTCCTCTGAAGGCATTAAGTATGCTCCTTTGTACACAGAAGAAGATCTGATAAAACGATCCTTTCAGCCCTCTTACCCTGGCCTCCCTCCTTACGTACGTGGTGTACGTGGCAGCATGTATCTTGGTAGACCTTGGACCATACGACAGTATGCAGGCTTCTCCTCTGCTCAAGAATCCAACACCTTCTACAAAAAAAACCTTGCTGCTGGACAAAAAGGACTCTCTGTAGCTTTTGATCTACCCACACATCGTGGCTATGATTCAGACCATCCTCGTGCTCGTGCAGATGTAGGTAAAGCGGGTGTGGCTATAGACAGTGTAGAAGATATGAAAATTCTGTTTTCTGGAATTCCTTTAGATAAAGTTAGTGTTTCCATGACCATGAATGGTGCTGTGTTACCCGTGCTAGCTTGTTACATAGTTGCTGCACAAGAGCAAGGGGTGGAAGCAAGTCGTTTAAGTGGTACGTTACAAAACGATATCCTCAAAGAATACCAGGTCCGCAACACCTTCATCTACCCTCCTCAAGCCTCCATGAGGATTGTTACAGATATCTTAAAATACTGCTCAGCAAATATGCCCAAATTTCATGGCATTTCTATCTCGGGATATCATATGCAAGAGGCAGGAGCAGATAGTGCCACAGAACTTGCCTTCACTTTGGCAAATGGCTTGGAATACCTACAGTGTGCACTTGATGCTGGATTGAGTATTGATGTGTGTGCACCTCGGTTATCTTTTTTCTTTGGCATCGGCATGAATGTCTTTATGGAGGTAGCTAAATTAAGAGCAGCACGCAGTTTGTGGTACAAGCGTCTTTCTCGATTTAAACCTAAGGATCCCCGTTCTCTTTTACTCAAGACACATTGTCAAACATCTGGTTATTCTTTAGCTGCCCAAGACCCTCTCAATAATATTGTCCGTACCACCGTGGAAGCAATGGCTGCAGTACTTGGCGGCACACAATCTTTGCACACCAATGCCTTTGATGAAGCCCTGGCTTTACCCACCCCTCTTTCTGCTCGTATTGCTCGCAATACCCAGCTTATTTTGCAACACGAAACCGACCTCACATACACAGTGGATCCATTTGGTGGTAGTTATTTTATGGAAAGTCTCACTGCAGATTTAGAAAAAAAAGCCACAGAGCTGATGATGGATATAGAAGAACAAGGAGGTATCACAGCGTGCACTTTAAATGGCAGCATCAAAGCTCATATTGAGCGTGCAGCTGCTGCTAAGCAAGCACGCATCGATGCTTCTCAAGATATTATTGTGGGAGTCAATCGTTATGAAATAAATGAACAGGATCAAACAGCTGGTTTCTCAGCTTCTTTGTTACATGTGGATTTAGAAAAAATCTTAGCTACTCAAAATGAGCAACTCAAAACACTTAAAGCAAATCGTAACAATCGACGTGTGCAAACATGTTTGCAAGCCCTAGAAGATGCTGCAAAAAATTCTCACGGTGATTTACTCAAAGCTTGTATTGAAGCCGTCGCTGCTAGAGCAACTGTTGGAGAATGTTCTTACGCTCTTGAAAAAGTGTTTGGTCGATATCATCCTAAAGTAAGCGTGGTTAGTGGTGTATATGGTTCATCTTATGAGGAGTCAGCTGTGCAACAAACCGCAGACATTCACCAACGTGTCCTAGCATTTGAAAAAACCCATGGTCGTCGTCCACGTGTACTGCTGGTAAAGCTCGGCCAAGATGGTCATGATCGTGGTATCAAAGTCGTTGCCACAGCTCTATCAGACTTTGGCTTTGATATAGATGTGGGTCCTTTATTTGCCCAAGCTCAAGAAGCTGCCAAACAAGCACTTGAAAATGACGTTCATATGGTAGGGTTATCCTCACAAGCAGGTGCTCACATCACTTTACTAGAAGAACTCAAAGAATGCTTGAACTCTCAAGGAGGTGAACATATTCATGTTTTTGTGGGAGGAGTGATCCCTCCCAATGATCACGCTTTACTCAAAGAAAGAGGAGCTTGTGCTATTTTTCCTCCCGGAACAAAATTAGCAGATTGTGCTATGGAACTGCTAGATATCCTCACAGCAGCTTCCTTTGATGCACATTCTTAAATAATGGAATTTACGGTACAGACTATGAAACCAACTCATTCCAATACAAACATACCCAGACAAAAATGGCATCATCTTCCAGCTCACACATGTGCTGAAGCTGTTCAAGCTGGCGATAGAAGAGCTCTTGCTTTTGCTATCACTTTGGTGGAGAGTCATCATCCAGATCATCGCAAGAAAGCCCTCGATATGCTAGCAGCCATTGATAGAACATGCTGGCAAACAGATAAAGCGTTAAAGCTTGCCATAAGTGGCATGCCAGGTGCTGGCAAAAGTACTTTGATTGCTGCCTTAGGTATGGAATGGATCCGTCAAGGCCATCATGTGGCTGTTTGCGCTGTGGATCCATCATCAACAGTTGCAGGAGGCAGTATTCTCGGTGATAAAACTCGGATGCAGTCTTTATCAGCGCACAAAAGAGCTTTTGTGCGCCCCAGCCCATCAAAGTTAATGTTAGGTGGTGTGAGTGCACGCATGCGTGAAGTTATAACACTGATGATGGCTGCAGGATTTGATCGTATTATTCTTGAAACAGTGGGAGTGGGACAATCAGAAGTAGACTGTGCAGCCATGGTAGATTTGCTCTGCGTGTTGCAGTTAGCCAAAACCGGAGATGATCTACAAAGCATCAAAAAAGGTCTTACGGAGCATGCTGATGTGATATGCCTCCATAAAGCAGATAACCCTCATGCTAGTGAGATAAAAGTAGCCTTACAAATGTGGAAACAAGCCTTTGCTTCTTCTAGTCCAACCATTACCTCTATATCAACAACAAAAAAGCAAGTAGATGTCATAGAAGTCTCTTCTCATACAGAACATAATCTTGCTGCACTTGGAGAGCTTTTAACACGTCGCTTCCATCATCACATAAAAAGCGGTGAACTGATACGTCGTCGTAAGCAGCAAGAATATCGCTGGTTTGCAGATGAGTGTTACACATTATTGTGTGAAAAAATCAGCTCTTCTAAAACATTTCAAGATCTTAGTGGAAAAAAATCTTTTCAAGCTGCTAGTAACAACCACCTACCACCACTCTATGCTGCTAAAGTTTGTGAAGACATGTTTAAAAATATGGGTTTAAATCCTTAATTCCATACGATATATTAGCAAGCAGTATGAGCCGTTCTTATTAACAACTCTTTTTGAAAAGTCCGCATAAGCTACCATGTAAGCTAAGATATAAACTAAATATAAGCTAAGAGATAGCCAAAGATGTATGAACATATAGACATATATTGTGAACGATTAAACCCAAGTTTCCTTGCTGAACCTGTGAACTTGTTCACCAATCTCTTATTTGTTTTAGCTGGCTGTTTGGTGATATATCGTGCATCATCTTACCAACTATCACTTCAGCTAAGAATTTATGGTTTCTTAGTAGCTCTTGTGGGAGTGGCTAGTTTTAGTTTTCATGGTTTTGCTAACTCACTGACCCAGAGTTTTGATGTGATCTCTATATTATTTTGTGTAATTTTTGCTATTTTTTTCTATGGATACTACATTTTACACTATAAAACTATCAAGATCATACTGCTCTATCTGTTCCTTTTTTCCACAACCGCATTAAGCAGCCAATTTCTTGACTTTGACATTTTTAATGGCTCTCATGGCTACTTTGGTGTTTGGCTCACCTTAGCTGCTCTAGGATTACTTGATCCACAGAAGCCTCAAAAATATATCACTTTTCAAGCCTTAGCTCTATTTTCATTATCCCTTGTACTTCGTTCTATAGATGATCAAGATCAAAAATTATGTGACATCTTTCCCTTGGGCACCCACTTTCTCTGGCATAGCATCAATGCTCTACTGCTGTATCATCTTGCAAAACGCTTTTATGATGGCACCAAAAAGACAGCTCTTACCACAGAACAAAGTCCTTAAAAGCTTAAAAGATAGTTTGTCTATCATTTCATAGTACTGACTCCATAATTCCGTCAAAGAAACCTCTGATGTAGTACATAACTCACATCACCAGCGATGAATCCATAATATGGATACTGGCAAAATCGTAAGCAATAGCTCTAAGTATGCAGTCTGTTTGCATTATATGCCTCCATCACCCACGCCTACTACGTTCAAGTAGGTAGTACTATACTAAATGAACTCAATCATTTAATAGCAAATATCATAAACCATTTTAGAAAAAATATGCTATGGTGTAACACTTAGACGCGTGGTTAACTTTAACTCCGCTTATCTGCTACATCACAAGCCCCATATCTTCAGGCTTTTTTGATAGATGATAATAGGACACGTGTTTTGTCTTTCTAAGTAAAGGACTTAGTATGTGTTTTAAAAAAAATCTTAAAAGTGAGTTTTTTTTGCATCAAGTATGCTTATGGCTATTTCTTGCTAGCTACCTTACTTCTTGTTCCTCTGTGATGCAAAAAAATAGCCATTCCAAGATGGCAGCAGCTTATGATAGCAGCGATTATTATGTACTTAGAGCGATGCTAAAAGAGTCAAACAAGATTGGCTTTGAAGTTTGTGAAATTAACAAGAAGCATAGAAGATTTATAGCGCAAAATCAGTTTCGCATTACCGGATGTGTGCCAGCTTATCTCAACAGCGGTGGCAAGGACGTTACTTTTTTAGCAAAAGAGTTTACAAGTACCTTTTCCGCTAAAGAACTGACGGTAGCAAAAGAGATAATAGCTAAAATGGACAAGCAACGCCAGAAGATACAACTTCAAAAGGCAGCTGATTCTGCTGGCAGAGCCCTGCTTACATTAGGTGTGAGTGCTGGTGGAGGTGTTATCGGAGCAGCCACATCTATTTGGATACCTTCTTCTTCTGCTCCTCCTTTACTTCTTGCTGTTTTAGTTGGAATGGGAGCGGGAGCTTTTTTAGGAAGCTTTGTGCAAGGAGAGCTTGAAAGAGAATTTAGACCGGGTGTTATTTCAGCAGATCGTGCATCTCTTGATAAGATTGCTGCTAAATTGTATACAAAAAGAGCGTATGTAGATACAAATGACTTAGCAGAGATAACTTACTATTGGAACTCTCTTATCACCTTAGATACTGCCAAAATGGTACCAGTAACCTCAGTGGTACAGCATCAACAGCTTCTTGGGTGGTATTTAAGTCAGGCTATTCCATCAGCAAAACTAGATTCCTACTGTCTTCCTAAGACAGCTGCTACCAATCATGATATGTCTGACCGTGTTCTTTCTTGCCTACCAATATCAGAGCCTAAAGCTTTGCTGCCAGGAAGGCAGTTATGGAAATAGTACCCTTATATTTCTGCTACTCAAAAAGAAAACTCGCATCTATAAAATTAAAACAGGATTTATGTACTTAAAGCAAGCATAAGGAGTATTTTCTTTGGTAAGATAATAAAGTATATTTACTTTAAGCAAAAAAGAAATACCTTTCATCATCGATGATCCTTGCTCATTTGTAAAATCTTTTTTTGCATGATCACAGTTGTTAAAAAGAACACATATAAAAGATAAAGAGGTACTGTAATCACGTACTGCATTTTTTGGCAGAAACTCTCACATTACAGATGGTTGCGTAGAATCTAATCAGAAAAATATATCTGAAATAGATCATACCATCAAAATCAAACCTAGAAGTAAGCTTGAAAGAAGATAAGATCTCAAGTTAACACATAGAAAAAATCTTTCTTACATTCTTCATGTCTGATCTCATAAGAGCCTTTGCCTTCCAGCCCACCACATTTTTCTCTTTTTTACCAAACACCAGAGCCATAAACTGCTTCAGCTTTCTGACCTTGCTCTTGATCCACACACTTACCGGCGTATTTCTTTTGTCAATCTGTTTTAATGCTGCTGTTACCACTTTTCTTTATCTGTCAGATGAATAGTTAAAACCTATTATAATACATAAGGTGCAAGAGAGGAGTAAGCGCGAGACATGAATTGAGAAGAAGGCACAAAAAACATATTATTCAATCAAAAATACTCCATATTTAAACTCAATTGTTTTAAAATAGCTTTAGAAAACACTTTGTATTACTAAAGATGACAACTTGTAATGAAAAAATCTTTATAATATATAATCTCTACTTTTTGGCCACAAGAAGCCACAGGCCTTAATCTGTAAAAAATATATCATTCCACAGAAACATAGAGGCTCATAAATATGTATATAAAAGTGAAAACGACAATGATAGCAATTGATAATAGGAATATAAGTTTATGAGATGATGAATAATCACTTTCCTAAACAAAAATCTTTAAAAATCACATCCAAAATATCATCACTGCTTACCTCTCCAATGATAGAGCCAAGGTGCATAAAAGCACTTTTAAGATCTTCAGCAAGGATTTCTTCATAAGCTCTTTCTGTAATTTTAGCTTCTAACATGTCTAAGGCTCGAATGGCTAATTGACAAGCTGCTAAATGACGTGGTTTGGTGATATAGATGGTATCTGTGATGTCATGCATAGTTTTATCCATTAACGCAAGGAGCTTCTTTTTTAAAACACTCTCTCCAACTCTCTTTTCTCCACGAGGAGTTGATGGTGGACAAGCCAGTGCAATGTCATCTTTTTTGTGCCAGTGGGGAAGGGAGGATGTTTTATCGCTTTGAGAGATAATACGGATTTGCTTTGCTTTATTTTTTGTTAAAGAAACTCCATAGGCTTCAAAAAAGGGTTCAATGCTTATGGGGGAAGCATCTTGAGCAGGTACAAGCAAGCACACGACATCAGCGGTTTGAATCAGCTCTAGGGTTTTTTCAATACCACGCCTTTCCACAAGCCCAATGTTTTGATCTGGCATACGTAAGCCAGCAGTATCAAAAAAGCGGAATTTTCGACCTGATATCATCACCACACAGTCTAGATAATCACGGGTGGTACCTTCAATATCTGTGACTATGGAACGATCGGATTGTGATAACACATTGAGTAGAGTAGATTTTCCAGCATTAGCTCTACCACATAGCACCACTTTAAACCCTTCACTAGCCACCTGTCCTGAACGAAAGGTGGAAGAGAGATTTATCAAGGATTGTTTTATGTGTGCAACGGATTGGGAAAGTTCTTTGATACCTATATGACTGGTATCATCTTCTTCAGGAAAATCCATACTGGCTTCAAGCCATGCTCGCGCTTTGACCATCTGAGTACGAAGAGCTTTAATATGCTCAGCTAACTTACCACTAACCAAATAACTAGCAGCTTGCCACTCATGCTCACAATAAGCACCGGTTAATGCCTGAATACCTTCCGCAGCTGTAAGATCGATTTTTCCATGAACAAATGCACGATAGGTGAATTCTCCAGGTAGGGCTGCTCGAAAACCATGAGCTGTAAAGACTTCTAAACACCGGCTCACTACATAAGGACCTCCATGCACATACACTTCTAGAGAATCTTCAGCAGTATACGAGCAAGGGGACTTAAAAAAAACACACATGCCATCATCAATCACCTCCACAACCTGGGAACGATCTTGCGATGATGTTTGCAAGCTTGTTTTAGGCGTGAGTTGCTGAGGTGTAGAAAGTACTTCGCATCGTAATAACTTTGTATAACGCTTGGTAAGATCTTCCAGAGAGGCACATGACTTTATTCGTAATAGGTCAAATGCAAGTTCGTGACTGCCTTTTCCAGAAAGACGAATCACCGCAAGTGCTGACACTCCAGGAGGAGATGCGAGTGCTACTACAGGAGTCTGTGTTTCAAGAGAAGGATTCATCAAAGGCATCGCTCAATCATGACTGACGCGCTGGAGCAATAATCAGACGTCTTTTCACACCACGTCCCACAGAACGTGTGTAGACACGATCATCATTGTCCAAAGCCAAATGTATCACTTTACGATCATAAGAACTTTCGTAATCAAGAACCATGGATTTATGAGTTTTACATACTTTCTCTGACATAGAATGAGCCAATTTCATCAACTCTTGTTCGCGTTTCTTACGCATAGAGCAAGCATCAATAAAGATCTTAAACGGTAATTCTCGTTTAATATGTCGAGGTTTTTTGCGAAGTATATGCTCAAAGCTTTCAGGAAGACGCATATTTTCTTCAAAAATGTCACTCACAAATTGAGAGTCGATATCCAACACCATACGTTCTTCACGAAGAAGATTTTCCCGCTTTGTGGCTATCTCAGCCCGAACACCAAAGCCATGTAACAAAATAGTTTGAAGATATTCCTGTAACTCCATAGCTAATGATTGCCATAGCTGATCATCAACCACAGCAAATTTGGATCGTTCTTTTTTGCGAGATCTTTGAGGTTTTGATGTTTTTGAACGTCTATCCCATGCCTCAATAACAACTTTCTTGCCAAAACCACAAAACCCCGTACTTTCTTCTTTGATCTTATGCTTTACATCATCACGAGCTATGGCCAACTCACCAGAAGCTTTGATCAGTGCTAAATCTAGATTTTTTGCTGAAACAATCACTTTGCTCATATATGTCATCCTTTCTTGTTTTCATATTTATTCGCTTGAATAAACACACTTGGCGTTGTTTGTCAGTTGGTTTCTACAAAGCACATATGACAAGGCGTATTACTTATCATCATCTTGTCCATACTGTTTATTATGCTGTTTTTTATGTGTGTTTTGTTAGGTATCAGTCCTCAGTTCTCAATTAGATAGTTTCTCGTTAGAATATAAGGCCTTATCATGCAGCCACCTAAACGTGCACCGGCGCTGTGTCTAGCCGTTAATACTTGCACGTTATACGTAAACTTCAACCCGTAAAGTTTCATTCATTATATACAGCCAAATACCCACATTAGATGAAAAAATCACTCCCCTGAAATGTGTCATCACATTCACCATCATATCTATCTTCAAAGATAATATGATCTAAAGCTGATGGATCTTTTCTATAAGTCTAAAAGTTCTGTTTTGAAAAGTACATTCATAGTGACCTGATGATCTGTACTTATCTTATTTGTTATTTGTTATTTGTTATTGTGTATGGTTTTGTTTATGTTTATTTACCGCTAAATCATGAATGGTATTCATTTATATGTTGTATGTGTTGTATGTGTGTTTGGTATGTCTCTTTTTTTTGCTTTCATGTTATATAGTTATATGTATGCTCTATTCTTACTCAAGATGGTTCTACTTTACTTTTTTAGCATTTACTTAGCACTTATTGTATCTAGCTTTTTTAGCTAGCTTATTTTAGCTAACTTTTAGCTAACTTTTAGCTAACCTCAGACTGTGAGTCATGAGTAGCCGTACTGCTTTTTCTATGATACTTTTTCTATGATATCTTGACCTGTTATACAAAATTTTACAAAGCAGACTCTCAAAACGAGTATGCAGAAGTTATCCGTTCATTTATGTGTTAGCTAGTTAGCTAGTTCATGTTTCTAGTCCATCAGCTGGTTGTCTCGTCTAAGACTCTAGGCATTGACCTAGTTGGGTTTTTCTTCAGGGGCTATCTTCAGGGGCTATCTTCAGGGGCTATCTTCAGGAGCTATCTTCAGGCTTCAGGAGCTATCTTCAGGCTTCAGGAGCTATCTTCAGGCTTCAGGAGCTATCTTCCTCAGTGGCGGTTCGCCTGGGCATCAAGAGATCTCATCAAAGCTGTTTAGATCCAGTTAGCCATACTCATTTATACCAGCAGCTCCCCCGCTCCCCCTAAGAGTTCTATGGTACATCATCGAAAAAGCATTGAAAACTGTTTTATCCAGCATGAAAGGCTAGGTATTGTGTCATAGCTATGCCTTACAACTGAGGCAGTAACGGCTAAAAAGTCAAAAAAATAACAAAAAAACTCATGTTCTGCATGTATCTCTTTTTACTCACAAGCCAGGTTGCAAAAAGTGTTTAGCTAGGTTTAGTCTCGTTTTCATGTGAGAAAATGTCTTCGGATATAGCGACGTAATAATCAAAAAGTGGTTGTAGAGATGAATCGGCAAGATCTAAAAGTTTTATAACATCATCTTTAGAGTAGGTTTTTTTCTCTGCTGCTCCTTGAATTTCTACAATCTGTCTTGAAGCATTAAGGGCTACTGTCACATCAGCATCGGCAACAAGATCATGGGCATAATCCGGATCCACCCAAAACTCTCCGTCAATCAAAGCTACGGAAGTGGCAGCAATAGGCTCTAAAAGAGGATTGTGCTGGATCTTGCCTGATGACATCAATCTTTTGACAGCCAACATCAACGCCACCACTGCCCCATTAATCGATGATGTGCGCGTGCCTCCATCAGCTGAAATCACATCACAATCCACAGTAAGAGTGAGGTTAGGGATACAACTCAGATCGATCATAGCTCGAAGAGTTCGTGAAATCAGTCTTTGGATCTCTTGAGTCCTACCAGCAATGCGTGTGCCCCTCTCGCGTCTATGACGAGGATGAGTAGCAGAGGGGATCAGAGTGTATTCTGCAGTTAACCATCCGGTTTTGCCTTTCTTATGTTTCAACCATGATGGCAATTCTTCAGCCACACTAACAGCTGTGATCACACGAGTATTGCCAAAACACACCAAAACACTCGATAACGCCTGAGGGGTGTAATCAAGGGTAAAGGTAAAAGGCCGTAATGAAAGAGCTGATGATGAGTTTGAATCCTTTATAGCTTCTATGTTCATACCGCTTCCACTCATCTTCTCTCCTTCTTAAAGTAGGGATCGCTGAATATATAAAATACCTTCTCGTTCGTTTTTTATATATTTATATGTATTTTTTCTTGCTTCGTTATCTATGACTGCTGTTTATTTTTCTGTACCGCATAAAACCCACAGCCCTCTTTGTCAGTGGGATGGGTTTTATAAGCAGCAGGATGATCAATTTTCACCGGATAGGCTCCACTGAAACAAGCCATGCAGTAGCTTATGGCTGATGGTTTTTTTGTACTTTCATTTTTACTTTTTCTTTTACTTTCACTTTCTTCGCTACTTTCACCATGGATATGCTCAACTCCCCCTAACGCCTCTGATAACGCTTTACGAGTCATGTAACCGAGAGAATCCACTTCTAGCTTAACAAGCATAGCCTCAACATCGATTTGAGCAGCCATAAGCTTCTTACGATCAGGAGTGGAGATACCATAATGACAAGAATGCGTAACCGGTGGTGATCCCACACGGAAATGGATCTTACCAGCACCAGCTTTCTTTAACATTTTGACAATCTTAAGAGAGGTCGTGCCTCGAACAATGGAATCATCAATAACAACACAATCTCTGCCAGCTAATACACTTTCTAGAGCATTTAACTTGAGCTTCACACCCAAATCACGAGCTGTCTGAGAAGGCTCAATAAATGTTCTACCAATATAGTGATTGCGTATCATGCCAAGCTCTAAAGGAATACCTGTGGCAGCTGCATAGCCAATGGCTATGGGCATAGCTGAATCAGGCACAGCAACCACTAAATCCGCTTTTACTGGATACAGAGAAGCAAGTACAGCTCCAATGTTTTTGCGAATATCATAAACACTTTTCTGACCACACCATGAATCCGGCCGCGAAAAATAAATAGGTTCAAAAGAACAAAAAGACATCACAGCTTGAGGAAGAATCTGTTTGCTTACAGGCTCTTTGCCACGAGCCAATGCCACCAGCTCTCCAGGAGAAATTTCACGCTCAAAAGTAGCATCGAGTAAATCCAAAGCACAACTCTCTGAGGCCACCATATACACATCATCTTTTTTGCCTAACACCAAAGGCCGTAAGCCATGCCTATCTCTTAGAGCATAAATTGTGTCATTAGCCAAGAAGGCAAAAACAAAACCTCCCATCAGCTGCCCAATAGCTTCACAGATTTTGCCTTCAAAGGTTTCTGCTTGACTGCGAGCCATCAAATGCACCACAACTTCTGTGTCTGAAGTGGTGGTAAAAACACTGCCTTCAGCTTCTAACTTTGCTCTTAAACGCCTAGCATTCGTAACATTACCATTATGAGTCAGAGCCACAGGGATGCCACTGATGGAAAAACAAAAGGGTTGAATATTCTCGCGTATGCCACTTTCTGCAGTGGCATAACGCACATGCCCTAAAGCCTGATGACCCACAAGTCCATTAAGAATATCTTGACAAAAAGTATCTGAGACCAAACCAAAATCTTTGTGCACAGACATCTTAAAAGAAGAGGGAACATCATCAGTCACACTTTCATATTCACCCTGTAATGTCTCATCATTGCCTCTAACCACAGGCTGGTTAGCAGCTATACCGCAACTTTCCTGGCCACGATGTTGAAGAGCATACAATCCAAAATACACCATAGATGCAGCTTTAGGATCTCCCACAACACCCATGAGCCCACACTCCTCAACAAACTTGTCTTTGTCATAGACAGAAGAGGTGTAGCCTTTAGTTGCACGGTTCTTAATGTTTTCGACAGTATGAGGCGTGTTTGGGGAATGAAAAAAACGAGGGGTGATCATGATGGAAAATTCTCAAAAAACAGCATAAAAATATCGCGAAGCTAAAATATATCAACGCAACCTAAAGTAGCTACACCTAAACATATATAAAAATATCTCTACTGAATATGCTTAATTTTTGAGTCTACTTTAATAACATAAAAACAGCTAAAAAGTTTTATTTGGCTGCCAAAGTCGCGCGTAGAAATTCTTTGTTCAATTGCGCTATGGAATGAGCTGAAATATCTTTTGGACACACCGCCTCACATGCTTTAGTTTGAGAACATGCGCCAAAACCTTCTTTGTCATGAGCCTCAACCATCTGTTTAACCCTTTGAGATCTTTCCACTTGCCCTTGAGGAAGAGAAGCTAAATGAGTAACTTTGGCTCCCACAAAAAGCATGGCTGAAGAGTTTTTACAAGAGGCCACACAAGCACCACAACCAATACATGCTGCTGTGTCAAAAGCCTGCTCAGCAGCTTTTTGAGAAACCAGTGTTGCATTGGCATCACCAGCAGAGCCAGTGTTTACAGAAATAAATCCACCTTTTTCTATAATCCTATCAAAAGCACTGCGATCCACCACCAAATCCTTAATAACAGGAAAGGAGCGTGCTCGAAAAGGCTCAACCGTGACATGATCACCATCTTTAAAGGCTCTTAAATGAAGTTGACAACTGGTGACACCACTTTTGCCCTTGCCCCCTCCATGAGGGATACCATTGATCACCAAAGAACAGGTGCCACAAATACCTTCACGACAATCATAATCAAAAGCCACACTTTCATCAGAGGTTGTGGCAATAATATGCTCATTGAGCACATCTAAGGCTTCTAAAAAAGACATATCAGCTGATAAACCATCCACGGTATAGGTGTTAAAGGCCCCAGATGTATCCTTATGCTTTTGTCGCCAAATATGAAATGTCAGTTGCATAATGATCTTTCCTTCATCCTAAAAAAAGTATTTAGCTATAACTACGTGTGGATGGCTTCACATTGTCAAATATCAAGGCTTCTCTGTGCTCTTGGGCATAAGCAGAAGAAGGGCCTTTTTGTGATGATTCTTGGTCTTGCTTAGGATATTGCCAGACAGAAACATGAGAAAAATCCTTATCATCACGTTGTGCTTCCCCTTGAGGGCTTTGATGCTCCTTGCGAAAATGCCCTCCACAAGACTCTTCTCTTTTTAAAGCATCCACACACATCAACTTGGCAAAATCAAGAAAATCCGCCACTCTTCCTGCACTCTCTAGACTCTGATTAAACGAAGCACTATCGCCACGTACACATACATTTTGCCAAAATTCCTCTTCCAGCTCATCGATCTTAGCTAATGCTTCCTTTAAACCTTCACCATTACGAGACATGCCACATTTATCCCACATGATCTTGCCCAATCGACGGTGGAAGTGCTGAGGAGTTGATTTACCTTGTATGGCGAGCAAGCTTTTTAGACGTCCCTTGACAGCTTCCTCTGTTTGCTCAAATGCAACATCATCGAGAGGTAACAGCTGAAGTTGCTCACTAGCCAAATAATTAGCCAATGTGTAAGGAAGGATAAAATAACCATCAGCTAATCCTTGCATCAAAGCTGATGCTCCAAGACGATTGGCACCATGATCAGAAAAATTAGCCTCACCTGCCACAAATAAACCTTTGATGTTGCTCATCAAATTGTAATCAACCCACAGCCCTCCCATGGTGTAATGAACAGCAGGATAGATGCGCATAGGTGTTGTGTAAGGATCTTCAGCCGTGATCTGATGATACATGTCAAAAAGATTGCCATAACGATCAGCCATAGCTTTACGCCCTAAACGTTTCATGGCATGAGAGAAATCCAAATACACTCCTAGTCCCGATGGCCCCACTCCACGTCCTTCGTCACACATTTCCTTTGCCTTACGAGAAGCAATATCACGTGGTACCAGATTGCCAAAACTCGGATAAATACGTTCAAGATAATAATCACGCTCATCTTCGCTAATTGATGACGGATCACGAGTAGTAGGATGTTTTGGTACCCATACCCGCCCATCATTACGCAAGGATTCACTCATCAAAGTTAACTTGGATTGATAATCACCTTTAACCGGAATACAGGTGGGATGGATTTGAGTAAAGCAAGGATTAGCAAATCCAGCACCCTTGCAATAAGCACGGTAAGTAGCGGTGACATTAGAACCTAAAGCATTGGTGGATAAGTAAAAGACATTGCCATAACCACCGGTAGCTAAAACCACCACATGAGCAGAAAAACGTGAGATTTTACCATGTATCAAAGAACGTGTGATAATCCCTTTAACCTCTCCATCCACCACCACTAAATCGAGTAGCTCTTCGCGAGGATACATCTTGATACGCTTAAGACCGATTTGTCTTTGCAGAGAAGAATAAGCTCCTAAGAGCAACTGTTGTCCTGTTTGCCCTCGTGCATAAAAGGTGCGAGATACTTGAGTACCGCCAAAAGAACGATTATCTAAATACCCCCCATAATCACGGGCAAAAGGAACCCCTTGAGCCACTGCTTGATCGATGATGTTAACACTGACTTCTGCAAGACGGTAAACATTGGCTTCACGAGAACGAAAATCCCCGCCTTTGATGGTGTCATAAAACAAACGATGGATACTATCACCATCACCTGAATAATTTTTTGCAGCATTGATCCCTCC
Source organism: Proteobacteria bacterium bin106 (assembly GCA_002238945.1). Taxonomy (GTDB): domain Bacteria; phylum Bdellovibrionota_B; class Oligoflexia; order Oligoflexales; family Bin106; genus Bin106. The sequence continues at coordinate 18,045 of MPNI01000023.1, read as the reverse complement.
CTGGGCGGCAATGGAATGAGCTCGCCTGGGACTATCTTGAAAGCAAAAAGCTTCAACTTGGTAGCCCAACTCAGCAAGAGTAGCAGCACAAGAGGCTCCTGCCAGTCCTGTTCCCACCACAATCACCTTAAACTTAGCCCTATTAGCTGGAGCCACCAATTTCATGGTGTTTTTATGGGTCTTCCATTTACAAGAAAGATCTCCTTGAGGTATACAAGCATCAAACTTCACTCTAAGAATCCTCTTTATTAAGATGGTTCTTCATGGTTTGGGGTTTTTTTATTATCCAGTTTTTTATGAAGCTTATTATTCAGTTTATGTCCGTTTACTACCTAGCTATCTATCCAGCTATCTATCCAGCTATCTATCCAACGAGTCCCATTAACACAGCCAGCGGCACAGAGCTAAACCCAAGCACTAAAACAATACTTAGCCCTTGAGCAAAACGACGCATCCATGGCGTGTATTGAGGATGATTGAGCCCTAAGCTGTCCCATGCACTACATATTCCATGAAGAAGATGCAACCCGAGTAATACCATAGCTAAAATATACACCACAGCTATGCCAATATTTTGAAAACTAGCCACCACCATGCCATAAACATCCACACCAGAATGGCTAGAGTTATATATCTCGGAAGGACCTGTCCATTTCCAAGTGAAATGAGCGAGATGATAAATGACATACACTAACACCAAACTTCCGGTAAGAGCCATGTTTCTTGAAGCTTGCGAGTAACTTTGTGATGCTTTCACTTTATAACCCTGATCTCCTCTGCAATGCCTGTTTTTTCTTGAAAGCATAATCGCTGTAGATACATGAGCCACAAGAGCTACCAGCAACCCCATACGAACGCCCCAAAGCACCAGCGGCATACTATGTAAAGAAGCAGCATAATCGTTGAGTGCGCGAGGACCTAAAAACACCAGAAGATTTCCTGCCATATGGCCCACAAGAAAACCCACCATAACCAGACCACTCAAAGCCATCACCACTTTCAAACCCACAGAAGAGGTTAAAAGACGCATCACCATAACCTCGTTCTCCTAATAGATAATGTGCATGCTATATATACCTGTTTCATAGGCTTGCTTCGTTGATACTCTTGATGATCTGATCTGCAACGAGAGTGTTTTCACTATAAACCTCTTTTTTGTGTGTTTTATAATTTAATGGTTACAGAAAGGGAAAGATTTTGATGGAGCTTACTAGCATCAAAATACGGTTTTTTGATGCTATAAGATAAAACATACATATCTGATAGCAAAGCTAAACCTCCCCCTACAGTTCTTCGAGCAAATACCTCATCACCGAATTCATAACCAAAGCCCGCTGAAAGCCGTACAAGATCTTGAATCAATAAACTAGCAGAACCAATCACCATTTTTTCAAAGCTGTTGATAGTTTCTTGGTCCTCAAAAAGGCTACGCCAAGCAGGATCACTAGCTGTATCTCTATCTTCAACCAAAACCCATTCACTACGCACTCTCTGACGTTGCAGGTAATCTGCATGGAGTGAGGCTATTCCTCCGCTAATCAGCCAAGCAACACTGCCACGATAGAACGTTGGAGCTAAATCCCGTACCGCCTCGTTACCCAGATGCTCCACGGATGCACCTACTCTTAAGTTAGGTAAAATCAATACGGATGCTCCTCCACCGAAGGTGATGCCATCTTCTTGGGTATATGTGAATGTGCGACGACGACGCATCCAACCTCGCAGGTAAGATCCTGAAACACCTAAAGCCACTTTTCCAACGCTATAAGCTAAACCGAGGTTAAAACGCTGGTTGATGCCAGTACCCCAAAAAGCATCTCGATAGCTTTCCACTCCCACCTCTTCACCTTCTTCAAGGCTCTCTGCTAATGTGAAAGGATCATCAAAAGTCAGATTTAAAGGAGCTGAAAATACCATGCCCGCTTTAACCGGGCCCGTTCCATCAACTATACCTAATTGGTAATAACTCCTGCCATAGCTTGGCCAATGATAAGCCGCTGTGATTCTATAAGCATCAGCAGACATCAATAAAGATGGATTTAAACGCACAGCAGCTAATCCATCCAATGCCGCACCTCCTCCTCCCACCATAGAGGTGGAATGCCCACCAAAAGACTCTATTTCATCACTGATACGACCGTGTTTGCTACTATCACCAAAACCTATCCCAGCACCCACCCACCATAACAGCGTCAGTAAAGGCACGGCTCGCCATAGAGACACTCTATGAGTGGATTGCAAAAACATGGTTTTTTGATCATTCATTGTTTGTAAGGTAAGGAGGTATAGGTGGTATCTAGCGTTTATGTTTATTTATGTTTATTTTGCTATTTTTTAGGGCTTTTAGAGTGAGATTTTTTGTGAGCGGTGTTAGAAACAGAGCTAGCAGGGAGCTTTTTAGATGCTGCTTCTGAGTTTTTTAGCGTGTTTTCTCTGTTCATAAGAGATTCTATGGACTCTCTTGAAAACACATTGTCTTTAAGCACTTCAATCACTCCACAACCCACATCCACATTGATCCACATAGGTTGGATACGTTTAACCACTCCTAAAATACCACCACTCACCACAACCTTATCTCCCACCTTCAGTGCAGCAATAAAGTCTCTTTGCTTACGGACCTTTTGGGCCTGTGGTCTGATAAGGATAATGTAAAGCAATATAAAAAATGCTACCGGTATGACAAGCATTTCCAATGTAGATGGCTTTGGTGGTGGCTCCGTATTAGCAAGTAGTGGAGAAGCTAATAACATAGCTAATAACATAGCTAGCAACCTCACCAAAGCCTCAGCTAAGAGTGTTGGATAACACATATGACGTAACAAGATACCTCTCATTTCATCCTTTCTTTTAACACATACACATCTAACAGATACACATCACGATGCTGCTCACATATTCTTTCATTTTTTGGCTTACAAAGCTATGCCATGCATCGTAGCTAAGAAGCGAAAGCACTGCAAGTTTAACTCAAAAATATCTTCCCCTTCTGCTCAAAAAGCGAGTATTTTGTTAAAAGCTTTCTATTCTGGAATCCTAAGATCATTGAGGTTATATGGAAAAAATCAACTTTCGTAACGGTTACACACAGAAATCTGTATGTGTCTCTTTATAGTTACAGATAAGATTTGTAAATTTCTGCATTATATGTTAGGCCATTGTTGTAAGCCGTGTGATATAAGGTGGAGGTAGAAAGCAGATAGGATAAAGAAAGCAAGACGGAAATAGATACAATCAAAGTGAGGAAACAGGGCAAGAAATACACACAAAACACAAAGAGTGAGACTCGCTATTAAGACTAGCTCTTAATACTAGCAGTTAAGATTCTCTTGTGCTGCTATGTGTAGATGTAAGTTGTTACATGTCAAGATATGAAGCACAAGTCTCTCTATTTCCCATGTGCAATGGATACTTATAAGATCCACTAAGAATAACAAGAACAAAAACACAGAACTCATGTTGTTATAAGCAGCAATACTCAGTCATACGAAAAAGGTCTCAATCATGAATTACCAGCGAATCAAATATAGAGTGTGTGTAGCTATCAGTGCTTTGAGTATGGCAGCTATCTTGTTAATGCCGCTTTCTTGTTCGGATATCGAATTAGCACGCAAAGCAGCAAAGAGTACGCAAAAAATGCATAAAAAAATGGATGATATGTATGACCTGATGAAAAGCCTCTATGGTGAAACCACAGACATGAAAGATCTGATGAAGGTGATGGTTGATTTTATGAAAACCATGGGATCTTCTATGGATCAAATGGTGACAATGATGGTTTCTATGCAAAAAGACATGGGTATCATGAAAGATGATATGCAAAAGATGCTCAAGATTATGGGCAAAATGATGACCATGATGAAGCAAATGGACAGCACTGTCACGGAGATGAAAGGTGCTATGGATGACATGATGTCTCTTATGGAGCATATGTCTGATTATGGAAAACAAGCCGTATCAAGTTTGATGCGTCATATCTTTTGGACCACTCTAACCAGTGAGACCACATATATTGAAGAAAAAATATCTGCTGCAGCTATGTATTTCTATGCTTTTGAGTATCAAACCATATCCAAAAAAGGCTTATTGGATAAAGAAAAAACCTCCACATTGATGTATCAAGCTATGCGAGAGTTTGCTTATAAAGCCTATACTTTGGCTCAGGATTACTCTGAAGGTACCAAATGGTCTTTAGTGGCAGATAAGAAGTCCAATAAGATCAACGCTCTTTACGCCTTAGCTGCTGCCTTACATGAATACAACTACGAACAATTAGATGATAATGATCATCCCATCACCTTTGAAGATATGTTTAAGAATGTTTTGATGGCTAATCGTCATCAAAACTCAGAAGATAGAGATTACAACAACCTTGAAGAGTATATCAAAGAAGGCCTCGAATGGCGTAAGCTCATCTATTACCTGATGCAACTCAGACATGGCTTTTTAAGTGGAGTGGTGGTCCAAAAGATCAGCTCTCTTGATAAAACAGCTCATTATGAAAAATCATGGTCTGTTAAGAAAACAGGCGATCATCTGAGTAAACTCAGCATGCTTCTTAGTGGCTGGCGTCCTGATTTTTTTGCTGATCACAGTAAAGTGGTGGGTTGGCAAATCCATTACCCTACTGTAGCAACCAACTTACGGCTTTTAGAAAAAATCAGTGAATATGCTAAGCGAGCCAATGATGTCCGTGATTTTTTGAAGTGTTATCAGTATCCACTGAAAATGTACGGTCATTTACAAACCATGATAACAAACCTCAATACCGATGAAGATGTTTTTGACAAACATGTTCTTGAGTATGCAGGCAGTGGAAATGATAAAGATCACAAAATAGTGACTGATTTTATCAAAAACATAGGCGCACTTAAAAGCAGCGTTCAAGATGCAAAACCAGCTCATAAAATAGAGCATGATGATGTCATAACCATATGGGATATCTCAAGTACAACAAATACTGATGGTGATGATAACAACGAGAGTGATAATATACCCCATTGTGCCAAGTAGTTACTCATTTACTCCTAGCTTGACGGATGAGCTTGACGGATAACACACTGCTACATTTGTATGTACACATGAGCTAAATATATATATAAAAATATATGAGTTGTTTGTAATCTTGTAAAATCAGTTGGCTTAACAAGAGGGCTACATATATGATGACAGTGATCGGTCATCGCGGAGCCCCGCATAAAGCTCCAGAGAACTCTTTAAGTGGTGTTAAGCAAGCTGCTGTGGAAGGAGCTGAGCGTATAGAAGTGGACTTGCAGCTTTCAGCTGATGGCCATATCTATATTTGTCACGATGATCTTACCAGTCGTACCACCAGTCATAATCTGCTTATTTCAAAATCCTCATCTCATGAACTAGCAAAAGTGCATCTTGAAAACGGTGAAACCCTTCCCACTTTTACGGCTCTGTTGGAGCTTCTCACCACTCCTGCTTTGCAACATCTAGCGGTGAGTTGTGAAATCAAACCATCTGATGTTAAGATCATCTCTGCTCTAGCCAAAGAGATCGCTCAAAATAAACATTTTTCTGATAAGCGTCTGGTATTGTCGAGTTTGTCTTCAGCATGTCTCAATAACCTAGCTCAAAATCCTTCTATGGCTCATATTAAGCGTGCTCTGTTATGGAAAACCGATATAACACCCACAACGATTTCAGAAATCATTCATGGACTGAAAGAATCACAAAGCCATATTTTGCATCCTTTGGCATCCATATACAAACGCCCTCTTGCTGAAATGGCACGTGTTTATAACCTTGAAGTGTATACATGGTCTCAAATACATGATAACGAGCTCGAAGATAATTGTGCTTTATGGCATCATCTTCTAGAGATGGAAGTAGATGGGCATTGCACCAATTATCCTCTTGAACTTAAGAGGTTTCTGCGGCAAAAGAAGCTTCAATGTATGGATTCATGATTTATGATGGGTATAAGTATGACACAAGATACAGCTTCGCCTCAGCTGCAATTACATCAATATCTCACTTCTAAAGAAAGTATTCATATCCGCTATGGTGTTTTTGGTCACAAACAACCATCTCAGCATATATTGCTATTTATATTAGGAAGGGGCGAGTGGATTGAAAAATACATATCCGTTTATGAAGAGTTTTATAAAAAACTGCAAAGCACTATCATTATCGTAGATCATGTGGGACAGGGGGCTAGTGGAGGTATTCCAGGTCATATAAACAGCTATGATGATTACATCTCACATCTTTCACAACTTATTGCAGCTAACTATAAGAAACACACCTATTCGATTGTTGCCCATAGCATGGGAGGATTAATCGCTCTTTACGGCACTCTCAAGCAGCAGTTTTGTCCTCAAAAAATGATTTTATCTGCACCTCTTATCGGACTGCCTCAAAAACCTGTACCACGTTTATTAGCTAGACCTACTTCTCATTTTCTTTCTCAGTTAGGCATGGAGCGCTTACCCACAATGGTGAAAAGTGAGATCCGTTATAGCTTTGTCAAAAACCGTCTCACAAGTGATAAAGAAAAATATCGCTTTATCCAAGCTACCCCTTATCCTATCTCTTCTCCTACTTTTGGTTGGGTTCAAGCTACATTTCAAGCCTGTGAATTTATCCATTACGATACAAATATATCCCATCTCTGTGCTCCTATACTGATTTTTTACGGAGGCCGAGAAAAGGTTGTCTCACCCAGCTCTATTCAAAGATGGGTTAAAACAGCAAGAAAACTCTCTTCATCTACCATAGAACTTGTCCATTTTCGTGATGCTCGTCATGAAGTATTTATGGAAAGTGAAGATATTCTTAAGAAAGCTTTAAAGCGTTCCGTAGAGTTTTTAAGTGTTCCATCCTAAAGATCTTATCTTGATTGCTTTGATGGTCAGACTATGCTATGGTGGCTTTTCCTAGCGCTGTGCTAAGACTAGCGCCGTGTTAAAGTGTTAAGACTAGCGCCGTGTAAAGACTAGCGCCGTGTAAAATTAGTACTAACATGTTGATAATGCTGACTATCATTGCCGCGCTGAGCACTGCGACCCTCTTATTTCGTACATATCCCTTATTATCGTATCTCAAGCTATTTGGAGGCATCACTACCATGACACCTATTTTCTATGTATTTAAGTCGCGCTTTATGTCACATATTCTTAGACTTAGTTTATCTATAAGTACTCTTGGACTGCTTACGACACAGCTTGCTTTTGGATCAGGTGTTTACGTGCTTAGCGAAGACTCACCTGGCAAAGGCATGGATATCAATGTAAGTATACAGAGTGATGATGTATTTGAAGTGGCTAGTTGTGGTGACCAATTGGTGTTAACACAAGTGGGGGCACAATCATGTTCCTTGGATGATGACAATGTGGCAGATCATACCATAGAGATTAAAGAAGCCCGTTTTCTTCATCCTTCCCATGTTGCTTTGATGTCATCAAGCCCTTTGCTTTCAACTGTAGCAAAAAGAGCGGGTGTTAGAGGCTCAAAAGTTGCTGCTTTGAGTTTTCAACCAACTCTTTTACGCACGCAAGCAGTTGTACTTGGCCTAACAACGGTGTTAGGAGCTGTGTACCTTAAAGGACTTTTTGTAGAAATAGCTGATCAGGCTCAAAAACTTTTTGTACCAACAGCAGCTTTTAGCCAAGCAGAAGGCGCTGTTTTGCAAAGTAAAAGCGGTGTTGAAGAGAGTACAGTGAGTCAAGATACAGATAAGGGCGTTACCGAATCTAAAGCATCGGGGGCGGTCCAAGAAGGTGAAGAATCAGAGACAATCTCTGCTGAGGAAGGTAGTCCGAGTATAGATGATCTGCGTAAAGCAGGATTTTATGACTTTGATCGATAAAACCATACTAAGGTAACACTCAGTAAAAACAAAAAAGCCGCGTTCATGAAGTGATGGGTGATGGCATCACGCACCACGTGTTTTATATCGTAGTTGTGCTTGTATCTATCACTTAAGCATATGATGACAAAAATGGTCGAGGTGACTGGATTCGAACCAGCGACTTCTCGTCCCCCAGACGAGCGCGCTACCAGGCTGCGCTACACCTCGTAAATATGTTTTATATGTGGTTCAATCTATATCATCTATATCCGTTAGCAGACTTAATACTTTAGCACTACCCAGCTCTTTTAATAATCCAGCAAGTCGAGGACCTTTGCTCTTTGAGATAAGCTTGAGATAGATGAGGCGAAAAATATCTCCTGTGCTTATTTCTTCTGGCTCTTTGGTTTCTTTGTTGTCTGTTATGTACTGGCTAGCTGGTTTGACCACACGCTGGTAAACCAGAGAGTGGATATCGTTACTGTCTAGATCGGACAATTCCACTTCCCTCACCCATTGCTTAAAGAGAGATAGAGCATTTAGCTCTGCTGGTTTAAGATCTAAGCTTACATTTTTGGTATTAACGGCATAGACAAAGCTTTCTGGGGCGTAGTTTTTTAGCCAATTACGTGCACAATGAGCACGCATGAAAAACCTTTCTTGGCTGTCTTTGTCTTCTTTAAAATGAGAATAAAACCTTTCTAATGTTCTATGTATGTCCAGTTCACAAATTTGTAGATGATCACATAGTATGCGAAAGGGCGGGCGTTTGATGATCTTTTCTGGCAAGGTGTTTATACAAGATAACTCATAGGTACGACGCACTAGTGGATAGGTTTTTTGGAGTTTTCCTTTTGTGGGAGGAGGCGATAAAGATATGGCTTCAGCATGATCAAATTCTTCGTAGACTTTGATCACATCCTCGCTAAAAGAAAGAGCAAATTCATGGTTAGGTCTTTGAGAAGCATACAGCCATCGTATGATCTGAGGTTCATAAACACTGGCTAATTCGGTGAGTGTGATAACGTGACCAAAAGAAGATGACATCTTACCCCCTCCTCCCTTGATGCGGACAAAGTCATAGGGGAGATATTGAGGAGCTTGCTTAGAAAAAACATCTTGGATAATCTCTTTAGCTGTGTCAAATGATCCTCCAGGTGAGGAGTGATCTTTTCCTCCAGGCTCAAAATCCACCGATTCATAGGCCCAGCGCATGGGCCAATCCAATCGCCAAGTTAATTTGATATATGGCGAGTTTTGGAGGCTATGCGTGCTTTGATGAGAGCAACTTTGACAGTTACAAACAACACCATCCTCACCATTGTATTGAAGATGGGTTTTAGAGGATCCACACTTAGGACAATAACACACCAAAGGCAGCCAATCTTTAGGTAAGGGATCTTTGCGATGAGCGTTTAAAATATTTTGGATAACATCCATATTTTGAAGAATTTTGTGAATACTCTTGCCATACACTCCTAAATGATACTGTTGCTGTTGATATATGTACTCTGGTCGTATACCAACAACAGCTAGTTCCTCTTCAAACGTCTTCATACGCCCCTGCGCCAATGAAGCAGCTTGATGCCAAGGATCAGGAATATCTTCTAAAGACTTGCCAAGATAGGACTCATAGTTGTCTTTACTTGGAAAATTCTGTGGCACTTTACGAAAAGCATCAAAATTATCCCAGCTATGAATCAAACGCACATTCTGTTTAAGACTTCTTAGAGAACGTGCCACTAAGTCTGCTGTGATCACTTCCCGAAAATTACCCATATGCACTGTTCCACTAGGGCTGATGCCACTAGCCACAGTGATGACATTGTTATCAGCTGATAAATCTTTGCTTTTTACCAGTTTAAAGGCTGTTATATCAGCCCAATGAGATGTCAGAGGTTTGTTTGCTTTCATAGGTCACATATGCTCAAAACACACCTTTCAACCATGCTTCTTATCACTTCCTTTGTCACTTCCTTTGTCACTTCCTATCTATTATACGTTATGGAAAAAAACACACAGCTTTTTTCGTACAAAGATGATGATTCAAAAAATGACAGGCATATGTTAGAGTTGAGGAAGTGCCAGCGTGGTGGAATTGGTAGACACGTCGGATCCACTTAAAAAGACAGTATAGAAACAACATAGAAACAACGTAAAAAAGGAAGTATGAAATATAGATAATAGATAATAAAAAATATAAACACAAAACACGTAAACAAGAAAACATCAGGGTCCGCCCTATCAGTGATGATAGGTGAAAAAATTGGGTGAATTGCCTAAAAGCTAAGGATGTTATCATCTATGCCAATAGGCAGCCAAGCGCACAGAGTGTGAAGGTTCAACGACTACCTGAACTATAGCGATATGGTTTAATAACAGGAAGTAGCTGAAGGTTTTTTATACATTTGGATAAAGAATGTGATTGTTGTATAGCATCACAAAGCTTTCACTTTATAGCTCTATAGATAGCTTTATAAGTAGCTTTATAAGTAGCTTTATAAGTAGCTTTGTAAAAAACCAACGGCGAAACAGCGCCCAACATCTTTAAGTCATGAATAGAGTTTTACGAGTACTTATAACCTCCTATAGAATACATACTTTTTTAGCTTAAAGATGATGACATAGTCTGGCTTACACGAAAGTGATAAGGTTAACGTCAAAATCCGATGCTCGCAAGGGCGTGGCGGTTCGAGTCCGCCCGCTGGTACCACTCTTTCTTTTACTATTATCAATATCCATCATGGGCATATGACATATGTAGGTGGTTTTGGGTTACACACATCATAAAGACAATACACAAAGAAAACTTTGGGTAGAGATCGATCAAAAAGCACTTGTAGCCAATATCCATCTTCTCAAAAAGACCTTCAAGACAACAGCTATTATGGCTATCGTGAAATCGAATGCCTATGGCCATGGTCTTGTTGAGGTGTGTCAGATTCTTTTTGATCTACAGCTGCCTTGGTATGGCATATGTGACTATGATGAAGCACAAGTGCTATGTGATCTTGGTTGTCCTGGAAAGATTTTGGTACTTGGTCCTTTGCATCCTGCAGAACTTTCAGACATAGCTCATCATATTCCTAAAGCAACCGTATGTTTATCCTCTGAAGATTTAATAGATGCATGGCTTGCTTTAAAGCAACCTCAGCAAGCATTCATTAAATGCGATACTGGTATGTCACGATTAGGTATATCACCTCATCGTTTTCAAACAGTTCTTCAAAAAATCAAAGCTTCTCCTCATCGATCCTTGATCAGGGGCATCATGACACACTATGCTAATACACCTTCCCCTCCTGATCATCCTGACTTGCCCATTAAGAAACAATTAGCCATTTATAAAACCTGCATTTCTCAGTATCTATCCCAAGGCTTTACCATGGATTTATGCCACGGAGGTGCTTCTCATCCTGCTTTACTTTATAAGAAAGCACGAGGTGATATTGTACGCCTTGGTGGTCCCATCTATGGCTTTTTTTCCACAGCTGAATCACAAAGACGCCTGCCTGATCTTCATCTCCAGCCAGTCCTATCATGGAAAACACGTATTGTGCAGATCAAAGATCTGCACAAAGGTGCTCAGGTGGGATATGGCAGTACCTATACAGCAAAAGAAGATATCACCATGGCTGTACTGCCCCTAGGTTACTGGCATGGTTACTTCCGTAAAATGGGAAGTAACCAAGAAAGTTATGTGCTCATTGATGATCACAAATGCCCTATTATTGGCTCTGTAAGCATGACTATGATGACCGTAAAACTTCCGCGTAAATCAGGCTTTTTTATAGGTCAAGAAGTGATATTACTCGGAAAATCTCCTCATCATTGCCTTAGTGCCACTGTACTGGCTGGTTGGCAAGAAACGATTCCTTATGAAATCACCACCTCTATCCATCCAAGCATCAAAAGAATTGTTGTATAAAAACCTCACAAACACCTCACAGACAGACAGATAGCCAAACTCTGCTAAACTTGGCTATAAGTAGGGGCAAGGTAGTTGAGCGCTTTTAGATTCACACTCTATCTGGTCTTGAAAAGACATCTTTATCATGCTATGATCATCTGCCTTTAATATTTCTGGTTAATTCTGGTTAACTGTTAATTTTTGGTCTTCATGGTCTATAGTGTTATTTGTTCATCTTTGTTATTTTCTATTTTCTATTGTTTAGTCAGATATCATAAACAAAACAACTTCATGATAGTGATAAAATCACTATGATATGTGTTTTTGCGTACTTTCATCTTCCAATATTATAAGGCTAAAAGGTTATGAAATGGCCGTTACTCACATCAGCTGCGTGCTCCATGCTACGGGCTAGCTGTTACACACTTGCCTTACAGTCTGTGATTCGTTTAAGTACAAGATTATGCATAAGTATAAGCTTAAGTGTAGTGTTATTATCTGCTAGTGATGTTTATGCTCAAACGCCCTCTCATGCTTATAACACTTCCCAGACTTTTGCTCGTTCTATACTATCTCCGTGGCAACATTTTACTCAAAATAAACTAGTTAATAAAATAGCTGATAAAATAGCTGATAAATTAGCTGATAAAATAACCACAAAAAAGCACACAGCACACTTCGCTGCCCTTACAGGGCTCGTTTTGTTAAGTTATCACACATGGCAAAAGTGGGTTATGTTGCAAAGTGGTGGTGAAGCTATATTTTCTGCCCCACTTGCAATGAGGCGGCCATTAGCCTCATCAGCGCAACCTCACAAAGAAAATAACTACCTACTTGATTCTTTGGCCAGTGAGCTACCACCAGACACTCCAAACGATCCAGAGAATCGTTTTCCAATCTTTTCTGTTTCCACAAAAGACCAACAAGAAAGCACAGCATCAAAAGCTGCTGATCAGGCACATGTTGTAACATCACTTACAAAAATCTTCACACAAACCATGGCTGATGATCCTCAAAGCATTATCAACTCCTTAGTATCATATTTGCAAAAACAAGATGACTACAAAGGAGAAGAATACCCGTATCTACGAGCTCAAAAAATTCAAGAATTTGTGGAATATACACTGACTACACCAAGAAAAAAGCATATCTTCTTTTCGCTTATTTTACACCTTAATCAAGATAAACAAAAAGATATTTCGCGTGCTTACGGCGTCACAAGAGCAGCTATTTTTGTTCAAAAACACAAGATATTAAAACAAATAAAAGAACTCGCTATGACAGAAAAGATCAAAAGAACTTACTACACGGGTTCTAATGTAGATATTACACCCGTAGTCAGTGGTGCTAAAAGTTTTAGTGAGGTTCAAAAAATCTATCAATATTTATTTAAAAATCATCCTCAAGAACTTATCCAACGTGTAAAATATGCCATAAAACATCATTACTTATACAACAGCCAGATGCATAAGGATCAAAGCTTGAATTATCTTGACATAGATCACTTGCATCAATATGAGACATTGTATCTGAATACTCAAAAAAAGAAACATATCTTCTTTTCTCTTATTCTTCTTCTCGATGAAAACAAAGGTGCGAAGATGGCAAAGCTTTACAACTTAAGCAACAGTGGTGTTATAAGTGGTCAAAAAAGCAAAATATTCTTGGACTTGATGAAAATGGCTCAACACGGAAAGCTAAGCAACAATGGAAAGTTATTTAATAATTCAGAAAAGAAATCTTTGGATAATAAAATTATTAAAGATCTTGAATATTTAAATGATTCTTTTCAAAAAGATCTTCAAAATAATTCCCAAAAAACTTTAGAATTCTTACGCTTATTGCTTAAAAGCCATCCTAAATACAATGGACAAGACTTATATTATCTAACTGCTGAAAAGATGAAAAAATATATTACAAATAAGCTCTCAATGCCAAGACAACAACGTATATTTTATTCACTCGTGCTTCATTTCGATCAAATGGACGGTGCGATGATTGCTATCGCCTATGGAGTGAGTATTCCTTATGTGAGTCGATTACGAACAGCTATCATAGATGACTTGTTTTATATGGCAACACACAAAGAGCTGATCTTTTATACAAATAAGAAAGGCAATATATCCATAAAAAAGGAAAAGCCTTCTTTGCGAGTTATCCATGAATTGGATTCTCTTGTTGAAAAGTTCCACTACGAAAAAACCCATTATCCTCAGAGTATTGTAAGACGAGCTAATTTTCAAATAGATAAATACATACAAAAAAAAGGCTTACAAAAAACAGCTGTTATATCCATGGGAAATATCAATGATGTTTACGAAAACATTAAAGAAGAAAAATTTTTTCAACATATTTTTTTATCCATAATACTGAAGCTTGATGATGCCTATGGAGAAGAAATAGCTGATGTTTATAATACATCTCATACTCGAGTGTCTGTGCAGAGAAGCAGAATGATGGATCAGTTAATTGATGTATCTACTGACAATACACCCCCTATGACAGAGTTATCCAAAGAATATGATGACAACAAACCTGCTACTAGCGTCATTGCAAGAGAAGTATTAACAGCAAAGCACAATCTATTAGAACGCTTCGCAAAGATATCTCATCATCATCAGCTTGGTCGTTTTAGAAATATTATCGAATCTCTTGAAGGTGATGACATCTCTTCTTTCATAGATCATCGAACATCATTGCATCATGGACCTACTGAGGTAGGCCATATATCCCAAATAACTAGCAAGGATTTGAATACAGGATATCTTGTTCGTCCTAATGAATTATTATCATTAACCACAGTGAGTTTTATTAATCACATTGTCTCAAGAAGAGAAAATGGAACTCGTTTAAGACAGCTTATTTTGGATAGTGAGTATGTGAATGCTCTACAAGATTTTTCAAGCCTCACTGATGATGAACTACATTATCGATTGGTTGCTTTTGTACTTGAAGAGCCTGAAAACAAACAAGAACAACTCAGCATTGATATCATTTCTGCATATACTCGTAGTCTCTTTAACCATAAAGATCTTCGTAGTGAAGATAAGCTTAGAAATCATATATTCTTATGCATGATTCAACTATGTGATAGCACACACTTAGAACTGACCATCGCATACGAACTTGCCAGTATCCATAGCGTTGAACTCATTGCCAGTGATCTAAAGTATGCACTAAGCCAGATGCTGAGTGCAGCTTTATGAAAAAAGTAGTTTATTATTTTGATGATAAATAGGCTATCTCTTTAAGAACTTCGTTATGCCCTATAAGGGCTTGCCACTGACTGAAGGAAGCTTTGCAAAAAACTCAACTTTGTGGGCAACATCAACCAGCCCCTATCTTTTACAGTGGAGGAAAGAAGTATTCAAACATTCTCAAAACGCCTAACCTCTGAAGAAAAGAGTTTATTTCTAAACAAAACTAAACAAATAGCCATGTCTGACCGATAAGCCCATCCACTTGATGATATTATCAGAAAATGCATAACTCATAGATCGAAAATAGAAAGAAAAATACATCTTTTTAAGAAAGATACTATGAACTGGACAACACAACATTTACATATTAAAAGAAAACATAGCCATACATTATATATCTATTTTATTAACGTGTTAGCTGCTAGCCTCATTATTGTAGGTTGTGATAACAGTAATAAATCTACCCCAAGAGATAAGACTTCTTCAGAAGTACAGTCCATAGATGATGGTGACGATGTTACTACTAACCCTAATTCTGGAGATGGTACTGCCGATAATAATAAACCTCCAGCTCCAAACAATGCCATAGTAGTTATCGATGATAACACACCACCGCCTCGTTCTCAAGGATCTTCTCCATGTCTTGAAGGTAGAAAAGTTAATAGACTTGATGCTGGAGGTCATGATAGCTGGATTAACTACAAGACTCGTGGCAAAAGAGTAAATAGCGATTATTTTAGAGTGAAATTTTCTAACCTGCCAAACATATATAATGAAAATAGAAGTGGATGGACATTCAGCTATCTTGATGCCGCTAAGGGAAAAACTGATGAGGATAGCGATGGTAAAATTCTTTATGATAAACGGCCAAGAATAATAAAAGAGATTTTCATAGCAGAATCTTTTTCTTGTCATAAAAATGCAACAGCCGAAATGAAAAAACGATCAACACCTTGTCATATATATTCACCACCTTTACCTACAATAAAATATGATGACACTAATGGATATTGGACTCAATCCAATGGCTTTAATCGTAACATGAGTCTTCATAGCTATCATTTTAGAAAAGGTGGATCGCTAGATCAATTTTTATCGGATTATTTGTATACTAAAAGAAACCTGAACCTGAACCTGAATAGGTGTGGATTAAGTGATATAATTGAAAGTAATATCTGCTCTATTCGAAACAATTTACCTGGTGTTTTTATTAAAATATGGCAGTATGGATGGAATAAACAAACCAAATGTGCTTTTCCAGAAAAAAAACGCTGGCTACAACTTCCAGTTGATGGAGTGATAGCTTTAGCTGAACTAGGAGGATATGGGATTACTAATGCCTTCCCATGGAAAAGTCGACTAGGCTATGAAAGCGGCAAAACATTACTTAGAAAGTGGCCCATAGTAGGAACATCATATACCGCTTGGAAGCTAAGAAATTGGCTAAAAACACAAACAGATCAAGACAAAGAAAGAATGCTTAGTCAATTAAAAGTATTAGAAAATTTTGCTATAGAAGCCTATAATTACAGTGAATTTGAACCTCCTGGATTTTGATCATTGCCCATCATATGAAATAGAAAATTTCTTAATCAAAAAAATATGACTATCTATAAAAAATTAGCAGATACTGAAGTTTCGCAAAAAAACACACCCCTTTAATCCCTCAATCCCTGTTTACATAAGGGATTGAGGGATTTTTTTGCTTTTTTTGCCTCAAAAACTGTTCATGTAATTTGAAGAAAAAATGCACATGAAATTTCAGATTTGATTTGCATTTTTATTTTTTATGTTATAATCATAGCCATGTATTAGCCTACTTACCGCCGTCATAAACCAAAGGGATCAAACATGTATGTTGAGGTAGTTCCAAATCATGGATCAGACAAAAAAACCACACTCATTCGCCGTTCATACTGGGAAAATGGCAGAAGTCATAAACAAACACTATCTTAGCCGATTCTTGCCCAAGTTGCTTCTACTATTTTTGGGGATATTCAGGCAGCGGTGAAAGGCTTTATGAATAAACTTAATATCCCTGGAATAACCTGCGATCAAAAATCAAAATATCATTCCATTTGTATGGTAATGATTGCATCTCGCATCATTGATCCACAAACAAAAATTCTCACGCATGGAGGTTGGGAATGTGATCAAAAAGATCTAGAAAACAATGACGGCTATTATAACTAGGTCATCATTTACCTCAATCAACGTTAGGACTTGAGTTTGGCGTAACAAAATCAAAGAAAGATGATCTTTATAAAGCGATGGATTGGTTGCTTAAAAAGCAAGATAATATCGAAAAAAAACTGGCAAAAAAACATCTGAAAGAAGGAGCTCTTGTTCTTTATGATCTTACTTCGGTGTATATGGAAGGAACAAAGTGTCCTCTTTCTAATTATGGCTACTCTCGTGACAATAAAAAGGGGAAGCTTCAGATCGAATTTGGGTTACTGACAAATCGTGATGGCTGTCCTGTAGCCGTAGAAGTATTCGAAGGCAATGCCGCTGATCCTTCGACAGTATCACATCAAATAGATAAACTACGTCATAAATTCGGGCTTAAGAAAATCATCTTTGTTGGTGACCGCGGTATGGTTACGCAAACCAATATTAACAAGGATTTGAAACCATTTGGTATTGATTGGATCTCCGCTCTTAGAAAGCCCTCTTTAAAGACAATTATGAAAACAAGAGGGGAATCGATGCAAACTTCTCTTTTTGATACACGTAATATTTGTGAAGTTAAAAGTGACGAATATCCTGGAATGCGCTTAATCATTTGCCATAACCCCTACCGAGAAGCAACAAGGAGACGGAAACGAAAAGACGCCTTAAAGCGTGCAGAAAAGGATCTTGCTGTGGTGCAAAAAGCCGTCCAAAAATCACAGAACGCGTTCTTCGTATTTTAAATAGACATCACGTAAAGCCTTTCTTTGATATAGAAATTGAAGAGAATTTGTTGACTTACTCAAGGAACGAACAAGCTATTACCGAAGAAAACAATATTGATGGACTTTTTGTTGTTACAACCAGTCTTTCAAAAAGAGAAATGAGTGCCAAGAAAGTTGTATCTTCTTATAAGCATCTAGCTCGAGTTGAAAGAGCATTTA
>MPNI01000093.1 GCA_002238945.1 Proteobacteria bacterium bin106 | reverse complement strand
TTATCCGTAGTTTATCTATAGAAGGCGGTACTTTCCTTTCTTTGATTTTGGATAGTGATGTTCATTATGTCACTGAATACAACACGAGTGATGGTGTTGTTTTAGGCACACCTTTTAACATAGATGAGATTGTTGATAATGGTGGTTGGACATCCATATCGTCTAATCAAGGGTTATTTTATATTTATGACAACACTGCTACTTCTAGTAGAGTGGTGGCTTTTAGATACTCTGAGATTATAGGCTTAGAGATAGAAGGTGAAGTAGCTGATTTTAATGCTGGTTCATTAACATTAGATTCGATTATAGAGTCTACTGATTTGTATATGGTTGGTTCGGATCCTGCTGTTTTATACAAATTAAATTCCGATTCTGGTACAGCTATTTTTATAGGAGGAGCTTATCGAGTTAGTGAATTTGAACCTGCAGGTTTAGCCTACCATAATAATGCTTTATACATGGTTGGTCAGGATAATTACACTTTATACACTGTTGATTTTGTTAATGGACGTTTTACTGAGATTAGTACAGTTTCTTTTTTTGGAGTTAGGGAATTTAGTCCATCAGGTTTAGCATCTCACAACGGTGTTTTGTACATGGTTGGTGCTAGCAATGATGCTTTATTCACCTTAGATACAACCACTGGCGTTGCTACCCGTGTAGGTTCTGCAACAGACTTTGGTGTAAGTGAGGGTGATCCTTTAGGCCTAGCTTCACACAATGGCCAATTGTACATGGTTGGTGAGAATGCTGTTTTATATACTTTGGACACAACTACCGGTATTGCTACACAGGTAGGATCTGCGACATATTTCGGTGTAAGAGAGTTTACTCCTTCAGGATTAGCATCTCACAATGGCAAATTATACATGTCAGGTCAGTATAATGATGTTCTGTATACCCTTGACACTTTAACTGGAGAGGCTACACGAGTTGCTTTTGTTTTAGAATTTGGTGTAGGTCAGGGAAAGGTTTCAGGTTTAGCTTCTGTTCCTAGTGTTGTTACTCTTAGGGCTAAATTAAATGAACCTGGTCCTGCTGGTGTTCCTGGTGAGAAGGGGGATAAAGGAGATAAGGGTGATCCTGGAGGTGCAGGTCCTGCTGGTCCTGCTGGTCCACAAGGTATTCAAGGTATTGATGGTATTCAGGGACCTAGGGGTTTTCCTGGTAAAGATGGTGCTAAAGGGGATAAGGGTGATCCTGGAGATCCTGGTGGTCCTCCTGGTCCTAAGGGTGACAAAGGAGATCCTGGTGGTCCTGCTGGTCCTGCTGGTCCTAAGGGAGACAAGGGTGACAAAGGAGATCCTGGTGATGTTGAGCTGAGTTTAGAAACAGAAGTCATAGCCGATCGATTGTACATGGTTGGTACTAATACTGATGCTTTATATACCGTAGACACAACTACTGGTGTTGCTACACGTGTAGGATCTGCGACAGACTTTGGTGTCGATGAGTATTCTCCTGAAGGTTTAGCTTATCAAGATGGCACCTTGTACATGATTGGTGCTTATTTTAGTGCTTTATACACCTTAGACATAACTACTGGTATTGCTACACGTGTAGGATCTGCTTATAGATTTGGTGTAGAGGAGAGTGAGCCTAAAGGTTTAGCTTCTCATGGTGGTGTGTTGTACATGGTTGGTACTGGCGATGGTGCTGCTATATACACCTTAGATACGAATACTGGTGTTGCTACCAGGTTTGGTTCAGACATAGAAGATTTTGGTGTAAGTGAGGGTGATCCTCGTGGTTTATCCTCACACAATGGCATCTTATACATGCTTGGTTATAATACTGAGGCTTTGTACACCTTAGACACATCCACAGGTAGAGCTACACGTGTTGGATCTGCGAGACGATTTGGTGTAAGTGAGTCGCAACCTACAGGCTTAGCTTCATACAATGACACCTTGTACATGATTGGTAGTAGTAATGATGCTTTATACACCTTAGACACAACCACTGGTGTTGCTACCCGTATAGGTTCAGCTACAGAATTTGGTGTAGGTGAGGATGATCCTAGAGGTTTAACTTTAGTTTCAGCAACTTCTTCTCTTGGAACTTTGTTAGACGAAGCTGCTAGTACTGGTGGATCAGGATCTGGTGAGAAGGGAGATAAAGGAGACCAGGGAGATAAAGGAGACAAAGGAGACAAAGGCGATAAGGGTGACAAAGGTGATCCTGGTGAACGAGGGGTTGAAGGAGATGCTGGTCCTAGGGGAAATCCGGGTCCTAAAGGGGACAAGGGAGATTCTGGTAATGATGGAGCTCCAGGTATTCAGGGTCCTAGAGGAGAACGAGGTG
>MPNI01000022.1 GCA_002238945.1 Proteobacteria bacterium bin106 | reverse complement strand
TTTCCTTTTGGATTTTAAAAAAAAAAGAAATATTTTTCCTTAGGTTCTTTTTTATTTTATTAAAATTATAGGCAGGGCTTAGGTACCAATCTCTTCCTTGTAATAATCTTCAGGCTCCATTCCTTTCCTATCGAGAACTTTCTTTGGATCCTATGACCATGGGTATGGTAGTAGGTGTGTATGCTGGTGTGTGTGTAATAGGTGGAGCGATGTGGGTGGGGGGTGGGCCATATGTGTGGGGTGGGTTAACATATCCTCATGCTTGTATCATGACTAGATAGTTTGATTGTTCCGGGGTTAAACGCCATAGATGTTTATGCATGTGGTATATGAGGTACCCTCCTGACTTTGGTTGATGGGTATGCTGTGAGTTTGTGCTGTATAGGTGGTATGTGGGAAGGGGTAGGGATGTTTGAATACCCACCTGGGGTAGAGGGGGGGGGGTGTCCGAGGGGGGTACCCTATTTTCAAACCCCCCCGGGGTAAAAAATCAACATCTTATAGGGTAATAGTAGATACACAGAAAGCCTAACCAAAAGAAGGAAAGGTTAGGCTTTCGTGTTTGGAGAACAATGAAACACCAACATCATCATATCAAATAAAAAACATCGTGTCATTCAGAAGGCTTTTGATTCTTTGTCCAGTATTCCTTGTATAACTTTGGATTGGTGTACTTAGATAACTCAGCCTTACTCTTCGTAATATCACGCCATGGTTCCACTGGCTTACGAGGTCTGCCACGCTTAGGCTTTATACTGTCTACATAAGCACCATGCTCTTCCTCTATGAGTTTAATCCTGTTGAGATGGATGCTAATATCCATGATCTTCTTAAGTCTCTTCTCAGAAGACACACCCCTGTCTGGGATGTGTCTTCTGATGAGCTCATCAACAGTGAGGTTATAACTCTTCTTCATCTCACCATCCCTTACCATGATTTATATCATAAGGTTTTGAGATATGATCGTAGGGCTCACATTGGTTCTGGTAAAGAAACCTTACAAAACGATACTTTTGATATAAGTGAAACGGACTAAGATTATCGTTCTCTTTGTGGTAATAAGCAGGAGGTATGACATATCCCTGCTTACGTAACTTCGTAATCCTATACCTTAGATTACGCCTATCCATACCTAAAATTCTAGCAGTTTTAGTTCTATCACCATCACACTTCAAAAGAACATAACACATATAAACACAAATCAGTTCTTTCTCAAGACAAAGCTTAGGCATTGAATGAAAAAGATTCAGTAAACCCCTATGATCATCCCTCTTCTTTGAATCAAATATATCAATTAAACCCTTGGGACTAACCTTATGACTAACCAAGGGAATGTCAGCCATGCGAAGCAATGACTCTGTTTTATCTAAAGCATTATTATACTTCAACCTCTGGTCCTATCTCTTCTGCATTCTTTAAACGAACAAAGCTGTTATACATCAGCTTAAATGCTAGGAAATAATGCTGTACCAATTCCATAGCTTCCTCAGCTGATAAATCATTGATCTCCATTAAACAGTCATCCCAACGATCAGCTAAATCACCTGCTGCTCTAACCACATCAAAGCCATGCTCCCATACATCAGGATCAAGAAGATCAGACCAAGTCACCTTGTCATCATCTTCCTTCGCTGCAGCAAATGTCTCACACAATGCCTCTACTAAGTTTGTGCATTGCTTTAAATTCTCTACACCTAACTTTTCAGTACTCATAACGGCCTCCAGTATTTTAAAAACTCATCAATCGCTTTACCCAATGCTATACCTGACTTACGACTCCACTCACTATGATCATCCACATCACCACCCGTAATGAAGTAAGGCTCAACTAAACATACACCCTGATCAGATCTATGCGTATTACCCTCAATAGCACCAGATAACACAGATAAACCCATAGTCTTAACACCACGATTAGGTATGTTCAAAGCCTTAGACATATGAACACTACATAACTCAGCTAAATGACGATGAGCCTTCGTAGCTAGTTTATCATGAACTAATGTCTCAGAACCCTGTGCCGCATCAGTAGAAAATGCATTGTGATGTATAGATACAAATACCCGACTCTTCTGATGATTACGACCTATATGAGATAAGTAGTTATTCTCGTCTGTAACAAACACATTGATGTAACCAAGATCATCAAGATGTTTCTTACAAGCTAAAGCACATACATGATTCATCTTCCACTCTTCAGTACCAGTACGCTTATCCACAGCTCCAGGCTCAAAGCCATCCGGGTGAGGACCATGACCAACCTCAAGAGTTATAACCTTATTCTCTCTATCCTTTACTAATTGCTTTCTACGTTGCTCACCTAACTCTCTGTCTCGATACTCATTATGTTTCTTTATAGTATTAAGATCTCTAGTCATTGCTTCTAACATAGTTAATACATCTTCAATAGTTGGGAAATGTCCCCTATCACCCATCAGTAACTCCCTTCTTCTCTGGTTTTAAATCCTCTGGTTTTAAATCTTTCACTACGCTTAACAAACAATCTAGCTCCGTCATCAAACGAGCTAAATCCCTCTTTATACGTCTTATCTCATGCGTCACGCCTTTAACATCACGAAGAGAAGGTATATATCCTCTATTATCCATCAGTAACCCCTTCATCAATGTCAAATTGATATAATTCCTCACACGTACACGACACTAAGAAGTAGAGAAAGTTCTCTGTCCTACGGTCTCTTACAGAAACAATGGCTGTGTCACAAGTGTGAGTCTCAGCTTCCATAAGATCAGCACACTTCTGTAAGCTCTTCCTATCCCATCGTACTGTGCCCTTGTTGAGATAGTAGCGCTTAGATAGATCGTGCTCATAGGTGTAGGTCTTGGTTTGTTGAGTTTGGCTGGTAGTCCATGTGTCTATCTGTTGAGAAAAAGCTGTGAGGTTAGAAATGATAAAAAGAAAAGCTAGAGAAACTAGAAAGGATATCAGTATAGTAAGGAAGGTTCTCATGGTGCTGTCCTATTATGTGGGTGTTTATAAATCTTCTCTAAAAGCTTGTTGAACTCCGTCCTGTCTCTTTCGTCTAAGTTATCAATCTTCTCCTGAAGATCTAACACCTTAGCCTCTAATGTCTCAACCTCAATCTGTAATATCATGATCTGCTTGTGACTATCAACCAACTTTTCCATAAGCATGGAGTAGTCAGTGCTAAGTTGTATCAAAATTTCCTGGTTCTCTTCAAGTTTATCAGTAGCAATGTAATACCAGGATGAACCCACAAGAAGAATAAGCCCCAAAGCTAAAGAAGTTAGCTTCTTACCTGTTATCTCTTTATAGATGTCAGAGATGAGGCTACTCATTTCCTACTAATACCCTTGTCATTTTGGATCCTCTTGAGATTCTCTAGCTGTTGCTTCTCCTTAGAAAGAACTTCTTTGACATTATCCCATGCCTTATCTTGTGCCTCAATCTCAAGCTCTTTTAACATCTGCTTACGAAGCTCCGCTTTATACTCATCCTTTAACTCACGAAGTACTTCCTTCTTAGCCTCATGCTTAGCATGATCAACAAGCTCCCTATCTAAGAAAGCACGTCGCTGACTCCTTGGTACCTTCTTAAGCTTCGCATAAGCCTCAGGCCTATTCTTCTTAGTATCATCCATGACCCTTTTAGCAAAGGTATATCCTGATGACAGAACAGAGATAGCTGTTAATAAACCTGATAACATAAAAGACTCCTTTAAGTAGAAGGAACAGAAGCTAAACCACCAGGACTACTCTCCACTACACCAAATTGTGTCGCAGATCCTACACGTGTAGCTCTACCTGTGGTTGTGTTTAAAGTGTATAAAGCATCATTAGTAGAACCAATCATGTACAAATTACCGTTGTGAGATGCTAAACCTTCAGGACTAATCTCCCCTACACCAAATTGTGTCGCAGATCCTACTCGTCTAGCTATACCATTATTTGTGTTTAAAGTGTATAAAGCATCATTAATAGAACCAACCATGTACAAAGTACCGTTGTGAGATGCTAAACCATCAGGGGCCCTTTCGCCTACACCAAAACCTTCAGCAGATCCTACACGTGTAGCTCTACCTGTGGTTGTGTTTAAGGTGTATAAAACATCATTAGTATAACCAACCATGTACAAGGTACCGTTGTGAGATGCTAAGCCTGTAGGGGATTCCTCACCTACACGAAATTGTGAAGATCTACCTACACGTGTAGCAACGCCAGTGGTTGTGTTTAAGGTATATAGCCAAGCATTATCACTACCAACCATGTACAAGGTGCCGTTATGAAAAGCTAGGCCTGTAGGGAATGTTTCTCCTACACCAAAGTTTGTCGCAGAACCTACACGTGTAGCAACACCAGTAGATGTGTTTAAGGTATATAAAATTTCCCTACCATAACCAACCATATAAAGAACAGAAGGAACACTAGGAGGATCAGGATCAGGCGTAGGAGTAGTAACAGTGCCAACAACAGAAGCTATACCTGTAGGATCAGTCTCACTCACACCAAACTGTAAAAATGATCCAACCCTTGTCGCTATACCGTTGGATGTATTTAGTCTATATAAACGATCATTATTAGTACCCACCATGTACAAGGTACCGTCTTGAGAAGCTAAGCCTGTAGGACTAGTCTCACTTACACCAAAGTTATTGGCTGATCCTACCCTGGTAGCAGAACCATTATTTGTATTTAACCTATATAAAGCAGCACTACGACCATCCACCATATACAAGTTACCGTTATGAGAAGCTAAACCTTGGGGAATACGCAAACCTAAACCAAACCGGTTAGAACTTCCTACCCTTGTACCTGCACCTGTAGTTGTGTTTACTCTAAATAAAGCATCAGCACTATTACCAAGCATGTACAAAGTACCGTTGTGAGATGCTAAGGCTCTAGGTGAACCATCTCCTATGCTACTAGTTCCTACACGAGTAGCTCTTCCTGAATCTAAATCTAAGGTGTATAGAACGTCATTACCAAAACCAGTCATGTATAAAAGACCGTTGTGATAAGCTAACCCTTGAGGAAAATTCTCAGCTACACCAAATCGACTAGCTGATCCAACACGCGTGGCTCTACCTGTAGTTGTGTCTAAGATATACAAAGCATCATTGCTAGCACCAATCATATAAAGAACAAAAGAAGGAGCTCTCCAAGCCACCTGACCACCTATAGCAATAGCTCCCACAGTCTCCGTACCTACTCGGAGATTATTCCCAGGATTATTACTGCCAAATCTTATGCCCATAATTTAAGCTGGCCACCAATAAATAGTCGTTGAACTCTTACTACTAATAGCATTATAAGCAGCTTCATTAGCTACCCTAGTTAAAGGTGCATTACCTGTATCACCCTTGTCTCCCTTAGGTCCTTGAGATCCTGT
Organism: Proteobacteria bacterium bin106; assembly: GCA_002238945.1. Classification (GTDB taxonomy): domain Bacteria; phylum Bdellovibrionota_B; class Oligoflexia; order Oligoflexales; family Bin106; genus Bin106. The sequence continues at coordinate 34,168 of MPNI01000022.1, read as the reverse complement.
GCTACCTGGGTTACCTCGAGGACCTGTTGGACCCGTTAAGCCTCTTGGTCCTTGTCCACCCTGTGGTCCAGTTGCACCTCTTGTACCCTGTAAACCTCTTGGCCCTTGTGGTCCTTGTCCACCTTGTGCACCCTGAGGACCAGTTGCACCCCTTAAACCTCTCTCACCTCTCTCACCTTGCTCACCCTGTAAGCCTCGATCACCCATGTCTCCTTTGTCACCCTTAGCACCAGGTAAACCACGAGGACCTTGAATACCCTGTGGTCCTCGAGATCCATCTCTACCATTAGTACCATCAGTACCATCAGCTCCATCTAAACCAGGCTCACCCTTATCACCCTTAAGTCCTCGTATCCCTTGTGGTCCTGCTGGACCTCTTGCACCATTAGTACCAGCTTCACCCTTATCTCCTTTATCGCCCTTCTCTCCTCTAAGTCCCTGTATACCCTGAGGTCCTCTAGCACCAGTATCACCCTTGTCACCCTTAGCACCAGGTAAACCACGTGCTCCATCTGCACCATTGTTACCCGGATCTCCCTTGTCTCCCTTAGCACCAGGTAAACCACGTAAACCACGAGGACCTTGAGCACCAGTCTCACCCCTAAGACCCTGTGGACCTGCAGGTCCTCTAGCACCATCAGCACCTGCATCACCCTTGTCTCCCTTAGCACCAGGTGCCCCTGCTGCCCCAGGAGCACCTGGCTCTCCATTAGTGCCTGAGTCTCCTTTATCTCCCTTCTCTCCTTTCTCTCCTTTATCTCCCTTATCTCCTTTAGAACCAGCTGGTCCTTCTGGTCCTTGTGGACCTGTTGGTCCAGTATTACCTGGAAGACCCTGAGGACCAGTTGCACCTTGTGGACCTTGAGCTCCTCTGTCCCCTTTATCACCCTTGTCACCTTTGTCACCCTTGGGTCCTTGTGGTCCTTCTGGTCCTTGTGGACCCTGTGTCCCAGTTCCACTACCACCACCACCAGAACCAGCAGGTCCTTGAGGACCTACAGGACCTCTAGCACCTGTATCTCCTTTGTCCCCTTTATCTCCTTTATCACCCTTGAGTCCTTGGATACCCTGAGGACCTGGAATCCCCTGTATCCCTTGATCACCCTTATCTCCTTTATCCCCTTTATCCCCTTTGTCTCCCTTGTCTCCTTTAGCACCAGGTGTTCCAGCTGCTGCTTCACCACCCTGAGCAAACTCAGCAACCTCACCCCTCAACTCAAGACCAATCACTTCCTCAAACTTAAAAGCAAATAGCTTGTGGATATTCACATTAAAATTATAAGGATAAACAATACCCTGATTAGCAGAGATAGCTGACCAATCACCCTGCTGAACAGCATCTAAATTAAATGCAGTTCCAAAGAGACTAACGTCCTCAACATTAAACTCAGATATGTAATGTGTTCCACTACGAGCATACAAAGATAAGAACGTATTACCCTCAATAGCAGTACTAAGAATAATATCTGTAACAGCTGCAGAAGACTGCTGCACATCATCCGTTCTATTACCCTCAAAATCAAAAGAGTAATAACGAACACCACTAGCTACAGCAGTTATTTCTCCAACAGCTAAAATAAATCTACCGTCAGTAGATATAGAGTACTGTTGAGAATTATGCTTAAGATCAGATAGAGTAAAATCCCTACTAGAAACACGAGCTCTATCACTAAGTCGCCAAACCCTAATAGCTAAATCAGAACCAGAAACATAAGAAGCATACAAATACTCATCATCACTACAAATGTCCCTGTAGAAAGTAGAACCTAGATTGATCTCCCTAGATGTAACCCTAGCAACACTCGTTGCTGATTCTAAATCCCAAACATATACATTGCGTCCATTACCAGAGAGCAAGTAATAAAACAAATCACTACCAGATCTGACTATCTCAGATTTCCAAGGACCATTAGCTACCAAAGAACGAGGTAAAGAAAACTCTAAGTCCTCTTGCCTTGTAATAGAATCTAACTTCTCCCTAATAAATCTAATGTCATCAGCAGTAGCATCCTCACCATCATCACCCTTTAGACCCTGAATACCTTGTATCCCCTGAGGTCCTGTTAATCCTCTCTCTCCCTGTATACCCCTGTTACCACGAGGACCACGTTGTCCATCTATACCAGCTCTACCATCTTGACCATCATCACCTTTATCACCCTTCTCACCTTTCTCACCACGAAGATCATTAACACTATAAACCGTGAAAGGAAGAACAAGATTACCCTGTGCTAAGCACGTAATAAGGATCTCATTAGTAGTCGTCCTACCTAGAAAGAATTGGTTAGTCGTACTGTGAATAACCATCTCACCTGTAACAGGTGTAACAAACTGACCTGCAGTAGAAGCTGTAAGTCTCCTAATATCAGCTGTTTCTATAAGATGAATATCAGCATCAGGCCTACTATTATTAGCTCTCCTACCAAAGTTCACACCCATCAATCTAGTGTCTGGTATCTGAATTCCCGATGATGAAAATACCGTGTGCTCTAACACATTGATCATCTGAGAACCAGTAGACATCAACCTGATATCAAATGGATAAACCGTAAGTGGTAACAAATCCACACTAGCACTACCCGTTGCAAGCATGATCTCATTGGTAGAACTACGACCAATGTAATAACGATCAGAACGACCCGTAAAGATATTCAAACTATTGTTAGGTAAAGACGTAGCACCAGCACCAACAGCAGGTAGATCAAGTAAAGCCTGACGCAATACCATCCTTAAACTAACATCCAGATAAGAACTACTACCTTTCTTACCAGGTGTTAAAGCTAAGACAGATGCATTAGGTATCTGTAAACCCGTAGACCTAAACGTATCACCACGAGTAATATCAACATCAGCACTTAAAGCAGTAGATACATCTAAAACTTCATTGAACGTATAAACAGATAAAGGCAATAAATCAATATTAGCTCGGTTACTTGAAACCAAGATCTCATTAGCTGCTGTTCTTGCTATAAAGAATGTTCTTCCTGCTGCTCCATATACAGCCACAGCTGTAGCTATACTAATAGATGTCCCAGCTGTAGTAGCTGTAAGCTCCTTAAGATGTGATGAAAGAAAGACAAATAAATCAGCATCATCAAAACCAGCAGCCGTGTCCTTACCAACATTAATTGCCATCATGGCTGTAGTTGGAATAGTAATACCAGTAGCTACCAAGAACGTAGGAGAAGATACATCCACACTAGAAGTACCAACCTTCTGCGTGATCCTCCCTACTTCCACCACCTCACGTATAATCGTTTGACTTGACGAGCCACCAGAAGGAGCATCAGCCCAAGTCCAAGTATTACTGTTAGTATAAACAGCGACCTTTCCACTACCAGCAGTACCTGACACAGTGGAGATGACATTTCTTGCAGTGACAGATGCATCGCTGCCATCTCTACCATCTGTTCCATCTTGCCCATCTGCTCCGTCTGCTCCGTTATCACCTTTATCCCCCTTCTCTCCCTGAAGACCCTGAATCCCTTGAGGTCCAGTACGACCAGTAACACCAGGAAGACCCCTTAAGCCTCTTTCTCCATCGTCACCCTTCTCACCTTTATCACCTTTCTCACCCTTTTCACCAGCTAGTCCCTGTGATCCAGTATCTCCTTTATCACCCTTAATCCCTTGAGGACCTGCTACACCTTGAGGGCCAGGTGAACCACGATCACCAGTATCTCCCTTATCTCCCTTAACACCACCAGCACCTTGAGGTCCACGCAAGCCTCGTGGGCCTTGGCCACCTGGAGCACCATCATCGCCCTTATCTCCCTTCTCACCCTTATCGCCTTTCTCACCCTTTTCACCCTTGGTACCTTGAATCCCTTGAGGACCAGCAGGACCAGTATCTCCCTGAAGTCCCTGAAGACCTTGTGGTCCCTGAGGCCCACGTGATCCAGTACCACTACCTCCTCCACCACCAGGAATATTATAATTGTCCTGACCAATTTTTATCCGAAGGAGATCATCACCATCCTCACCACTAGGGTTAGCAACAACTTGCGTCCCACCTGTACCAGCAGGTATAACACCATCAAAAATATAAGTAGCTAAAAGACCACCCTGAGATTCACCAAATTCTTGTCCAAACCTATTAGTGATAATAGCCTCAGTACCAAAATCTACTAAATTACCAACCCTAACTGCTCTACCATTAGAAGGATTGATTGTATAAAGTCCATGTCTAGGAGTATTATTTAAAGGATTACGTCCTGTCCTACCAACCATATATAAATTATTATTAAATGCAGTTAAACCTATCGGATTTTCAACTGTAAATCGAGCAACTCTTGTAACTCTAACAGTAGAAGTATCAAGAGTATAAAGAGCATCATTTCCCAAAATATAAACAATACCATTAAATGAAGTCATTCCAAGGACAGGAGTATTTGAACCAGTACCCATATTTCCAATTTTACTAACTGATCCATTGGAAGTATCTACTGCATATAAATCAACATTATCTGTTGTATCAGTTGATTCATGAATAACTGCATACAAAGCATCATTATGAGAAACCATACCAAGAACACTAAATGTTATAAAAGGATCTTGACTTGGAGATAAACCTAAATTATTTACAGTGCTTATCTTTGTAGCAACAGCAGTATTTCTATCAATTAGAAAAAGAGCAAGACCACTCAATGAATACAATTCATTATTATGAAAAGCCATACCTTGAGTGCCAAATGTTCCTGCTCCACCAACCAGCTTGGCTCTTCCAGTAATACTATCAACTGCATAAAGAGCTTCAGTATCCCGTCCATACATATATAGAGTTGATTCTAAAATCAAATCCTCAGAAGCAGTTTGAACAAAAGAAGCTAATCCCGTAATCACGGCTAAACCAGGAAGAATACGAAATGTAGCATTAGTTTCAAAGCCAGATTCATCAGTAAAAACAATACTACCAGTGCTCTTCTCTACTTTGAATAAAAATGCCTCAAATCTGTTGCTATCAAAATGTATATACAAAGAACCAAGGTGATCAACTATACCGTGAATACCATTGAGAGTATCAGGATTATCTGGGTCACGAAATTCATTATCATACTTTCTAAATCCAAAGTCATTCTCAGTACCTATCTTTTGACCAACTCCAGTATTATGATCAACCTCAACTAAATAGTGACCTCTAGAATCCTTACCTACCATATATAATTTATTACGATCAGCAGTTAAACCAGTAGGACTAACAGATATACCAAAACTATCAGCAGTACCTACTTTAGTAGCTAACCCTAATCTTGGACTAATAGTATAAAGAGCAGTCTTTGAACTGTCAGTCCTAGCAACAGTATCTACAGCAACTCCATACAAAGTACCCTTAAATGAAGCTAACCCTGTAAATGAAACATCATCAATACCTAGGTTCTGATTAAAGCTAACTCTAGAAGCTATACCATTAATAGGACTTACCGTATAAAAGAAAGTTTCTCCCATCATGTATAAAACACCATCATGGAATACTAACGCCTGAGGACTTTGCTCTCCTATACCAAACTCCAGAGTTGTAGATACCTCCATAGGTTGTCTATTAGTATTAATAGGACCAGGACTAGGAGCAAAATACAAAATGTCACGTTGCAACATGAAGATGCCAGTGTGCAAACTCAAACTAGCTTCGTCTTCACCACCTGGAACACGAAAGAGAGTGTTATCAATAGAAACAGCATTTAAAAGCGGAAGAGATCCATAACCACTATCAAGAGAAGGGTTTGGTTCAACCGCAGACTTTGACTCATCAGAAATCAAATACCTTACATCATCAACTTCGATAGAAGTCATAGTTACATTCGAAGGAATAAAACCACTAGGGTTAGCAACAACCCGAGTGCCTCCACCACCTGAACCACCATCTCCAGGATAACCCCTAGGACCTCTAGCTCCAGGAGCACCAGCTGGACCAGTATCACCCTTGGGACCTCGTTGACCAGGAGGACCTGTTAGCCCCTGTGGACCAGGAATCCCAGCTCCAGCAGTTCCCTGAGTACCTCCCTGCTGAAGAGCCTCCTTAGGAACAGGCATACCTGTATCTTCTTTTCTTTCCCCAACGTCATAAAAATTATCACTCATACAATTTCCTCTAATGAGAGAGAAGTAGAAAAGTAGTCATAGAACTGATGCTGAAAAACAGGTATCTGAGTAAGACGATACGCCCCAAAAGAAACCCCATAACTAGGAGCATCCCACTGATTAAGAGGATCCATAACCACCCAGAAAGGATTACAAATACCCACTCTCTCAAACCAATAAGACAAAGTCTGTTTAATACATCTATCTAACAATGGCAGCTGTATATTAGTAATGGTATTATACTTCTCCTTAGCAAGAAAATACTTTCTTCCACTGTCAGCTTGAAAAACCACAGAAGGATCAATCCTCTGATGAGATAAACCTTGTCCTGGAGCTCTTCCTATATTCAAAGAATTACCCATAAAAATATCACTAACAGTTAAAGCAGTATCAACATCAGTCTCAGGATCATAAAACTTTATACGGTATTTAACTGTCCCTATATAATAGGGACAGAATATATACCAATAAGTCAAAGAAACCCTAGTGCCCCAATACACCTCTTTAGGCTTATTGTTTAAAGCATCAAAGTCATTCTCAGGAAGCTCATCATAAATCTCTACTAAGATCTGATATTTATGAGAATTAGCATTTTCAAGAAAAGGCACTCTAACAACAATATTATTTAAACCAGAGTTATGTTGAAGCATGGGATCAAAATCAATAACAAATTGAGCATACTGATTATAAGTTCCATCCCTCATCTTAGTATTAGTTGCAACATTAAAGTCAGTCCTTAAAACAGTTCTAAACCTAGTGTCTGTATTAGCTACATCTCCACCAAACTTATTGCTAACAGGAATAATTGACTTGAATAAAGAAGAAGTTCCAAACCTTAAATCAACATTATCTAATGTGACTAAATAATTCTGATCTAATATTTGAATGCTGTTTTTAATAGACATTAGTTAGAAAACCTCACACCTATAAAATCAGTCATGCTCTCATTCTGAGACTTTGAAGTAATCAAAACTACAGCAGACTTATCTTGAGTAGGAATCAACCTACTATCCAATCTAGCATAGTCTCCTACAGTTGGCCCACCTAAATTCCCCTCATCATCTATCAACACACTGTTGCTACAACTCCAAGAATATGTGTCCTGTCTACTCGACAATTGATCAGCCACTAACTCAAAAGAAGACGTCCAAGTTCCAGTCTTGATAGTAATACTCTTACCAAGAACAAATACATTCTTATTATAAATAACCAACCGACCCTGCTCACGATGATCAATCTCAGGATTCTCATCAGTAGTAACTCTAAACTCCTCTAAAGTATTATCACCCCTAAGCATATCATCATTCTCAAAGATAATCGTACTGGTCTGCCTAGCAGTATTATAAGCAACACCTTTAAACATAATCTCATCACTAGTAAAGGTAAAAGGATCTTCAGGAATCACATGCAAATTAACTAAATCCATTGTGCCATTAGCAGAATTCTGACGAAGCACATAACCCAAACCAGGCAAAACCCTTTTAACTAAATCATTATAAGAAGTATCAGTATCAGCAATCAACTGCATCCTGTGATTATTTAAATCATTATAACCACTAGGATATCCTCTTTGAGGGAAGCCGGGTTCCAACCCGGCTCCCTTAATACATGCATACACAAACACAGAAGGTAACAAATGAGTATCAGCAAATTCAGTCTTATACTGATCATGATGATAATACCCAGTAAAGTACTGAGCTCTGATAAATCCTAGATAAGAAGTAATATTCTCCCTTGTAGATATATCATAGTAGCCTCTATCAGGCTCAGGATAAGACGCAGTAACATAATAAGCACCACCCTTTGTTTTAGAGTGCCTATAACTAAAGCTTGGCCAATTTTTGACGCCATCTGTATAGCCTTTGGGAAATGCAGAAGAGAATTGCCTTCTTAAACTAGGCATCATCCTAAGTAACTCAGCTGCAGGCCCTTGATACTCCACATTAGGTAAAAGAGTCTTATCTAAAGTATAAAGCTCAAGATCATCAGTATAATTATCATTAATATACTGATAATCCTTAAAATTACTCTCAGTAGCATAAAGATCCTTAGATCTAACTGCTGTTCTTGTTCTACTACTTTCTCCAATTAAATTAGACCCATGAAGTACATAAGTCATCCAATTCGTAGTATAAAACAACTTAGGTTTAGGCTTAGCCTCAAAGAAATTGTTTTTATTATGATAGTTATACCATTGAAAAGAAAATACAGAGTCTTTTACCTTAGCAAAAAACATAGCATCTAAAGGATGCGGTGGACGGTTCTCATTATAAGCATATCTACTATAATTGGTTTCAGCTAACTCACTAAGAGCCTCTTCAGGAGATTCTATTATCCTCTCTCTAAGTTCTTTAAAATCCTGAGTAGAAGCAGTAGGATCGTACTCTACAGGAGAGAAACCACCTTTACCGATGGTACCCCATCGGGTAAAGGTGGTGCCAATGTTAATAGGAGAAGGCGCTTGACCTATTCCAATATAAGGATTGACCACATCATCAGGTTTTACGCACAATCTAAAATTATGATCATGAGGCTCTAAAGGAGTTATCGTCACTCCATTACCAAGATCTACTTGTGGCTCATCTTCCTCAGAAGCAAGAATAAAGATTCCTCTGTTAAAATTAACAGTACCATCTCTTTTCATCTGAATAAATGTTTTAACTAATTCAGCTTTATTAAAAGAAACATAATTAGGAGTTAAGCTTTCAACATAATCCTTAATAACCCTAATGTCTTCAGAGATATCATCAACACCTTCTATCTCATCCTCATCTATATCTTCTTCTGGATTGTTCTCTGGAGCTGGAGCAATACGAATAGTATCTGTATGCTCAAACAAACCAATACCACCACCTTGAGCTTTTTCTAATGACCAATAAGATCCCTGTCTAATAAAGTCTCCTCCTCGAGGAGCTCGTACAGCAGACTTGCCATTTAAAAAACCACTAGTCCCTGGCTTCGGAACAATATCCTCATCTTCAAAGCGAATCATTTTATCGTCTTTAGACGAATATCCCCAAGCACGATATACACCACTTCCTTGATAAACATAAAAATAATTACCAAAATGAAAACCCTGCTTACCTTTAGAAAAGGCAACCCTAGAAGCTGAAGTTCCTTTAGTCTTATACCTACCAGGAAAGAATACTCCTTCAGAAGTGATATCAATTTTACCTGGCTTTATGGCATTTACAGGATTAGCATAAAAGTTATTAGCATTAAGATTTTGCTCTATAGATCTCCTAGCTACAATATCATTATCGCTAACAAACTCTTCACCACCTAACCTATATTGATATCTATAAGGATAAGTTCCATCTTTAGGACTACTAGCTACCTGACAAGCTCCTAATGCAGAAAAATCAATAGCATCCCAATCCAAAGAACTTCCCATATATAAAATCTGAGGAGTCCTACGACCTCTATTAGGTAAAAAGGAAGGAGCTAAAAGACCCCTCTCTAAATTCTCAGGAAGGAAATCTAACTTAAAAGTATAAATATATGTCTGCCTACCAACACCACCAACAACAGAACCAGTGGAAGGACCATCGCCTATACTTACAAAATAAGGCTGAAAGCTTCTTCTTTGTGGATAACTATCTAAAAATATAGGACTGTGATTATGCTTTATTTTATCACTAAAGAATCTAAACAAATAATAAAACTTTCGACCCACCCTTGCAGCATATCGAGATTCTCTTCTTCTATACCTACCAGAAGCAGAATAATACAAATTATTATGAGCATATTCTTCTTTAGTCCAAACTAAACCTGTACCTTGATATTCACAAACTATACAAACACCAGTAGCACCACCACCAAAAACCTGAACTATTTTATTAAACTTTAAATTAAAACGATTTCTATTAATAGTAGAACGCCACTGAGCCTCATTCTCTGCATTAGTTAAACCAAAACCATAGTCTTCATTAAACAAAGAATAATGAGCCCCACTTTGATAACCGTCTCTAGCAAGATAAGCAAACCTAGCATCATATAAAGGACTAGAACTAGTAGTACTATAAGGACTAGGATATTTAGCATACTGAGGAACAGTTCTATTACCTAATGTAATAGTATCTCCTCCAAGATAATCCTCTCCAAAATAAATACAATCCCACAAACCCTCTGGAGACTTACCTACAGACTGTGCTTCTAAAGAACTATCTGCCCTAATAGCACCTAACTCTCGTACCCTAGTACCAGTAACATCAGAAAAACTAGAATACCTTCTAAGAGCAAATTTTACATTTAAAGCCCTATCTATATAATCAGTGTCATTTCTAGGAAAATTATAATTATCATTAATATTAGGTAGAACAGTATCTGGTAATCTTACCGTATAAGAAGTAATAGTTTTCTGTGCACGGCTAAGTGTATTCTGATCAGACAGTCTAAAATTAACAAGAGCATCAGCAACATCATTACCCTTAGAAGACCAAGGAATCCAAAAGGTATTGCTATCAGCACCATAAGCAATACCCACATCATCTACAGGCTTTCCATCAGTTACACTGGAAGTATCAAGCCTAGCTAAACTTCGTCCACGAGTAAAAAAAACTTCATTAAGATAACCAAACTTACCAAAACCAAAACCTCTATCTGCTTGAAGTCCTCCACCTGCAGCTTTAGCATTAACATGTATCGTCATATCATCTGCCCATTAAGAAGTCTGGTCTGTGCTTTCCATACTCTGTGAGGTTCTATACTCTTCACTCTCACGACGCTGCTTCTCCTGTATGCTAAGAAACAAACCCTTATAATTAGAACGCCATCTTGGATATGGAGCAACAAGCTGAGGAGTGTGCTTCTGCACACTAATCGAATAAGGTATCAACATAGCTGAAATAATAGGTATCTTATAATCAGTGATATTCCATTTAACTAACTCATCCTCAAAGCCAAATGTAGCAGGTTGATCCAGCTGTTTTGTCTGGTTCCTAACTGAGACACTTACACTTGTATTGGTATGACTCACATCTGTGATAAAGCCTACAAAAACATTAGTAGCAGTATAGCCTGATTTGTCCCGCTTCTGACAAAGGCGGGACATCACAACTCTAGAATTGGTAGATATAAAATCACTACCAAAGAACACAGACAAAGAAGGATCCAACAGAGTAAAGCTAATCCCTTGAGAATCTGTTATCCCATTAGTCAGCGATGGCAAAGCCTCGCTGATCGTAGGAGCTTCTTGAAGACAAGGATTAGCCTTAGTATCCAAAGAACTATTAGAAACAACAATCTCATGAGCTGTATAGATTGTCGATCCATCTGGGATGGAAATCCCAGATGGGATCGATATCTGATCTGGATCAAAGCTTTCTAATTCCCAAACCTCAGCATCAAGATTGGGATTAACCAAAGACGTTTCCACATCATCATTAGGACGAACAACCAAACCCTTACCTAAAAACGGCGGCAAGTCTTTATACTTCGCAGTAAAGTCTGTGGTGTCTCCAGGGAATACAGCATAGATCTCTATAGAAATACGGGTATACATAGAAAAGCTTGCCATTAAACCACAACCTCTCTTGTATAACCAGACTCTTGCAAATCAAGAAAGAGATCAGCAAGGCTCTTATTACCAACTCTAATGACTAATTGTACAGGCTCCTTCTGCTGATTAGGATCTACAATTAAACCAGGATCCAAGAAAGGATTAAATGCCTGACCAGAAGAAATAAAACCCGAAAGAGACTGTGATGGCAACTCAAAAGGATTAACCTTAGAATCAGTATTCTTCTTGGTCTCTGCACTATTCTCTATAACAGTATCAGTAAGTTCTTTTAAAGCTTCCGTATTATTCAAAGTGTCTACATCAGGCATACTAAAAGGCACTCTTGTCTCAGTAACAGCAGATGTATTACCTGCACCTGCACCAACAATACTCGTACCAGAACCAACAGCATCAGCAGATTGAGCACCTGCCTCATCTCCAGGAATAGGAATAGTAGCTAAATTAACAAAAGGTAAATTATTAAGATGCCCTATAATAGTATTAATTAATCCAATAATACCAAAGCCAATAGCCTTTGCTAATGACTCAGCAATCCTCGGTACACCCTCAATCATAAACTTAACAAAAGCATCAATAATCAATGGCACCAATCCCACTACAGCTTCAACAATCACAGGAATAGAGTCGATAAAAGCAGTCGTAGCATTTTCAATAAGCTCAGGAAGAGCCTCAATAAGCCTCTTAATAAGAGTAGTAATAATCTTTGGAGCTCTCTGTCCAATAGCAGTAATAAATTTCACAGCACCTTCAACTATACCATCTATAAATGCATCAATTTTCTCAGGAGATCCATTAAGCAAGGCTATTATTGGGTCAACCAAAGCACCAAGAACAGGATTCAACTCCTTTACTGCATCTTTTGCAAACGCTGAAATAGCCGCATCAGTAAACTTCTCACCTCCTTCTGAAGCCGCTTCATCAACACCCGCTTGATATTCCTCTACATTTTTCCTAGCTTCTTCTTGAGCTTCAGTTGATGTCTGCAATCTCATCTCTTCAGCCTTACGAATACCCTCCTGCGCAGTAATAACAGACTGATTCAAAGTTTCCTGAGACTTAGCAAAAGAATCTTGAGCAACTTCGATAGCCTTAGTTCTAGCTCTGTCCGCTTGCAGCACAGCCTCATTAAAAGCAGCTCGTACTTTCGCAGGATCTCCACCACTTCCTGACCTAGCAGACTGCAAAGCTTTCCTAAGAAAATCCTCTCGCTTCAAATCTGCTGCAGCAAGAGCATCATCTCTTTTCTTTTCAATGTCAGTTATAGTCTTTGCGTTCGTTTCCTGTGCCTTTACAATAGCCTCTTGTTGAGACTGCAAAGTATTATTAGCAGTCTCTTGAGCAGACATCACAGCTTCATTGGCTGTCTTATTAATATCAGCTATAGCCTTAGCATCCTCTTCTGACGTATCAGCTATAGCTGTAGCTGCAAGCTGTATAAATCCACCAATAACTTTATATTGTTCCTCAAGAGCCATTGTAGCTTTCTTATCAGCTTCCTCTCTTTGTTTAGCTTCATCCTGTCTATTCTTATCAGCCTGAACAGCTAAATCAGCAAGACGATCTATTCTATCCTGAAATCTATCACCAAGATTCTGCGTATTTTTATCAAACGTTTCCCTATTAGCAGCAATAGTTCGATCAGCTGAATCTCGAGTAAATCCCAATCTTTTTAAAGTTAAATCAGATTCAAACTGCCTAGCAGATTTTGCTTCCTCAGTAGTTAATGTTGCTTGATCTGCAGCATTACTTTTAATCTCCTCTATAATCGCTTGACTAGCCGCATTCCTTGTCATCAAAGCTTTTGCCTGAGCTTTATTAAAAGCAGCCGTTTCTTTATCAAATTGTTTAGTAAATATCACATTAAGAGAATCAGCATTATCTGCTAAACCATTTGCAATAGCTGTGCTTTGAATAGATTCAAATTTAGACAAAGGAAACTCAAGCTTATCAACTCCATTAATAAGATCTGTATTAGTCTTTGCAAAATCTCTTTGAAAATTCTTATATTCTTCATTAAGATCTAATAACCTAAGAATAATATTATTACCCAAAGAAGCTACTAATTTATTATTTGCTTTATCATCTTTATCTTTAGACTTATTAAAATCCTCTTCAGTAGAAAGCTTAGAAAGCATGTCGTCCAAAGCTTTTTGAACTCTATCTCTAGCACTGTCATTAACATCAGTGTTTGCTCCAGCAAAAGGATTATTTAAGAAAGCATTCTGTGTTCTAGTAGCAGATTTTGCGAGCCTATCAAAGCTATCCTCCATACTCTTTGCAGACTTAGCTGATTCTTTTAAAAAATCCTCTTCACTAATCTTACCAAAAAACCTTTGTAACTTAAGAAGAGTTTGAGTAAGAAAATTATTATAAGTTCTAAGACCAGCTTCTAATGTTCTAAATCCAGTAATAAGAGTTCTGGGAATTAAAAGAAGACCACCAATAAGTCCATCTATAAAAGAAACAATGGCAAAAACAACTTTTCTTGTCTTCTCAAAAGCAACGCCAGACTCAATAACTCCCAATGCAAACGCACCAATACCAACAACCATATCTTCAACAAATGCGGCAGCAGAAGTAAATAACGTTTCATTTTTAGCAAAAGCATCAGCAATAATATCAAATACAACACTAATAGAATTAGTAAGCCTTCTCCATAAATTACCTATAGTTCTTTGCTGTTCAACTACACCACCAAAATTTTTATTAATATCCCTTACAGCAGCACCAGCACGCAATTGAGATTTAGTATATTCTTGAGTTAAAACTCCTATTCTATCTAATTCTGTAGTAGTTCCTGAATAAGTATTTAAAATATCCTGAGCAACTTTATTAAATTCCTGTCCACTCTTTAAAGAAATATTCGATGCAGCAATTAATACATTTGCAGTCTGTTGTTCAGACTCACCCAACTTAATTAACGATGTAGCAAACTTTGATATATCCGCTCTGCTTCTACCAGAAACAACAGATATACGACTAATTGCAAGACCAAATTTTTCAGTAGCATCGGCAGACGTTTGCGTTGCTGCATCAATAGCACGCAAATTAAGAGTTAATTGAGCAGTACGACGATTAACATTAACAATAGATTCAGCAGCTACATTATGAATTCTAGCGTATCTCTCAGTAATAGCTCCTGTCTTTTGTCGAGCAGCATCCAAAAGAGCACTCAACTTAATAGATGCTTGCTGAGAGATAGTAATAGCTTCCTGAGATCCAGCAACCTCAAGAAGAGACTCTACACTCTCTCTAGAAGCATTAGAAAACTTAGTAACTGTTTTCTCATTATCTAAAAATGCAGCAGATAATCTATTTGCAGCAGTTAAAGCACCTTGGCCATTAAAGCTAGTATTAATATCTAAATTAAGATTTTCGTTAGGCATGCCCTACATTTTACCCCGTTTCATTTTCATATTAGCCTCTGTTTTAGCTTGTCTTTCTCTCATCTCCTTTGACTCTAAATATCTAAATTCACTCTCAACAAAAGACAAAAGACATAAATGACGAGGATCATAATCATTAGGATTAAAAGTAAAACCAATCTCCTTTAAAGCTTTATGATGATAATAAAGATTTAATAAACCATGATAAGGACTATCAACATGAATATTTTTATAAACACAAAAAATAAGCTCCTTTAAGTCACTCTGAACTTTTTTCCAGGAACAAACCCCTTAGACATATGAAGCATAAAATCAAGAGTTACCTCCTGACCAAAATCAAAATACTTCAATAAATCTTTATCAATAATATGTTCTACACACTCAAGACCTGAAGAATCCCAATCCTTCAATTGATCTTTTATAACCTCACCTTTTTCATCTTTTGCAGCAGGATATACTTTCAAATCAACAGAACATATATCCTCTTCAGAAAGCTTTAACACTCTAGCCATAAACTTAACATTTCCATTAGGATCGCCTTCTAATTCATTCTCTCGACGAACACCATAATGCAACCTCCTATCTACACTAGGAATATAATATTCAATTTTTCCATGAATAATATTCCCAAAACTAATGAGCTTAACTTCATAATTACTAATATAACGTTTACCCGACATGCAAACTCCTATAGAAAAGACAGAAAAATAGAACCACTACCATCACCAGGAGAATAACATAATAAATCTAACGTCAAACTATAAACCCCATCAGCCTCACCCAAAGCAAATGAATTAATAGAAGCCTCTGATCCATATAAACTAAAACAGTTTCCAGGCACCCATCTCTGATTACGCTTTTTACCACCCAAAAACGCAAACTGAACAGAATCACCATTCTTAAATTTTCTAAAGAATCTCTGATCATCTTCCTGCAAAAGAGCCGTCACCGACAATGTCGCATCTCTTGAGGTAAGAAGAGTTGCAAAGTTACCATCAGGAGCACATACAGATTTGATAATAGTCTTAGGAGTATTTACAGAAAGAGATACCGAAGTAGCATCCAAACAAACACTATCAAACTGATCACCAACAAACAGCCTTTGATCCCTAGCAATAGCTGGATCCTGACTATCATAAACAGGATCTATACCAGAAGTGTAATCTCGATCACCAGCAAAAGTATCAGAAGTTAAAGAAGATGTAGGAGTTGCTGTTGCAGATCTCTGACCAGAAAAGCCTAAAAATGTATCCATTGTCGCGTGCGTTGCAGAATCAGCAAAATCAAAATAGAAAGGAGAACCATTTGCAGAAACATCAAAAGTAAAACGATCATCCTTAAAGGTAACCGTCATATCATCCCAACCAGTCGGCCCACTTAAAGCTCTCATCTTAGTCTGAAGCTCTGTAGCTGCAGCAATACCAGTCGCCCTATTTAAAGTTGATGCTAACGTTAACAGAAGCTTAGTAGGTGTTGATCCATACTGGACAACCACACTTCTCATCGAAGTACCAGTCGTAAAGCTCGTCGAAAAATCCTGATTCAAACGATATGACGTTCCTTCAAAGCCAAACGTTGCATTAATGTTAGCATCAGCATCTGCCTGAATAGCCACCGAAACCGTTCGACAATTAACAATATTCTGATTACCACCGTTATTAGAAAAATACTCCCAAACATCAAAAACAGGTTGACCAGCAGACTGAGGAATATAAGTAATAGCCTTGCCTAACTTAACTCCAGCACCAGGTGCTTTCTCCAATGCAAAGGCTAAATTATAAGATTTATCAGCAACATTCTGACTTCTTACAGGACGAATACTCCAACCATTTGTATCATCCTTAATCAATAAAGCCTCACCCTTATCAAAAGTAAGAACGCCACTATTGTTTGCATTGATCACAGTAGTAGTTGATCCAGCAACAGTCTCATCCTCAGTTCCGTTCTCCAATATAGGATTCCGATAACTACCAAAAGAAGAATGCAAGAAAACATGATACTCAGGAATCTTTCCCTCAACACCACTACCTGTTAGATAGTGACTAAAAGTACCAGAAGGAGTCTCACTACCAATGACTGACTTAGAAGCCATAATGTCATCTTTAATCTCTAAATTCTCGATAGTCTCAAAAGCAGGAGTCAGGGCAAAATCCGCCTGAAGCGCAACATACTCCTCTCCTTTCGTGGGCTTTAACAAAGAGCTTTCGGTATCTTTCTCAATCACCGCAGCCGTTTTACCCCTAGTATTTATCAACGCCATTTTAAACTCTCCCTAAATTTCGATAATCTACCCGATATACTATATTATATCTCAATTGCACAGATCCATACACCCTTCCTGTATCAGGCGGTATGGTATAAGTAGCATCAAGCAGCCTAGTATCAACAACACCAGAAATCAGCCCAGCCTGGGCTGATTTCTGAATCTCAAAATCAAACATCAAAGCAACAACTTCCAAATCCTCTACTAACAAATTAGTAGTCTTACTCGTATAAGCCACCTTCCTAGGATTATTACCCCTACCAGTAGAAGCAGGCAACGAAGTATCAAAGTCAGGATTGTCCATACTTTTTCTAAAATAAGTAATAGTTAATGTACTCTCACTAGTCCAATTAATATTGGTAATCTCATCTCTATTTACAAGATCATCTTCAAAGACCACATAAAGACCAGGCAAGTCAGGATCATTTAGACTAGAATCCTTTTCGTTACCTGATAAAAACCTACTCTCATCCACAGAGTCTATAGAAGGAGCAACAAAATAATTCACTTCCTCTCTTTTAAAAAAAGAATGCTTCAATGGACTAACCATCAATTCATACAACCTATCAGCAATAGCATCCCTAATACTTTTCTTAATCAACAAAGAATCAAAAGCACCAGCATCACCAGTCTTCCTATCAACATATGATGACAAATCAATCGTAGGCATCAAACCTCTCTTAATAAATATTGAGTCGTAGTTGTCTCATCTCTATTGATGTCAGCAATTTCATAATGCCTTCCAGTCAATGGACGAATAACAAACCAATTCTTCCTACTTAACGTCCTACTCTTAGGCACATCCTTAGGATCTAAAGCCTCAACATCATCATCTAAGAAAATAACATTAGGCTGCTGAATCAATACATCTACAGAAAGATCAGAATTCTGAGTAATCGTCTCGTCAAAAATACCTTTAATCTCCAAAGCATCAACTAAAAGATCCTCTGAAGATTGCTCAGCTAATAAAATCGGCTCACCCATGGTCGAAACCATGGAGTGAGCCGCAACATCTGCATATATCTTAAAGATAGGCATTAAGCACCCGGACGAGCAAGGAGCACCTTAACTTCAGCAGCAGATCCACCAGGAGATGCATTCAAAGCATAACCCACAAAATTCCTAGAAGCCGCAGTCGTATTCACCTGATTAGAAGATGTAGTACCATACACACGAGCACCAAGACCAACAGCTATATTATTAGCTGTTTTCGAAAGTGATACTGATCCCTCAGTCTGTAAAACTACAGGCTCACCACGAGCAGCATCATCCAGAGCAATACCAACAATCAAACCAACGGCCACAACCTCACCAGAAGAAACATCTGCTGGCGCTGTGACCTCATAGGTAGGTCCTGCTGAACCCAAATTTTTAGCCATGATAAAATCCTTTTTAATTAAAATTAAGCGTCACAACGATGACCTAAACGGAAATCAAGAACCTTAGCGCCCACGTCATGGACGACCTTCCACTTCATAACATCCGTATCAAAATCTATATCTGGTTCTAAAGTGGGACCAGTTGTTCCTTGGATGTTCGCAAGTTCTATCCAGGGATACACACTAGAAGCCTCTTTAGCTACACCATAATAAGAAGTCGTAGATGCATCACTTAATCTTGGATCCGTAACCACCTGAAAAGCACCAGCCATAGGGTTGATAGTCTCAGATGACAATGGAGTAAACGCACTTGAAACAGCCTGCTGCGCTATGAAATACAGCTCAACAGGAACAAGAACAAACCCTAAATTAAGGTTTAATTTACTACCCTTGGGACCAAGTCTTTTACGTAAAGCAACCTGCATCGCAATAACACCATCATAATTATACTGAGGAGCACGCTGATTCACATTACTTCTAAAAGGAGTTGAAGCTGTTAACGTATTACGACCATTACTATAAAGCGGCTGACCACCATAACTTCCATTAGTTACCTGCTCATAAACAAGATCCGATTCCACATCAGCAGCACCCTTACCAGATGCAAAAATCTTACCCAATTCTTGAGTATCATCAGTGATAAAAGCCTGACGTGTAATTTGAAAGATCTTAGAATAAGTCTCAACTTTGAACTGTTCTTTAGTTACATCAAGACTATCTATCTCATGAGCTTCCCCAGGCTGAACCTTGCTTAAAGCACCAGAATCAGAAATACTCACACGATCCTGATCTTTAAAATCAGCAACCGTATTACGTTTCACAAATCCTGTAAAAGTTTGCTCACCTCTAAATTGCTCATAACTTGAGGTCACAGCCTTGGTAGCTGAACTCTCAACAAGAGCAGCAAGATCGGCGTAAGCCATGATTGGTCCAGCAGCTCTAGTCTCATAACGTCGACGGCTACCCGTAACCATCCGATAAATCTTATCACCAGACATGTCTCGAGCTTTAGAAACCCCAGCTTGTTCTAGCAAACGACGACAAATCTCAAGTGTAGGTTTCCCATGAAATTCACCAGCTTGCTGACGAAATTTTGGATCAGTATTATTGGTCATCCGTGAAGCAATAGAAGCAATCGCTTTATTTCTAACAATCGTATCATTGGTACGTTTATAAGCACCATTAGCCGAAACACCTAATCGTCTCTGAATCATTGGAGACTTAACTTTCTTATATAGCTTTTTTTGAAAATGTCTTCTTAATCTATTCTTTTTAATTGCAAGCTTACGAGCACGAGACATAGCCTCTTCAGTTGCAGCATCACCTTCCATCGCTGGTTCTGGTTCCTCAACAGGCTCATCCGTCATCATATCCTCAAGATCATCCTCAAGAACTTCCATCACAGCATCCACAACATCTTCAGTCACAGCAGGATCAACAGCAGCACCATCAACCGGAAGAGCTTCAACAGCAGCATCAGCAGCTTCAAGAGCAGCATCAACTACATCATCCTCTGTAACTGTAGACTCAGCATCTCCTTCTCCTTCTCCTTCTCCTTCACCACCCTCAGCAGCTGGATCCATCTCCTCTTGACGTCGCTCAAGACCCTGTAAAAAAAGATCTCGTTCCTCTTCACTAAGATGGGCAAATAATTTATCAATCAATTCAAGATTGGTTAACTTTAACCGATCTTGAGATAATCGCTTCCCATCCTTTTTGGCTTCTTTACCCACCTTTTTCTCCCTTTTAAATCTCATGTCTGAATGAACAAATTTATAATAATTCTTTGATTTCGATTTAGGTTTACTTCTTATAATACTATCAAAATCCGCAGGAATCGCTACCAAGCTTAACTCAAGCGGTTCCCAATCCGTTGCTAAATACCTCACAGTTCCACTTGGTCCATCTTCTATTCTCTTCTGAGAATGAACTTGAGCACCAACCGAAACAGCTCTTAAAATTCCAGCTTCCACTTTTTTACATATAATTTTTTCTTGCTCAGAAATATAAGATAATCTCAAACGAGCAATCAATGCTGGACCATTATCCGTATCCTCAATCCAAGCATTCTCAACTGTGCCAATAACATCACCAACATCAAGACGATCCTGAGACCCGTCATGATGATTGTTTAAAACTGGAGCACCCTGCTTAAGACGATCCAATCGAATAGCATCATGGCTAATCTCAAGACCACGCTCAAACATCTCCCACTCACCACTCTCGTTTTGTTCCTCGCGACAAACAAAACAACCAGTAGAAACAACCACATCAACTAAATGATAACCCTTTGATGTTCTGACATAACTTTCCGACTTGCGCTTATCCAAAACTTTAACCATACATCTCCCCTATGCTGGCGGACTTTCTGACGAACTTTCTGTACTACCAATTTGTTCATTATTTAATTCTATAGATTCTAAATTAGCCTGATCTGTCTTAAGTGCAACATCTTGAAGCCTACGATAAATATCAAAATCCTGACGATTTTCCATCGGAGTCTTATTAATCTTAGCAAGAAATTCGCGACTCACAGCCCCACCCTGACCATATACTAACCCAGATAATCCATATTCATCAAGCTTTTCATTAGACTCTTTAATCTCCTCTAAGGTCTTCTCAAAGTCATATCCTAAACGAGACATCGCTTCTTTCATGGAAATAAAATTCGAACTCACTTCATTCTGAAGTGACCGTATCTCTTTTTCAGGATCAATCATAACAGCTGCCTCTGGCGACCAACGCACAGTTACACCATGATTAGGAGGCAACTTCTCATTCCATTCCAAATGAGTTATCGCCCAATTAGCAATCTTCATGAAACATTGAGGAATAATTGTAGTCTCTAATTGATGACGGATATGACGATTCATTTCCAAGAATCCCATACGACCACTAGAAAAATTCACCTGACTATAATCATTAAAAATCTCATAAGACACACCCACAGAACCAGCTATCTGCCGCAGACAGCGTTCTACGAACGCTTCGTGCGGCGTCACTGTAGGATTAGGAAAAGTAATCGTCTTTCCGGGCGGTAACTCCTCAACAAATCCAGGTTCTATCGCCCGGACTTTATCCTCATTAGTAGACGTGTTATCACTTAAACCTATAAAGTCCTCAACTCGTTCCTCTTCCGATAGTTCGAAATTGTCCTGCACAAAAGCCGTGTAACTAGCCTGCAACTTTTGCTGCTTAAGCTTCGCTTCCTCGTACTCCTTAAGATCCCAAATCTTCTCAAGAGCCGGTGCCAACCAAGAGAAACCATCGATCTGACCAGCGCGATCCAATCGCTTCACATGACAGATGTCTCGTTCAGGTACACGAGTCACCTCTAAGAAGTTATTCTTCTCAGTAGTCAAATTACCAATACTAAAATTATCAGGATGATGAGTAAACAAATGATAAGCCACAACCTTGCCGTTATCCGCAAATTCAATTCCATTGTGAATACGATTATTGGTTTTGGTATCTAAACCATTATATTTAACATTTAAATAATCACCCTCAAGAATCTGTAAGGTGAGTTGACGATTACGAATAATACGTCTAATAAAAACAGAACCATCACGAACCAAAGAACGCACAATTAAGCTTTGCATTCCTGTGAGCGTATTGTCCTCGAAGAAATCTCCCTGAGTAGTATGCATCCAATTATAAAAAAAATTATCCACAATTTTTTTATAATCAGCTATACCTGAAACAACAGGAGTAACGCCATTACCGATCATATTACATACAATCGAATCAACAAGCCTTCTTGCAACCGGATCATTCTCATACAAATGACGAGCCTGATCTCTTAAAGGTTTTTGTTGCCAATGATTACGATCATTTAAAAGCGGAGTAATAACATTACGCTGATCTCTTAAAGCCTCGTAATATCTACGCTCTAAAATCTTTAGCTTTCCATCTTGTTGAACTAACTTATCAAACAACTGCTTTTTTCGAGAAGTAAAAATCCTCTTAAAAAGACCGCGTCCTTCTGTTTTCATCCAGATAAATTCCACCTATGTTAGGATTAACATATCTGAGTCTTGCTCTTTTAGGATTACCAGCTTTGTTTCCCATCATCCTTTGGATCATTCGAGCAGTTGCAACCATCTCATCGATAGATCTGAAAGAAATAGATTTACCACTATACGTAATCTGAGTAGCACCACTCGTAATTGCATCAATAAGAGCATCATACTTTTCTTGTAAATTGACAGCCATTATAAATGCCTTCCTCTAATGGATACAAATTTATCCCATCTCTCATCGTTCTGAGAATACCTATTTGCGTTACATCCATACCAACAGCCTAAATTGTACACCATCGTATCAAGGATTTCATTCCTTTCTCTCACTGCTCTCCACTTATAGCGCCTCACTCCAGTCCTATCCATCGGATCATTAGAGTCTGCAAGCACCATTCGCTCTGCACACAACTGCTCATAAAACTCTTTACTCATACCTTTTGGAAACAAGATAGAAGACTCAGTCAGTTCATCACCATCTATAAGGAGTCTCTTATAAATCTCCCTCTTGAGATAATGAGTGTTCAAATCAAAGTAACGATTTCCTCTCTTACTCTTCTTACCAGAGTAAACCGATACTTCCATAAGCTTAGGAAAGCTAATAATCGCATCAATAGAATGAACACCACGAATAACTCGCACTAACCTAGGATTTTTAAGACTCTTATGCCAAGCAAATACCTTATGAGGAATATAACCAGAGTCAATGGCCATCTGAGTAATACCAATTTCACTATATTCACCATCATATTTCTTCTCAAGAACATCAGCAAGGTCAACCCATGGAGCTTCATGGGCATCATTATTCGTATTTCCCCAAAGCACAATATGTTCAACCACAAAACATACCTTACGATGCCAAGCTGTAACCAAAACTTCTATACGATCATCCTGAACATCCACACCAGCAAGTAAAAAGTTTAACTTTTTTCCATTATGAGAAGGCAGAATACCCTCTGGGTATTCTCCTCCTCTTTTAAACAACAAACGAGCTGAAGGAAAATCATCAGCCGCTTGAGTTGAAGGAAGACCTAAATAAAGATTTTGAAAAGTCTTCTCAAAAACTTCATCAGTCTCAGCTTTCACCTTAGCTTTAGCCACATCAGACCAAGACAAAAACCCCACCGGAGAATACAAAGAATTCAAATGGTAACTTCTAATAGTCTCGCTAGCATTGTGATTGGTGGGACGCCACTCACCAGCTTCCAACATCAAAGTCTTACTAGATTCTTTTATATTCTCTCCACAATGAGAACACTTATAGATCACACCAGCATCAATATCATCTTTATCAAAGATCAAATTCTCAATAACAAGCTTTTGATAGTATCCACAATGAGGACATGGAACAAAGTAATAACGCTGATCTCCATAATAGAACCACCTATTAATAACAGAAGTTTCCTCGTCCACAGGAGTAGATCCCATAATGATCTTCCTGCGATTATAAGAAGCAGTCCTACCAATAGCCAACTCTATAGGACTTCCCTCACCCTCAGTATCCAAAGGAAAACGATCCACCTCATCTAACAAAAGATTCTTTACAGATGTAGCAGCCAAATCCGAAGCAATAGTAGCTCCACACAAAACCAAAAACCCACCAGGAAAATCCTTGTGAATCATTGTATTTCTTGTAGTACTCCTACTATAAGTAGATATGTTCTTCCTAACCACAGGACTAGAATGGATCATTGGATCCAATTTCTGCTGAGCTATCTTCTTGATATTCTTCTCAGATGGTCCAACCATCATCGTTGGACCAGGCTGATGACTTATCGTATACCCAAGAAAGTTCATCAAAACTCCCTCAGTATAACCAATCTGATGACCCTTCATTATCACGATCCGCCTCACCTTATGGTAAGGCGATCGTGAAGTCATACAATCCATGATCTCTTTAAGATAGGGAGTCCGAGATGTCTGCCACCTACCAGGTTCAGATGAGCTAGCAGCGGATAGATACCTATAAATATCAGCCCACTCACTGATCAACATAGGTTGATTTATCTCTATACTCTTATGAAGAAATGTGCTAAAATGTTCCAAGTTAGTATATTTCTATGACAATAATTTTAGGAGAATGAATGCAAGATCTAAAAAAGAACTGGGTTGATATAACCAAAGGAGAACAATTCACCATCATACGTGATGTCATATACTCAATGGTAACCAGACGCCGTTATTCAGAATCGGAATTTAATAAAAAAGAAGAAGAAAGACTCATAATAGATGTAACCCTGATTATAAAAACCATCTTAGAAGATATAAACGATAAAAAGAAATTCCTATTATGGGGTGATTATGATGTAGATGGAACCTGTTCTGTACTGATTTGGATATTTACATTTAAAGCGCTAGGATACAACAACTTTTCATACCATATCCCAGATAGAAACTCTGGTTATGGATTATCTATAGATGGTCTCGAAAAGGTTATCACCGACCATGACACTGTGATCACTATGGATAACGGCATTACTGCCAAAGCTGAAAGTGAATGGTGTAAACAAAAAGGCATCAAACTTATCGTCACCGATCACCACACCTATACTCCCGAAAATATCACCACAGCACCATACGTTTTCAATCCTAAACAATATGACAACACAATGTACAGCAATCTTTGTGGCGCTGGCATCTCTTATCTCATATGTACCAGAATGTATAGATTTTGGTTTCCGAAAGAATACCAAGATCCAAACAATGACTTCAAATCCAATATAGCTTTCTTTGCAGCCATGGGAACAATCTGCGACTTTGTGCATCTAGAGTCTGGCAACAGATTCATCTTCCATGAAGCACGAACCTCACTTCAAAAAACAAAAAACCTAGCACTCAAACAACTTGCCTATTTTCTCAATCTCAAATCACTAAAACTCACGAGTGATGACTTTGGATTTACCATTGGTCCACTCATCAACGCCTGTGGTCGTATGGACAATATGAAATGTGTCGTAGATTTTTTCACTTCAGATGACACTGACATCCCAGCTTGCCTCAACAACTTTAAAAAGATGAAAGAGAATCTTCTAAAAAGAAAAATCGAAGAATCAAAAACCAATAAAATCATCAATGAAGAACTCAATAAATCAATCTATGGAAGCCAACCATATGTATTCTTTGGACATGAAGACTTTCACCTAGGAATCGTTGGACTATCAGCAACAAAATTTACTAACCAACTTAATAAACCTTGTCTCTTCTATAAAGCCGGCGACATCTGTCACGGATCAGGTAGATCCATCGAAGGTGTAAATCTTCTCAGTATCTTAAAGAAAGAAGAACACTTATTTGAAAGTATCGGTGGTCATGAAATGGCATTTGGCTTTAAATTCAAAAAAGAAAACATAAACTTTATAAATGATTTCTTAGATGTAAGACTATCAGAAGTATTTGCAAAAGATGAAAATTTATTCGAAAAGAAAATACAATACGATGGAGAATTAATATCCGAAATGCTAAGTTTAGAACTAGCTGAAGAACTAGATCACCACGAACCATTCGGAATAAAATTCCCAAAACCAGTATTTAAAATAAAAGCAAGTGTTTTAAAGAAGGAACATATTGGAAAGAATAAAGAACATTCTCAAGTATTCATCAGAGATAACAAAGGACTTCCCAAAAAGATTATGTTCTTCTTTCAAAACCCTGAAATCACAGAAGGAAATGACATAGAGATACTCGTTTCAGTATCCCTGACGGCCTGGAGAGGAAAAACAGAAGTCCTAATCAAAGCAATCGATTCATCATGTAAAGATCTTGGATTTGAAAATAGTAATATCGTTATCTCATGAACAAGTCTTTAAGACCTCTTTCCTCTGACGAATCGAAACTAGCTGAGACTTGGTCTCAGCTAGTTTTTTCTCTAAGTTCTTCTCAAGCTTATTAAGCTTCTCTATATACAAATCAGAACAAGCATTCAAATCCATCTCAGGCATTCTTTTACGCCAAGATGATAACGTCAGATAGTTAACACCATACTTCTCACTAGTAGCTTTGATGCCAATCCTCCTACAAGAATCAATCAACTCTTTTCTCTCTTGAGTACTAAAGCGTCTTCTTTTTCTTACCTGCTCCATAATCATCCTTTATGAGATTGAGATATTTTGCGTGATTTAATGACTGGATTTCTAGCTGCATTAGACAATACATCATTCAACTTGTCTTCAGATGTTTCCTCTATCAAAGATTTAGTGATCTGTTCTATCTCTCTAGAAATCAACAAATGAATAGTTTCCTCATCACTTTCATGTGACACTCTAGGACTCAATCTATCAGGTAATTGCGTTAATAAAGTCCTCATCCTAGAACCTATCAAAGTTAAAAACTCCCTGACATTTTCGACAGGAAGTAATTTAGCTGTAGCTTCTTCATATATAGCCTGGTTAAGCAAACCTCTATAATAACACTCCATCCTCAATGAATCATCTTTGCTAGGAAATTGACTATAATCGATCTTTTGTTCTTGGGACACTTCATTGATTGAATCAGCTCTATCGAGCTGATCATCAGAACTTTGCGAGGTTGGTAAATCCTGCTTATAGGCAATAGTCTTAAATCCATCTTTGGTTCCTCTAGGCATAAGAATCCTCCACTAGTAAGGCAAAGCACTATATGGAGATGGCTGCTGTTGTTGTGGCTGCTGCTGTTGCTGATATTGCGACTGCTGATTAGGCGATCCATGCTGTGGCTGACTATAATCAGCAACAGCATTATCAGCCTTTGGCGCAGAAGAAGCGCCATCAACCGGCGACTTACCTACCTCTAAAATACGTATAATACCCAAAGCCAACGAAGCTCTAGTCTCTCCATCTCTAGACTGATATGTATCAATATGACAATCAGATACAGAAGCTACAACATAAGCACCCTTTACTAATCTGTCACGAATACCCTTTACCTGATTCGCATTCACAACACCAGAACACCAAGTAGTAACCTTGTCATAACCACCATCTCTATTCCTCTTTGTCGAATTAGAACCTACCCTAACCTTTAACCAATCAGGATTCTTCGAAGGCTCAACACTCGAAGCAAGATTACCCGTCACAACTACATTTAACATCAAAGACTCCTACTATAATAAAAGTATAACTAATTTATTATAATAAATATATAATAAAAGTCAACGCCTTTATTATAAATTGATACAAGATCAATCATCGCCTCCTTCTCCTTCTAGGAAATTTTGCAATACTCTGGCCTTTGAGCCTTAAAGGACCAGGCGGCCGAAGAAGGGATGCATTATCATACAAAGCTTTAGCACGCCTAACATATTTATTCCTCGGGATCCTAAACTTCAATCGATTCAAAATCCTCTTCTGATATTTCTCTACACGCCTATGCGCTAACTCTAAACCAGCAGCAGCAAAATCTGCAGCCAATTCTGTATAACCACTAACTCTAAGATAATGCCTAATCGAACCAAGACGATCCACAGAGTTCCTAGCTAATTGCGTAAACTCAATAGCCATCTCATTCCTCTGAATAGCACTACCATTAAAGTACCTAAGAACAGCCTTCTGAGAAGCAAATGTAATCCTCTGAACAGCAGCTTTGTTAGCAAACAACGCAGGAAAAACAGCAATCCTTCCCCTCGATCCTAACAACCTATCAGGATTAGCACGACCAGGATAACTCTCCCTAATAAAAGGAACATAATCTTTCGGATACCTGCCTGCAGATTTTGGCTTAAAACCTAAAGGCTCATAACCTAATCCAGCAAAACGCTTACCCGTCCTATTACCCACATACTTCTTACCAAAAATCTTAACCTCATCAATGGCATATCTCTTAAAACTCCTAGAAGCACCATCATGAACAATGCCTCTTGGAGCACCCTTCTGAATATAAGGCCTTCTAGGATGCCAAGCTCTTCTACCTATGTTAGGATCCCTATAAATAAACTTTGCAAAAAACCTATCAACCGGAAACATAATCTTTTCATCAAACTCTACAGATACAGCAGTCTGTCTATCACTAACACGCTTCAATACAATCTCAGAAGACTTCTTTATAAACTCTAAACTAACATAACTATTCTTATTAAGAGCCTTGTTTAACTCACTAAAAACTGCAAAGTAAGTTACTTGAAGATGAATAAAATTAGCTTTTTCAATATCACTCAATTCATTAAACTGAGCTTCAAAAAATAACCTTTTAATAAAATAACCAAGAACAAAACGATTGGCAGAACCCTTGTTTCTTTGAAGCAAACCTATAACGTTATTATTAAAAAACCTCTTAGTTGCAAGCTCAACTGCCTCAGGAGTCAAATCAACCAAAAAATGATAAGGAAGATAACCCTTCCTAGGATCCTTAACAACCCTAACAACATCTTGCATATTAAATCTTAATTTTGTATTAAACTTAGAAGTGCGACTCCTTCGTTTAATATAAGCTTTACTAAGACTCCTGACCCAACCAGCAACCGTATACAGCTTCCTAGCAAGATAGATATATTCCATCATATGAATGACTCTCCTACCAAAATACTCGGCATAGATCCCAGCACAACCACACTCGGTTGGTGCTTAGCTGAGTCTAACCCACTCAATATTATCAACTATGGAGTCATTAAATTCAAATCAAAACAAAAATTAGAAAGCAAACTCTACCAAATCTTTGTCTCCATCAGTAACCTCATAGAAAAAGATCCACCACATGTTCTAGGCATTGAAAACGTATTCATGAATCTTGGAGCTATGTCTTCTTTCGCCATGCAAGGCGCCAAAACAGCATGCA
Source organism: Proteobacteria bacterium bin106 (assembly GCA_002238945.1). Taxonomy (GTDB): domain Bacteria; phylum Bdellovibrionota_B; class Oligoflexia; order Oligoflexales; family Bin106; genus Bin106. The sequence continues at coordinate 4,778 of MPNI01000022.1, read as the reverse complement.
TTATTGCCTTCATCGATCACTACCAAAGAACACACACACAAGAAAACCCACCTATACACCAAATCTCACCAAAAGTTATGAAGAAAAAAATAACCGGAAATGGAAACGCCACCAAAGAAGAAGTAGCAAAGACTGTAAGTTCAACCTTTAACCTCAACATTGATGGCCTACCGCTAGATGCAACAGATGCTATTGGCATAGCCTACTGCACTCATATGATACTAACCAAACAAGATAACTAAATATCTTTATGCAACATCACCTCGCTCCTTACAAAACAACTTTTGCCATTCAGGCAACTTATCACAATCATCAGTTGATTGTTCCCATTCATATTTATGCTCAATACAAGAGTATGTATTTGAAAATGATGGAGATGTTAAAAATGCAATCGAAATACATGCTGCTATGATTAGCGATATTGTAACAATTACAATGCTTGGAAATACAACTAGATAATTAAACAGTTTCATTTGAATTCTCCTCTTCTTTTTTGTGAATAGCATCCATCTCTTCTTTTTCTAATGCTCTTGCAGCTAATACTAATTCGGCAGTTTTTTCTCTGAAATAAAAATTAAATAATTCTTCTATATCTTGTAATTTAGATAATATAGCATATCTATTCTCATTATATAAAGTAGTCTTAGTTTTTAGAATATAATTAATTATTTCCTTATTTACTATATCTCTTTGTTCTCCGAGGACTGCCATAGCTCGTTTAATCATTGATAGTCTTGTTTTATTTGGCATCTCTTCATCGCTATCATCTGGATAGTGATACATCTTTGTGGCTTTTCTCAATGGATAATCTATTAAATCATCTATTTCTCCAAGTACTCTTCTCTTTTTAATTGATGTTTCTTGAAGGTTCATATCGAGATGTACTTTATTTGGATCTTGATAACCCTCTGGTCCGTATGTGTTTTCTTCTTCCATTTATTTACTCCTTAGTAATATCATGTAATATTTTTATTTGTTCATGTTTAATTGTTTGTTCTACCGCTTCAAAAATAAGATCATTCATATTATCAATGTTTTTTAAAACCCTTTCTTTTTGTTCTGAAGGTATGTCCTCGGTAACGCCGAGGACACCTTCCATTAATTTTTTATTTGAATCTAATAGTTCTTTAATTATTAATATATTATTCATTATATTATTCATTATAATCAACAACTTCCTTATCAAAATATTCATCGAGCACACGGGATTCGAAAACACCGCCACCACCACCACCACCAAGCATATAGTTAGGTGGGTATAGGTCTCCACCTGCCATTGGTGATCGTGTTTCATAGACAGCACGGCCACCGACACCAATGCCGTTAGGAAATTCGGCTTCATAAAAGGCAGCCATGTCAGCAGCAATCTTATGTTTAAAGAGAATAAAGGACATTATTTTCACCTCAATTCTTGGTGAAATATAGTCCTCACCCTCAACCCAATCCTTTACTTCTTCTCTTAAATCATCTAGATATTGTTCTGTTTCGATTTCCGCTTCAGCTTCAATTGCTTCTAATTCAGCTGCATTCGCTGCATCCCATTCCGCTTCTAATTCTTTTAATGATCTAGGATGAGCTAGAAATTGATTGAGATAGTACATGAGATCATAGACACATGCTGTGTCACACAAGTCTAGATCATCACATAGACCTGAGGAACCTAGACACTCCTTAATAAACCTGTCTACTTGATATTCGGCACCTGTGGGATCTACATTCTCGTATACTTCTTCTATTGTTTTATCTATATCTACATCTGTTATTGGTAAGGTTTGTATTGTCAACTCTCCAGCAACAGCCTTGGGATTATGCAATACCATAATCATAATGGAAAATATCAATATTCTCATAAGGTCTCCTCTTCATATATAGAATCTGTATTTTTGTTTCTTTCTTCTTCCAATTCCTTTTTTAACTCATCATCACTCTTATAAAAATTTTTATAAAAACTTTTTTTCAAGCGCATGTGTTCATTAAACTTTCTTGACAAATCCTCACACAAAGATTGTACATAATGTTCCATTAACTCTTCTTCTGAAGGAAGATTGTCTACAATCTTGTCTAAATCATCAATATCTTTAGATGATTCTTTCACTTTACATCTCCTTTTGATTTCTTAGATTTATTCACTTTTACATCTTCTTCTTCTTCTTTATCTTCATCTAAATCTAAACCCTCAAAAGATAAAACAAAATTCTCATCATACAGCGCAGCCAAAGCAGCTGCAACACCCAAAGCAACAGCGCCTAAAACAAGTAACTTATGCATTTCTTATTCCCTTCTTTTCAATTCTTAATCTAAGTTCTTTCAAAACTTCTTGGTCTTCTAAGGACACCCTTTCACCAGTAACATCTTCAATAAGTGCAGCAAGAAAATCAATGTATCTTTTAGCAGATTCTCTACTCGACCTATACTCATTTAAATTAGTAACTTTAAACATCTAATACTTTTACCCACCTTTCTATTACAAAACCATTCTTATCCATATGTTCTCCATACTCTAACTTCTTTTCATCTCTCCATATTAACTTGTTAATCTTAGTTACCATTTCTATATAATCCATCCTCATCATATCGTCTAATATTCTTGCACTTTCCATGCCTTCCATCATATTAAATCCTCCTTTCAATATCTCTTGATCAAAGACAAGAACAGGTGCGGCACATAGACTTAACTATGCGTGAGGTATTCTAACTCCAGTGAAGCGTTTTCCGACTTGTGGGTGAATAGCCAATGAAACCCACACCTGCTTATATATAATACAATATATATGTTAATTAATCAAGAGTTATTACTACTTTTAACATTCATCACCATCCATCATTCACCCCTTCTTTTTTCATCTAACTCCTTTCTGTGTAACCATCTATATGACACTTATCGACACATCTATAAATAACTTTAACCTTTTTTATAAAAAAAGTATACAATAACTTTATTATATTTTATCTAAAGTTATGGCAAGGATACAATGGCTCAAAACCAAACGCCTCATACTAACTTTAATCGCAAGTTAGAAAAAACGCTTTTGTCTGGCCTTCTGTCATCCTCAACGGCAATAGCAGATCTATCCGACATCTATAACAACATCGGTCTTAGATCACATCACATGACCACAAAGAATGGTGAAATCTATAAAGCTATGATTTCATTATGGAAAAATGGAAAGTCTATTGACATCATTGACCTAGCTGATGAACTCACCAAAACAGATATCTATCATCAAAACATCTCTGATATCGAAATCATAAGAATCTTCACTGAGTATCCTGCTTTAGATATGCAAGTAAGCTGGCGTGCCAAAAGAATCAAAGATCTTTATATATATAGAATGATGATAACTATCTGTGATGAGATCAAAACAAAAGCCTTAAGAACACCCAATGACCCATCAGAGATCATCTCTGAAGGTGTGTCTCTTTTCTCAGATATAGAACAAGAAACAAACACCTCAAAACCATCGATCAAAGGATCAAATGCTTTAGATCTTTTCATAGAAAATTACGATAAAATGCTGGCCGGTGAATCCCCACCAGGGATTCACACCGGCTTCATAAACATCGACAATAAGATCGGTGGGCTTTGCCCGCCCGATCTTATCATTCTAGCCGCAAGACCAGGAATGGGCAAAACATCTCTAGCCATGAACTTTGTTATCAATGCAGCCTTTAAAAAACACAAAGTACTCATCTTCTCTCTAGAGATGAGTAAACAACAACTCATAGAAAGAATGATCGCATCAATAGGCAGGCTTGATTCATACCTTGTCAAGAAAGGTAAAATACCTGTGGATCAAATATCTAAAACCATAAAAAAAGTAAAACCTATACTAGAATACATACGTATAGATGACACTTCCTACATATCTGTGACACATATTCAGGCCGTTTCACGACGTGAAACGCCTGACATGATCATGATTGACTATCTTCAACTCCTCAAAGGTAATGACAACATTGAAAACAGAAACATACAGATCAGTGAAATTTCAGGTCACCTCAAACAACTAGCTAAAGACTTAAACATACCTGTACTTTGTCTATCACAACTCAACCGTGATCCTGATAGCAGAAAGAACAAACGACCTATGATCTCAGATCTAAGAGATTCAGGATCAATTGAACAGGATGCCGACGTCATCCTGTTCATTTATCGTGACTCCTATTACTCCAAAAACGAAACTAACATAGATAAGTCAGAACTCATTATAGCTAAGAATCGTCATGGTAGTATCGGAAAGGTCTATCTTAACTTTGACTCCAAGAGTACGCTGTTCATAGATTCAAATAACTCATAGTCTATATAACGAATATTATAGCACATATTCAAGACAATAGCAAGAGATTATAGTAGGCAAATTTTTTCCTAGTCTTGAAGATCAGATGACTCCCTTTGATCACGACCTGTCCTAGCATCAATCCACACGATATCATCATCAATGTCATCCTTGTCTTCAAGCTGTTCATTAAGCATCATATCGACTTCCTTAAGCAGTTGGTTAATGACATCGTCCATTTGCTTGTCGATATCTGTATAAAAAGACAGCAATTCTGAGAACTCATTTGTAGTCATGTGATTGTGATCGATTAAAAGCGATGAAGAACCGCGAACACTAGACCAATGAAATCGCTCAATCAAAGCTATCCGATCTGACATCGTCCATTTGCTTGTCGATATCTGTATAAAAAGACAGCAATTCTGAGAACTCATTTGTAGTCATGTGATTGTGATCGATTAAAAGCGATGAAGAACCGCGAACACTAGACCAATGAAATCG
>MPNI01000092.1 GCA_002238945.1 Proteobacteria bacterium bin106 | reverse complement strand
ACTGCCTATGCTCGAGGGTATCAAGCCTGTCGATTCTACTCATTGAGTCGATGTACTTGTAGCAGAAATCAGCCTTCAGCTTGATAGATGGGATGTTCTCGACCGCTGCGAAGGCCTCAGCACGCTCAGACTCATCAGGAAGATAGGTATCAAGCAAGGTCAGATAAGCTTGGATATGTAATGCTTCCTCATACAGCTGCCGAGATAGGTACATCCTCGCCTCTGGCGAGTTGATGTGTCTATAGAGGCTCAGCACCAAGTTATTCGATACTATCGTGTCTCCGGTGGCAAAGAAGGCCACTAATCTCCTCACTAGATGACGCTCAGCTGCACTCATCTTATCTAGATCAGGAACGTCATAGCTAAAGTTAATCTCCTCGACGGTCCAGGTGTTCTTGATGGCATTGCGATACATCTCATAGAATTGAGGATACTTCATAGGTCTTAGATTGAGGTTATATCCAGGGTCAAGAAGCATCTCGTCTCCTACTGATATGGTTGCAAGATACGTGCCAAGGTAAGTGAGTCTCTCGTCGTCTTACAGACGAGAGACGAACGCTATGTAGCGTTGGCTTGTCGCTTTAGCAGACAAGCTCAACGCGCTTACTTAACTCTCTTGTCTATGCACAGCTATATGAGGTTATATCCTAAAAGAACTCGAAGCAAAGCGCAGGCAGGTCGAAGGCCTGTGCTTGAAGAGATTCATATCTCTTATCTATACTGTTGCAAGATACATGCCATAAAAAATCCCATCCAAGCACAACGAAACTTGGATGGGATCACACAAAGGATTTAATAAAGTCTATCTGTTCTTCTTTAGTCTCGCAATCTCTTTAAGGATTGCATCTCGTTGCTTCTCTGAGGTATCTGAGCTGCTTAGGTGTTTAGATATCTTATCCTGAAGGTCTAGTATCCAAAAGATATACAAGAATATGATGAAGTAAACTATGTGCCAGAAATACCCACCGAATAAGATGTTAAAGATCACTTCGATTATAAGGTGGGTGTAATAGTAAGGATCATCTGTCATCTCGTCTCCTCACCTTCTCAGTCTTACGTCTCCTTATGGGTTTCTTGATAGCCTTGTCTTCCTTAGGCATCTTATGAGGCTTCCAGTCCTTGTAGCCGTCTCCATAAGTCCTGTTCTTACCTGTATTCTGAGATATATGATAGTTCATGTCATAATGATAAGCCTTATGATCAGGACAGGTATCATCTCCGTGAACTACATAGTAAAAGAAGGGCTCGATGCATGCTTTCGTCATGCATCCTGTTACTGTTACGAATAAGATCATTATGATGATGAATGATCCTGAGGTAATGGCATTCATACTGTCACCTCATCATCATCTAGGAACTTACCAGTGTTCAAATCAACATACTTGCCTGTTGCTCGATCAATTCCGAGTCCATCATCAGTCGGTAGGATCTCTTGATGACCTTCTACTATCACTCCTTCTCTAAGATGTATCCTGAAGCCTTCTAAGAGCTCGCAGACCATCAGTTGAGCTTCATACTTAACCTTGGTTACTCGATACTTATCATCTGATAGATCTGATAGATCGAAGCCTAATCGCTTGACTGCTTGTTCAAGCATAAGGTTGATTTCGTTATCGAAATCTTCTCTATCCTTGACTTGGATAAGGTTATCCTCAAGGCATTGACGGAAAGCATCCATATTCACATATAATCGAATGTTACACTCTACGATGAGGCTTAGTTCAGACAAGCTATACTCCTCATATAGCTTGTGTTTATTGATATAGCCGATAATGTCGTGCTTGCTTAGGTATTCGTTCTTTAGAAGTGATCTTAGTTGATAAAAATCAGTAACTTCCATTGGTCTTGATATTGCATTCATTGTTAACTCCGTTGTTAATAGGTCTTGGTTAGATGTTCGCCTTCTTAGTTGCTTCGAAGATCTTGTTATCCCTCTCGAATATGGCTGTTAAGTGATCCTGGATCTTCTTCACTAGTTCATGTCCTGGTGAATCTACTTCTACTTGAAATTCGATGTCTACGGTCTTCTTATAGAGTGATTCTGACTCTGTTGAGTAGTTATCTATGAACTCATCCCATTTATCCATGTCTGCCTTAGCTAACCTCAGTTCTTCTTCGGTCCATTCCCTAAAGGAATCGATACTCGTCATAAGTTCAGATGCTAATTCTTGTAGTTTCTTCATTGGTAGGTCTCCTTTGAGTGTTTTGAAGCTTGATTGCTTCTATGAATATTGTTGCAAGTTATGTGCCAAGTTGTTCCCCGAGTTAGCTTACTTCTCTAACTCCTTAACTAACTCCTTAACTAATCTCAGTTCTTCTTGGGTCCATTCCAT
>MPNI01000091.1 GCA_002238945.1 Proteobacteria bacterium bin106 | reverse complement strand
TTGGTCATATTCCTGCTGGGCTTTTTCACAAATTGATTCAGCTAAAGCTTGATCATATTGTGCTTTAGTAGCACACGCCCCAGTACTCTCGATTAGGTAAGGAGTGTTGGGTGTCTTAGCACACGCTCTTACCACACTACATCTTTCATTTGATGTTTTACCATTCTTGTCCCAAATATGACCCCCTGATTGCAACTCACATACCTGCTGCTCAACAACAAGATCTAACACCGTCGGCATAACCTGCTTATCTTCCGTAGAATCATCACCACAACCCAAAAGGAATAAACCAGCAATGAGTGATAAAACCATACCCATTGTTAATAGAGATTTTCTTGAAACTAATAACAAGCCACTCAACCATTAATCTCTCTATTAACCGTCATAAGCAACGTCTGAATCTGCCATTCAAGATCGTATTTAGAATCAGTATATTCCCTGCCTATCCTTTCCAGCTTAATAGCTTCATGCTCACTTCCCTCTTCTGATGACTTATATTTGTTCAATAAATATTGCAATCCAGCTCCATAAATAATCTGCCATTTATTATTAAACACTTCATTTCCATAGCTAAATTCAAGACCATGCGCACGACGAAGCATTAAATCTGCCTTGCCAAAACTAACACTAAGCATACGTTTTATGGCAGCATACAATGATACATCATCAGCAAAACCAAAAAATTTTCTATTAGGATTTTTATTATCTACTGGACTCAAAGTAAACCGCTCTGGTCTACCAGAAAGTTTTACTCGCCACGATGCTTTTTCTCTCTCACGCAAAGAACGATATGGATAATATTTATCATTTTCACATCTTCGAGGAGCACCACTATTAACTACCCATCTATCACTACTATTCAACTTCACACATCTACCATCTATAATCCTAAGCGTTAAATTAAACGAAAATTCGCCGTCTTCATCGGTCTCTATGGCATCTTCAGAAAAATCTACATCCGTAAAAGTAAACATCTTTACTTTCTTATTACCACGTTCAACAGCACCATAACTCACATCAAATGAACGAATACTATAATCATCCTCATCCCAGGGAATATAATATTCTTCAGGATAAGCCTCCTCAACACCGCTACTAGAGGCACTAGGCCAATTGCGCCGTTTCTTCTTACTATTACTATTACGGCCGCCACCTGCACCAACATCAGACACTCCTGACCTACAACGACCTGTAACTTGGTCATATTCCTGCTGGGCTTTTTCACAAATTGATTCAGCTAAAGCTTGATCATATTGTGCTTTGGTTGCACATGACTTAATGCTCTCAATGAAATAAGGAGTATCTGGTGTCTTAGCACACACTGCTGCTGGATTACCAGACCGATTGCGCCGTTTCTTCTTACTATTACGATTGTTGCCACCTACACCAACACTAGATGATCTTGACTCACAACGACCTGTATCTCGGTCATATTCCTGCTGACCTTTTTTACAGACTGATTCAGCTAAAGATTGGTCATAATGTGTTTTAGTACCACATGCATTAATACTTTCGATAAAATAAGGAGTGCCTGATCGCTTAGCACACACTGCTGCTGTTAGACGTTCCTGACACCTATCCTCTGATGTTTTACCATTCTTATTCCAGACATAATCCCCTGATTTCAACTCACATACCTTCTGCTCAACATTAAGATCTAATCCAGTCGGCATAACCTGCTTATCTCCCGTAGAATCATCACTACAACTGGAAAGAAGCAAACCAGCAATAAGCAATAAAACCACCACATTCCATCTAAAAACCATTATGAGTAATAAAAAAGACTTTGCTACATGATATGTCATCACTCAACCTTTTATGAATCATCATCTCCACCCATTTCTTGACCTACCTCCCAAAGTCGTCTTTAGAACTCTTATACTGTAACCGTGAAAAAAAGAAGAGAACTTTCAGTATGATGCATCCATATTTGTCCATTGAGTCATGCTAGCTTAATAAACGTTCCCACTCCTTACCAACAAACAATCTGATCTCTATGTCTAAATACCATACTGCCCAACACCACATCACCCACCCTCACTATTAACTACTACTCATAACGCCTTGTATAGCATCAAGACAACATATACACACCATCCCTTCCTTCAAAGCTCATGACAAATAACCCCAACACTACATCATGCACGCACAATAAATATATAAATAGCCCCTAAACGTAACGTTTAGAGGCTGCCCATAGTTCATTTACTCAAAGATTATCTATTCATTTCATTATCTATATTTACCTTTATAAACCCTCTTAACTACCCTCACTCAGCAGCAGGGTCATCCTCACGCCGCCGCATCAACTAATCCTTTGACTGCTTCTTTCAACTTAGTCAAATCTGTTGCTGCAGCATTTACACCATCACCAGATAAATCAGCACCAGCTTTTTCAGCTAACACTTTAGCATCTGCATTCT
>MPNI01000090.1 GCA_002238945.1 Proteobacteria bacterium bin106 | reverse complement strand
TTATGGCATACCAAGGGAACTTCCGAAAGAGGCAGAAAAAATCTATAAAACCTTAGGCGTAAAATACTCAAAGAGACCTTACAAAATATAATTAGTTTTACTCAAAAATAATCGACTTGTAGTGTGTGTTTTTAAGAAGAGTGTGCAAAAAAGTTCTATTGTTTCAATATGTTACGTTTTGCTCTAAATTTGAAATGTCAAAGTCAGGATAAAAGAAATCAAAAAATATCTCTACTTCACTATTTTTAAAAAATAATATCAAATAATTAAATTATATGTTATCATTGTGTGGGCGCTGACACTCGTCTTATTTAATTTTTTCACATATTTCTATTTTATTTAACTACTCTCAAGGTCTACTTCTTATGAATTATCATAACGTTTTCCATGATGTTCTCCTGAGTTTGCCCTTTCAAAAAATACAGAAACCTCTCGGTTCTTTGCTATATATACAAAAAACGTGTTGGCACTTACCCTTGATTCATATGACATACGACATTTAGTTTTGATTAATTTGTGGCATCACAAATTAATCCGTTCTCCACGAGAGCCGTGCGGTTAGTATTAAGATCTGTGTTTTAACTGAAATGACAAGTGATAGGCGTCAATCTACTGTTCTTATTCTACGAGTTTACCAGAGAGTTCATCACTTCTTTTAACAAAAGATTGAAAACTTGGCTCAACGATCTTCTGGATAAACTCAGACCTATAATCATCGTGTGCTGTGAAATCAAATAAATGTTTTTGTTTAAGAGCGTGTTGGTGTTTTTTGAGCATACATAGCCCAAAATTGTTAGCAAACACATATTTGACATCCCAATTATTCCCTTGGCATAAGTAATTACATTTCAGTCTGACAAACTCAGAATAAACATTAGGAAATTGAGCGATTTGATGGTCAAGTAAAAAGTGGTGAGTGGCAATCATTCCTTGTTTCGTTGGCGGCATCCCTAGTGCTCCTAAAAAATATGTGACATCAGGATAGCCATTAAAAATGGCTGCGTAAGTGTAGCCACGATTTCGGCCGGGAGTATAATCATAAAATATAATACAAGGAGTTTGATAAAGTAGTTCCCTTGAACATGTGCCACTTTCTTGTTCAATAATATAATCAAGAATTTCCTGTAATCTCTCTTTTGGCATTAATTTTCGGTAGTCTCGTTCGTGCCGGTATAGAGGAATATTCTCTTCACCAAGATGTCTGTAGTAATCACGATGTTTGCGAAAAGACATACCATCGGTCCCTTCAACCATGTTATGAAGAGTAGCCGCAAGATAAAATTTCCATGCGAAGCAGTTTTCCTCATTGGTCCAAGATGTTTGCTTGTTATATGGTACAGGCCCTTCCATGAGCTCTGTGGCACTCGAGTGAACTAAACGGCATGACGTGAAGATAAAACATAACAACACTAAAACAGTGCTAACCAGAGGTGAGTTTATTTTTCTCATAAAATGAAAACATCCTTTCTTAATTCTTATTTAAAACACCTAATAATCATTATGGATCTGAATTATAACGCTGGTATGAAGCAGTGCGAGATGACCAGTAATACTCAGAATCACAGGTGAAATCACCCAGATTCTTGATCAGGCCCATGTTACCATCTTGAGATTGATTGTCAAGTGTTACTGGCACCGGTTGTGATGACTCGCTGATAATTCCTTTGTCATAAATAGCTTTCTCGTCTTTACCTTTAGCTTCATTGTATCCCGCGATCTTACTTTTAAACTGTAATTTATGATGGTGTACACCTTGTAAAGAAGTGGTATAGTCAACAACCTCAGACATCTCGTTATCCCTAAAAACAGGAATAGGTGAACTAGCCGAACAGTTAGAAACTATACGGTAAGGAGTTGCGTTACTATGCTCTTCGTCTTTTGTGAGTAACCGTAAAAAAGGATGTTTCTTTTCGAGTGACTCAAGGGGTTCGGAACTAAATGAAGTGGCACCTGTGTTGATGACCAGAAGCTTAATATCTAAACTCACGTGTTTTTTTTCTATCGAAGGATCATCCTCCTCATTATCAATTCTGGGTGGATTTGTATTTCTGTAATCTACGATCTTGATTGCCACATTGGTGGGATCTTGTATTGGGTTATTTTTTTTGATCTTCTCAACTCCAGGGTGATCCTTAAAAGCAGGAGTTTTTAGAATCATGAACATAAGATTTTCCAAAGAGCCATCAGGAAGAGCAATGCACCCTCTAGTTTGTTTCCTTTTACTATCATCGAAGCGTTCCTGATAACGACCGATAGGTCTTCCATGAATCCCGTATTCAAAAGGATTTTTAAACCAAAAAGCGAAACGACCTATAAGATTTTCTTGATGACAAGGTACCTTAGCATTCTCTGTTATTTCAGAGTGCCAAGGAGGACAGTATTCTATAAGGTGAATACTGAAAGCTCCTACAGCAGTTCGCGAATCACTC
>MPNI01000089.1 GCA_002238945.1 Proteobacteria bacterium bin106 | reverse complement strand
ATCTGTAAAAGTAAACATCTTCACAGGCACTAATTTATTTTTTCTATTACCTGTGGTTTCAACATCACCATAACTCACATCAAATAAACTACCACCAGAAGTAAGAACAGGTTGCTGAGTATCATCAGGAGAAGGAGCACCACCGCCAGTTTGACCTCCATTAGACTTTTGAGCTTGATCATATTGTGCTTTAGTAGCACATGTCTTAGTACTTTCAATAAAATAAGGAGTGTCCGCTTTTGTTTTACAGTTCGTTACTGACGGAGTAAAAGGTGAAGCCTTATCGCCGCAGCCATAAAAACCAAGACCAACCAAAAGTGCTACAACCACAGCACTCCAAAGAGTCTTATGAAGATGAGACAACAACAAAACACCCATTATGCACCCCTTCAAAATACCAGCCTTGATTTATCTAAACCACTAAACAAAAACCAAGCCATCTTAAGTTAAAAATCTAAATATTACTTCCTCTTAGCATTCTAACATAATAATATTCACACACTTCATAACAACTATACCTGAGATTACCTTAGTGAATGAAAATACCACACCTTTCTTATGTGTGAGCAATGCCCCACATACCCTTGCTCTACATTGGGAGCGTTCTTAACTACCGTCTACTTAACTATTCAATCCAGCTATTACAATCCACAGCTAGCACAACTACGCCAGCCACTCTTGGCGATCCTATCGGCAAGAGTACACCGACCCTTAACAGGCATTTTTTATCTGTAGCAAGCGGTAGTAGGGTCTTATCTTTGCTCACAAGTAAGCAGAAGTTTCTCTTCTCTCAGATATGGTCTTTTTCTTATGTTTAGCACTAAAGTTACTCTATGTACGCTCTAAGCATCATCCTTATAGCTGAAAGTATAAAAGTTGTGATGATATCAACACATCTACCATCCTGAGCTACCCTGTAAGACTTCTAGAAGCTGTTGGAATAGCCAAGTCTTTAACTCATATCATATGGAAAGATACTATATACATCTGGCATTCAACTTCGCTAACCGTGCTACATACTCTGCTGCAGACTCAGCAAATGCATCTACTGTTAAAAAGCCAACAACATGCATACCAGGGCCTATAGCATCACAGATAGCAATCTCAGGAGGTGTTCTACGTCCAGTATCCATAACTTTTATGGGTACTTTCATCATCGCTGTCACATCTTCAGGCACAGAATCAATATTTGCACACTGAGCATCTGTATATTTTTGTTTACACATAGCTATAGGAGCTATCTTCAATGAAGCCTCCGTCTTTCCAGGACGAACAAAGAAATTGTACATCTTGTAAGTATGATCCGATGCTTTCACCTTTTCATAATGCAGACCATCACCTAAAACCTCTGGAGGAATAAGCTTAGAATAGAAACTCTCACCCTTCTTGCTTTGTGGTTCTACGTGCCACTCTGTTCGTGTATTACTAGCTGCAAGCAAAGTTGAATCCCCAAGCTTGTCCATACTCTCTTTAAAAGCAACATGCTCTTCAGCACTCTCATCTGCGGTTATGTTTTTACCATTCTTTATGATCTTCAATTGATAACTCGCTAAAATCAACTGAGAATTCGATGGCAAAACACCGCCAGCTCTTGCTGCTTCCTTTGTCATACATCTTTCAACTGGTGTTTTACCATCCTTATTCCATATATAATCCCCTGACTTTGCCTCACAAGCCTTTTGCTCAGCATTAAGATCTAGTGCCGCAGCATCAACTTTCTTTTCACCACCACAACCCCAAAAAAGCAAACTACCAGTAAGTGATACACCAACTGTAGCTAACACAAATCTTCTTGAAGTTAATGACGCATAACTCACGTATCCCATAACCATCACAATATCTCCCACCCTATAGCTAAAACAACAAAATTATTAGATCAACCGCTTGCTTACACTCTACACTCACGGCATCAGTCTCACTCGCACTCATCGCACATCAAAGCCAATCTAACTCTCTTTAGTATCCTAAGATAGCATTATCCTCTATAACAGGCCACAGAACATCACAAACACACATAAAAACAGCCCCTAAACATACCGTCTAAGGGCTTCAAGCTCACATTTACTGATAGAAGACTATCTCTTCATTATCTATATTTACATTATAAACTCTCCTAACTACCCTCAAGTAGCATCTTTAGTATAGAGTACCCCTTACTACACCATCCATCTCAATAGCAATAAGCGTTACTCCAATTTTGGTATCATCTCATTCAAGTTTCAAACCTGAAACTGTTACAACTTCCGCATCACCGAGGAAAACCTCTAATGTGAACGCTTTTTCTCAGATCCAAGAGTAAATACACCAGCAGCATAAGATACAGCAAAAGCTGCTTCTTCTCCATCATCAACAGGAGCAGGATCACACTTCTTAGTGCCTGCATTCCACTTACTACCATCCGTTTTTTTCTTACAATGTGCTTTCGCTTTAGCTACTCTTGATTTGCGAGCACCAGACACTCCTGACCTACAAGCACC
>MPNI01000088.1 GCA_002238945.1 Proteobacteria bacterium bin106 | reverse complement strand
CAGCAGCTATCTGCTTTGACAACACGGATCGGTTCTTCCTTGTTCACAACCAATCCAACAATGCTCGTAAGATGGTTCCATTCACCATGTCGGGTACAGCTACGGGTTTGCAGATTGAAGGAGAAGTGTACTCCATTGCTGGTGGAGGAGGAGGCGGAGGCTCAGGTACTCAAGGGCCTAAGGGAGACAAGGGTGATAAAGGGGACAAGGGAGATAAAGGAGACAAGGGAGACACAGGGCCGCAAGGACCACAAGGACCAACAGGACCTAGAGGACCAACTGGTGCTCAAGGACCACAAGGAATTCAAGGACCTAAAGGAGACAAGGGTGATCCAGGTACAGGTGGAGGTAGTGGTACTGGTGCTCAAGGACCTCCTGGCCCAACAGGGCCGCAAGGCCCTCAAGGGCCAACAGGACCAAGAGGGCCTACTGGGGCACAAGGACCAGCTGGTAGTGCTCCTTTGACAAGGGTAGCTAATGAAGCTGCTTACAATGCTATTAGTAGCAAGAGTTCAACGACTATCTATTGGTGGCCAGTGTAATGGGTATTAGGTTTGGCAGTAGTAATCCAGGTGGCAATCTTCGAGTAGGTTCGGAGACGGTCGGTGGTATTGCTATAGGTAGTGAGGTTGCTTGGAGAAGGACTGCTTCTGCTGTGCTTTATATGGTTGGTTATGGTAGGGACATTTTATATACCTTAAACATAACCACTGGTACTGCTACACAAGTAGGAAATTCGTTTGGTTTTGGTGTTAATGAGAGGGATCCTTCAGGTTTAGCTTTACACAACGGTACTTTGTACATGTTTGGTGCTACTAATAATGTTTTATACACCTTAAACACAACCACAGGCATTGCTACCCGTGTAGGATCTGCGACAGAATTTGGTGTAAGTGAGGCGTTTCCTACAGGATTAGCTTCACACAACGGTACTTTGTACATGGTTGGTACTACTAATGATGTTTTATACACCTTAAACACAACTACTGGTGTTGCTACCCGTGTAGGATCTGCGACAGCTTTCCGTGTAAGCGAGACTTCTCCTCACGGTTTATCCTCACACAATGGCACCTTGTACATGCTTGGTAATACTAATAATGCTTTATACACTTTAAATACAAACAATGGTAGAGCTAGACGAGTAGGATCTTCGACAGATTTTGGTGTAAGTGAGCGTTTTCCTTCAGGTTTAGCTTCACACAACGGCATCTTGTATATGGTTGGTACGGGTAATGATGCCTTATATACCTTAGATACAACTACTGGTGTTGCTACGCGTGTAGGTTCATCTTCACGTTTTGGTGTAAATGAGAGGGATCCTGGTGGTTTAGCTTCTACTTCTTCTAGTGGTAGCACTCCTACTCCTGATCCTGATCCTCCTAGTGTTCCTTCTGCTCTTTATATGGCTGGTCAGGGCATTGATGCCCTTTTTACCCTAAATACAAGCACTGGCGCAGCTACTCGTGTAGGATCTGCGACAGCATATGGTCTTAATTTAGGCACTGTTAATGGCTTGGCTTACCACAATGGTGTTTTATATATGACTGGTGGGGTTGTGGGCGCAAGCGACTCGTATTTATACACAGTAAACACAACTACTGGTGTTGCTACACGTGTAGGATCTGCGGCATCTTTCGGTGTAAGAGAGACTGGTCCTAATGGTTTAGCTTCACACAATAACACATTGTATATGGTTGGTTGGATCAATAGAGCTTTATACACCCTAAACGCATCTACTGGTATTGCTGCTCGTGTAGGATCTTCGACAGAATTTGGCCAAAGTGAAGCTAGACCTACAGGTTTAGCCTCTTATAACGGTACGTTGTATATGATCGGTGATGATAATAATAGGTTATATACTTTAAATACAACTACCGGCGTTGCTACACGTGTAGGGGGGTCTGTGACAGCAGGAGTATCAAATTTCAATACTCCTACGGGTTTAGCTTCTCACAATGGAACTATGTATATGGTGGGGGGCTTAGTAACTGGTGGTGTATTTGGTGATAGTTTTGATAATGGTCGTTTATATACTTTGAATACAAATAATGGTAGAGCTAGACGAGTAGGATCTTCGACAGATTTTGGTGTAGGTGAAGCAATCCCTGTGGGTTTAGCTTCAACTTCTCCTTAGAAAGGAGTCTCTTATGTTATCAGGACTTTTAACAGCTATCTCCGTCCTCTCATCAGGATATACCTTTGCTAAGAGGGTCATGGATGATACTAAAAAGAATAGGCCGGAGGCTTATGCGAAACTTAAGAAGGTACCAAGGAGTCAGAGACGTGCCTTCTTAGACAGAGAACTTGTTGATCAAGCTAAGAACATAGCTAAGAAGGAAGTACTTCGTGAGTTAAAGGATGAGTACAAAGAAGAGCTGCGTAAGCAGATGTTAAAAGATCTTGAAATAGAGGCACAGGATAAGGCATGGGATAATGTTAAAGATGTCCTTGAAGCCCAGAAGGTTGAGATCTCGCGTCTTAAGAAACTCCGAGAAGACACAGGTATCAGTAAGAAATGAGTAACCTTGTTGCTGACATCTACAAGGAGATTACAGGTAAGAAGCTAACCTCTTTAGCTTTAGGCCTTATCCTTCTTGTGGG
>MPNI01000087.1 GCA_002238945.1 Proteobacteria bacterium bin106 | reverse complement strand
CAACCATCACTGTATTGGTAGAGCTATTTAATAAATAATAATCTCCAGCTCTAGGATCATAATACATACCTTCAAAAACATTGCCTGAAACCAAAGATAGCAGATCTACCTCAGATTCTTCATCCAGTTCAGGAAGTTCCCAAACACCAACGTAAGGTTGATATTTTTGAGGTCCTGAAGGAATGTTATTGTTACCATCGGAACGAGCAACATAAAGTTTATCGCCTACGATATCTATGCCAGCAACATCTTTATAGTTATCGTTTTTATAGCCTTTAAAAAAAGGATCTTCAGGATCACTAAATAAAGAAAAATCTAAATGTTTTCTTCTTTTGCCATTTGTGGTGTAAACCACAATGTTCCAATAAGAATCAGATCCCAAGCCTTTTTCTAGAACATAAATATGGCCTTTCCGATAAGCAATGCTTACAAATTCCCCTAAATCATCAAAATCGTCTATACGTACATCAACCCTGATTTTTGTTAATGTTGCTTTGGATTTAAATTCCAATAAATCATAAAAACAGAAATATCCGTTGTCACTGAGACCTATTAAAGTGTTGTTTCCTATGGCTGTAATATCACTAAAAATAGCACGTTCATCATCTCCGTCTTCCATAAACGAAGAATAAGGAAGGCGATATCTAAGAACAAAGCTTGTATCTCGATTAGTCCTTGGAAGGATAAGTGGACTGCTAGAGCGCTGATTGTCTCTAAACTTACCCATGACATAAATATAGTCATCGTGAATATCTATGTCCGTATATCTACTAAAATTCGTTCTCGCTACAACAGGCTCCCCTGCAATGCGATTAAACCCGAAGAGCACCTGACCTGAAGTAGGGAGCTTTATGCGAAACATAACATGTTCTGTAAACCCCGTAGATATACCCCTTTGTCTAGTGCTATCGTCATTGGCAAGCAGGTCGCTATATCGATTGTGCGTATAACACACTAAATAATAGTCAGTGCTGGACTCCATTGCCCTAAGGCTCCAAATATAAGGGCTGTCCAGGCAAGCTGAATAATCCACGGCATACTTACTTGTTGAGCCTAGGTACCTCTGCTGATAATAATCATCCTTATCCAAATAAAGAGCGTCCGAAGATCTTGATGTATACCCTTGAAGAATAAAATAAGTAGAGCCATCTCGCCTTAAACCCGCGCGATTGGCCACATCAAAACGATCAATTATTTCTAAGTTCAACCTTGGCGATCCACCATGATTCAGAATCTCAGGTTCGTGATGAACGTAGAGGGTTTGATTAGCGCGAATCGTACTGAGCCCTCTGTATCCAGGACGCTTAGGATTTGTGCGGGCTGCACATAGACCAAGCACCTCAAGAGGAATGTCTGCATTTAAGTATTCTCTTAAAATGATACTACTAAAAAGCTGATGAGTATCGGGACTGTAGCGCGATGATGACACTTGGTTTGTTCCGCTGCTAAGCCAAAATCGTGCCGAATATAAAAAGTTCGCACGAAAGCTGCGACTATTCTGCGGGGGAATAGTAATAGTTGTTATCCAACGAAAGGCTCTGCGATAAGGATGAGAAAATATGGACGAACCTCTAAGGAACTTAAACGGACGATCATAGTAATTGCGCGAGCCGCCGCTAGCGCTAGCCAATGACCCAGCCAGATCGTCTTTCTCGGTAAAAGCTTCGGATGCAGAAGTGTCTACCCCTACGTCAGGAATAACAAGCTCGCCGCTACTATTCTCCTCCCACTCAAGCCCAATTAAGTAGGAGATTATGCTATGAGGATCAAGAAAAACCATCCTTTCTGAAGGCGGGTATTGCACAGCAAAGCTGTCATAGTCATACGTCCTTGAAGTACGACCTTCAGTATAATTAACACGGTAACCACTAACTTCCTGGGCTGCTTCCGTAGGCTTAAACCTCTCGTAGTTGATGTCCCCTACTTTCCTTAGTTTCTCTCTATAGTCTCTGACCGTCAGTGCAGATAGCTCTTTTGAAGAATGCTGTGACTCTGTAAAGAAAGTGATGGGCAACTTGTGCACCGCGCCCTTATCGTCACCACTTAACAAGAAGAACAGGTCGTCACCATCGGTGGTCATGCCTCTTATGTGCATGTGGCTATCGTCCCTGCGCCAGCCATTGAAGGCACCTACAAAACGACGCATTGCCCAATAGGGGTTCTGTCCTATGTTGTGCAAAGCTACGTCATGTGGCTCCCCTAACAGGTTAAAGGCATAGATAAACCCATAACGAGTGGCTATGAAGAAAATGTCCTGGGCATAGGTGAATGCCGTCACCGAGTCAATCTTGCCCACAGCCTGTAGGTTATCAAGGAGATCTTCATGAGTTACCTTATCCGGTGACATCATATAGTTACTGTCACCAAAGAATGGCTCGAAGGTTATGTCTTCTTCTAGCAGTCGGTTTATACCATCAGAGGAAGCTTCCGCTAAGTTCCTACCTGTGGCTAGAAGGTAGTAGTCACGTCGCCAGTCTTCGTAGTAACTCACTAGCTGAGGGGTGTGTTGTTCCACCTGGACGGTGTAAGGAATCATCACCGCTGAGATGATGGGAACCTTGTAGTCATTCACCCGCCATTTAGGTATCTCATCTAAGAATCCAAACGTAGCTT
>MPNI01000086.1 GCA_002238945.1 Proteobacteria bacterium bin106 | reverse complement strand
TGATAAAGGGGACAAGGGAGACAAAGGGGATAAGGGGGATAAGGGAGATCCTGGTAACGATGGTGCTGCTGGTCCTCAAGGTCCTCAGGGTTTACAGGGTATCAAGGGTGACAAGGGTGACCAGGGTATTCAAGGTCCTCAGGGTATACAGGGACCTGCTGGTTCTGGTGGTGGAGGTAGTGGTACTGGTACTCAGGGACCACAAGGTCCTCAAGGTCCTGAAGGTCCTGAAGGTCCTCAAGGTGAGCGTGGTCCTCAGGGTGTTAGAGGTCCTACTGGTTCTAAAGGAGACAAAGGTGATAGGGGTGTAGCAGGTCCTACAGGTCCTAGGGGTGTTAAGGGGGATAAAGGAGAGAAAGGAGATAAGGGAGAGAAGGGGGATAAAGGTGACACAGGACCAAGAGGTCCTGAAGGTGGTGCTGGTTCTCCAGGTCCTCAAGGAGATCCAGGAGAGAAAGGTGATGAGGGAGAGAAAGGAGAGAAAGGTGAAGAAGTAGATGAAAATACGAATTTTCTTTTGCCTAGTTTGTACATGCTCGATGATAATAGAAAGACTATTTATTACGTTAATTATTCATCTGGTCGGGCAGAATATGCATGGAGAATCACAAACATAAATGGCAGTGTTGGTTCATTGGCTCCATCAATAGTAATAGGTAGTGGTGAAATTATTGATGGAGATAGCAGTGCAGGAGATTTTATAACATCAGTTACTGTTAGCGGTGATCGTGGGATTGAGATATGGGCTATTGATCCACCTACAGCAGAAGGAGAACCTGGAGCTTCTACAACTGCTGCTAGTTTTGGTAATTTTAGTCCATTCTTGGGTAGGGCAGGTGACGAAATAAATGGCTTAGCTTTTTATTATAGAAAAGCAGCTTCATATTTAGCAGTGGTACGTGATGGTAGTTCTCATAATTTATATATTTTAACTGGTCTTGCTTATACAGATGCTGTTAATACATATGTTGGTCAAATAGGAGATAGAGATTCTTTTGTTAATGGGATTACTGTTCATGATGACACTATTTATATAATACGTTTTGATGGTTTGCATACTGTTGATCTTGATGTAGATAATACAGATCCTAATAATCCTATTTATTCTGTTGGAGAAATTACTAAGATAGGAACCAATAAAGTTGTAACTAATATTAATGGTTTAACATCTTTTAGGGGTTTTTTATTTGGAGTTAATCAAGATGGTTTGTATAGAATAAGTACTCTTAATGGTGATGCTAGACTTGTTGGATTAGGTTTTGGTCTTAAAGAGAGTGTTAATCCTCAAGGTTTGTGTCCGGGATTTAGGGAAATATCTCTTAAAGACGCTTTAGTTGATGTTGCTGCAGCTGCTCCTTCAGGTGAGCAAGGTGATCCTGGTCCTCAAGGTGTTGGAGGTAAGCAAGGTCCTAGGGGTCTTAAGGGGGAGAAAGGAGATAGAGGTTTAACTGGTCCTCGTGGTCCTTCTGGTCCTAAGGGTGATAGAGGAGATCAGGGTCCTAAAGGTGATCCTGGTGCTGATGGTACTGGTGCTGGTCTTACTTTAGATGCTTTGTTCATGGTGGGTAGTAGTAATGATGCTTTATACACATTAAATACGACTAATGGTGTTGCTACTCAAGTTGGATCTGCAACTAGGTTTGGAGTTAATGAAACAAACCCTGTTGGTTTAGCCTATCATTTTGGCACTATGTATCTGCTTGGTGGTCAGAGTAATGCTTTATACACCTTAAATACTTCAACTGGAGAAGCCACACGAGTTGGTAGAGTTACGGCATTTAATATCAATGAGACACAGCCTACGGGTATAGCGTCCCATAATGGTTTGTTATACATGGTGGGTTCTCGTAATGCGACTTTGTATAGATTAAATATTATTAATGGTTCTGCTGCTCGTGTTGGATCTGGGAATGAGTTTGGTGTAAGAGAAGGTCGTCCTAATGGTTTGACTTCTTATAATGGCACCTTGTACATGCTAGGTCAGGACAATGATGCTCTGTATAGCTTAAATTCTGTTACTGGTTCTGCTACTCGTATTGGTTCTGCTAGTTCATTTGGTGTAGGTGAACAGCAACCCACTGATTTAGCTTCTCATGGTGGCGCTTTATACATGGTGGGTCAGACCACTGATCGTTTATATTCATTAGATTCTGGTACAGGTCGTGCTACACGTATTGGATCTCGGCCTCAGTTTGATGTACGTGAAGGTTTTCCTGGAGGTTTGTCATCTGGTCCAAGCACACTTACTCTTGATGTTCTTGATAATGCTTTAAACAGTCCTGGTTCCAAGGGCGACAAAGGAGATAAAGGGGATAGAGGAGAGAGAGGTCAGAAAGGAGATCCTGGTCCTGCTGGTCCTCAAGGTCCTAAGGGTGATCCTGGGGTACAAGGTCCTCAAGGTGTTCAAGGTGCACAAGGTCCTGCTGGTCCTGCTGGTTCTGGTTCTGGTGGTGGTGCTCAAGGACCACAAGGTGTTGCAGGTCCTCAGGGTATACAAGGCCCTAAAGGTGATAAGGGTGATAAGGGTGATAAAGGAGACAAAGGCGACAAGGGAGACAAGGGAGAACCTGGTGCTGATGGTACTGGTTCTGGTGGTTCAAGTGATGCAGCTTTTGTTAGGGAAGTATCTGATGATATTGAGAGACGA
>MPNI01000021.1 GCA_002238945.1 Proteobacteria bacterium bin106 | reverse complement strand
GGCTCGTTGTTATTTGTTTTGAATGTCATACGGTCCTCTAGTGTAGTTTAAATAATAGAATAAATTAATAGATATATCTGTATTTTTATGAACTCTCAAAATTGCACTTTCAGCAGCGCTGCTGTAATAACATGGCAGCTGTGGTGTAGTCGCTGGGCTTAGAGCGATAAATAATGTGTGCTTGCGTTTGTAAACACACCTACACTTAAAGCTGCAATATGAGGTAGTGAGTGAGGTAGTGAATTTAAGTTGATAGCATCACGTTTAAACTCTTCATTGTAAGAACCTCTTCTTGTCATATCGACCTCCACTACTCCCTATTTTGTGAGTAGGTACATTCATTACTATCCCAATAGTCACATGGAAGATGAACCAAAAACTTCTAAAAAGCAAGGGACATCTCTTGTGGGTTATGATAAGCACTGATTGGCAGACCATTCCCAGTACCTTCTTTAGTTAACCTCAATAGTTGGATATTACATAGCATCTTTGTGCATACCAAAGAGATCTTGCAGTACTGTATCAAAGCCATGCCTATGATGTTGCTTGCTCACAGGTCTGTAGCGAGTTATGATCACAGAAAAATGTTTTAGGACCGTGTTGAAAGAGCGGTGTGTTTGTGGCTTAATGAAACGTGTGCTGTGTGTAACATGTAGAGTATGTAGTAGGTTATGATAACCTGTTTGAGGTTGTAACATGATAGACGATGACGTATTTAACATTCTATATCATGATCCATGTATGAACTCATTGAGTGTTTATTGAGGAAGGAGTGAGAAAAAGTATATGCCTGGGATTCGATTAAGAGATGGTGATTCTGTGGAAGGGGCTCTAAAGGCTTTTAAGAAGCAGGTGGAAAAAGCAGGAGTGATAGGCGATTTGAAGCGTAAGCAACATTATGAAAAGCCTTCTATTTACCTTAAGAAAAAATCTATTACGGCACGTAAGCGTCGTATTAAGCAGCTTAGAAAACTTGGTCATTATGTTGCTTAAGGCTTCTGAGTGCTTGTTTTGGGGAGGAGCGGTTTCTTATTTTAAGAGATTATGGAAGCATTCAGCCATACGGCTCATCCCTTCTTTGAGATCATTTTTGTCAGCTGCGTAGCTGAGTCGTAGATATCCTGGGCATAAAAACGCCTCACCAGCCACTGTTGACACATGGAAATGTTCTAAAAGATGAGAGCAGAGCTTGAGTGAGTCGGTGGGTTGGTAGCCTTTTGAGGGATGACAGCGGGTGAGCAATTCCTTGATATTCATAAAGAGATAAAAAGCCCCTTGAGGATCAATGTAGTGGATGTGATCCATGGTGCTGGCAAGCTCAGTGGCTAGGGCTTTGCGGGTGCGTAGTGTTTGTTGATAGCCTTTCATGAGAGTGGATCCTGCTTTGATGGCCACTTCTGCAGCTTTTTCCACAAAGATGGGTAGGCAGGTCGATGAATGAGAGATAAGTGTTTTTACTCTTTTTGCCACATGTTTAGGTCCTGCCAGATATCCCATGCGCCATCCTGTCATAGCAAAACTTTTTGATACCCCATTGATATGGATATAACGATCAGCTAACTCGGGAGCATAGTCGATAATGGACCGATGCTTTCCTGAAAAAGAGTAGTATTCATATATCTCATCGCTGATAATCCACCAGTCTTTTTCTTTAAGATAATCAGCGAGTATTTCCAATTGTTGATGTGCTATGACATAGCCAGCTGGGTTGTTGGGAGAACACAGTAGTAAGGCTTTCGTGTTAGTTGTGACAAATTGTTCGATATACTCTGGATCAAAGGGCTTTTCGCTTACAAAAGGCATAGTTATCAGCTTCCCACGAGCACTGGTGAGTTGTTCTTTATAGCTGGTCCAGCAGGGAGTGTGAATCAGAAGTTCGTCTCCTGGATCAAAAAGACTGTGCATAAGATGATAGAGCACCTGTTTTGCTCCTGTTCCACAGACTATTTGATCCATATCATAAGACAGATTGTTCTCTTTTTTGAGTTTATGTTGAATAGCTTCTCTAAGAGCTAAACCTCCTCCTGCGCTACCATAGCGGATAGGATCTTGGCCAATAGATGTTAGAGCTGCTTCAATGATTTCTTGGGGGCAAGGATAATCGGGTTCTCCTACGGAGAAATTCCATATTTTCTTACCAGAGCTGCGTAGCTTTCGAGCTTGACTATTGATAGCCAAAGTGGCTGAAGGCTGTAAGGCATCAAGGTGCTTGGCAAGATTTGGCATGGTTATGACCTTTTCTACGGTATATATAATCTATTAACTCATACTATCAATTTACCATGATTGTATGAGTTTAGCGAGTGAGCCTATGAGTGTTTTTTAAGCACTCATTGAAGCAGATGAACACTTTTCACGCTGTGTGTGCACTGATTTTCAAGAGGGGTTTGGGATTAGAAATGATAAACTTAAATCTATGGAATAAAGTTATTGCTAAATAGCTAGGTAATTTTTAAACGCCCATGAGGCTGGGTTATTTTAAGTTCTTGGGCCTGCTGCATAATCAGTGAAATATGAGGCTTTTTCAGACTGTTGAATAGCTGGATCGTTTAAAGGGCAGATAGGTATTGATGATAAACCTAGAAAAGTACTTAATTAATTATATGAATGATTTTTTATTATGAGCTGAAGTTTCGCAAAATTTATAGCAATATTATACATAACCCATTGATAACACAATAATTTTTGATTATTGAGCTAAAAATTTACTGGCTAGGATTTCCGGTTAAGTTTAACTTTTAATTGTTTAAATACTTTTTTTGCACAAGAGTAGGATAGATAAGTTCAGTGATTAGAGAGTCATGATTTGTGAATTTCATCTGAGATGATGGTAACTTCTTGAATGGCTCATATTGCTCATTCCTTATCTCACAAGTGTGTTGTAATGTTCACTGTTATAAAGTATAACAGTGGCTTGTAGGCGTTGGTTATGTGGTTATATATAGGTGAGACTCAAAGTCTTTTTCCATATCTGTAGGCCTGGTTGGGCATGCTAACTTATCATGTAGTATTTGGAGACCTAAATGGTTTATCAGTTCTTGAAAGTTCCATCATTCGTCATTGCGTTTGTGAGTATTATCTTGATGATAGGGGCATGTAGCAGTGCAAATGTGACTGAAGAGTCATTATTGCATGGTTCTAGAGGGAATAATTTGGAAGCTCTTGAAGAAAAAAGGCGTGCTGATGAAGCTCTCACCGAGCTTTATTCGGAGGGATATGGGTTAAGTATTGTACGTAATGATCTTAAGGGAGAAATGGAATTTCGGATGTGTTGGGCCACATCTAGGGAATACGGTTATGGTGGGGTAGTGGATTCTAAGGGCTGTGGTAATCCTTTTGTACTTCTTAATGAAGATGGTTCTCAACAGAAACCCTTGATATTGACTAAAGTTCCTCAAGCTGGAATTTTAGGATCATTAGCTAGATATTTACTTGAAGATCCTTTAAAGGGAAATGATGAGCGGCTCCACAATGCTCTTCTTGAAGAAGGTTTGATAGTAAGTTTTTTTGATGTTAGAGAGATGAGAATCTATCATCGGCGTCTTGTGGATAATGATATAACATTGAATGATATATACGTAAGTAATGATGTATCATATTATTATTCTGGTGCAAAAATCAAATATTTTGGAGATAAAGTTTCTTTTCAAAGTCGAGTGGATGTTGTTCTTGATAATTTAAGAAAACTAATGGTAAAAATGTTAGATATGGATGATAGAAATATGGATTATTGTTATCCGCTTCCTATACTATATCTTCCTAATCCTACAGAAGTAGTTCATGATTTTTATTGGGCACGCTGTGCTATAGGCGGTTTGCGAAAGTGGCATGATTATAATGTCAAGTTTGAAAGTAAGTAGGATAACTCAATTGAAGCTTCCAAATAATAATAAAAGCAATTTAAAAGAAAAGCTTAAGACGTTAGTGACGTTAGTATTGTGCTTTAAGCAGGACCAGTGTTGAGGTCAGGAATATGTGATCATTGGCTGGTTTTGATCTTTGCTGTGATATTAGGGAGCTGCAAGCATAAGGCTTTTAAAATCATTATCTTGATGTAGGCTTTTAAGATCTTGATCTTTAAAAGCCATTTCTTTGAGCTTGGGATTGAGTTTGAGAGCTTCTTTGAGTTTATGGATAGCTAGCTGAGATTCTCCAAGAATAGCGTGAATACAAGCCACATTGTAATGATTGATGGCGTTTTTGGGGTTGAGTTGTGTTGCTGCAAAGAAAGCTTTTTTAGCTTGTGTGTAGCTTTTTAAATGATAGTAAGCCAGTCCTAGATGGGCATAGGTAAGGGCATTGTCAGGGTCTAGGGCTAAGGCATCGTTTAGGTGATTGATGGCATCTTTCTTATGAGGCTGTAGTTGAAGATAGAGACTCCCGAGCATGAAGTGGCTTGTGGTAAGTTGGGGTAGCTGTTGGGTAAGGAGATGGAGTAAGGATATCATGCCTTGCTTCATGTCATGGTTTTGGTGGTATGTGTATAGTGACTCTAAAGCTTTTTGAGCTCTGTGCGGCTGGTTTTGGGTTATGTGTTTGAGTGATTGGAGAAGATATGAATTGGCTTTATCGCTTTGGCTGAGGTGTTGCCATGCGAGACCTTTAAGCTTAAGCACTTGGTTGATGTCAGGATCATCATCACTATCCATGCTCGATAGTGTATTGAGTGCTTGATATGGATCATCTGGTAAAGTGATAGCAATATAAGCAAGCTGTGCTTTACGGCTTTGCAGGCCTGCTTTAAAAGCTCTTTTAAGAGTAGCTCGTGCTGCACTGTGTTGATTGAGGCGTAAAAAGGCTTTGGCAAGTAGGAAAGTAGCTGCTGCATGGTGAGGAGAGTCTTTGAGGTGGGCGATGAGTTGGAGGTGTTGAGCTGTATTTGCAGTTATCATGAGAGGGCTTGCTAGAAAGAGAAACATTTTGGTATCCATAACAGGATCTGTGCTGATTTCTTTGAGAAAATCAAGATTTTGTGAAATATTGTGTTCCGGTTTGCTAGCCAGAAGAGAGGATTTTAAAAAATAACTTTCTCTATAAAGTGGTGATTGGCTTAGCAGTGCTGCGATTTTTTGAGCATCATCAAATTCACCGATGGTGAAGCTAATATAGCCTAGAGCTAAAACACCCAGATGTTTATGTTTTTTATTATATAAAGAATCATCAAGTAGCTCGGTTTGTTGAGCCATTTGTAGGGCTTTATTTAAATACCCTGCATGCAAGGGCATGTTACGGTTGATGACACTGTGTTCTACAGTGATGGCATATCTTTTTAAATAATACAGGCACAGATGGTAATGCACCAATGCATCGTAGGGATCTACGTGCAGTTGATGGACTAAGGTTTCTTGGATGTCGTTGAGTTCTGCTAGTGAAGTGGCATACCAGAGTTTTTGAGTGGTGGTTGAAAGAGGGCGTTCCATAGCAGCTGTATGTGTGTTTTGGCTAGTGAGTAACTCTGTGCTGTCTGTCTGTTGTTTGTAACTATCACTTGGGGTGGTAAGAAGATTTTGGCCATAAAGTGGCTGGTGCCAAAAGATGGATAAAAGGACTGTGACATAGAGAGAACAAAAAAAGTTGAGACAGTGGCAGGTGTGTTTGGAAGGCAGGTGTTTTTTTCTTTTAAAAAAGACATCACTGAGAGAGCTATAGATGAGGCAGGCAAGGTTGTAGAAAAGTTTATGAAAGGAGAAAGTTATAGGGAGCATGTATGTGCTTTCAAGGTTTTTTATTTATGGAATATATGGATAAAACATCATGGCTTGCTCATGTGTGTTTATGTGTGTTTATGTGTGTTTATGTGTGTTTAGGAGTGTGTATGAGACCTTTACTGTGCTGCATGTGTTGAGATTTGAGATATTGATAGAGCCGTAGTTCGTGTTATCGGTTGATAGCACGTTTGGCTTGATGATTTTTTTTGTGAATTTATGAGGTTATTTGTGGGTTTTGTACGGAAAAAAACACCGCTCTGTAAAGACAAGATTTTGTGGCTAAATCCGATAGTTTGCACCTACCCACAAAGATGGATGGAACATGATAGCCAGTGGTCATATGTTTTATGTTCGAATGCACATGTATGTATATGTAGTGGTGGTGTGTGTTGCATTAACATCATGTATAGATGTTTCATCTTTCAAATCGTTACAGAAAAAAACTCAAAGAAAGACTCATCAGGTATCTATGATGCCTGTGGCCGTTGGAGTAGAGCGTTCACCTCTTTATGATTCTTTATACCTTGACTCATCTGTGGATGCTCTTCCTGATATGACAGCTGAGGTGGTGGATCTTTTGCAGAGACACTATGTTGATGCTTCTCAGGTAACGGATATGCATTTGCAGCGTTTGAGTGCTCAGATTTTATGTGACACATTAAGTTGCCGTGATCGTGATAAACATGGATCATCTTTGCAGCATTTATCTCAGGTGGTTTCAGCTTTAGATAGTTACTCTCGTTTGTTATGGGGTAAGACGTATGAAGACTTTAAAAGAGAGCATGCAGGATGGCTTGCAGGAGTAGGCATACGTGTAGGTGTTGTGGATGGATCATGGTTTATCGATGAGGTGTATCCTGACTCTCCAGCTAAAGAGCATGGTTTGCAGAGAGGGGATCGCATTATTGCAGTCAGTGATCAACCCACTGCAGGTATCACTCTTGGTGAGTTATCACCTATGATGACAGGATTACCAGGTAGTGTGTTATCCATAGTTGTGGTGAGTAGAGACAAGCAGCGTCGTCTTCTTCATCTTAAAAGACGTTTGCTTGCTGTAGAAAGTGTTAGGTTGAAATGGTTTGATAGCACGGGTAAGGAGTTATCTGTTTTTGACGGTGAGACTAGCTATATGTATTTAGGGATTGATCATTTTCGCAGCGGTATAGCTGAAAACATTACCCGGATGTGGCAAGACATATCCCGTAGTAAAAAAGATGTTTTAGGGATCATTGTAGATCTTCGAGGCAATCCTGGTGGGTTATTAAGTGAGGCTGTTAAGTTAGTGGATATGTTTGTTGATGAAGGGGTTATTGTGGCTACTACCTTGCGAGGCATGATTGATCATATTTATCGTGCTCGCAAGAAAACAACTCTTTTTGATGATATCTCCGTGGTTGTGTTAATGGATGAAGGAGCAGCTTCAGCTAGTGAAATTGTCTCTCATGCCTTGCAACGTCACCGGCGTGGATGGGTGATGGGACGTCCTAGTTTTGGTAAATCATCTATTCAATCTTTATTTGAAATCTCAGAGCACGTAGCCCTTAAGCTTACTGTGGGGCATTATTTTGTGCCAGCTTTTTTGCCTCCATCTCGTGATGTACCATTTGTGCAAGGTGAGCAACCACCTTTTGTGATGCCTGATGTATGGGTTATGCCTTATAAAAATGTGTCTTCTTCTGATGAGACGTTGCAGAGGATGTGGCAACATCCTCCGCAAAAACAATGGCTCACTTTTGTAGCTGATGGCCCTGATTCCGCTAGAGATAAAGCGTGTGCTCCTGCACATCATCATCAAACAGAGTATGTGTATGTTTCTGCTGCATCTCCATATGCACATAAACAAGATGATATGGAAGCTGACAAGCTTACAAAGCTTGCTTTAGCTTATCTTGATGGCTCGTCTTATGAACATGTCTCAGAGTTGCATATGAGTCATATGCAACAGGTTGGTTTTAAAAAGGAATATGTAGCCTCTAAAACGGCTTGTGAGGGCTTGCAGTGGGATATAGAAGTTTTATCTAGTGAAGAGAAACCTCTGGTGCAGGTGATTGTGGAAAATCAAGGCCAGAGGCGTTCTCATCTATCTTTATTGGGTTTTTATAAAGAAGCTCGTTATTCTCAAAGCGATGAAAAAGCTATAAAGAGTGAAGCTGTGGGGTATCTGTTAGGAGATATTCCAGCTTTTTCGAAACAGGTTTTTTACGTGCCTTACAATCACAGTGGTAAACTGACCTTTTATTTAGCTTCATATCATCGTTACGTATTAGCTTCTAAGCAGTTTCATATACCATCTTTTCTGTCATCCTCTCAACAGGTGCGGCTCTGATACTTTATATTCTTTATTCTGTTTGAAGTTTAGTGAATATATAGTGTAGTGAGATAGGGCTGTGTTATGGAAAAAAAGCAAGATGGTGATGCTGTAAATGATGAAAACAGAAAGCTGATAGAAAGCTGATAGAAAGCTGATAGAAAGCTGATAGAAAGCTAAAACAAACTAGGTGAGCTATGTGGATAGATGATGTCATATTGCAACATGCAGCAGAGGCTGTGTATGTGCATGTGTTTGTACCTGAAACGGTGATGGTGGTGATGGCACGAAGTACGCCTGTGCGGGATTGTTTTATGTCGCGGTGTGTTCAAAGAAATATAGAGGTTTACAGACGTTTAGGTGGTGGTGGAGCTGTGGTGTTGTATCCTGGCTGTGTGGTGGTGAGTGCTGGGATATGGGTGGAT
The DNA here is from genome assembly GCA_002238945.1 of Proteobacteria bacterium bin106. GTDB lineage: Bacteria > Bdellovibrionota_B > Oligoflexia > Oligoflexales > Bin106 > Bin106. The sequence continues at coordinate 33,613 of MPNI01000021.1, read as the reverse complement.
AGAGAGTTTGATAACGCACGGTTTTTTGCACTTTTTAGCAAATGTTTTATAGCTGTACTTAAAGAGCATTTATCTGTGGAGGGTATTTATCAAGATGGGGTGAGTGACTTGGTGAGTGCTGGTCGAAAAGTTGCTGGATCATCCATGTTTCGTTCTAAACGATACCTTTTGTATCAAGCTTCTTTATTGGTTACATTGGATATTCCATTAATAGAAAATATATTAGCTCATCCTTCTCGTGAGCCGGATTATCGTAGAAGAAAATCTCATGGAGATTTTCTTCTAGGTCTTTGTGATCTGAATCCTTCACTTGATTCAGATAAAGTAGCGCAGGTGATGAAAACCTATTTTGTTGTGATGCTAAAGAAGTATTTTTCATCTTCTTTAGCACAGGTGGATACATTGCATGTGCCATATTTGTATAAGCGTATGGAGACCACATGAGCATGCCAGCACCGTTACAACCAAAGCAACTCAAACCAGAGCTATTAAAACAAGAACCTTTGCAGCAAGGCCAGTTACGTCTGATCAGTTTGTATAAAAGCGTCCAAGGAGAATCCACTCGCGCTGGTAAGCCTTGTGTGTTTGTGCGTCTGAGTGGTTGTCCTTTACGTTGTCGTTGGTGTGATAGTACTTATACCTTTACAGGAGGGAAAGTCTATACTCTGGAGGCTATTGTAGAAGAGGTCCGTGAGCTGGGGTGTGGGTTGGTGGAAATTACCGGTGGTGAGCCTTTGAGCCAACCAGAAACACCTCGGCTATGTCAGCTATTAATAGAGGAAGGTTTTACGGTGATGATAGAAACCAGTGGTGCTCTATCCATTGCTGCGCTTCCGCAGAAAACGCATATTATTATGGATCTTAAATGTCCTGGCAGTGGTATGGAGAGTTATAATCTTTATGACAACGTGGAACTTCTTAAGCCCAGTGATGAAGTGAAATTTGTGATGGCTTCTCGTCAAGATTTTGAGTGGATGCAAGATATCGTCTCTCAGTATGGATTAGAGAGGCGTTGTTGTGTGCTTTTATCGCCTGCATTTGGACTTTTAAAACCACAGTTACTAGTAGAGTGGATGTTGGAATCAGGTATTGATGGCCGGCTTAATTTGCAAATCCATAAATTTATTTGGCATCCCAATAAAAAAGATGTCTGAGGAGTTGTTATGGCCTCAGAGTATCATCAGACATTATGGGCCCATGAATCTCCTGACTGTACAGCTCGTAGCTTTGCGCCTTTGAGCTTATTTAAGCGCGGTTATGGCAGTACGGTTGTGGATAGTGAAGGGATGGAGTATGTGGATGTGTGTGCATCTTTTGGTAGCTTAGCTCTGGGTCATAACCATCCTGAAGTCAAAGAAGCTATGGTTTCTTATCTGCAATCAGATGGGTTGATGCAAGGGATGGGAGATGTGTATGCTAGTGTGGCTAAAGGAGAGCTCACAGCTGATTTGGTGGATTTTTTGCCTGAAAAGTTATGCAAAGTAGCTTATGGATTGAGTGGCAGTGATGCTGTGGAGTTAGCATGTAAAACGGCCATGCTCGCATCAAAAAAACCTGGGATACTGGCTTTTAAAGAGAGTTATCATGGCTTACATTTGGGGTGTATGGTCATAACGGGTTTGGAGCGTTTTTGTAAGCCGTTTCCTCGTCAGTGGCAACAGCATCCGGGGGTATATCATATATCTTTTCGCTCTTCTGTCGCTGAGGTGGTGGAGGTGATTCGTGCTTCTCAAAGCTCGCTAGCTCCCATTGGACAGATGATCATTGAACCTATTATAGGCCGTTTTGGTGTGTATCCACTGGCAGAAAATTATCTTATAGAGTTGTATGAGGCTTTAAAGGATTTAGGTTGTGTGTTGATTTATGATGAAGTCTACACCGGGTTTGGTAGGGCAGGATACGCTACATTTGCTCATCACTTTCCGGCAGATGTGATCTGTTTGGGAAAAGCTTTAGGTGGTGGTATGGCTATTTCTTGTGTAGCTGCACGTGCTAAGATCATGGATTGTTGGCCTGTGAACCGTGGAGAAGCTCTTCATACTGGTACATTCTTTGGTCATCCTTTAAGTTGTACGGTAGCGCGTACAACGTTGCAGATATTACTTAGAGAGCAACTCATAGAAAGAAGCGCACAGCTTGGAAAAGAGGTATTAGATTGGCTGCAATCTCATATTATAGCACCTTCATTGGCTCATGGTTGTCGAGGCAAAGGATTATTTATAGCTGTGGATACTGGTAGAAAGTTTGGAGGTGTGGCTCTTGCGGCTTATCTCAAAACTGCAGGTGTTATAGCTGTACCTAGTGGTTGTTATGGAGAGCATCTTGCCATAACTCCGGCTCTTAATATTCCACGTTCACTGTTATGGCAAGCTTTGCAGAAGATGAGAGAAGGACTTCTTGATTTTTCGAAATAAATGTGAGAGTATTCTTTTCCTCGCTTTATGAGAAGCTTTATGAGAAGTTAAGCAGAGGTATTTGCGGCAAGAAAGTATCTGGATGTTTGGAGGTTTAAAGAATTATCATGATTCGCTTTAAAGTAAAAAATGTGCAAGATAACTGTTTATTGCCGTATTATGCCACTTCATTGAGTGTTGCAGCTGATCTTAAGTCAGCCATAGATTATCTTCTTACTGCAGGGAGTCAGGCTAGAATTCCCACAGGTTTATGGATTGATCATATTGATACCTCTCGGTTAGCTGATGGGATGATGGTGGAATTACAGGTAAGGGCTCGTTCAGGTTTGGCTTATAAACATGGCCTTACCTTAACCAATGGTATTGGTACCATTGATGCAGATTATCCTGGAGAAATTTGTGTTTTATTATGGAACAGTTCTGCAAAGGATTTTGAGATCAAACGTGGTGATCGTATTGCCCAAATCTGTGCCCATTTTCTACCGCGTTTAGATGTGCCTATTCTCTCAGAGAATCGAGTGGGAGGCTTTGGTTCAACGGGATTATAAGGGAATTATCGTTGATATATATACGTTGTATACATTTTTTTGAGTGATGAATCACAAGGTTTTTAGGTACGTGCAAATATGATGATGAAAAATACACAAAATATATAAAAAAGATATAATAGAATGATGGCGGCGATGTGTGGTGGCGGGATAAACCATAGCAAATATTACAGTGAGATTATATTTATGATGTTAGTAGTAAAAAAGCGATGTGCTTGGTTATGTGGTGTGATGATGTGTTGTATAGGTGCTGTTATTTTAGCATCGTGTGATGGATTGCCAGTAGGTGATGGCATGGTCACAGGTGATGCAGGTGATAATAGCAGCTTGAATGCAGTGCATGATGATAGGTATTCACTAGCTTTAAAGCACACAGATCAGGGTTATGAATTTGTGGCTTGTTTGGGGTCTTTAGTGACTTTGAATACGGCTTCATGTGTGAGTGCTTTAACCTTGCCTGATGGTGAGTCTTTGGATTATCGATTTGTTGCTAATGAAGATCTTTCTTTAAAAGATCTTGAAGAGATTGATCGTTTGAAACAAGAACTAGCTAAGGAGTATTTTAAAGAAAAAGGAGACTTGCCAGCTGATTTCTCTCTTATGACTGGTGGTGGCATTGTGGGTGGTGCTTTGAGTGGTGCTGCTGGAGTTTCTGCAGTGAAGTCTCTTTTAGCAAAAAATGAGTTGTTGGATGCCAAACTCTTGTTGAGTTCTTTGCATCAACAGAAAAAACTATCATCAGCGGAATTATCATCATTACTAGCTGAATTGAAGAACCACCCTGCGACTCTTGAAACCCTTAAAATGCAAGCAAGCCAAAGATGGGCGTTTATGAAGCGCACGGTTTTAGCTACGGCTTTAAAAAACCCTGCCCGCACCAAAAACTACCCTCATGCTGCCATTCTTAAGCAGGTGAATCATTTTTATAACAGTTATGTGTATAAGCAAGCCGCAGAATTAGGTGGTCACTTGCAAGCCGAAGTTGCTGAGGTCGCTAATAGGCTTAAGCTTTTATCTGGTAAGGAAAGTGGTGGTGGGGTATTGCCAGTCCCAGTCAAGGCTGAGCCAGCCACTACTGCAAGCAAGACTGAGCCAGTTGCTACGAAGGCTCATCAGCAACAAGCTGGAAAAGTGCAGCCAGAAGCTGTTGATGCTAGTCCAGTTGATACCGACCAGGTGGGTGCGGTGGGTGCTAAGAATAGTGTGCGCTATCAAATTGCAGCTAAGCAAGCTCGGCAGGCTAAAGAGTATTTTCGTAAGGGTGATTATAGGCAAGGCCAATTGGTGCGTCAGAGTATGCAAGATCATTGGTTACTCGATGATGTGGATAAAGTAGAGTTTGATCGCGATGTATTTCCTTACTTATCAAATCATAAGGTATTGATCCAACGATTCGAGTCTCTTCATAAACGGGGAGTGACTATGTTGTCAGAGGGTAAGGATATGACACAATTTTTGGCTGGAAGCATTGAAGATGTGCATATGGAGTTGATGAATCAGGCTGATATTGATGGTCCTTACAGTTTTGCCAATAGAGAGAAGGTATTAGAGGGGCTTAAAAAAGAAGCTGTACACAGAGGGTTGTATAAATCAAGTGGTTCTGCTCCAGTTGTTGTAAAAGCTGTCTCAAATCAAGCTTCGAAGCAAACTTCGATGCAAACTTCGATACAAAAAAACCATCGAGGTATTGCGCTATCAAAAAACAATAAAGTTATCAGTGCCAATCCTGCTAGCATTGGTGGTCGTGTCATGCGTTTTGTGGGTTGGACAGTGACTTTGGTAGGTGGACTTGCTGTGATTGTTGCGGTGGTGAATCATGCTGGATCTAAAACCCTAACAGATTTGAAATCCCTTTATCCTTGGGGTGGTGGTGATTCTTCTCAAGCAGAAGATGGTAGCGAAGTTGCTGGTCTTGGTGAAGATAAGATGATTGAACTTAAAGAAGAGACATCTCAAGAGATTCTTGGTGATATGGCCGCAGGGGTTCCTTTTGTTCCTGTAAGTCTTTATGGAACCTATTATCCGTACTTAGTAAGTGATCATACGGAAGTATCATTAGAGGTTCCATCAGTGGTTTCTGTGCTAAAGACGTTAGCTATTCATGCTAGTTATGGAAATGTTGATGTGGCTAAACAAGTCCAAATTTGTTTACCTATGAGTGCCACTGTAGCCGTATCAAACTGTCAACCTTTGGGATCTTTCTAAGCTAGTTGGTAGTTTCCTAGTTGGTAGTTTCCTAGTTAAAAGTTTCATGATTTCATAAAACATAAACGTCTCTGTGGGGTGTTTATGTTGTGTTGATCAGAAATGACTCTTTTTAGATGTCTCTATGGAGACTTTTTGATCACTTTCCCTTTATACAATCGTCATAAACTCAGATGAATCGTGCTGTCTTGATTGTGGGCTAGCTACGAACTAAGAGCTTTTCAGTGTGTATGTTTATAAGCATAAGCATGTCAGTTGTTGAGCATGCGATAGCTTTTTAGTGCAGGCTTGTGTGAGTATGGCACGTCTTATGTGGTTTGCAGTACTGGGAAATAGACAGATGTTATGAAGCCTTGGTGGTATTTTATTAAAGGTGTTTTTGATGTTGTCGAAATAAGAGCGGTTTTTTGTGGGCTCTATTTGATTGATGTAACTGCAGTGAGACAAACTTGATTGTGAGATAACACTTAGGGATTATATTTATGAGTACTGTAGCAAAAGGTAAATGGTTTGGGTTAAGCTCTGTTGCTTTAGTGGCTGTGGTTTTGACATCGTGTAAAGTATGGCAACACAACAATGAAGATCTTACAAATAATAACAGTGGTTTGAGTGCGGTACATGACGATAAGTACTCACTGGCTTTAAAACACACACATCAGGGCTATGAATTTGTGGCTTGTTTGGGTTCTTTGGAGACTCTCAATACGGCTTCATGTGTGCGTGCTTTAAGTTTGCCTGATGGTAGATCATTGGATTATAGCTTTGTTTCTAATAAAGATATTTCCTTACAAGATCTTGAAGAAATCGATCGTGTTAAACGAGCGTTAGCCAAAGAGTATATGGATACTCATGGAGATTTACCACCTGATTATTCTTTTATGTCTGGTGGAGCTATTGTAGGTGGTGGAGCAGTAGCTGCAGGGGTATCTAAGGTTAGGAAACTTCTTATGTCTGGTAAGGTGTTGGATGCAAAACTATTGTTTAGCTCTCTGAGTCAACAGAAAAAACTATCGCCAACAGATTTTGCATCATTACTCAGTGAATTTAATCAACCAGCAACGCTTGATAAGCTAAAGACTCAGGCAGGCCAAAGATGGGCCTATTTAAAGCGTAATGTTTTATCGTCTATGTTAGAAAATACCGGTAAGTACAAGGGGCGTTCTCCTGCTAAAATGGCAAAGCAGATGAATCATTTTTATAATAATTATACATTTAGACAGGGTGTGCAATTGGGTGGTCATTTGCAAGATGAAATGTCTATGATGCATCAGAAGCTCGATTTATTAGGCCAGAAACCAGCTCCTCAGATGGCTTCAGGTGGTTCTGCATCTTCAGCTAAACAGAGATTGGGTCAGTCAGCGCTAGAGGGTGATCTTTGGGTTGATCAGCCTGTGACGAAAAATCAGCAGCAAAACTTGCAGAATCGAACTCAAGAAGTTCTCCAAGAACAAGCTGAGCATCAAGCTCAGCAACAAGCTTTTTCTTCAAGTAAAACTGTGGGAAAAGATAGTGTGCGTTATCAAGCAGCTGCTAAGCAAGCTAAGCAGGCTAAAATGCATTATCGTAATGGAGAATTTCATCAAGCTCAGGTATTGCATCAGAGTATTCAAGATCATTGGTTATTGGATGATATCGATAAAATAGATCTTAATCGCGATGTACTTCCATATTCAGCTAATCAAAGTGTGTTGCTAAAACGCTTTAATTCTCTTTATCAGCGAGGCAGGGCCATGTTGTCAGAGGGTAAAGATATGACGCAATTTTTAACAGGAAGTCTTGAAGATGTGCATATGGATCTCATGAACCAGTCGGATGTTCCAGGCTCTGTTGGTTTTTCTCAGAGAGAAACTCTTATAACAAATCTGAAAAAAGAAGCTGCAAGTAAAGGGCTTTTTCAATCAAAACAACAAGCTCCTTTTGTAGCTAAAGCTGTTTCGAAGCAAGCTCCAATGCAGCGGGTTCGTCGGGGGATAACACTTTCAAAAAATAATAAAATCATCAGTGCAAGCCCTCCTAAAATCGGTGGTCGTGTCATGCGTTCTGTAGGTTGGGGAGTGACTTTAGTAGGTGGGCTTGCTGTGATTATTGCAGTGGTGAATCATGCTGGATCTAAAACGTTAACGGATTTGAAATCCCTCTATCCTTGGGGTGGTGGTGGTGAAACTCCTGTACCTGTAGATAACAGTGCTGGTGCTATTGGTAGTGGTGGTATTGGTAGTGCTGGTGGTACTAGCGGTACGGATACTGCTGTGCATAGTCCTGCAGATCTGAGTTTTGGGACTCCAAATAATGACACTTCTCAAGAGATTCTTGGTGATATGGCCGCAGGGGTTCCTTTTGTGCCTATAAGTGTTTATGGAACGTATTATCCATTTTTAATTGATAATAGCGAATCTTTAGAGGTTCCATCGGTGATTTCTGTGCTAAAGACGTTAGCTATTCATGCAAGTTATGGTAATGCTGAACTGGCCAGTCAGGTTCAAATATGCTTACCTATGAGCATGACGGTACCTACATCTAACTGTCAAGCTATGGAATCTTTCTAAGCTTGTTTGTTTTTTATGAAAAGTCTTTTTTCTATCTCTAAGTGACTCATTCATCATTTTGTTCATCTGTGATGTGTTAGCAAAATAGTAGAGTTGCTTAGAGTGAGATGTTCAAAGTGCTCAAAGGCATTGTGCGCACTGGAAACGTCTGTATCATCTGTTGTGTGATGGATCACTTCATTTTCTCAATTCTTTATAAAAATCATTTTATTGAGAATATGATTGTGTTAACAGTGATAAAAACACTAGCAGGTGTAGGCTAAGATCGTTACTATAGAAAATGAAAATATAAGATAGAGAATGTTTTTGGGTAGCCTGGACGATGAAAAGAAAAGAAAAGAAAAGAAGTAAGATAAACACAGCTTAAAAATGATTGAAGGTGAGGTTATGAGTAATGTGGGTGGTAAGAACGTGGGTACTAAGAATGTGGGTACTAAGAATGTGAGCAGTAAGAAAAAAACTTCAGTGAAAGTTAAAGCTAAGAGTGGAGAAGGAATGGAATCAGCTGTTGCAGCAGGTGCTGAATTTTTGGACTCATTGCCAGCTGTGTGGAAGTTGTTAAAGCAGTTACAATTGGAAACTCAAAGTGATCTTTCAGGACTATCTCATGTGGTGGTTCCTGTGAAGCGTCATAAAAGTGGTCAATGGGAAGTTTTGGCTTCTGGTTCAGGTTTGCCAGTGGAAGAACTGACACAGGCTCTGGGTGGTTTTGCATATCAAGAGGGTCGTGGGTGTTGGGAGCATGTGAGTGATGGCAAGCACTATATTATGGTGGCTCTTTTGGGTGATGATCAAGGTATTCCTCAAAAGAGGGTATCATTGCAATTTGGACTCAACTGTGCTCAATTCCTGTCGCATTTTGTTAAATCAAACACGTCTTTAGGCTTTGCTGATGCAGCAGATGTGGACATGTTTTCTGTTCTTCAGGGATTTTTTAATGGTCTGTATGAGTTGAGTGGTTATAAATCCGTTGAAGAAGGTGATGATGAGAAGAAGGATCCCACAGAATATGCCTTAGAGCGTATTGTTTGTGTTTCAGAGAGTAAGGTAGATGGAGAATCGGTGATCTCTTTGAGCAAGTCTCAAGTGGTAACACGTCATCTTGGTGATAGTCCTGCTAATTATGTGCTTCCTGAGGATTTTGCTGCAGCTGCAGAGTATTTTGCTGCTGAGTTTGGCATTGATGAGTTGTGTGTTTTTGATAAACAAAAGCTTTGCGAGCTGAAGATGGATTCTTTGCTATCTGTTTCTAGGGGTTCTCTTCATGAGCCAAAGGTTATAGTGGCTAAGGTTTTGGGGACACATTCAGCGGATGTGCAGCCGGTGTTGTTGGTGGGTAAAGGTGTGACATTTGATAGTGGTGGTATCAGTCTTAAGCCTCCTGCGGGTATGGGGGAGATGAAGTATGACATGTTGGGTGGTGCTACAGTTTTTGGGGCGTTATGTCATTTAGCGAGTCAAAAAAGACCTCCTCATGACACCATTGCTTTGATTGGTTGTGTGGAGAATATGCCTGGTCAATATGCTACACGTCCTGGAGATGTGGTGACCTCTTATAGTGGTAAGACCATTGAGATTCTCAATACAGATGCAGAGGGCCGTTTGGTGATGGCTGATTTATTGAGTTATGGAGAGGAGCAATACCGTCCGCAATGTATATTGGATATGGCCACTTTAACGGGTGCTTGTCTTGTGGCTTTAGGTTCAGTGGGTGCAGCGGTGATGGGTCATGATGCGACGTTTTTAAGCTACGTTAAAGCATCAGCTGACCAACTTGGTGTGCCTTTGTGTGAATTGCCTTTATGGTCTGATTTGGCTAAAGCTATGGATAGTTCTGTGGCTGATGTGAAAAATATTTCATCACCTAATGTGAAGGCAGGAACAATTACAGCGGGTATTTTCTTATCAAAATTTGTTCAACCGTCTACTTCTTGGGCACATTTTGATATTGCTGGTGTGGGTTGGGATGCTCAACTGATGGGTTATCCCAGCAAAGGTGCTTCTGGCTATGGAGTGGATCTTCTTAGCCATGTTGTGTGGAATGTTAGAGATGTTTCAAAGGCTTAGATCTTTTTGGAAATGCCATGATGGATCGTGTGATTGAATATGTTCATACCCGTCAGATCCTTGATTCCCGTGGTCGTCCAACGGTGGAAGTGGAGGTTGGTTCTCGTGGTGGCAGGATTGGTAGAGCCAGTGCGCCTTCTGGTGCTTCAACGGGGAGTCATGAGGCTTGTGAGATACGTGATGGCGATCCTGACGAGTATGCTGGTTTAGGTGTTGGCCATGTATTGCGTACTATCAAAGAAAACATTGCTCCGCATATTAAGGGGCTTGATTGTATGGATCAGCAGGATGTGGATCAGTTGATGGTGGATCTTGATGGTACTCCACAAAAGACACGTTTTGGTGCTAATGCCATACTGCCTATTTCTCTTGCTGTATCTCGTTTGGCGGCAGATCATGCCGAATTACCGTTGTATCGCTATCTTGGTGGTGTGGGTGCGTGTGATCTTCCGGTTCCTTTTGTTAATGTTATTAATGGGTGGTGTGTGGGTGGTTGTGTTTTTCGGGTTCTTTTGTTTAATTTTATTAATGGTGGTGCTCATGCCTCTCATGCTTTGGATATTCAGGAGTTGATGATCGTTCCTATGGGTGCCAAGGATTTTTGTCATGCCATGAGGATGAGTTGTGAAATTTTTTATAGCTTGGGTGAATTGTTACGTTCAAAAAATTATTCTGTAAATGTTGGTGATGAAGGGGGTTATGCTCCTGCTTTGAGTTCTATAGAGGAGGCTTTTTCTTTACTTTCTTTAGCTGTAAAGAAGGCAGGATACTGTGAAGGAGAAGATATCTTTTTTGCTTGTGATATAGCTGCAACAGAGCTTTATTCAGACTCATGTTATCATTTGAAGCGAGAAGATAAGCAATTTTCTCGTGATGAGATGATAGAGTATTTAGCGGGTTTAGTTAAAACCTATCCTCTCATGTCTATTGAAGATGGTTTAGAAGAAAATGATATATCAGGATTTGCTGAACTGACTAAAGCTTGTGGAGATAGGGTACAGATTGTCGGCGATGACCTTACAGTCACGAGCGAAGTGCGTTTAAAAGAAGCTATTGAGCTTTCAGCTATAAATACTATTTTGATTAAGCCTAATCAAATTGGTACTCTCTCAGAGACTTTGCGTTGTATTGCTCTTGCAAAGGATCATGGTATTGGTGTGATGATTTCTCATCGTAGTGGTGAAACAGAGGATCCTTATATTGCTGACTTAGCTGTAGCTGTTAATGCAGGGCAAATCAAAACTGGCTCAGTTTCACGCACTGATAGGGTGAGTAAATACAACCGACTTTTGCGTATTGCCGAAGAGTTAGGTGGTGCAGCTCAATATGGTACATTTCTTAAAAATAAAAGATTTACTTAGTGTACATTTTATTTCTTTATCTCTTTGTTTCTTATATATTTTATTCAAATAGATTTTAAAGATCAGTGTGTTTGTATGCGTCTTAGGGATCGCTAGTTCTGGTTTATATGCTCAAACGTTTTCTCGTTCCTTGTGGTATTTAGATGAGGCTAAGTGTTTAGAAGTATGTGCGGAAACAGAGGTTCATATAATCGATTCTATCCTATATTCTCCTAGTTTTTTTGAGCCATTTCGAAGTAGCTTCATATGACGACATCATTATTATTTTTGTTCTATATAATATTTCACAGTTATTTTTTTGCCAGTGTTTATAGCATTTTCATTGACAGTGAGTTCAGTTCCTTTACATGAATATAAAGAAGAGTGCAGAGCGTTGCCATCTAATAAAATGTGTTCGACGGATGTACACTTTGATTTGAGAGTAAAAGTATTGACTGTCGTTGAAACTTGAATTTCATTAGCTAGATCTTTAAAGAATGTCCCATATGCTGTTTCTGATGCTGAGGTTATATCATAGGTTTTACCATTCAGTTTATGAGCAAGATTTTTATAGTAACTATTTCCATCGGATTTTGGATGGATGTAGCCATAGAACTTAAATGAATCAGTTGAACCATAGTTGATCTTTAGAAAGTTCATAAAATGTACATCACTCAATTCAGTTCTATCATCGGTAACGCTTACAATGACATTGGTTGCATCGTTATTATTAAAATAATGATTTAAGGTTGACCGGATTTTTCGGATTTTTGAATGACTAGTTTTACCAGACATTAGCGCAGAACTATAAAAAGTGGGAGCCGCCTCCCCTTTAGGAGAAAAAGAATTGAAAAATGCAGCAACATTAGAATTATTGATAGGTAATCCCGGTTGCAGGCGGACTTTACGAAATAGATCTTCTTTGCTAAGAAGTAGTGCAGCAGTGGTTAGGCCGTCCAAAGACTCAATGATCAAATTTACTAATGTGATAGATGGATGAGAAACAGTTGATGGGTTTATACAAGTGCTTTTCGACACCACCAGGCAGCTAACAAAAGTAACTGTTATATCAATGCCGTGATTTTCTTTGAGAGCATCAACAAAGCCTTTTATGCCTGCTTGTACTCTTGAAACATCATCTTGCATAGAGCCTGAGTTGTCAATGAGCCATAGCATTTTTACAGGAAGTACTTTGGTTTTTTTACCACCTTGTTTTATCTCTAAATCTAATGTGCTTGTTAATTTTTCTGTGTGTATCTGATAAATTTGATCAGAGCTATCATAGGTGGATGAGGCTGAAGTTGTAGAAAAATCTGAATGATTTGTATCTTGACAGCTTAAGAGGAGAAAAAAAAGAATAAAGTGAATAAAGAGCATGGATTGTTTTGTCATGATTATTGCTTCTTTGATATTTGAATGGAATTGAAGTAGTTGTCATTAAGATTCTGCTACGATATATTTGACAGTTATTTTATTGCCATTTTCAAGGGCTTTTTCGTTTACATTTATTTTGTCTCCTGAACAAAAGAATAAAGAAGTATCTAGATCACTTCCATCTAGTTGGACTTGTTCAACATCTATACATTCTTTTTTAAGAGTAAAAACATTAATGGAGGTATTGATTTTAACTTCTTTTAATAGATCTGTAAAAAACTTATCATAGGGAGCATTTTCTTGTTTGATATTAAATATTTTACCACCGAGTTTTTTTGCTAGGTTTTTGTAAATAGGGTACTCGGGCTTTTGAGCATCGTTATTTATTCCGAGACTATTTAAGTATTCTTTACCCTCTTTCTCGTCACTAAGAGAGTTGTTGAATACTCCGTGTTTTGTAACATCTGGGTCAATAAAACCAAAGTATCTAAAGAAAGAAACAGTTCCGTAGTTTATTTTAAGAAATTTTATAAAACTATCAGCTCTTAAGGTGGCATTTTCATCGGTAACACTGACAATGACATTGACTTGATTATTACCAAAGTAATCGCTTTGAGATGATATCAATGTAGGATTGCTATTGAGAATTTTTATGCTTTTATCTCCAAATCTACCATTTAGTACTTCTTTGAGTGCATCAATAGCTATATTCTCGGAAGCTTCATCCGTGATGAATTTACTGAGAAACGATGTTTGAAGATTTGCTGATGTAATAGAGTCTTTTGTTAGTCTAGCTTTAGCGAGCAGTGTTTTTTTGCTAAGAAGTAGTGTAGCAGTGATTAGGCCATCAAAAGACCCAATTTGCGCATTTACTAATATGATAGATGGATGAGAAACAGTTGATGGGTTTATGCAAGTGCTTTTCGACACCACCAGGCAGCTAACAATAGTAACTGTTATATCAAGGCCGTGATTTTCTTCGAGAGCATCTACAAAGCCTTTTATGCCTTTTTGTACTCTTGGAACATCATCTTTCATAGAGCCTGAGTTGTCGATAAGCCATAACATTTTTATAGGAAGTTTTTTGCTTGTACTTTCAGTGGTGACATCAAAAGTCTCTGAGCTTGATCTAGTAGAATTTTGAGAAATTTGATCAGAGCTATCATAGGTGGATGAGGCTGAAGTTGTAGAAAAATCTGAATGATTTGTATTTTCACAGCTTAAGAGGAGAAAAAAAAGAATAAAGTGAATAAAGAGCATGGATTGTTTTGTCATGATTATTGCTTCTTTGATCTTTGAATGGAATTGAAGTAGTTGTCATTAAGATTCTGCTACGAGGTATTTGACAGTTATTTTACGGCCATTTTCAAGGGCTTTTTCGTTTACATTTATTTTGTTTCCTGAACAAAAGAATAAAGAAGTATCTAGATCACTTCCATCTAGTTGGACTTGTTCAACATCTATACATTCTTCTTTAAGAGTAAAAACATTAATGGAGTTATTGATTTTAACTTCTTCTGATAGATCTGTAAAAAACTTATTATAGGGAGCATTTTCTTGTTTGATATTAAATATTTTACCACCGAGTTTTTTTGCTAGGTTTTCGTAAATAGGGTACTTAGGCTTTGAGTTAGTTTTTATTATTTTTCGATTCTTTAGGCGTTCTATACCGTCGTTACTAATGAAGTGGAATATTCCATGTTCTGTAACAGATGGGTCAATAAACCCAAAGTATCTAAAGAAAGCAGCAGTTCCGTAGTTTATTCTAAGAAATTTTATAAAACTATCAGCTCTTAAGGTGGCATTTTCATCGGTAACACTGACAATGACATTGACTTGATTATTACCAAAGTAATCGCTTTGAGATGATATCAATGTAGGATCGCTATTGAGAATTTTTATGCTATGATCTCCAAATGTACCGCCATCCATTACTTCTTTGAGTGCATCAATAGCTATATTCTCGGAAGCTTCATGCGTGATGAATTTCCTGAGAAACGATGTTTGAAGGTTTTTTGATGTAATAGAGTATTTTGTTAGTCCAGCTTTAGCGAGCAGTGTTTTTTTGCTAAGAAGTAGTGCAGCATTAATTAAACCGTCGTTAGATGTGATGTGCAGATCAACTTTTTTTATGGATGAATGTGAGGTATTGAGATCTTTTGAAGATAAGCAGAAATATTCCCTGCTAGGTTCTTTGTCATAGCAGCTAACAATAGTAACTGTTATATCAAGGCCGTGATTTTCTTTGAGAGCATATACAAAGCCTTTTATGCCTTTTTGTACTTTTAAAACATCATCTTTCATAGAGCCTGAGTTGTCGATAAGCCATAACATTTTTATAGGAAGTTTTTTGCTTGTACTTTCAGTGGTGACATCAAAAGTCTCTGTGCTTGATCTAGTAGAATATGGATTGAGCTCACCTTGACTATCATCGCCTCCGCGACTTTTTGATTCTGAATCTTGCTTAGATAGATCAAGAAACCCTAAGGCACCACAGCTTGTTAAAATCCAAAAGAAATTAACGATTACGAATTTGATGATGTAATCTTTGTTAAGTAAGTGCACAGTATTTTCTCTTAAAAAACTTGTTGATATATTCTGAATGTGTTATCGGACTTTGAGTAATAAAAATCAATTTTTTTTGCATTATGGGAAAATAATGTGGAAAGTCTAAGTCTTTTTCTTAGGTATAGCCTTAGGAAATGGGTAGATCAAAGACTTTGAATACTGTGGTATTTGATGTGATCTGATCAGTGTGTATGACGTATCAAAAATGAATGGAATGATGAAATGATTGTTACTGAAAAGTAATCTCACATAGTTAACAAAGCATGTATGGGTGGTTTGCATAGAAGCTTGACTCTTTGTTTACTGTTACTGTGGTGAGCATAGAGGCACTGGAGATAGGATGATTCTATATGTATGTTGTGTTGTTAAGGCTGGCTTGTGGAGGTGATGTGGAGAGGTTTTTATTGAGTCTGTGACAGAAGTTAGAAGGGCTTGTGCCTATTTGCAAGTTATGCCCCCGTCCAAACTAGGGCATCCAAGCTGTGTCCCTAAAGTACTGGCAAGGTGAGTCTTTCCTCGTCTTGGTAAGGCAATAAGGTTATGGGGAGGATCACTTTAAAATAAGAGCAAGTGTACTTTTTATAAGAAACACATACTAGCAGCATGTTCCATTTCCTGGGTATTAACATTCTCTTTTCGGTCTTGCTATTAGCTTTATGGAAGTTCACCTCAGATAATACAATAAATTCTTATTTTGATTCTACGTAATATTTTACAGTTATTTTTTTCCCAGTATTTATAGCACTTTGGTTGATAGTAAGTTTTATTCCTTTGCATGTATATAAAGACGGATTTAGAGCATTTCCATCTAATAAAATATGTTCGACAGATGTACACTTTGATTTGAGAGTAAAAGTATTGACAGTTGCAGATCCTGAAATTTCTTTGGCTAGATCTTTAAAGAATGTTCCATATGTTGTTTCTGATGCTGAAGTTATATCATAGGTTTTACCATTCAGTTTATGAGCAAGATTTTGATAATGACTACCACCAGAATGTGTATCAGCTTTTGGGTCAATATATCCATAATATCTAAATGAATCAGTTGAACCATAGTTGATCTTTAAAAAATTTATAAAATGCACATCACTCAATTTAGATTCTTCGTCGGTAACACTGATAATAACGTTTCTTTCATTGGTATTAAAGTAATTTTGTAAAAATCCTACGTGATTTATTCTTGAATGATCATAGATACCAACTGGAGCTGGGTCTCTACTGTCAGCTGAGAAATAAGGGACATTATCAGCCGATCCTTCAGAGCGAAAAAGATTAAAAAATGTTTGGGCAGTCATCTTGTTTATGGAGCTTTTTTGTAATGTGGCTTTAGTAAATAAATGGTCTTTAGCAAGAAGCAGTGCAGCACTGGTTAAGTCATCATAAGAGCGAATTGCCATATCTACTAATGTGATTGATGGATGTGCAATAAGTGATGGATCTATGCAATAAATGGCAATGCTGCCACTGCAGCTAACGAAAGTAGCTTTAATATTAAGGCCATGATTTTTTGTGAGAGCATCTACAAAACCTTTAATGCCTGCTTGAACTTTAGTAATATTATCTTTCATAGAGCCTGAGTTGTCGATGAGCCATAACATTTTTACAGGAAGTATGATGGTTTTTTTATTGCCTTTTTTTATCTCTAAATCTTGAGCAATTGATAATTGTTTTGTGTGTATTTGATGCATTTGATTACTACTCTTTGGAGGAGATATGGCTGGAGGAGTAAAATGATTTGAATCCTCACAGCTTAAAGAGGAGAAAAACAAAATGAAGTAAATAGAAAAAAGCGTGGATTGTTTTATCATTATTTTTGGATCCTTTGTGATCAAGTCGTAGTCTTTAATCGTTTATTTAAGCATTACCAGCTCTGGTTCTATGCTTAAATATTTGGAGATATTAGGTGCTTTAAATATCTTTGCACATTCTGTGGTGTTTTCTACATTGCTAAAAAAGTGTAAGTAAATATCACTAATAATAGTAGAAGAAAAAATCCTTGATGTATCGGCAACCTTTCTTCAATAAAAAACACTACTTAAATCGACTATTTCAATATGATATATTACTTACTTCAGAGCGCTGGGATGACTGGTTGATAAGCTACTAGCGATATACCTATCGGTTTTTTAATAATAAAAATGAATTTTTTTAGATTGTGGTAAGATCATTTGATCGCATTCAGTGATTTTCTTTCATAATGCCTGGGTAGGCTACCAAAAGATGTTAAGTGCTTGATATAGCTGAGAATCTGTATGATATTTTTGACTAAGTCTGAGTTTTTGAGATGCGGTGTCTTTGTAGAAAAGTGTCATTTAGAGCTAAGAAAGAAGAAGTAAAGAAGTTCATGGTTTGTCATATTGAAAAACGTATTTCAAAATATAAAAAATGATGAAAGCTCCACCCATACACCACTATTGTCTCTGCTCTAATGCATACGTGAGCATTCTATGGAATTCAAAGACGGTGTTTGTTAAAGGGCTTAGAGTTATGGTTGTGGAGTGTATGGGCTTTGTATGTGTCTGTTCTTTGGCTTATGACCTTTGCGATGTAATGTGTGCTTGAATAAGTTTAGCTTTTGAGTATCAGAACTATGAGTGTGAGAGGCTTTATGGTCTTATGTGCAAGAGAGTCTCTTGGTTAAGTGTTCTACTCAAGGTCATGATAACGATTGAGGGTCGTTTAGATCCGTGAGAAGGGGCTTTAAAGTGCAATGTATGTTTATAGCAAGTGAAGGGGATCTTGAATCTGTGAGTCTTTAAGCAAAGCTCAAGTAGTGACACCTCATCTTGGTTATAGCCCTGATCTATTATGTGAGTATGTTGCAGCAGAGTATGGCATGGATCAGTGGAATGTTTTGGGTGATTTTAAGCTATAAGAGTTGAAGATGAGTGCCTTACTGTCTATCTCAGTGGCTACAGTTTGTGAGGCTTTATTCTGCTTTGTTGATGTACAACCGGTTTTGTATGAAAAAAGAGATATGTGATAGTGGTGGTATCAGTCTTAAATCTATCAGCGGGGGTGGAGGAGATGAAATATGGTATGCTACGTCTTTTCGAACGAATGAAAGCTTGTGGATGATACAGATTGTAGGATAATTTTTCAGTGCTCAGATAGAGAGTTCTAAGATGGCTGATTGAGCTATGGCTGTAGAACACATCTTCTACTCGTTTGGTTTATGGTTACTGATAGAGTGGTAAGTACAGTCAACTTTTGTATATTGTCGAAAACGCTATGGAGAGGTTAGATATGCTACATTTTTTAAAAACAAAAGAGTTATCTTGTTTAAAGCTTACTTCATGGTTATCTCTCTATGATTTACCCAAATGGACCTTAAAGATAAGTTTGTGTGTATGTGCTCTAGTGTTATGTGCTTCTGATCTATATGCTCAACCTCTATTTAGCCAGTTAGCTCCATCTTTTTTTAAAATAGAAGACATGTTGAGTAAAAAACATCAAGGAGATACAAGAGACCGTAAAACAACTCATAAAGGTACTCATAAGGGACTTGTTCCAACAGCTGACAACCCCTTGTCATTGCTGTCCAGATGGGCTAAGTGGTTGCATAACGACAGGTATGATCGCCTGTATCTTATGAAGAGTTTGCAGACACTGGCTCAAAAACCTCATCCATTTGGATCACCAAGACAAAAAGAGTTAAGTGAATGGTTAGTAAGAGAGCTTAAAAAGCTTGGCATCTTTCATCTCAGTCAAACATTCCATTACAACACCCCTGATCATGATGCTTTTACGAGCATGCTTAAGCTTAGAGAAAAGTTAGTTAAAAAGATGGTCAAACGTTGGGGCTACAATGTGGTGGCAAAAGTTATAGGTAGTAAAGATTGTAGTATTATTCTGGGATCTCATTATGACTCTAAGGAGTTATATGATGAGGGTATCAATCTTGGTGCAAATGATAGTGGTTCAAGTTCTGCAGCATTATTGGAGATGGCACGGGTGTTATCTTCTATGGCTCATCATACAGAGATAGCTGCTGATGGGATATGTGATGTGTATCTTGTGTGGTTTGATGGCGAAGAATCTGTCTTAAAAAATTGGGATCACGGCAAACAGTATTATGGTATTCAAGATAACACTTATGGTTCTCGTTACATGGCATCCACCTTGAAGCCACCTTTGAAGGATGACAAAGCTCAGAATCGTAAGGGATATGTGTTTCCTGCAAGCTTTGATGGTAAAGCTAAGCCCATAGCTGCAATGATAGTGGTGGATATGATAGGAACAAAAAAGCTACAGCTGAGCGATGATCAGCATAGTCATCAGAAGCTTAGACTCTATCGCAATCGAGCACTGCAATCTTTGAAGTTATCACATATGCTGGCAAGTCGGCCAACATTCATTGCTGATGATCATATACCTTTTCAAAAGCTAGGTATTCCTTCATTGTTGTTGATCAACTTTGAAGATTTAACCCATTGGCATACTCCTCAAGACACCCTAGATCATGTGAGTGTGGATTCCATCATAGAGGCTATAAAGGTGGCGTTGCATGTGGTTTTGCAAATTTCAGAAAAACCTGTTTGGTGAGCTTGCTCAGTGAGCTGATCTGGTTTTGTTAGCTAACTTGAGTGAGAAGCGGAGCTAGCTCTTGTTTTTTTTCTAAATCTGCGACAATATCACATCCACCAATGAAGGTATTGTTTACATAGAGTTGAGGAAAAGTTGGCCAGTTGCTATAACTTTTCATTCCAGATCTTAACTCTTCATCCTGTAGTATATCCACTGTGTGATAATCTTTAAGATGTTGATTAAGAATGTGAACCACTTGTGCTGAAAAACCACAATGGGGTTGTTTTCTGTTGCCTTTCATAAACAAGATAACAGGATGCTGAGCTATGAGCTGTTTGATGGCACTATCATTGTAAGAAGGATCAGGCTGAGAAGACATAGGTGGCATTGACATATGAGCCTCATGGTATATGTGTATGATGAAATGATGTGAAGTGCATATCGTTTCAAGGTATGTGTGTGATGTGATAAGCCATGTTTAGGATCTTAGTTTATCTGTGCGTTTATGATTCTAGCTCTATTTTTACAGATATTCAACCATTGAACATACATATCCTTAGTTTGTCTATAGGGCTTCTTTTGTATATGGATACATCTATGGTGATGGGTTGTTATCGTTGAGTTCATAAAGAAAAGAACATCATAGTGAAGAGAAAAAATAGACATCATAAATGGTGTATTGTGGAAGGATTGATGTTTTATTGTGGGAGGCGTTTTGGGTGAGTTGTCATCTTTAGATAGAAAGCTTTTAAGCACCCCTATTGGTTCTGTGCCGTATGTCATTTTAGATATGGAAATGACAGGGGGTAATCCTGAAAAAAACACGATTATAGAGATTTATGGAATACGCTATCAAGATGGTGTATTGGGTGATGATTTTCACCAGCTTATTAATCCATGTATGCCCATTCCTCCAATGTTACGTCGTATTACCGGTATCAGCCATAAGATGGTAGCTCACTGTCCTGTTTTATCTGAGGTCATGGGAGGTTTTTTGGAGTTTATTGGTGATGCCGTACTTGTGGCTCATAATGTTCATAGTGATCTCAGTTTTTTGCGTTATTACGCCAAAAAACTTGAGTGTCACACTCTTACCAACTTTTTTCTGTGTACTCACCTGTTAGCTACAAAACTGATACCTGAAGCTTGCAAAAAAGATCTCAAAGGT
This sequence comes from Proteobacteria bacterium bin106, assembly GCA_002238945.1. Lineage (GTDB taxonomy): Bacteria > Bdellovibrionota_B > Oligoflexia > Oligoflexales > Bin106 > Bin106. The sequence continues at coordinate 12,856 of MPNI01000021.1, read as the reverse complement.
TTGTCTCTTTTTTTGGGTACTGAGAAAATGACATCTCATAGAGCTCAAGGAGATGCCATGATGACGTACCATCTTTTTGAGGAGTTGCAAAAACGTTTGCTAAAAAAGAGTTTTATAACTTTATCAGAGGTGATGCGTTTTCAAGGAGATTTTCATAGTTTGTCGCGTTTAGGTTGGCAGATTCCACAACATGTTCTTGATCGTGTGCCTTCTCAGTCAGCTTTTTTCTCTTTGTATGATCCACAAAAACGTTTATTGATGAGAGGATGTTCTTTAGATTTACAAAAAGATATGCAACACTTTTCGTGTGGTGATGTTCTATCTAAGTCAGCTCAAAAAAGAGTCCATCAAGCCAGTGATATCACTTTTCAACCCACAGAGCATATCCTTGAGGGACTGTTTTTGCATCTATCTTGTAAAGATTATCAAAAGTATAAAAAACTGTATTTTTATTTTTGTGATGTCTATGTTTTAAAGTGTGTACCAACTAGTACACATAATGATCATAAAGTTTCTGTGGGGAAACCTGTTAGAGAGGCTGCATGGATGTTGGCAACAAGGCGATCTGTAAGGATCTTGAAAACATATATGATGGAGATGAGTCAGGCTCTTGATCATGTGCCGGTAGAAAGAGGCACAAAAAGAGAGCAGAACAAAGATAAAAACATCACTAAGCAACAGGTGTTCTTCGATTATAACAGGGCTTATATCACAAGCATGATCCAAAGATTGTTTTTTCATTATAGCAAATCTAGCCATATCAAAAGCTATGCTTATTATTATGCGTATATGCAGTGCTGGTTGCAGTGTAGAGTCAGTTATGCGGTATGGAAGCAGTGTTGTAGAGTGGTGAAGAAATATGTGAGTCAGTTTTATGATGTGAGCTCAATTTATGCTGTAGTGGCTGTGTCACGTGCCCAACCATCACGTTTTTTGATATATGCACATAAAAAAGATTATGGCATAGATATGCACTCATCAAGTATGATAGAGTCTCATAGAGTGTCTTCAGAGAAGGCAGGGAAGATAGGCAAGGAAGATAAAAGTCATAATGGCTATGATGTGTTTCCTTTGCTAGCTGGCCAGATATACAAACCCTTCTATATTGTAGAGGATATAGCTCAGTGGTTAGCGGGTAAGGAAGCTCGTCAATTAAAGATCTTTATGAGAAAACAAAGAGCAGAAAGCAAGGAACAGGCAACTCATCACCATAGCAATTATAGGTTGTCTGTGGGGCTGTGGCTGGTTTCTTTAAAAAAGAGTGAATTGGCAAAGATACATGCTCAAGTGCATCTGCTATCGCCCTAAAGAAAAATGTGTTTACTCTGTGTAGTATTCAACGGTAATACGACCACCATCCTTAATGGCTTTTTTCTTAATGCTTAGCCTTGTGTCTTTACAAGAGGATAAAGAAGGAAGAAGAGCTTTATTGTTTAGTTGAACACTCTTAATTTCTGAACATTGCGAGTTAAGAGTAAACGTGTTAACGATGGTGGTTTCTTTAATGGTTTTTGTTAAGTTCTTAAAAAATGTTCCATAACGTGTTTCTTTGTCTGATGTTATATCAAATATGTGACCACCCAGTTTGTTGGCAAGATTTTGATAATGGCTATGACCTTTATCTCTATCGAATGTTGGGTTGATATAGCCATAGAATTTAAATGAAGAGGTTGATCCATAGTTTATTTCTAAAAATTTGATGAAATCTGCATCAGATAATGCTGATTGAGCATCAGTTACACTGACGATGAGGTTGACATTTTCTGTATCAAAATAGTTTTCTAATTTTAGAGTGTCTATTTTTCTAAGTTTAGTCATTAAGAGTCCATCAAAATAATATTTATGTTTATACAAATGACGTAACACTCCTGTGTTTTCTATAGATTCGTTTAATGTCTGATCTTTTGCAAGAAGTGCAGATGTAATTAGTAATCCATCAAGAGATTGGACGAAAATATTGCGTGTATCAATAGCAGAGTGAGCGATCTTTTCAGGATCTAAGCAAGCTCTTCCGCTGATTTTAAAGCCTATGCAACTGATAAACGTTACCGCAATATCAATTCCATGTTCTTCTTTAAGAGCATCTACAAATCCGCTAATCCCTTTTTGTACCAGAGCAGCATCATCAGTCATGGTTGATGAATTATCAATTATCCACAGCATCTTTACAGGTACTCTCTTTTCTTTGATAGTAGATGTGATGCTCACTTCAAAGCTTTGAGTAACACTTTGTCGTTGTTGTGTCTGTGGTGGATGGTTTTCAGGCTCTCTGTTTGTTGGTTGTGGTGCTTGTGGTTGTGGTGCTTGTGGTTGTGATGGATGGTTTTCAGGTTCTCTGTTTGTTGGCTGTGGTACTTGTGGTTGTGATGGATGGTTTTCAGGTTCTCTGTTTGTTGGCTGTGGTACTTGTGGTTGTGATGGATGGTTTTCAGGTTCTCTGTTTGTTGGTTGTGGTGCTTGTGGTTGTGGTGCTTGTGGTTGTGATGGATGGTTTTCAGGTTCTCTGTTTGTTGGCTGTGGTACTTGTGGTTGTGGTGGAGGTCTTTTAGGCTCTCTGTTTGTTGCCTGTGGTACTTGTGGTTTTGGATCTGCAGTTTCGACTTTAGAAGATGTTTGATCATTGTTATCGGTGTCATTTGGTTCTTGGTAGCTTTGATCTATACTAATTTTATTATCAGGTTTTTGTGCTTTTTGGTCTGCATCGTTTGTAGTACTTGGCTTTCTATTGGGTACTCCGCTTAGTGATCTATTATTAGGGTCATCTTTTTTGGTATTTTCTTCTGTATTTTTTTGTTTAAAATAATCTGCTTCATTATTACAGCTTGAAAGAAAGCACATCAATATCAAATATACCACAAAATAGTAAATATCAGTTTTTAGGAATTTGCTCATAGTATATCCATTATTGGTAATACTTTACAGATAAGTCATGATTACCTGTAATAGCATTTTTGTTGATTATAAGATCTGTATCTTTACAAGAATATAAAGAAGGGTGTAGAGTCTTTTTATCCAGTATGACCTTTTTAACAGCTAGACATTTTGATTTGAGAGTAAAGGTATTCACTATGGTAGTCTCTTTTATTTGTTCAGCTAAATCTTTAAAAAATATTCCATAAGCTGTCTGTTTACCTGATCTTGATGATATGTCAAATATCTGACCACCTAACTCTTTAGCCAGACTTTGATAATGATTACCATACTTTGTATCTTTTTCTTGGTTAATGTAACCAAAAAATTTAAAAGAAGATCTTGAGCCATAATTCAGTTCTAGAAAGTTCAAAAAAGCTTTTGAACTCATAGCAGATCTATCATCTGTAACGCTGATGATGACATTGACTCCATGGTTTTGAAAGTAACTACTTAGAGATGATATATCTACTGAGGTATTTTTTTCAAATGGGTAAGGCCTTTGTCCGGGACCAGAAGGAGTAAATTGCAAGAAGAATAAACGGGTAGTATCAGAGTCACTTGCAGTTTGAAATAGCAAATTTGAAGATTTATTGATGCCGACATTGTTAAACAACTCGTCTTTTCCAAGAAGCAGTGCGGCAACTCCAAAGTCATCAGTAGATTGAATAACTTGATCATAAATTGTGATGGAGGGGTGATCAGAAACACTTTGAGGTATGCAATAAGACATACTCTCTGGATCTCTTGTCTCATTTATACAACTCACAAAAGTGACTGTGATATCAATACCATGATCTTCTTTGAGAGCATTGATAAAACCATTTATTCCGTCTTGAACTTGATCAATGTCATCTTCCATAGTGGTTGAGTTGTCAATGAGCCATAGCATTTTTACAGGCATTTTTTCTTGATTGCTAGAATCCATAGTGATTCTAAATGTTTCAATCATTTTTGGCCTATTGTCTAAATGTTCTTGAGATACTTGATGAGCATTTTTTGTTTCTATTTTCATCAGTTTCTTACTTTTTTCGCTTTGATTAAACATATGTTTGGTTGAGTTTTGATCAAAGAAAGATGGAGCATCTTGACAACTTATCAAGATGCCATAGACTGCTATAGATAAGAGGGGAAAGTATAGATATTTTTTTAAACTTTTCATCATAATTTATTATACATAATTATGTTACGTTTGTTTTTTTACTTTTTATAGCTACTTTGTTGATGACTAGTTCTTTATTATTATACAAATATAAAGACAGTTGTAGAGTATTTACATCTAATAGAATGCGTTTAAGGATATACATTTTGATTTTAACCTAACAGTATTGATTATGACTTTGACTTGAGATTTCGTGACTAGATCTTTAAAGAGTCTTCCAGACAATGTTTGTGAGTTTGAGGTTATATCATGAGCTGTATCACCAAGCTTTCTAGCAAGATATTGATAGTGAAAACCTTGATCTGGATTAATATAATCATAGTACCTAAAAGTAGAAATTGAACCATATACTTTTTCCAAAAAATTTATAAAATCGGTATCAGATATAACGGTTGCGTCATCGGTAACACTGACAATAACATTGGTAGTATTACTGTCAAAATAACCGATTAACTCCTGACTTTGACATTTCAAATTTAGCAAAAGCCGTAACCCATTAAAATAATAGGCTTTTTTTTGCGCACTGTCCTTAAAAGCACACACTACAATGGATTATTTTCGAGTAAAAATAATTATATTTTATAAGGTCTCTTTGAGTATTTTATACTCAAAGCTTTATAGATTTTTTGAGCTTTTTTGGGCAGCTCCCTTGGTATGCCATAAGAAGTGGAAGACTTTTTCCTCCCATCTCGAACAAGGTATGTTTCAACGTCCTTTAAAGCATTTAAGATTGTTCCAATGCTATAAGAAATACCAGCGTTCTTGAGCTCTATCTCAGTATACTTAAGCAAGGTGTATGCTAAAAAACAAATAAATATATGAGCGTGTATGCGTTCTGGTTTCCAATGGTAGATTGGGCGCATGCTCAAAGTATGCTTATTGATCCTAAAAAGTTCTTCAATCTTCCATAAACGACGATAATTTTTAAATATAACTTGTGGTTTCGCAGTTCGATTTGTACAAAGGCCATATATACCATCCCACTTGGCATCTTCTTCTATCTTGTTTCGATCAACAACATAAGACTCAGTTTTTTTCGAAGATTCCTTTTTTGCATAACGGCCTATGCCTTTGTTTATCTGAATATTGCTAGCCGCTATTTTGTCTTCTTTATCAGTAACTTTAGATAGCTTATCTAAAATTTTTTCTCTCTTCGCTCGGTCTCTTGATTCACGTTTTTGACTGAATGATATGATAATTCTTCTCTTCTTGTGGCGCAATGCACAAAATTGATTTTCTGAATATAAAGATATATCTCTATTTTTGTTTTGTGCCTTGATTTGAATATCAGTTTGTACTTTTTCTTTAAACTCGAATATTTCCTTTTTCATCTTAGCGGGCAGTCGTTTAAGAGTAGCGCTAACTATATATTCTGCTTTAGTATTTCCTTTTTCTTCGTTAAGGGAGTCTAAATAACTAAGATTGTTTTCTGAGAACATGCCTCTATCTGCTACCACAGATATTTTATCGACAGATTGTTGTTTTATGAAGGAATCAATAACTTGAGAGAATGTTTTAGTCTCAGCCGTATTTCCTGGAAATATTTCGTAAGATAGTGGCATCCCATCTTTATCTGATAAAACAGCTAGGACAATTTGAACTTCTCCATTCTTTCCATCTTTTCCAAAACCAAAATCTCGAAGATTATCTGCACGTACTGACTCAAAGTAGAGCGTGGTAACATCAAATAGCAATAATTTCAAATGTTTTTTCCCAGCTAAGAGAGTTTTAAACACTTGATTTTTTAATTCTTCTTCATTATCTGAGACACGATCCATCATGAATAAAATTCTTCTCAAAGAGATGTCTTTATTAAAATATTTTTCAAGTTGAACTGAGCTTCTTCTTTTGCTGCATGGCTCATAAGCACGCATTAGCACAGCATACTTAAGCACTTCGTTTAGGTTGATTGTATTCCTCCCTTTTGTCAGGAGATTTGAGAAATTTAACTTTTTATAAACATGCCCAAAGATGTCCTCAAAGCCTTTGTTGTACCTTGATCCTCCCACAAGATCATAGATGTTAACACGGCGATTTTGAGAAAAATCAGGAAGTGAAACCTTGCCACTCTTATAGTCTTCTATGATTCCCTTTCCGATCTCCCGAAAGTGTTTGATTTCTTCAGGATCTTTTGACTGACCAATGGTTTTAACAGTGCGATTGGTGGGTGTGCCGGTGTCTTGTTTTCGAAATGCTACTAATAGTCGAACTACAGTGGCTCCATTTTTTAGCTTAGGACATGACATAAACATACTTTACTCCCTTTTATGGCGTTTGACGGCGGTCAAGTTCGCGATCATTGTAGTTTATTATATCATAAAAATCCCAATAAGCAACTACTAAAAAACACTACATATTTTTGCATATAAACATAGTGATTTAGCAGCTGTCACTTTATAATGATAGCTTGAATGTATGGAAGAATCAAGAAAAAATGACTTTTTGATTCGAAAGTTAATTCAAATAGAATAGACGTTTTTGGGTAAAATTACATCTGAAATGTCAAAGTCAGGAATAACATTGGTAGTATTACTGTCAAAATAACCGATTAACTCTTTACTCAAAACATATTGAGTAACCTGCAAGTCATCAGTAGAATCAATGTATTGATTTACCATTCTGATAGACGAATGAGAAATGGTCGATAGTTTTATGCAAGTTATTTTAATAGCTTGATTGCAGCTAATAAAAGTAACTGTCATATCAATATTATGATCTCTAGTAAGAGTATCTACAAACCCTATTATACCTGCTTGTAATCTTGGAACATCATTTTTCATAGATCCTGAGTCATCGATAAGCCATAGTATTTTTATAGGAAGTGCTCTAGTGTCTCCTTTGTGTTCTATGATTGTAGAATCTTCTCTAGTTATTGTTCGTTGATTAATATTGATTGATGTTTTTTGAACACCCTTATATGACTGAACATCAATTTTAGATTTTTTATCTTTGGTAGACGGTTTATCGGATTGGGTAGTGTCTAAATTTGAATCTCGAAAGAAATCTGAATTATCGCAGCTTGATAAGATGCTAGATTTTATCAGAGAAAGTATGCAGAAATAAATATATTTATTTAAAATTTTTATCATAATTTTTTCATCTTACTTATAGTAATTTACAAGTATATTTTTTCCATAAGTGATAGCTTTTGCATTAATGCTAAATATTTTATTTTTGCATGAATACAATGAAGGATCAACAGCAGTATTTTTATAAACAACTTTTTCGATAGATTTGCAATTATGTTCTAAAGTAAAGGTACTCGTGGTTGCTGTGTTTTGAATTTCTCTAGCAAGTGTATTAAAGAAATCATCATGAGTTGTTTCTTCATCTCCTTTATCTTTAGTAAGTATCCTTCCTCCTAGCTTTTTTGCAAGGTGGTTGAAGGGATTATATTGGAGATCTTGAGGACTAATAGAACGATCTAGAGTATAGCCATAATACTTGAAAGAATGATGTGATCCATAGTTTAGATCTAAAAATTTTATAAAACTCTCTACTTGAAAGCGATCGCTTAAGGTTTTATAATTACTAGGATATCTGTGCTGAGTTATATGACTGATAATAATATTCGTATGATCAGAATTAAAGTAATCTTTCAGAGATGATATATAATGGACGTTTTCATTATGGAAAATGGGTTTATATCCATTTGAATAACCACTAAAGCCTGAACTGATAATCTTTTCAAGATGTTGACTTTCATGGCCTGAGTTAGTAAGGAATTGGTTGAATACTTTCTTTATTTTTTCTTTTGTAGAGTTTAATTCATTCGAGTTACTAAAGCCAATAGTACTAAGATCTACACTAGAATCTTTGAATAACTTGTCTTTGCTAAGTAGTAGAACAGTATTAAAAAAACTTTGAGAGAAGATGCTGCGGGTTCGTGTTATAAATAAATCTATTGGCTTATTTATGCCTTGAATATGTTCCATGAGGGGTGATATTAGGTGAAAATTACTATTATTATTGTTATTTTTTTGTACAGGTCCAACAAAAGTAACTGTTACATCTATATCATGATTTTTATTGAGATTTTTTATTAATTCTGCAGTTTTGTTTTGAGATGTAAGTACATGTGTTTTGTTGTAGTTGTTAATTATCCAAAGTATGTTTACTGGCTTTGTTTGCTTATCAGCATCACTAATGTCAAGTATTACGGTGTGTATTTCTCCTCCGCTAACGGAACCATTATCAATTGTTGAGTCACTTTTATTTGATTCAGTTGATGTTGCAGCATTGGATTTATTATTCGAAGATTTTGAACTTTCAGGTAACTCGGAAGCGTCTTGACAGCCTGATAAAAAGCAAATCAATAGAATAGATAATAAAAAAAATTGTATATGCATATTTATCATAAATTTATTATCAGTAATATTTTACAACGATATTATTGGCATTTTTTAATTTCTCTGCATTGATTTTTAATGATCTGTTATCACAGGAATATAAATAAGGGGAAGCAGGTAGAGTCTTATTGTTTATCACAACTGAATCTACCATAGTACAGGTTTCTTTTAGTGTAAAGTATTTGAAAGTTGCATCTTTTTTAATTGTTTCTTTTAAGCTACGAAAGAATGAATCGATATCATCATCGGTGCTTCCAGTATGAAAATATTGAGCTGATCGATCAAATGTATCTGTATGACCATTAAATATCTTCGTGAGATCATAGAAAGGATTGTTGCTCATTTGTGTGTGTGTCAATCCTGAGCCAGTAGATGTGTAAGTATAGTTTCTAAAAGATGAGAGGTCTGAAATGTTATAATTTTTGAATAAGAAACTTCGGAAAGTTTCATTGCTAAGTCTATCGGCATTACTTATATATCTATTACTAGGTAGAGGACTGCTAAAAGTATAATTATGAATATGGTTAATGATAATATTAAAATGTGTTGTTGGGTTAAAATAATCTTTTAAATCTGAGATATATTCGCTATTTATATTTGATGAGGAATCGTAAAGAATAAATTTATTGTTTAAATGATGCCGGTATTTAGAGTTATTAAAATTAAGCAAATTCTTAATGTGCAGACGTTCATATTGTCTTGTAGGACCGTAAAATGGATCGAAAAGTGTATTGATATTAGTCGCTAAGCTTTGAAGATCATCACTACCAATAGAGTTCGTAATGCCTATTGATTGACTATCTATACCAGCTTTAGAAAATATATGATCTTTAGCAAGAAGTAACATCGCATTAAGTAAAAATTCAGAATGTTGATGATGGCTATAGCTATAACTGTTATAACGATTATTTCTGTAGATTTGTAAATCCACATGTGAATTGATGCCAGGTATACTTTCCGTTGATCCGCTTAAGAAACCAAATTGTACAGGTCCTACAAAAGTAACTGTTACATCTATTTGGTCATCATCGTCCCAATTATTGATAAAAGGACCAATTCTATCTTGAATCTTTATAATATTTTGATTTTTACTGTTGCTGCCTGATAAATGATTCTTTGTTTTTTCAACAAACCACAAAATTTTTACTGATATTTCTTTTTTTGTGCCGTTATTAATTTGAAGAATATCTGTTTTTAAATTAGTAGAACCGCTAGGAGCGCCTGTAGAAGAAGAATCTGGTGTTCCTGATGAGTTTTTTGAAGATGTTTTGCTTTTATTCTCATTTTCTTTTCGCTTTTTTTTCTCAGCATCTTCGATAGATTTAGGTTCAGTATTTTGATCATCACCATCTCCTAAAGCATCACCGCTATTATTTGTTAAAACCGTGCTTCTTGGCGTTTGTGGATCAAATCCTGAAGAATCTTGACAGCCTGACATAAGGCAAGATAATATGAGAAATGTCATAGAAAAGACAGAGGTACTTTTAATAAATAACTGCATTTTTTTACCTATTATCTGTAGTATTTTATGAAGATGTTTGGAGAACCAATTTTTATAGCTTCTGCGTTTACTTTGAGTTTTGTACCATTGCATGAGAATAAAAAAGGATTAAGATTAATACTTTTAAATTTTACATGTATTATTCCTTTACATTCTGATTCTAGAGTAAAAATTTTGAAAGTCGTATCTCTTTTAATTCTCTTTGTTAAATCTGTAAAAAATGAATTGATATCATCAGAGGTTGTTCCAGTATGAAGATATTGAGGTTCATCATTGCCACTTAGTTTTGCAGTAAGATCATAGAAAGGATTGTTGTTTATTTGTGTGGGTGTCAATCCTGAACCACTAGATGTATAGGTGTAGTTTCTAAAATTAGGTAGATTACTTTTCGTATAGTTGTATTTTAAAAAGTTAACAAAAGTTTCATTACTAATCCTTTCATCAGAACTTCTATAGTCATCAGTAGGTTGATACTTGTTAAAAGTATGATTATGTATATGGTTGACGATGACATTAAGTTGTCCTTCGGGATCAAAATAATCTTTTAGATGTGAGATGTTTTTGCTATTTTTAATTTCTTCTTGATCAGTGTAATAATACCTTCTGGTGCATGGATTATATAATCTATTACTAGAGGTAGAGGCTAGAAAATTGTAAAGAATAAATTTTTTATTATATGGGTTGTGATGATAACAATAATCATATACCCTGTAGCTCTGTCTTCGGCCATATCTGGTATAATATCTATAACTATATCCATATGCATTCTGTGTATTTATTAGATAATCGAGGTGTGCTTTTTCAAGATGTTCTTTGTTTGTTAAGTAAAATGGTTCAAAGAGTTTTTTAATTTTATCTGTTAAATTTTTCCTATCAGTGGCATCGTTGCTGCTAATACCTATTGATTCGCGATCTATACTGGCATTGGTAAATAGATGATCTTTACTAAGTAGTAATACAGCATTAAGTAAAAATTCAGAATGTTGATGATCGCTATAACCAGTATAATTATTTCCTCTGTAGATTTGTAAATCCACATGTGGATTGATGCCAGGTATACTTTCCGTTACTGTGTTTAAGAAACCATGTTTTACAGGTCCTACTAAAGTAACTGTTACATCTATTTGGTCATTTTCCTTAAGATTAGATATAAAAGGACCAATTCTATTTTGAATATCTATAATGTTTTGATTTTTACTGTTGCTGCCTGAGTAGTCATTCTTTGTTTTTTCAACGAACCACAGCATCTTTACTGGCATTTTCTCTGTATCAGCATCGCTTATACTAAGTGATTCGAGGTGTTCGTTAACAGATGGTTTTGTTGATGATGCTGGTGGTGGTTGTGTTCCGCCTCCATCGCCGCTTCCATCGCCGCTTCCATCATCGCCGCTTCCATCATCGCCGCTTCCATCGCCGCTTCCATCATCGCCGCTTCCATCGCCGCTTCCATCATCGCCGCTTCCATCATCGCCGCTTCCATCATCGCCGCTTCCATCATCGCCGCTTCCATCATCCCCCCTTCCATCATCGCCTCTTCCCTCATCGCCGCTTCCACCATCGCTTCCATCGCCGCTTCCATCATCGCCTTCGTCATCACCTGTAGACTCATCTTCAGCTTCTCTTGTGGTATTTTTGTCCGACTTCTTAAGTCCTAATTGTGCCTTTGCGTCACCGCTATTTGGTTTTGTTTCTATTATATATGTTGACCCACTAGGCTCTGATGTATTGAGTTTACCATCCTGGCAGCTTAATAGAAGGCAAGGTAATACAATAGATAATATAGTTTTTCCCAATGAAAGGAGTAATGATTGAATTGAGATAGTTGTCATTAATATTCTCCTACGAAGTATTCTACAGTGATTATATTGTCATTTTCAGTGGATTTTTTGTTAATATTTATTTTATATCCTGAACAAAAAAATAAAGAAGAGTCTAGAGTATTTTCATCTAATAGAACTTGTTCAACATCTATATCTATACATTCTTCTTTAAGAGTAAAAAACTTGTTGATAAACCGCTACTGGCTTTGTTATCGGACTTTGAGTAATAAAAATCAATTTTTTTTTGGATTATGGAAAAAGTAATGTGAAAAATCTCAGTCTCTTCCTTGCGTATAGCCTCAAGTCATGAGTTGATCAGAGTGTCTGTTCACAAGCTACGCCCCCACCAAAACTGGGACCGCAAAATCCACCACTTCACCTTTATGCCATCACTTCAACCCTTTCAAAGTTTCTCATCAAAAACGAAACTCTTGTGTTTCAAATACAGCGCCAAGGTTAATAGTTAGGCCTCTCAAAAGGCCTATTCAAGCCTTCTAACACTTAGCTGTTAACTTCTCTCGATAGGATTCTCCTTTTAAAATGATATGATGGGATGTATTCATAATTCGAGATATCACAGTCATTATAGGTATGGGTAATGATTGGGTCTTCAAATAGGCCTTTCCAACCTTTAGGGTCTACTTGAGAAGTAACCATTTGAATACCAGAAGACTGGCGACTTTCAAGCAAGGCTTGCAAAAAAGTAGCTTTTGAATGCGTATAACTTCGAAGTCCAAAGTCATCAAGAATAAGAACATCCAGTTTGGCTAGCTTATTAAAAAGCTTCTTCAAAAAAGACAAGTACCTACCGGAAGTCCTATGTATGGGCTGTTATCTCTTCAAAGAGAAAGCTTACAGGCATAAACTGTGTTGTATAACCACTCATACACAGCTGTCTCCCTAAAGTGCTAGCTTGGTGAGTCTTTCTTCGTCCTGTGGCTTCGCAAAGTAATAAGATTTTGTTTTTTATGGTAATACTCAATCCCCATCATCCACACAAGAGCGGAATTTAGCACGACCTAGAAGGGTAGTAGCTTTACGGTTTTTACGATAGAGTTCTTCTTCTTCTAAAACAAGTTTTAAAAATTCATTAGGATGAAGACTACTCGATGCA
>MPNI01000085.1 GCA_002238945.1 Proteobacteria bacterium bin106 | reverse complement strand
TGATATTTTAGTTAATCTGCAGGAATCAGGATATACGCAAGTCGCAGGGGTTTTCTAAAATATGTCTTCTTTCTCCATTTATACCAGGATCACAATTGAGGTTTATGCACGGTTTCCTTGGTTTACCACAGATTTCACTTCTGAGTACGAAGAATTACCGCCTTTTTTACATAAGGGCGTTGTGGTTAAAAAGAACGCTGCTCCCATACCTTGGACGGTACCAGATAATGTGGGCTTAGAAGGATTACGTTCTGTTGCTGCTATTCGCGCAGCTACATCAGATTCCACAATATACACAGCTCATCAGATTACGGTGAGCAATAATACAGCTGATAAAGGCAGCTCTCCGTGTTTAGAGACAGCACCGGTTATTACCGAGGCTATTCCAACGCTAGTCGCGGGAGTCACAGACACACAGAGCATTTCGTTCACAATATTAGACCCGGAATTAAGACGGTATTTTTCATCGGATTTTACCACCACAAATAGCATTGTTCGCATCTACCGTGTGGGTAAGGGGAAAACAGGTTCGGTTGTCAGTGCTGTGTGGGTTGGCTATATCACTACCGTAACGCAGGGAAAAGTAGACACAACCATCTCTGCTCGTAACGAGATGAAAAAGCTCGAGCAAAAAGCTACGTTTGGATTCTTAGATGAGATACCTAAATGGCGGGTGAATGACTACAAGGTTCCCATCATCTCAGCGGTGATGATTCCTTACACCGTCCAGGTGGAACAACACGCCCCTCAGCTAGTGAGCTACTACGAAGACTGGAGGCGTGACTACTACCTTCTAGCCACGGGAAGGAACGTGGGTGAGCTGGAATCTTCAGGTGCCAATCGAAGGAAAGAGCTTGATATCACCTTCAAGCCTTTCTTCGGCAAAGCACAGTACTTTATGCACAAGAACCTTGTGAACCACCGTCTTGTTTTAAACAACCTTGATAACGTGGGTAAGTCTGATGCTGTAACAGCATTTGTTTATGCACAAGATATTTTCTTTGCGGCTACGTACAGGGGGTTCATTTATGCCTTTAACATATTAGGGGAGCCACACAATGAAGTTATACACAACCTAAACCAGAATCCTTTATGGGTATTAAATCGTTTTGTGGGTATGTACCAGGGGCTCTCTTTTGCCTTGAAGCCAGTCATTTATGGGATGGCAACAGACGGCTCAGACCTGTTCCTCTTGGTTCGCAACAGAAACGCGCAAGACTTAGGCAGGGGGATGCTTCATAAAATACCCATCACGGTCTTTACTGAGAACAGGGTAACCCGTGACCCAGACGATTATATTGGGGTGGACTGGAGAGACAAGACTATTGAGCTAGGAGAGATAAATGCTGAGGAATTCCGTGAGAAGCCCACGGATGAGCACACTTTTGAGATAGGCGAGAGCTCCGTAAGTGTAAAAGGACCTAGTCGTTCTACTAATAGTTTTTTTGACAGCACTGTTCATCCGTACTTTGCTGTGAACCCTGAACAGAGAGACATTTTCTTTGCCGCTCGTCGAGATTTTTTCGGGAGAAACAATCCCTTTTTAACAGATATCAATGATTATGTCGCTCCGGCTGTTGGCTATAAATATACAACCCGTGAAGATAAATTTTATATGCCGGACGTAGACAATGATGAAGACTGGCAGCTGGCGTTTTTTGGCGAGACTCTTGTAGATGAGGTTAAGCGCATTAGGGATAGCTCAACAGACTATTACGATAGATATAATGATCGATTTATCGTCAGAGGATTTTCCATATATTACAACCAAGGTGATAGTGAGGAGCAATTTTTATGGGGCTTTGAACACACCGTGGCAGATAGAAACTTTTTATTTCGAGGGCCTTTAAAGTTACGCGGTTCAACGAGCGCTGGAAGTGGCAACAACGAGGTTGAGTTCTACTCTTTGTTTGGCATTGAGGTGTGGAGATCATTTACGCTTAACGGTGACCGGATAAGCCCCCTGTATCTTCGAAATGTGTCTACAACACACATGAACCGCGACCGGCATGATAATATTGGCCGACAAAGTACATGGAATCGTCAAAGCCATTGGGTTTCGTTTGATCAATCGGTCGTCAGTTTTGATGGGATTACCCCGATTATAAACCTTTTTACCCGAATACCGTCTAATACTGGTTCGGCTTTAAGTGCGAGCGGCTGGAAATCATATGTGATGCTTAGTCTCAACAGAATTTATAATGATGGGGCGCCTCTCTATAGCTCTATAACTGTCGACTATCCTGTTGCATTAGATGGCCCTATATTTTGGTTCATAGACCGATATGAAAACGCCTTGGTCTGTTGTTCTTATCATAACAACAATAATCAAGTTGCCTTTAATGGGGTAAGCACTAACTATAGGGGAATTAAAGAAGGGTTTGTTGAGCATGACTTATATCGTATTGCTATGCCCGGTAGGGAGGACATAGAGCTTGTCACTGCGGAGAGTGATAGATATGTAGAAAGCGTTTCTGTGGTCAAAAATTCATTTGACAGCTCTATTAAGGACATAGCTATTAATGGCAATTATATTTATGTCTCTGGCTATCATAAAAGAGATTATAATTATGAAGGTTCAAACGATACGCTTAACTTTGTTAGAAGATATCGTCTTCCTTATTCCAATTACATGGAAGAGACAAATGACGCTTTTTCTAGATTTAGAGATATTACAGCCATTGGAAACACTACTTTAATAGGGCTAACCACAGGT
>MPNI01000020.1 GCA_002238945.1 Proteobacteria bacterium bin106 | reverse complement strand
TCTAGCAAGAGGTATTGATGTTAGGGCTTTTTGTATTCTGATGTTTTTAGGCTGTTGATGGAAATATGGCGGGTATGAAAGTTTTTATCGTCAGTGATGGGAGTCATGCACGACCATGGCTACCATCATTCCCAGTTCTTTCTCTAGTTAATATCACTCTTCAAAGAGAAAGTTTACAGGTATAAACTGTGTCGCGCTCATCAGCTATCTCCCTGAAGCACTAGCTTGGTGAGTCTTTCCTCGCCCTGTGGCTTCGCAAGGCAATAAGATTTTGCTTTTTATGATGAGGACCAATTTACTCTGAGGATGATAACAGCAGGTGATCTATGAGACGTATCTCTTCGATATGCACACATACAAAAAGAGCTGTTTTATCTTTTTGAAAGTTTTCCGTTGTTACGGGTTGTAAAAAAGTTACGGGTTGTAAAGAATCTATATGGTTAAGGCTGAGGTATTCCACTTTGGTAGGGATATTTGCGGTTGCGATGTGGTGGTTAAATACATGGAGCAGCTGGGTGGTGTCTTTGATCCCTTGTTGGATGATAGCTTGTTTGCACATCTTTAGGGCTGGAAAGATTTTTGTAGCAGCTTTTTTGCCTTGTTCTGATAGACGTTTCAGTCGTGAACTTAAAGCTAACTGATTTTTATCTCTTACTGTAGGCAAAGATGTGAGGTTAACATCTATGTGGAGATGGTTGATCATGGTCTCGATGATTTTATACTGTTGAAAATCTTTTTTCCCCATCACCAGATAATTAGGTTGGATGATATGTAAAAATTTCAAAATAATCACACACACCCCTGAGAAATGACCAGGACGGTACTTACCGCATAGTTCTTTAGCAAGTTGTGGACAAGATACATCCACGAGAGGAGGGTGGGTGATGGGATCTTGAGACGATGGAATATAGACTCCATCTACTCCTAGAGATGATAAGAGATGAAGATCTTCTTGCAAAGGGCGAGGGTAATGATCGAAGTCTTGAGATTTATGAAACTGCAGTGGATTGACATAAATCGATACAACGGTGGTTTCTGCAAGACTTTGAGCGTAGCTAATCAGCTGGCTATGTCCTTGGTGCAAAGATCCCATGGTCGGTACAAAAGCAATGCGTGCACAAGAAGATGTCTTGCGCCACTCTTTGAGCTGTTGTTGATGGTGAAATGTGAGCACAAAGTCATCATCTGAAAAAGGTGTTAGGTATCTTGGGCCTTAATAAAGCTAAACGTTTTAACCTCGTTAGCTTTACCTAATGTGCCAACTTCATTGCCGTTATACCACAACTTAAGTGAGGTGAGATTGCCTAAAGTAAGATGGGCCTTTTTTTTAAAAGTGATGATGTATTCACCTTTTGTGAGGTAACGACGTAACCGCTTACCATCGAGAACTTGAATCATCTCCATAGGCTTATACACCTCCATACGAAGAGTTTGTTCTACCTCAGGTTGCGTGCTTGCGGTTGTTGTGTCTTCAGCTGCTATGTGAGTGAGCGTGTCTGTTGGAATGGGTTCTTCAAGAGCTGGTTCTGCAGTTTCTGGTGATGATGAATGCACTGCTCCTAGATCTGGTAACAGTGGAGTGCTAAACGATGATGAGAAGTTATCGTGTATGTTTAATGGAGAACGAATATAGCGAATATATATAAAGCTTGTGAGTATGGCCAGTGTTAAGAAAGCTAACATGAGAGGCTTGTGCGGTATCTTAGAAAGAAAAGGGCCACGCAATCGACCTCTTAGAGGTTGTGTGGTTGAGCCAAGGTATGGCAAAAGAGAGTGTTTCAGCCAATTAGAGAAAGAATAGGTGTAAAGTCGACTCACAGGCTTAAGAGGATCAAGCATCGTTTGAGAAGAGTTGTAACAAGCACAATAAGTGGCAAGTAATGGCTCTGGGTAAGGAGTGATCAAAGGGGCTATGGATTGCATAAAACCACGAGCTAAAGCCTTGTAAGGCAACTTAGAGATATCTCCGCTGCAGAGTGCATAAATATGTTGGAGAGGGATTTTAGTCGTCTTGGATATATCTTCACGACTAAGAGAGGAGTTGTCTATGAGCTCGTTTAACCACTGAGAAAATAAGGCTGTTTTCTCTAAAGAGTTTGCAGTCTCTAATGTATCCTGATTGTCGGTGGTTGATGGTTCTAAGTTTAAGTGAGTTGTGGTTGTGTCTGTATTTGTGGTATCAGCAGAAACATCAACCTGGGCAGATTCTTGACAGTTCTCTATAGCTTCTTTAGCTTCTATACTTTCATCGCCTGTATTACCTGCATCACTTGCAGCAGATGATGCCTGCAATGATACAACAGGTGGCTTTGCATCAGGTGTATTGATAATAACACGAGCCCGATCCCACATCTCTTGTTCTTTGGGAGTCATAGATATGGGAGAAGTTTTGTGAGCTAGTTGGCTGATGTTAGGTGTTTTTTGATGGTTTTCTTTACCTTTACCTTTATCTTTACCTTTATCTTTATGTGTATGTCTATTTGTGTTGGTTGTCATGGTGAGTTAACCAAAATGAAAGTAACAGTCATCAATACATAATATCAAATCCACTAAGTACTTTACATGTTTGTAACATGGTTCTTTGTTTGTTTGTCCGTTTATTCGTTTGCCTACTCAATAGTTAGTAGCCAGCTTCATAGCTTAGCCGCGCTTCTTTCTGAACTCACTATGTCTCTTGAGCACTTCAACTTTGTTTTCTTCATCATCTACATTTTGTGTAGTGGGC
The DNA here is from genome assembly GCA_002238945.1 of Proteobacteria bacterium bin106. Classification (GTDB taxonomy): domain Bacteria; phylum Bdellovibrionota_B; class Oligoflexia; order Oligoflexales; family Bin106; genus Bin106. The sequence continues at coordinate 39,952 of MPNI01000020.1, read as the reverse complement.
TCTGCTGAGGTAGTAGGTTTTTTCTCACTATCAAAATCAGATACTTGATTGACATCCATAGAGATGGAAGCGTTGATGGTGGTGCCTTCTTCCACAAGAAGAGATGGTGTAATGATGGCTCCTTCTAAATGGGATGTGGAGAGTAATTCAGCTTTGTTATAAGCTAAGATTTTTCCTTTAACAAAACCATGTATGACAACGTTTCGAGATTGGATATCTGCTAGAATATGAGCATCTTTTTCGATAATCAATGTACCTTCAGCGATAATCTCACCATTTACTTTGCCGCCAATACGTGATACCCCTCGACAATACAGTTTGCCTTCAAAATTGCAACCTTCAGCAATAATAGTCACACCATCATAACTGTGATTGGAGCTTTTGAGCTGGCTTTTGTTTTTTTTGATGTTCTTTTTGAGCTTAAGTTTTTGTTTTTGCATAGCGGCTTTCCTATCAGTTTTACTAGCGGCGTTTTGAATCTCATCATGAGCATTGTCTTTGGTTGCTTTATGTTTGGCTCTTGCAGCAGATTTTGCAGGAAACATAGATAACTTCTCCTCTAAGTAAGTAACAAAGATTAAGTGGCAAAAATGATAAATTGACCAAGATGGACAGATGGTAAAGCCATCACAAAAAACAAAACAACATGAGTCTATGTGTCAGTGTATCATAAGCGTAAATAGGAAGTAAATGTTTTTAGGAAGTGTTATTGGATGCCTCATCGGAAAATTGTATGTCTTCTTCTATATGTTCTCTTGCTAGCACCGCTCCTGTTATGGCTTTGATGGAACTCATCGAAAGTTTAGGAGGACAAGTTAGGATGGTTGGTGGTTGTGTGCGTGATAGTTTGTTGGGTTTACGGCCTAAAGACTTTGATCTTGCCACCACTTTGAGACCACAACGCTTGCGTGAATTAGAAGGTCGATTGGATGGCTTAAAGGTTATTCCCACAGGCATAGCTTTTGGCACAGTAACAGTGGTGTATCAGGGTGAGAGTATAGAGGTAACCACTCTGAGAGAAGATCTGATATGTGATGGCAGACGCGCTGAAGTGAAGTTTGGTCGTTCTTTTCGGCAGGATGCAGCACGACGTGATTTTACCATGAATGCTCTTTATCAAGATCTGCGTGGTCGTGTTTATGACTACTATGGCGGCAGAGATGATCTCGCTCAAGGGTATGTGCGTTTTGTGGGAGATCCTGTTCAAAGAATAACTGAGGATTATGTGCGGATATTGCGGTTCTTTCGCTTTGCTATACGTTTTGATTTTGTAGCAGACCCTCACGCTTTAGAGGCTATTGGCTGTAATATATCAGGGTTATGGGGACTATCTAAAGAGAGAGTCTTTTCTGAGCTAAAATCTATTTTTTGTGGCTTAAGTGAAAAGACCATCTTTTCATCTCAACAACAGAACTCTTATGCCAAACGCAGCTATCTCTTTGCTAAGTTTCTTTCTTTGGGAGTTTTTGCAGGAACTCACAGTTCTTTACAACAATCTGCAGAAATGATGGATCCCACTCTTTTATTATCTAAAGATCATCCAGATCTTTATACCTTATTAGTACAGAGCTTTCTGGTTTTAGCAGATGTTGATGCACATGACGGCATATTGAGTATAGTGTTGTGTTTGTATGTGTGTTTTGATCTTAATAGCAAAGGTATTGAGCGCTGGTTTAAAGACATGAAATGCTCACAACTCATAGCAAAACAAGCAGAAATATGGACAGATGTAATATTTCAAAATCACAATACAACTGAATCCAAAAGAATATGCCAAGCTTTTCATCTTCTTTCTCGTATGGATCATCATCCTGTTCTTAGAGATGTTACTCGTGATGCGGCTTCTTTAAAGGTAGTGGTGGAAGGAATCGAAAAGTGGTATAATCAGTTCATTAAAAAAATATCGCTGTCTTTATCATCTCAGCAGCGCTTGCAACATGCTTTAAAAAGCTTGTTGCACGTGTTTCAAAGAGAGCTAAAATCGGGTCATCTTCGTCGTGCCAAACCATTGCTTACCCCATCAGACCTTATGAATCAACTCCAACTTAAGGGCAAAATTTTAGGTAAAGCTTTAGTGCGAGCCCAACAGCTACAGTGGCTTGGAGAGGTAAGTGAGCGCAAAGATGCCCTGGAGCGGATTAGGCGAGAATTTTGTGATTCTTGATCTTTCTAACTTTACCATTTCAACGTATGAGCAGATGTAAAATATATAAGTGTTGACTTAACTCCTCGATGATGTCTATATTGTTGCCATCATTGTTTTTTATACAATGATGGTAATGTGTTTTGTGTTTGTGAATGTAATCTAATGACTGCAAGTTATTTTATCTATTTGTATTGCACCCAATACGTTGTGGGTAACATTAAATAGTTGATAGATGAAGTTAAAGTTAAAGTTAAAGGTATGTTTATAATGATAAAAAACATCATGATGATAGTTATAAGTAGTATATTATGGAATGCTTTTACTCTTTTTTCTTATGCTAATACCGATCAAGTAGATGATTTAGATGCAAAATCTTTGCAAATCACAAATAGTTTATGGTTGGATAATCACTTAACAGAAACATCCATAGAAGATGTGTTTTGTTCTGAAAATACATCAAGCATAGTAAGTAAGAATACAATCATACGGTGTTATCAAGAGAATTTAGTTATGCATCAAGCAGCTCTTTTTGGCGTACTCCTTGGCGGCGGATATGGTGTTGTTTCTAAAGCTTCAGGTTTTTTTCGGTTAAGGATATCTGGAAGGCTTTTAGGAGCTTTTATCTCTGCAGGCGGTATTATGGGATATATCTTTACGAAATCTAAGACAATAACACACAATATAGAAAGTGTTTTTTTATCAGAATCACATCATAATGATGCCATAACCTCTCAGGAAACAGCATCTTCTTTAGAAGAAGTTTCTATGGATTCTGCTCATTTTTCTAAAGATCATAAACTCTTAGGCCTTGATATTTATAAAGAGGATTCTGAAGAAAAAGATGATTTTTCTTTTCAAAATTTTCCCGGACTTTCAAATCTTTCTGTTGTTGAAAATATGTCTTTTGAACAAGCCATAGAGAAGTACAAACAAGCTTTTTTTGAAAAATATAATGTCCATCTTTACTTTTCTGAAGAAGTGCTTAGCTACATTTTTGAAACAATTAAACAAAGTCGACAAAGTCTTCCTGTTTTTTTAGAAGAAGCTCTTGAGGCCTACTATTTCCATTTTAGAGAAGGTGTATGGAATCTTCCAGGCGATCAAGAAAAAAAGAATTTTACGGTATTTATTGACCTCAATTATATCAACGAAAGTTTTGGAGCAAAAGCAGCACGTTCTCTAGCTGCTTTAAAAAAGGTAGTTGAGAAAAAGAAACAAAAAAATACTAAAGCTTTAGAAAATAATTATTTTAAAATGATAAAGGATCTTGAATATACGCCTATTGTAGTAAGTGAAAGTGATCGTAAGAGTTTAATAAACTTTTTAAATGATAATACGTTTGCATCAATTATAGGTTTAGATATTATAGATAAAGAATATCAAAATAAATATGAAAAATTAATAGATTTATATAATCAAAAAAATACAGTTTTTGGATTATTGTATTCTCAATATTTTTCAGATAAAACTCAAATATCTAGAAGTAAAATTTCAGATTTTCTTGCCGATATTTATTCTTACACATTAAGTAAAGAAGGATCTAGTTCAAAAAATTGGGATGAATTTTTAAAATTTTTGTCCCAGACCAAAGCAGACAAAAAATTATTTGATGAAGAATATTTTGAAACACACGAAATGCTCAGTCAAGTTATTAAAGAGTGGATTGACATTTACAATTCGTATATGAACTAGCGGTAAAAACTGCTGCAATTTTTGCAAAATTTATAACAAAAAGTAGGAATAACTACTTGATCGTGAAAGCACTTTGAACTATTTGAATAATAATCTTCTCTTTAGAATTGTTGGTTAGGTTTCAACGAATTGTTTAGATGCCTTTTTGGAAAGTAATGGGACGAATCATTTCAATGATCAGAGAGTTGTGTAAGTGGAATCTTTAGCCAAAAAAGTGGAGAGAAAAAGCATCGATGTATCGGTGATCTTTCTTTGACTAAAAAACTGCTTAAAATATTCGCAGTATGCGTTATCTTTGATGTCTTGCTTCAGAACGTTAAAATAAGCTGTGTGTCGTCCCTAACGTCTTGACTTATCTGGTTATCAAGGAGGTGAAGAGCGTAAAGTGTAAACTGATAGAACATATTATTCAATTTTTTGGTGGTTTTTGAGAGTATACTTTTTTCTTTGTATATCTTCTTTTCTCAGAAAAAGTGCCTCTTCTTAGATATTTAAAGTTTCTTTTTGTTTTTATTTTCTCATCTATCACGGCATATGCAATAGCCAAACCGACCTGTGTGAGAATATCTATGAATGCATTTGGCCATGATTTTTCTTCAATAACGACATTTTTTTTATTATTAGCAATGCCATCTTCAATAAACTTTGTTATATGCTCTTTAGATAAGTTTTGAAAGTAATCTGCGGTCTTACTTGCACGATCATTCAAAATGTCAAATGTAAATATAAGATTATATACCACGGTAGATGGATGTTCATGGTTAAGCCAAAAAACATACCAAATACGAGCATTAGTTAAAACAACGCAATGAGTGCGTGTTTCAACACCATACTGTACAGCTTGATCAATATATTTATCAAGATTTTGTATTCTAATGGCTTTGATTTCTACAAGACATTTTAGCTTTTTACCGATTATAATAGCCATATCACAACGTTTTCCTGAGATAAGATACTCCATTTCTATATCATAATGTTTGTGATAACCCAATAAATGTTCACAGATATCTTGCACTATTTTTACAGTATTAGCTTCGTTAAAGTTTTTATTTTGAGCATGCCTAATAACAGATTTTACGTCTTTCATTCGAGACAGTATTCTCTCTTTAGTTGCAACGTTAAACTGTTGCTCAAAAGCTTGCAGTTTTTGTTTTCTTGAAGATTTCCATTTTTTATATCTATTAAAAATATTAGATGCCTCTTTCAAAAATATTAATAGCCAAAATATGCTTTCTCTTTAGTAAGCAAGTCCTCAAGGTAGGTTGTAAAGGCCCAACATCTTTTAGTTTATGTAAATATATTTATTTACTAGTCTTGCTTGCAATGAAAACTCATCGGTTCTTAAAAAACCGGCTTAAGTGTTTATCCATAAAGAATCAAGTTGAAGTATGGTATGGGGGTGTAACTTGAAAACAGACAAACTCATAGCAAACGGACAGCTTTTTTTGTATAACAAAAAAAGTTCTCATATTCAGCTGTTACTTTTCCGATAGGGTCATCAGTCAGTGGTGTAGTTTACTCATGATACAGAAAGTACTTTTTCCCCTAGGAGAATCTATGACATTTCACCCTCGTAGCTATGTTCTATGCTTGTATATTGCACCGTTTTACTTCTTGGCATACTCCTTGATGAGTTCGTGCTCGCCGATACGTGTGAATCATAATCAGGACAGCTCTACTTCCTCGTCAGGTTTTGGCAACACATCTTCTAGCGATGCTAATGCTACCATTGATATCTCTAAAACTGTATGTGCCACTGATAAAAATCAAACCCTCACTACCAAGCAGGGTACCAAGGAAAACATGCAAGGCTTTTCTCCGCTCTATTTTGGTGCTTTGAATGATCGTGGTTATTTAGAAAGTTATGCTTATTTGAGGTTAGCTGATTCTACAGGTGGTATTGATGGGAAGTGGATGAATGTAACACAAGCAGGACAAAGGTTAGTTGTTGATGGTCAAGTAGTGAGTCAGTCTAGTCTCACTTTGAAGGAGGATGAAGATAATTTTGTCTATGCAGCTATTCAAAATGAACCATATGGTGCTAAAAGTATAGGTAAAGCTTTAATTGGAAAAAGTTATGCTTTACAAAGAGGCACAGATGGCTCAATTACCATTCCTGACAGCATTCCTTTGACTAAAGAGCTAAGAGAAGAAACTGAGGAAGCCATTCGACGCATAGCGTGGTACGGCCCTAGTTTTGGCATGAATCTCACGAATATTGACCGACTTTATGATCTTTCAGAGTATGAAGCTTGTTTTGCTCGCTATAGCAATGGCACTCAAAGACTTGATCACAGAAACCCTCCTGATATGGTGGTGTCATCTTCTTTGGCAGATGAAATACTAAAAACTGATGGTGCGAAAAATGTAGGTTCTAAGGGGCCAAGTTCTGATCCATCAAACTTAAAAACGGGTTCAAAATTTCAATGAAAAATCATAGACTTTACAGAACATTTGAGGCTAATATGCTGGGTTTTGCGTAGTCAAAAGTGCTGATTCTAGACAATAGCTTTCCATTCCGGATTCTTTTGCAGCCATCCCACAATACTTAACAATTTCACCTTCTTTAGCTAAGTTGAGTTTGTAAAGAAATCTAGCAAATGTAGTGTAGAAAGCTTTATCGATGGATACTCCATCTAGTGATTCACTTTTTAGAGTTCCAAGTGCATCCATAAAGCTTTGAAAATATTGATACTCATCTGAATTTGTTTGTCCGCTTTCTTCTGCTAATGTGGCAAAGGGGATGGAATCGCCAAGAACATCAGTCGGGTTCTTGCGATTATTGGATGACTGCTTGACTTCGAAACGATTTTTAGCATCATTGGTTCTTATGAGATCACCAACACCGAAACCTAATCCAGCAAAGCCAACCATCATAAGTCCTTCATAAACATACCAAAGGCTGTTTAATTTGGGAAATTTGATCGACGCACCCATTATGCCAAAACTAACAAAAATGGCTGATAATCCAGCAACAAAGGCAGCAGCTCCATTAAATTTCTTAAGGTTCAAATCTTCTAGTGGTACTTGCGTTAATGCTTTGATGTCTTCCCAGTTCTTGGTTAAAAAATCTCGAACACCTTCGCTATGCAGTAACTGTTTATCAACAGTAAAAGGTTTATCATCTGAGGTTTTAAAGGCATTGACACAATCCTCTGAGTGAACAGAAAGGTTATGAAGTTTTTGATCTTTCATATCTTCTGTATTTTCAAATAAACACGAGTAAAAGCCTATAGATGATGGATCATCTTTTGCATCTGCAATGAGAAAATAACTGGTCCCATCATGCACAGAACTTAATTGAGAATTCTCTTGATTCTGCTGATTCTGCTGATTCTGCGGTGCTGTAGCAGTATTGCCGCAACTTGTAGATAGCACAGTGAAACAAAGGGGCAGTATGAGTGTGTGAAGTAGGTGTGCGTATCGATGTAACATTGACAGTTCTCCTTGGGGTTCGTGTGAGCGTGTTCAGTGTGTTGAAAAGATGATTTTTGAGTGATGATAGCATAGATGGGTAGCGCTAGTATTGCATGAAAATCTCTTAGGGAGATTTTTATGCACACTATAAGATTTTCATCCATGGGTCAATTATTTTTTATATGACATACACAAAATAAAACACCCAAGCGAAGAGGCATTACTCATTGTGTTTTTTCGGTGAATATACCTTATAAGATCGTCAGAATGGCATAGATCTAGCTGATGTTTGCTAGCACAGAAAACCGAACTTAAGATGGAGGGAGTTTATGAGGTACTTTCCAGCGTCTGTAGTACTCGATGATGATGATGAGTGTTTCTTTGAGCATGGCAATAACAGGGATGGCGATAATAACTCCCCAAAATCCTAGTAATGAAGAAAAAGCTATGATCGTACAAATCACGATAATGGGATGAATGCCCGCTGATGATCCAATGAGCTTTGGAGTTACAATGGCAGCATCAAGGATGCTGACAACGATGATGACAATCGCGGAGCCAATCAGAGGGGTCCATGCGGAGCCATCAGAAGAAAGGATCACTGCTGTAGATAGCACAGCAGCAATCACCATGTCCATGTAAGGAATCAATCGTCCTGCTCCGGCAGCTAAGCCAATAGCCACAGCTCCTTTAATACCTAAAATGCTGTAGCCAATGCAATAAAGCACTCCAAGAGTTAAAGCGACATATATCTGTCCAGCGATCACAGCGCGTAAAGTTGTACTGAGACGCCTAAATACAGTTCGAACAGGCTCTTCAAATTCTTCTGGGATCAAAATAAAAACAAATCTTTGAACCTTAGGAGAATGTTGCAAAGAGATATACATCAAACATGGCACAAGTAAGAGGCCCACCACAAAAGATATGATCCCTGGCAATGAAGACCATAACGTGCCTATGGTGTTTTTGAAAGTATCAGAGAGTTTTTTAAGAGAGAATAATTCTTGATATTCCATTAAAGAAAAGTTTGCCAGAGTGGATAACCCAATGGATCTGAGATAGTTTTGGAGGCGGGTGAAACGCGGGGTCCAGGAGGTGATGAGGCCATCGTAGGTTTCAGGAACAAGAGCGATGATGTCTGTGAGTTGGTTTTTGACATAAGGTATGACAAGAATAAGAAATGTAGCCAAGATTACAGAAAAGACAATCAATGCTGAAAGCACAATACCTGCTCGTGGCAGTTTGGTTTTTTGTGATAAAAACCTTACCCATGGATCAAGAAGATATCCTGCCACAACACCAATAATGATGGGAATCCAAATGGAACGATATAGAAAAAAGATAGCAAGAATGCATAGAGTTAAACTTCCAAAAAATAAGCTCAGAAAACGGATTTCTTCTCTAAGTTGTGGCTGTGCTGGTATGGTGGGAGGGGCTGCATTTAAAGCAGAGGTGTTTTCTTGTTCAAACAGATCTTCCAGTGGATTATCTGTGTGCTCATCTTCAATGAGTTGTCCGCTGCTGGGCGGTTCACTGGTTGTTTCTATAGGTACTTCACTAGGAAGTGGTGGATTTGCAGGCAAAAATTCATCTAATGTGGATTCACCACCAACTGATTCGTGAGAACTTTCAAGATCTGGATCGTCTGGGCTCATATCTACCGCCGATTATGAGGAGGAAAGGGGATGATGAATAGCAAGGTAACGATCTTTCTTAGAAAGATCTTGATATACCTTACTCAAAAGACCAAGCTCTGTGCAGTATTTTACCAAAGGTTTGGCTTGATGGGGAGCTATCTCGGCAATCAATGAACTGTTTTGATGAGCTGTATGAGTACGATCTTGGTTTGTGACATAGCCACCAGCAAAATGTTTCAATAATATATAGTAGTATGATAACCCGTCTTTTCCTCCATCTAAAGCCATCTTTGGTTCAAATAAGTATGTTTCTTGGCTTAAAAGATGCCTCTCTTGTTGCATATCCACATAAGGAGGGTTGGTGATGATGAGATCAAAGTTATGTTGGGGATAGTCTTTCCAAGAGTCTTCAGCTAGCATACAACGTTTGCGCAATGTCACACGTTTTTTTAATCCATAGCTATCCAAATTGTGTTGTGCCACTTTAAGAGCATCTGCTGAGATATCCCAAGCTTCCACGTAAGCTTCACTAAACCAACGTGCTAAGGCAATAGCAATACATCCTGATCCTGTACCGAGATCAAGAATTTTCATTGGTTTAGAACATAAGGTGATAGCTAACTCCACCAAACCTTCCGTTTCAGGACGAGGAATAAGAGTTGCGTTATTTACTTTCAGTGTTTCTCGGAAAAATCCACATGTTTGCGTAATGTAAGCCAGAGGCTCGCCTTGTTGACGTCGCTTAATATACTGCTTGTAGAGCTTTTCTTGCTCCAAACTTATGGTTGTTACATCTTGACTAAAATGCAGCTTGGAACGTGGTATGGCAAGCAGATAGCTCATAAGTAATTCTGCCTCCAGTTGCCAAGGTGTTGTGAGGGTATCAGAGAGGGGAGGGTCATAATCAAGGCACGAATGAGCTAAGCTCTGAGTGGCTTCATAGAGATGTTTGCGGATAGATGCCATGGTTTATTGTTTTGTTGGGCTATTGTTTGGAGTTGCCAGTGTTGTAAGAGTTGTTCACATAGATGGCAGACAGGGTCTGTGATAATAGAAAGCTTACGGTGAAGCCTGAGCTTTTAGCTACCTTCGTTGTGGCCGTGTTCTTTAAGAAGTTGAGCTGTGTGATAAGCTCCAAGTTTATCAATGATCTCACTGAGATTACCTTCAAGAACTTCAGCTAGTTTATAGAGTGTTAAAGAGAGACGATGATCGGTAATACGGCCTTGTGGAAAATTGTAAGTACGAATTCTTTGGGAACGATCTCCTGATCCTACCTGCTTGCGACGATGAGCTGATTGAGCTTCTTCGCTTTCCTGTTTTTCCATCTCAAACAATCGTGACTTGAGAACTTTAAGAGCTTTCTCTTTGTTTTTGTGTTGAGAACGTTCATCTTGACATTCTACAGCTACCCCAGTAGGTAAATGGACAATACGAATAGCAGAATCGGTTTTGTTAAGATGCTGTCCTCCAGCTCCTGAAGATCGACAGGTTTTGATCTCTAAGTCAGAAGGATGAATAGCAATTTCGATATCTTCACGCTCAGGAAGTACTGCAACGGTGCAGGCACTGGTATGTAGGCGTCCCTGTGATTCCGTTAAAGGTACGCGTTGTACACGATGAACCCCCACTTCATGTTTGAGAGTGGAATACACACGCTCGCCACTAACCAGATAAATAACTTCCTTATACCCACCGTTTTGTGAAGAGGCTTGGCTTATCACCTCAAAGGACCAAGATTTCTTTTCAGCAAATTTTTGATACATACGCGTGAGATCAGCCACAAATAAAGCTGCCTCTTCACCACCAGTACCAGCTCGAATCTCTAAAAAGACATTTTTTTCATCGTTGGGATCTTTAGGAAGCAATAACACAACAAGCTCGTTTTCAAGCTTTTGAATAGCTTTCTGAGCCAATGAAACCTCTGCATGACCAAGGGATTGACTCTCTTTATCACTTTCTCCTATGAGTTCTCTAGCAACTTCGAGATCCTCTTGGTAAGAACGATACTGTTGGTATTTTTTGACTATAGATGATAAATCAGCATGCTCTTTGGATAGTTGAGTGAGCCTATCAGAAGATAAGCCCGGCTGAGACAGTTGATCTTCAAGATCAAAAAACCGCCGCTCAATATCCTTTAATTGCTCGATCATCTTGTTTGGGGGTATGTGGTCGTGAAAATAGACAACGAAAAGTAAGAGAAGCTAAAAGTAGATGGAAGATATGTATAATTAAAGATTATCTTTCATATGGTAATGAGATGAAACAACCGCATCGGTGTTTAGAATATATTATGTAATTCTGTTCATTACTTTTGTCATTCCATACTCTTAGCAGTTAGCAGCAGGCAGGCTTATTTATTATTTTGTGTTTATGTTTATGTGTTTATGTTTGTGCTTTGTTATCCTTAACATTATTGCTATCAGCTTTAACGGATGCTTTGTTATTCATTTGAGTATTCTTGTAACGTCGTTGGAATTTTTCTATACGTCCAGCAGTATCCACAAGCTTTTGTTTACCAGTATAAAAAGGGTGGCATTGAGAACAAATTTCTACAGATATCTCCGCCTTCACCGAGCGTGTCACAAAGGTGTGACCACAAGCACAGGTGACTACAGCGGTAGTATATGTGGGGTGGATATCGCGCTTCATGGAAATGGCTTTCTGCTGTAAGAGTGTAAGAGTAAGTTGTAAGGTTTGAACTCAATGAGAAACATATGTGAGTCAGTAAAATTTTATCCTATATGGTTATCTACCTGCAACTGCAGCCTATCTGCATCTGCAGCATACCTGCAACCTATTGGCCCTATTTGGTTTTCTGCCTGCAGCTTATCTGCAACGATAACCTCTATTACCATAAGAGTACCATAAGAGCAAAATGGCTCATGATCAAGTCTCTTTTCTTAAAAGTGAGCTAGTAGATATGTTAACGGTTTGTGTATATGTTTACTTTTAATCATGAATGTTATGATGGGATCTCTTTTTGATATTCCTTAGATTTAATAATGATTCGTAAAATAGATATTTCATATCATGGCAAGGTTAACCGTTCATAGAAGCGATGAATTCATCGTTGTTTTTGGTCTTTTCTAATTTACCAAGAAGAAAGTCCATAGCATCCACTGAGTTTAAGGGCTGAAAGAGCTTTCTTAGAATCCACATGCGATTGAGAACATCTTTGGGAAGCAAAAGCTCTTCTTTACGTGTACCGGATTTGTTGAGATCAACAGCAGGATAGATACGTCTTTCTGCCATTTTACGATCAAGTACCAACTCCATATTACCGGTTCCTTTGAACTCTTCAAAAATCACTTCATCCATGCGTGAGCCAGTATCTATAAGGGCTGTGGCAATAATAGTTAGGGATCCTCCTTCTTCTACGTTTCGGGCTGCTCCAAAGAAACGTTTAGGTTTATGGAGAGCATTGGAATCCACACCACCTGAGAGGATTTTACCACTAGGAGGGACCACAGAATTATAAGCTCGAGCAAGACGGGTAATGGAGTCAAGAAGAATAACCACATCTTTTTGTGATTCCACAAGTCGTTTAGCTTTCTCAATAACCATCTCAGCTACTTGAACATGACGTAAAGCCGGCTCATCAAAGGTGGAAGAAATAACCTCTCCTTTGACCGATCTTTGCATATCGGTTACTTCTTCAGGACGTTCATCAATGAGTAATACGATCAACACCACCTCAGGATGGTTGAGTTCAATGGCAGAAGCAATCTGTTGTGTAAGAACGGTTTTTCCCGTGCGAGGAGGAGCAACAATCAATGAACGTTGGCCTTTACCAATGGGTACCAACATATCGATAACACGGGTAGAATAGGTTTTTTGGGTAAATTCCAGTTTGAATTTTTCTAAAGGATAAAGAGGTGTGAGGTTATCAAAAATGGTACGAATTTTATCTTGATCCGCTATCTCGTTGTTAATCTTTTCGAGCTTAAGCAAAGCAAAGTAACGCTCGTTATCCTTAGGAGGACGAATCTTGCCAGCAATGGTATCACCAGTACGCATATTGAAACGGCGGATCTGTGATGGTGATACATAAACGTCATCAGGTCCAGGTAAGTAGTTATAATCAGGAGCACGTAGAAAACCAAAACCATCAGGCAATGTCTCAAGCACCCCTTGTCCGTATATAGCTCCTCCTTTTTGTGCCTGACGTTTCAGCAGAGCAAAAATCAGCTCTTGCTTACGCATGCTTGCCACTTCTTCAATATCCATCTCTTTTGCCATACGCGCAAGATCAGCAATCTTGGTGTTTTTCACCTCATTAAGATCAATGATCTTAGGCTCTTTTTGATCATCCTTATGAGCATTTTTCAAAGGCTTTTCATGGTCTTTTTTCTCGTGTGGCTTAGCTGCTTTTAGAGATTCATGGTCTTTTTTAGACTTTTTATAACCAGGCCTTGAAGTACGTCTGTCTTTATTTTGTGTCTCTTCTCGTTTTTTACCTGACTCTTCTTCTGAAGAAGATTTTTTAACGGGGTTTTCTGTCTTAGCCTTAGCTGTCGTAGTCTTAGCTGCCATAGTCTTAGCTGTCGTGGTCTTAACGGGGTTTTCTGTACTTGTTTTACGTGAAGGATCATGACGCTTACTAGAAGCGTGTTTTCCGGGCCTACGTCCACGTTTTTTTACGGTTGTAGCAGTGGATTGGTCTTCTGTAGCACGTGTAGCACGGCTAGCCTGTGTACCACGAGAGGAATAGGTAGGTTGAGAGCTGGATTGCTGATGCTTCACGGTGTTTTCCTTCAAATAGTTACAATTAAGTGAGTGGATCTTGGCAGTTATTTAAGCGAGGTTGTTTGAGGATATCGCGCATAGATAAGAAGCGGGATAGTGGCTGGATGAGATGAAATGATAGTTGCGCGATAAATGTGATGTTTGGTGGAATATAGGGCAGAGAAAAGATAATGGTGGAAATGAAATGGATGCCCAGATGCCAAAATAGAATGATACAGAAATAATAGATAGGCGAGGCTACTTTAAGTTTAACATATTTTGCAAGAAAATATCGACAACGTATGAAGCAAATGATGGGTGTAAGAAAATAAAACGTTTTATAAGGAATGTAAACAGTATGTATGGTTTCGATGTTCTGTGATAGGCTGTCTCTCTGTGGTAGTGAAAAGAGCTGTATTAAGGAAGTGACAGCTTAAGGTCGTATTCTGTATGATCTGTAATGGTGGCTTGAATGATCGTTCCACTGGTCAGTGATGCAGCAGACTGAGTGAAAGCGTTGGGTGAGGTGACTTCAAGATAGGCTATCCCATCTACTTCAGGAGCTTGGCTTGCAAGCCGGCCCTTGTAAAATTGCGTGTGAAGTGGAGAGGAAGGTGAGAGAAAACGTTGAGGTAGGGAAGCTACGTTGTTTTCGTTATTTTCACAGCTTTGTCCATCAAGGGGATGGAGAGGTTTTTCCACAAGAAAATCTGCCTTTTGGCCCATTCGCTTGCTGAGCTTGCGCCATGAGATGTCTTTTTGCAAGGTCATAATGGTGTTTTGTCTGAGGCGTTTGGTTTCTTCATCAATTTGCTCTTTCATAGCCCCTGCCACTGTGCCAGCTTCTTGAGAGTAGGTAAAGCAGCCGAGATGATCAAATTCGTGTTCTTTGACAAAATCATAAAGTTCGCTAAATTCTTCTTCGGTTTCTCCTGGAAATCCTACCATCACCGAAGTACGGATAGTGATATGAGGGATATAGTTACGTAGTTGCAAGAGTGTTTGACTCAGCTGAGAACGTGTTACACCTCGATTCATCCGCTTCAATACCTGACTGCTGCCATGCTGCATGGGTACATCAAGATATGTGACCAGCTTCCTCGATTGAGCAAAATATTCCAAGAAATCCGTTTTGATGTTCTCTGGATACATATACAACAATCTTATCCAAGAAAGTGTGTCCACACCTTCGAGTTCGCAAAGAAGATCCAGTAAATCATCTGATCCACGATCTCTGCCATAGGCAGCAAGATCTTGGGCAATAAGATTGATTTCTTGAATGCCTTGTTTACCAAGATTATGGCATTCTTGAACAATACTATCTATACTTCGTGAACGGAGGCGTCCTCGAATAGCTGGAATGATACAAAAGGCACAGTTATGTTGACAACCTTCTGCTACCTTCACATAAGCACTATGAGCTGTAAGGGTATTGATGCGTGGACTGAGATGGTCATACAGATGAGGATTGTCTTGGGTAAAGATATGACGTCTTTGCGGATTATCTTGATCGTCTTGCCACATCTTAAGAATTTTAGGGAGTTGAGAAAATTGATGACTCCCAAGAAATATATCCACCTCAGGTAGTCCTTTGGCTAGTTGGGCTCGGTAGCGTTGACTCAAACAACCACTCACCACTAAAGTCACAGGACGTTCGCGTTTGTAGGCAGCCATCTCCAAGATGGTATCAATGCTTTCTTCTTTAGCTGCTTGGATAAAACCACAGGTAT
The DNA here is from genome assembly GCA_002238945.1 of Proteobacteria bacterium bin106. Classification (GTDB taxonomy): domain Bacteria; phylum Bdellovibrionota_B; class Oligoflexia; order Oligoflexales; family Bin106; genus Bin106. The sequence continues at coordinate 24,602 of MPNI01000020.1, read as the reverse complement.
TGACAACGATCAACTGAGCTTCTTTAGGATCTGTACAGTAATTCCATCCTTCTTTGACCATCGATCCCAACATCACTTCAGCATCCACACGATTACGTGCACAACCCAGTGTGATAAGGTGCATGTTTTTTTGGCTATGCTGAAAAGCTGGAGCCTCTATGCGGAGTGTGCTAGGCATATAGGTGTTCTTATCTACGACGTATATGATTTTTAAACGTGTGGTTGATAGGAAAGAAGACAGTGCCGATCTATCTATGGAAAATAGGAGGTATGCTGGCTAAACTTGCTAAAGTTAAAGAGAAGTTGAGAATAACAAGATAAGATAAGGGCGTGGGCTCGTTTGGCAATATGTTTAGCGATGTGTTTGTGGTTCTTAGACGCTATGATAGACGTTTATATTATAGACACAAGATTATAGACACAGGATTATAGACACAGGGAGCTATAAGGTAAGCCTACTGAGTATGATAAAACCACAAACCTTCCCATTTAGGATCATCAGTCTGTCATAATAATCTTATGGACACAAGTCCTTCTTTGAAAATTGTTTCCATGAGAGTTATCCAGTACCTTAAAGTGAGGAATTGTTTGCCAAAGTGTTGAGATAGTTATGTGGAGATGATCCTCTATATTGTCTTAATTATGAGGGAGAATTGTATATATGAGTGATCCAATTATCACATCGACAGGTGAGAAGCAAGAGCCAGAGGAATTAAAGTCCTCTGGTGAGCATGCTGTTTCCGGTGTGTCTAGTAAGGTGAAGAAGAAGCAAGAAAATCCTCTTTTTTCATTGATTTTTAATGTTGCTATTCCTTCTCTTATTCTTTCAAAGTTAAGTGCAGATGAGCATCTGGGTCCTGTGTGGGGTTTGGTGGTGGCGTTAGCATTTCCCATATGCTATAGCCTTTGGGATATTCTTTATAGAAAAGATGTGAGTTTAATAGCCATCCTGGGATTGGTGAATGTTTTACTTACCGGTGGTTTTGGTTTGATGAAGCTTGATGGCTTATACTTTGCCATCAAAGAAGCGAGTATTCCCACTGTATTAGGCATAGTGGTCTATGTTTCCACCCGTCGAAAGAATATGGTTATACGCAAGTTATTTGTTAATGATTATATTATGAATGTGTCACGTATTCAGCAGGCTTTGCAAGCTAAGGGTTGTGCGCAGGATTTTGATAAGCTGCTTAAGCGTTTTGGCCGGTATGTAACTATGAGTTTTGCGTTAAGTGCTGTTTTGAATTTTTTGTTAGCTTACTTTATTTTGCGCAGTCCTACGAGTACTGATGCTTTTAATGAAGAATTAGCTTTGATGACTCTTTTGAGTTATCCCGTGATTGTTTTGCCAGCGTTAACGGTTATGGGGGTAAGTATGTTTCACTTTTTTCGCTCTATCACTCAACTCACCGGACTGAAAATGGAAGATATTATGGCACATAAAGCCATACCCAAAAAACACCCCTCTTGACAACGTAACAAAAGGAGAGTCTAGATGGTTGGTGATGAGGGATATATCAGTATTGATGGCAAAATAACGGCTATTAAGGATGGCCATATTCCTCCATTGGATCGCAGTTGGTTGTTTGGTGATCGTCTTATTGAGACGATGGTGGGTTATGGAGATCGTCTATGGAACTTTGCGTCTCATCAAAAACGCCTACGACTTTCAGCTAAAAAGTTAGGATTTTCTATTCCTTGGTCAGATGAAGATCTCAAACAGGAATGTCAGCGTTTATTGCAACATTTGCAGGTGCCAAAAGCTTTTGTGCGTTTGATGATCAGTCGTGGAGAAGGCTTTGGTTTATGGCCTTCAAAGCACAGCCCTCATCGTTATATCTATGCTCTTAAGGCTATGGCCGTAGAGAAAGCTATCTATTCACGTGGTCTACATCTCCTCAGTTGTAAAACCACCTGGGGCTCAGTGACTGGCCATAAAACCGGTTATTATCTCCCAGCTATCACGGCTTTGCAAGCCCTTGATGATACTAAGGCTGATGATATTCTTTGGCTAGCTTCTCCTACAAACTGCGGTGATGTCTTAGCTAGTAAGCAACACTATCATATACTTGAGAGTTCTTCGGCACATATTGTCTGTATAGACAAAGGATCTATTATTATTCCTGGACTAGAAGAGTGGGGGATATTTCCAGGTATCACTGTTGCAGAAATCAAAGACATATGTCGTCTTGATGGTATAGAAGTGGCAGAAAAATTCATCACTTATGAAGAATTTTCAAGTATGAATGGCTGCTTTTTGTGTTCTTCTGTTAGAGGCCTTGTACCGGTATCAAAGGTGGATGATATATCTTTTCAAACCACAGCTAAAGACAGTCTATTTTGGTCTATTTTTGATCTTTATTATAAAAAACGCCCTATTCATCCTCTTGATAACTTATCACAGCTCACTGTATCTTAGGCACAAAGAGATGAAAGATGAAGTTCTGCTCTTAAAGGTTTTAAAAAAACGTTTAAGCAGAGGATCGTAGGGATGGTGCTTTAGTAAAGTTATGGCGATGTGATGAGTGTTGAGAGGAGTTTAGGTGTTGGCTAGTAGTAGCTCTTTTTTGAGAACGTCCTTGGTTCTTTTGCTTAGATACATGCTTAGATACATGCTTAGATACATTCTGAGAAAGATCTTGGGAGCTTCTCTTAGGAATAAGAATATATTTCTCTGCTTGCTTTAAGGCTTGCGGATTTTGGAGATCTGCTAATATAAGAGCTGCCAGCTCAGGGTAGTTGATGGTGTAGCTATGGTCTTCAATGGCAGCTTTAAGTTTCATAAGACGTTCTTCATGCTTGTCTTTTGTTGGCATGGTAGCAGCTACAGCTCCATTTATTCTGGTTTTTGCTGCTAGCGCATTGTGACCAGAAGGAGAGCTGATATGTTTGGGTGGTGAAGTGATGTTCATCGTCTAGACCCTTAGGTACTGTTGTCTGTTTGGCACACTATATCCATAATATGAGTATATGGATAAGATGTATAGACTCATCAAGTGAGAGCTAGGGAATCATTTACCTAGCTCTCTTGTCTAGCTTTTAGGTTAGTCAGATAAACAACACTATCTTGGAGTTGTTAATTCTTTGAATTGATGTAGTGAATAGCTTTATCATTGGGATCTACATTCTTTACCAATCTTTTTTCAAGATGCTCAGATAATCCGTTGAGAAGATCGGCAATGTTTTGATAGTAATCACCATCACGTAATTTGACACGAGCTTTGTAATTTCCTGAAAGTAACTGAGTGAGTTGTCTTTGAAAAGCAATGGTGGGACCAATCATACGATGAGAATGAACCATACAGATTAACACCGTTGTGATGACATATACGATTATAAAAACAAGCAGCCACTTGATAGTCATATTCCAGTTTTCAAGTAAGCTTGTTTGTTTTTCACCTAATGTTTGAGACGTTTGAGTATTATGAGTATCAGCTACATTAGCTGACTCATTGACTGTGGTTATCTCAGATATGTAATCAGATATGTTACTGGCATCATACAAATTGGTAAATAAATCATTGAGCTGAAAATAGATGATTAAGCATGAAGCTAAACCAAAGAATATCGTGATAGTGAGGATATTGATGACCAACTCGATTTGTGCACGAGGCTTTAAAAGCAAGTTTCTTAATCGACGTTGAGATCTGCCTGATGGCATAGCTTTTGGTACAGTTTTTTGGGACTTAGTCGACGATTTTCTTTTTACCAATTTGCTCATTTCCATAGGATATTCACCTCGTTTTAAAGATTTTCATATAGTAGGGGCTGTGAGCATGTATCCCTCATATTGTAACGTATACTGTCTTTGCCCCTGTCGGCAGTAACAGCGGTTGGGTTTATTTTCTTAAAGGTAATAAGTGAGATAAAAATAGAAAATCTTAACTCTCAAAGCTCTGTCTATAGAAGCTAGTAACATGCCAGGAAGCATATTCTATCATCACAGCCCTGGCTTTTTTTCTGTATTTGGATACGTTGTGTATTCCTTATATATGATATATAAGCTGATCAAACAGCCCAAGACACTTATATTCCACACCTCTCTTGGCCACACCTCTTGGCCACACTTCTTGCCACAAGAGCTGTAGAGAGCACCTGTGGCAGACATTGCAACACACACTTTTTCATACACTTTTTTTATGTACTTTTTTATGTACATGGCGCGTGTACATGGCGCGGCAATGGTGTTGTGGTTATTTTTGAGTAGGAGAGAGGCCTACAGCGTCTTTGCGTGAAAGCTTGAGACGGCCTTGTCTGTCAATATCAATCACTTTGACCATAATCTCTTCTTGCTCACCAACTATGTCGCTTACCTGATTAACACGGCGGTTTTCGAGTTGAGAAATATGAACTAAGCCTTCAAGACCAGGTTTGATTTCTACAAAACAGCCAAAGTCCACAATTTTTGTTACACGCCCAAGGTAGATTTCACCAACTTCCGGGTCGCTGATGATGTTGCGGATAATAGATTTAGCAGCTTCAGCGGAGGTTGAGTCAGGAGAGACAATACTGATGACGCCACTGTCTTCAATATCAATCTGTACCCCAGTATCAGCGACAATCTTTTTGATGGTTTTACCACCAGAACCGATAATATCGCGAATTTTATCCACAGGAATTTTGAGTTTAAATATCTGTGGAGCAAGAGAAGATATTTTGTGGGGTGTGTCTATGGTGGTGTGCATGGTCTCAAGGATGCTAAGACGAGCTTTCTTGGCTTGATCTAAAGCTTTAGAGAGGATTTCTTCGCTGATACCCTCGATTTTGATATCCATTTGTAAAGCCGTGATGCCATCTTTGCCACCACAAACCTTAAAGTCCATATCGCCGAGATGATCTTCATCGCCGAGAATATCTGTAAGGACACAGTAATCATTACCTTCTTTCACCAGTCCCATGGCAATACCAGCAATGGGCTCTTTGAGAGATACACCGGCATGCATTAAAGCCATACTGGTTGCACATACTGTGGCCATACTCGATGAACCATTGGATTCCAATACCTCTGAAACCACCCGTATCACATAACCAAAATCTTCGAGATCCGGTAACGTATGATTAAAAGCTTTGCGAGCTAAAGCACCATGGCCAATCTCACGTCGAGACGTGGAACGAGGCATGGATGCCTCTCCCACAGAAAATTGTGGAAAATTGTAATGCAGCATAAATTTCTCATCAGCATCCTTGTCATACAATGTTTCAAAACGCAATTTATCACCAGGAGCTCCTAAAGTTACTGAGGCAAGAGCTTGAGTTTCTCCTCGGGTAAACAGAGAAGATCCATGGCTACGATTCAAAATACCTACCTCACAAGAAATATCACGGATAGCATCCATAGCACGGCCATCGATACGCTGTTTGTGATCCAGTATTTGGCTGCGAAGATAGTGGTGTTTTAATTTAGCAATAGCAGCACTGCTTACAGCTTCGCTGACGTCTTCGCTATCTTCAAAAGCTCCATGAACAGCTTCCGTTATGGTTTTATGAGCTAAAGCTAGTTTTTGAACACGCTCTTGTTTGGCTCGGGTAGCAAAAGCCTCTTTAATGGTCTCACTGCCGAGCTCTTTAACCTTGTTATAGACATGCTCAGAAATCTCTTGAGGCGTAAAGACCATCTTGGTTTTACCTATCTTTTCTTGGACCTCAAGCTGCATATCCCAAAGAGGCTGCATCGTTTTGCGTGCAAAAGCAATAGCTTCAAGCATTTTCTCTTCACTAAGAAAGTCTGCTGATGCTTCCACCATCAACAGAGCAGAAGGCTTTGCAGCAACAATCAAGTCAAGAGCATTAACATGACCTTGCCCTGGATTAACAGCAAACTCACCATCAAGTATGCCGATATTTAAAGCAGCAATAGGGCCATTAAAAGGGATATCACTGATCATCAACGCTGTGGATGCTCCCACCATTGCAAGAGGAATAGGCGAGTAACCGAGCTCGTAAGACATCACCGTGCATTGCACAACGGTGTCATTAAGAAAACCTTCAGGAAAACAAGGACGAATTTGACGATCAATCACCCGAGCCACCAATGTTTCTGGATCACCTGGACGTCCTTCACGTTTCTTGTATCCTCCAGGAATACGTCCTGAAGCATAGAGTTTTTCCGTGTAATCAACTCCAAGCGGAAAAAAATCCTGTTGAGATCGAGGCTCTCGTGATGCACACACTGTAACGAGTACTTGAGTTCCACCCGATGCCACCATGACAGAACCACCTGCTTGCTTGGCAAATTTATTGAATGTAAAACTCCAATTCTGCTCACCAATGCGAACATCTTTGATCAATGACATAAGGTTTCCTTAGCTAAAGTAATGAAAAGTAAAAAAGGGATGGATAAGCACTAAAGGTAAATATAATGCGTAAACCAACCAAAGGATTTCTACACGTAGGTAGCCATCAAAGGATGGTGCTGAAATGGTTTTGCGCTTAGTGCAATACCGCGTTATCTGTATGTGTATCTGTTATGTAACGTATTTCTTTTCGAATGCTTTGAATGGTATATGTTTATTTACGTAAACCCAAGCGACTAATCAAATCTTGATAACGATGCAAGTCATGCTTCTTGAGGTAAGAAAGCAGTCGTCTTCTCCGGCTCACAAGTTTTAAAAGACCAGTCTTAGAATGATGGTCCTTTGAATGCTTAGAAAAGTGCGTGTTGAGATACTTAAGACGATGGGTAATCAATGCAACCTGTACTTCACATGAAGCACTATCAGAAGGATGACGGGCAAATTCACTAAGAATTTGCTTTTTGATCTGGGCCTGGTTGTTATTTGAGGTAGCGTTCATAGTCTGGCTCTTTGTAATAGTTATGTGTAATAGTTATGTGTAATAGTTATGTGTGTAATGTTCCACTGTTACTTAAGTCTAGGTAGTCTATGAGTAATTGAGTGAGTTGAGTTTTTTTTGTTTGCTTGCTTGTTTTGTTTTATTCATATTTTCTTACTTATTTTTTACTCATAGTTTGACAGTTGTCTGTCTCTTTTTGCTTGTCTCTTTTTATCTGTTTCTTTGTCGTCGTCTCTTTATATTTGGTAGAGGTAGATTTGCAAGTTTGGATGTAGGAAACCGTCTGATAATGCAGAGTTATTTTCTTTTTCTTCTTCTGTTTCTTCTTCTGTTTCTTCTTCTTCTTCTTCTGTTTCTTCTTCCATTCCCATTCTTCAAGCATATGATTGCAAGTTTATACTGTTTAAGATGTTATAGCAAGTTGTTGAGACATCCTTGTGAAGTTAGCTTAGAGCTAGAGTTAGAGCTAGAGCTAGAGCCGAGACATATTGCTTTGAGAGATTGCGTGTTGCTTGAGAGCAAATTTTCTAAGTTTTTCTCTGAGATGGCTATGGTGGGTTGCCATGATACGAATGGCTAATAGTCCTGCGTTAAAAGCACCATCAATGGCCACAGTAGCAACAGGGGTACCTTTAGGCATCGAGACGATGGATAAAAGAGAATCCATACCTCTAAGATGTTTCAAAGCAATGGGTACTCCAATGACAGGAACGGTTGTCAGTGAAGCTACCATACCTGGTAGGTGAGCTGCTCCTCCAGCTCCCGCTATAACAACTTTGATTCCTCGTTGTTCAAGTCCTAAAGCATATTCTTGCATGTATTGTGGTGAGCGATGAGCTGAAACAATGTGCATCTCATAGCTCACAGAAAACCCCTTCAAGCAATCACAAGCTCCTTGCATAACCTTTTTATCAGAGAGTGATCCCATAATCACAGCTATCCGTGTTTCTTCTGTCGTCATGAACTTTACTTGCGAATGTGATGATGTACCTGTTGTTTCTACGTATATAAAAGATTTATATCGTTTTGTATACGTAGATGTTTATAGAGATCTTCTCTTGCTGTGAGAGCTTTTTTGAGAGCTTCTTCAGTTGATGGGGCAAGAGCATTGATATGCCCCATTTTGCGTCCTCTTCGTGCTTCTTTTTTATCATATCTATGTAAAAAAGTATCGCTATTTTGTATCAGTGGCATATGATGCTCTCCTTTTCCTATCAGATTGGTCATGGCAAAGCCAGGGCTACGCAGTCGGTAATCTATGGGCAGAGGCATGTTAAACAAGGACATAATATGAAGATCGAATTGACTGATATCCAGTGCATTCATGGAATAATGTGCAGAATTATGCACTCTTGGTGCAACCTCATTGATCCATACTGATTGATCATGTAAAACAAAAAGTTCAAAAGTAATGACTCCAATGTATTGAATATGGTGAAGCATGTGAGTGATAGCTGTCTTTAGCTTACTTAAGTGGTCTTTAAGTTCTTTTTTTGTTTCTAAAGGTCCTTTCACCCAATCGCATTGATAATCTTTTTGATAAGTTTCAACGGCAGGCAGTGTATGGATATCTCCTCTTGCATTACGTGCCATAGTGATGGCTATTTCCTTTGAAAAATCTACATATTTTTCAGCTATAAGTGGAATCATTGCATACTTGCTAAGAAATGCTGTAAGAAGGTCAAGATGATCAGGTTTTTGGGGATGGATAATAAAGGTAGCGCGCCCATCATAGCCTCCCTTGCTGGTTTTTAAAACTGCAGGAAGGGATAAGCGTTCTTTAATATACCTGACAAGCGATTCTCCCCCTTGTTGTTGTTGTGTCACATCGAGATAAGGAGTTATGGGCAGATTGTAAGAGGCAAGAAGTTTTTTTTGGCTGTGACGTCTAGCCAAGGGCTGCATGGCTGTTAGAGGGTGGGGGAGGCATGAACAAGAAGATTGTGCAAGTAGCTCTAAAGTGTTTTCCGTAATGTTTTCACTTTCAAAGGTGATAACTGTACAGTGTGTCATAAGTTTTTGAAGAGCGTCTTGATCATGGATATCTGCACAGATATGATGCTTTACAACCTCAGCAGCAGCATCATCCCTACGAGGACTGAGCACATAACAAGGAATGCCTAAGCGATGAGCACTGAAAGCAAGCATACGAGCTAGCTGCCCACCTCCAATAATGCCGAGTTTTGGGATAGATGTTGCATTCATAAGATAAGATAAGAAGTAAGAAAAAAAGTAGGGGAGTAATGATAGGGTTGTGACAAGCAACAAAAAAGACAGTTTTGGCACATAGTAATACAAGCTATAATGGAGCTTAATTGAAGAACGCTTGAGTATAAAGAGTTTTTTCTAAGTAAGATATAATAATAATGTCCCTAGCTTTTACTAAAAGCTAGGAGGGCTAAGACTAAGATAAGCTCTTAAGTAAGCCTCTCAGTTGTCCGTTAAGATGCTGTGTTGTGTTCAAGTAGCGGCTGTAGCGGTGATTCTGTGTCAGGATTTTAGGCTATGACGTTTCGTTTAAGAGTGAATTTTATGGTAATTGATAATGATTTTTGATGTTAGAATGATTCTAAAAAGCAAGTTAAGTGTATGATGGTATGAAGTCTTGAGTTAAGGATGCAGAACAAGAAAACTTTGTGCTGTGGGGGGTGTAGGGTAGTATGAAAATAGCAATCCTGGGGTAGACGGAGAGTGAAAAAACTTACTATGATATTTTGGCTATTTTCTTAAGAATAATATCTCTATAGCCAATACCATGGTATCCCATCACCTTCAAGTCAAGCAGACATGTTATAAGGACAAGCATAAAGGACAAGAGGATAGATATAACACAGTGGGTAGTTTGATGACTCAAATATCTTTTAGTGGATGGTTTATCGTCTTTTTATGTATTGCTATCAGTGCTTGTAAAACAACCACTGCATCATCGGACTTTGCTGGTGATGGGTCACGCTTGTCATCATCAGATCAAGAATCAGATCAAGAATCAGATCAAGAATTAGATCAAGAATTAGATCAACTAGCTTCTGATGAAAAAGTAAGTGATGTTAGCGAAGATGAGCCTGTTAGTGTGGAGGACAGTGATCTAAGTGAGCTGGAGAAGGACTTAGAATTATCCATTGAAGAGGTGTGTGCAGATGACTTCTTCGGTAAATGGTTAGATCGTTGTTTGAAGGTTGCAGCAAAGTATAATCTTCGTGCTGACATAATGCATGCTTGTGTACAGACCTTTTCTCGTGATGGTGGCCGTATACGATGCTTTGCACATGTGGGGATGAACGATCTTAAAGTAGGACATGTTGAAATTTGTGATATGGCTTTTTCTAAAGAGACTGAAGAATTTGAGTGTTTAAAAACAGTGGCACAAGCTTCTATTGCTCCTGAAGAACTTGAGGCTTGTTATGTAGCATTTAATAACGTACATGATAAACTCAAGTGCTTACGCTATGTTGAAGAGCTGGGTTTAAATGACTTGCAGATTGATGCATGTTTTTTGAGTTTTTCTAAGAATCCTGAGCGTCTCCTTTGTTTAGATCTTATGGGGCAGAATCATATCCAACCTGATCAGGCCCATACATGTCGAAAACAGCAGCAATCTGAGTCCTTGCGCTTTAATTGTCTTCGTTCTTTCTAATTCTCTGATACTATTGACCATAGTTGTCTCTGATGGCTGCTGAAGCCGACGTATGACATATATTGTCGTCGACACTTATTTTCGTATTGTATTTATTCATTTTTAATTGGTAGGTGATTATGTGGAAACGTGAGTATGGTCGCGAGTATGTTAGAACATTTGCTATATCTAGCATATACAGTGTAGGTGTGATGTGTACTCTGATGCTATGTTCTTCTGTGGTTTTTGCCCAAAGCTCTAAACAAAGCTCTAAACAAAGCTCTAAACAAAGCTCTAAAATAACCACAAACGACAAGCTTGATTTTGTCGTGCAGCTAGCTGGTAAAACGGTGGACCATGAAACACTTCCAGAGACATATAAAACAGAACTTCATAAAATCAACAGTATGGTTTATGAAAGAAGTGTTCAACTTTATCATGCTTATCTATTAGAACAGTATGTGCAAAAAAAAGCTGTAGCAGACAAGGTTTCTGAAGACACAGTGAGAAAGAAACTGTTTGATATTACTGATCCCACAGAAAAAGAAATGAAGGAATGGTTTGAAAAAAACAAGCCATCAGCAGAGATGAAGTATGAAGATGTTAAAGATCAGATCATGCGTGGTCTTAAGCAAGAAAAGTATATGGATGCTCGAGATAAGCTTGTGGAAAAACTTGTTAAAGATGAGAAGTTTGCTGTTGTCACTGCAAAACCTCAAGAAAGCAAAGTAGGGCTTTCTTTAAATAACTTTCAGGTGACTTTAGGTAAGAAAGCCTTGAGTATGGATGTCTTACCAGTGGCTATAAAATCAGAATTTTTTGAGCTGCATATGAGTACCTATCAAGAACGCTCGAAGGTGTTTCATGACTATCTTATGAGTTTACATGCTGAAAAGATGGCTAAAAAACAAAAGGTGACTAAGGAAGCCTATCTTCAAAAAGTCTTGGCCGTTAAACCTCCAACTGAAAAAGAGATGAAGGCATGGTTTGAAGAAAATAAGCCATCAGCAGAGATGAAATATGAAGATGTCAAAGAGCATGTTTTGAAAACCCTTAGTCGAACCAAAGAGCTTGAGAAGAAAGCAGAATGGGTACAAAAGCTGGTTAAGGATGAAAAGTTTGTTGTTCTTACTTCAGCCCCTAAAGCTCATTGGGTAGACATCAATGTATCAGGAGCTCCCATCAAAGGTGCTTCAGAGAAAGCTGATGTAGTTGTTGTAAAATTCAGTGATTTTTATTGTGGGTATTGTGCAAGAGCAAGCAAGTGGCTTAAAACGGCAATGGATAGTCTTGATAAAAAAGAGCAAAAGAGAGTAGCCTTTGTGTATATGCCTTTTTCTATCTTTGGAGAGAAGTCAACAACCATAAACTCTCAGGCTTATTGTGCTAATAAGCAAGGGAAGTTTTGGGAATTTCATGATATGGCATTTGCAGCAAGCCATAAGGATAAAGAAGATGCATCTTTTGGTGCTAAGGCTATCTCTGAGCTCAAGCTTAAAGAAAAGGACTTTAATCAATGTGTTGCCTCAGATGATGCAAAGCAGTTTGTGGATAAGATTGTCAAAGAGGGTAGTCGTATTGGTGTAACAGGCACGCCGTATATCTATGTTAACGGTGTGAGGTTTAACGGCTCTGATGAAAAAGCTTTCCAAACCACATTGAAGGAAGCGCTTTCGAGTTCTGCAGCAAAAGATAAGAAAAAAGCCGTTAAGGGATAGTTAGGGAAAAACGTTTAGGGTACATACTGAGTCACCGTACTTAGTATGTACCTTTTTTCTTTTGCAATCTACTTATATGAAAGTATTGATGACGTCTTTAAAAGACTAAAGAAGGTTATGCTCTTGAAGCCATTTGGGGTTTACAAATTTGCTGAGATAATTGCGGATGCCATCAGGCAATACTAAGACACAATTTTGGTCTTTTTTGAGAGCTTTGGCAGCTTTGAGAGCTGCAGCCAGTACAGCACCGGATGATCCTCCACATAACAATCCTTCGTCTTTTATCAATAAACGAGCGTAGTGAAAAGATTCTTTATCGGTGGTTTTTATCCATTGCTTCACGTTATCCCTATTGAGTACGCTTGGAAAAAAGTCATAGCCAATACCTTCGACGTGATATGGTCTAACAGTATCAGGGATAGGAGCAAGGATGGATCCATAGGGATCTACTCCCACACTGATACATTCGGGGCAATGCTCTTTAAAGTAGTTACTGATACCCGTTACACTTCCTCCTGTTCCCACTCCCATGACAATCATATCCACCTTTCCTTTAAGATCGTTGTATATTTCTTGTGCAGTTTGGGATTGATGAGCTAGAGGGTTGTAAGGATTGTTGTATTGATCCAAATAAAAGGTTCGTGGTTGTGTAGCAAGTTTTTTAGCCACTTCAATATGGCTTCTCTCATCATCAAAAGCAGCATCAGAGGGAGTACGGATGATCTCTGCTCCAAGTGCCTCAAGGATAGTGGCTTTTTCTTGGCTCATCTTTTCAGGCATGACAATAACCACTTTATAGCCTTTACTAGCTCCCATCATGGCTAAACCGATGCCAGTATTGCCACTGCTAGCTTCCACTAATGTATCACCAGGTTGGATGATGCCTTCTTTTTCAGCTTGTTCGACCATATGTTTGGCCACGCGATCTTTCATGGATCCTCCTGGATTCATGAATTCACATTTTGCCCACACAGTACACTCCAGGTCTTGACTGACGCGATGTAGCCGTACTAGAGGGGTAGTGCCAATAGCCTCTGAGATATTGTTGTAAAGCATAATAAGAGAGTCTCCAAGCAAATAAGCCATCATGGGTAATGCCATTACAGAAGAAAGTCTTAACAGTATCACAATGGTATGCATCTGTGAAGTTTTTACAGGCAATAGTCGATATAGCTATGATGCATGTTTTACCTAGTCTGCAAATTGCTCTGTGTCACGGGCGGTGAAAAAATGAACACTGGAATGCAGTACCTTGCAGATTCTAGGTGGTTTTTGCGTAAAGAGTTGACTGTGGCAAGTTATTGTATATTGCATTCCATAGTGCATTCCATAGTGCATTCCATAGTGCATTTCATAGAAAGTTGAGTGAGGACAGAAATGTTTTATCAAAAAGATCTTGTGGCTGTGGACTTTGGTTCATCGTGTATCAAGGTTGTTGCTCTTAAAAAAAAGGGCAATAAACATATTCTTCAAAGTCAACCTCATATCTTTTCTATTCCTCGTGGCATCATCAATCAAGGTACCATTGAGAAATATGATGAGTTGGTCAGTGAGATGAAGAAAGTTGTGAGTAAATCAAAGCTTTTTTCTAAAACCAAGCGTTGTGCTCTGAGTATTGGTGGTAATGCTGCCATAGTGCGTCGTGTAGAGATAGATTATCTTGATGTAAATATTCCCTTAGGTGATCAGGTAAGGCAATTAGCTGAACAGCAATTTAGTAACTTTGATGAGCTTTTTTGGGCCTACTCAGAGATTGATGATCCTGACAATGTTGGCCAAAAGTCAGTGATTTTATGTGCAGCAAAAATTGATTGTGTGGAGCGCTATGTATCGATAATGCGTCGGGTTGGCTTTAAAGTTGGAGTGATTGATAGTTCTATTTTATGTATTGCTAATACATTTGCTTATAATTGTCAGAAATTGCCTGGGCTTCATATGGTTTTAGATCTGGGTGCTACATATTCCACAGTTATCTGTTTTCTCAATGGTATTTATTGTCTATCCCGAGTGGTAGGTATTGGTGGTGATTATTACACCGCATGTATTGCTTCAGATTTAGGTATGGATGAACAGCGTGCTGAAAATTTGAAATTATCTGTAGGTCAGGGAGGTTCTGTTTCAAAAAATGTGGCCGGAGTTTTACATAATGTTCATGAGTTACTGGCCCAAGAAATTATTCAGACTCTAGATTTTTTTAATAAAAATCATGGCTTAAAAACTGGTGTACAAAGTTTACAATCAGTGTTTATGTTGGGTGGATCGTCAATGATTCCTGGATTGAGTCAAATTATATCAAAAAAATGCGGTGTTCAAGTGAATCAACTTAATCCTTTTTATGGTGTTAATATGCAAGTTTCTAAGTCAATAAAGAAAAAAGTAGAGCTGCAAACAGCGTTTTATGGAGTATGTTTTGGTTTAGGCATACGTCAAGTAGATGATTAGTTGAGGTGTTGCTGAAATACTGATCAAACACATAATGAATAATGAAGATATATAGAAGGAAATATAAGTGAGTAAGCCACTTATCAATATCAACTTAACTCCTTACGAAGAACTCGAGAATCACACTTGGTGGATTATCGAAGCAGTAGTGTTGGTATTGATGATCATGTTGGTCTATTTGTTTGTGGAAGCTAAGACAGCAGGATTAAGTACAAAAATAGAGGATTATAAAACTCAAGAGCAAGCCTATCAAAGCAGTATTGATAACATCAAGTCAGAGTCGGCTAAGTTAGAAAAGTATATCGAAGAAAACGATAAACTCAAAAATAGAATTGCTGGACTGGGAGATATAACAGTCACTGAGATCAATCGTTTTGAGTCAGTGCTGTTAGTGGAGTTTATGCATTCTTTAAAGCCTGCAGGACTATGGTATAAAAGCTTAAAAATAGATTCTGGTTCTAAAAAAATAGACATTTCAGGTCATGCTCATGATCCTTCCATGATTGCTCATTTTATCAAATCACTTATTAGTACTAAGGATAAGGTTCCTAGCGAGGATGATATTCGCTCAAGAGTATCTTTTGAAAAGATTGCTATTAAAAACATTAGACGTAGTGATTTTGCATTGCAAGACTTTCCAAAGATTGAAAATACACATGAGTTTCAACTCTCTTTTGTTTACCTTCTGAGATAATAGTTTTACGAGAGATTTTTCATTATGCAAATGTATATAAGAATGTATCGCAGCCAACCCATTGTGGTAAGGGTAGTGGTGGCTGCTGCCCTTGGTTTTGTAATTGCTTGGTTTCAATTATTTTCTTCGAAATTTAGTGTTGTTCAACAGGAGCATGACACAGCAAAAGAGAGTATGGATTCTAAAAAAACGATTTTGGATCGTTCACAGAAAAATCTTGAAGATAATACCGAAGAAGAGTTGATAGAAGAATCAAAAAAGCTTAATGCTAAGCTTAAAAATATTCAAAAAAAGCTACCTGAAAGATTTGTGATGGAAGAAATCATCTATTTTGTCAATGATGCTGCACAAGCGAGTAATATCAATCTCACCTCTTTTCAACCGCAATCGCCTAGATCACTTGGTAGTGCATTCACTTATTATGAGCTCCCTATTTCTATGAATGTTGAAGGAAGCTATAAACAGGTTGGTATATTTCTTGACAAGCTTTCTCATATGAAAGATATGGTACGTATTAAGAATGTTGACATAACTCAAACACAAGATTCTGGTAGTAAAGATGCATATACTGCTAATAAAGATGAAAAATCTCAGGAAGAAAACATTCTGCTTAAACTCTCCCGAATTTTAGCAACCTATAAAGTAAGGGTTAGTTTTCAAATGGTGGTATTTAGTACAAGTAGTACTTAGAAGGATATATTAGGAAGTGAGTATGAACAAGCATTACTTATGGTTAAAGACGCTATTTTCGTTATCTCTACTTGCGGTTATATCTTTTTTCGTAGTGGATCGTTTCGCTCTTTCGCAAGATGATGATGGCTATGAAGACAGCTACGAAGATGATTACGATTATGAAGATGAAGATGAATATGAAGATTCGGAATCTGAGGATGAATATGATTCACCAGTAGAAATGGATGATGTGTCTTCAGATTTTGAAAGCAGTGAGATTGAAAGTTCTGGGTATAAGTATGTGTTTTCATTATTAGGTGATGATGAGCCCTTTACACCAGCTATTTTGGTAGAACATTTAGAGATAGAAGCGACAACGAGTACTTTTGAGAGCTCCACATTTGGTGAACCAGGGATAGAAGAGTTAGAAAAGTATTCTTTGAGTGCTATCAAACTAGCTGGAGTATGGAAATCAGCAGACATTGCGAAAGGGCTTGTTGTTCTTCCTGATGGGCAAGGTTTGGTGGTGAAAGTGGGAGATAAGATTGGTCGACATGGTGGTGAAATCATTGAGATCAATAACCAGGAATTGGTGGTACGTAAATATACAATGGGACCAGAGAATCTTCGTCAGGTACAAGATGAAAGCATCCTCATTAACTCGGAGTCATCATCTTACCCCACAAGACGGCGAGGACCCAATTTGTCTTCTGAAAATGAAGGATCTTCCTAGTATGTTTAGAGGTCTTGTCTTAAGAATTGGTTGACAATAGGTGGTAGGTATATGCGATCACTTATAAATATACATAAGATCTGATTGTATATACACAGAACATGAGGGCATATCTCCATAGAGTATGGCTCATAGCATATGGACGTTCATGTATGTCATAAAGCCATAAACAATGACAAAGACAAGGTAAGAGCACAAGGTGAAGAACTTAGAGAGACAAACATCACTGATACGAAATATGCACATGGCTTGTTTTGTGTTGTTTCCTATTTGGTTAGCAGTTGCCTGTACAAGCACTTCTGCTGATAAAGACAAAGAGTCTGAAGTTGTGGATGAGAACTCTGCTAATGCTGAAAATAACTATGGAAATAATCAGGGTTACAATAACCAAAGCTATAACAATCAGGCCTACAATGCTCAAGGCTACAATGACCAAGGATATAACAACCAAGGATATAACAACCAAGGGTATAACAACCAAGGGTATAACAACCAAGGGTATAATAACCAAGGTTACAACGATCAAGCCTCTGGTCAATCGTATGATGGCACTAGTGGTACAACGGCTAATTATCCATCCAACAATGCAGGGCAGTATCAGGATTATCAAGGTAATAACAATTTTGATGCCACCGCCACAGCTCCTGTGACCAATCAAAGTTTAATGGAAAATGAAGGTTACGTTGTTGAAGAAGAAAATAATATAGCCTACGCTGCTAACAACGGACAAACGTATAACGTTGCACCTAATTTAGAAGATGGTTCTGCAGAAATTAATACTGCGGAAAGTGAAACAACATCAAGTCTTGATGCCACAGCTGTTGAACAGGGTCATGAAGAGTCATCAGATACAATGCCGATGATTATTTCAGATAGCAGAGGAGATGTTCTGCCTATGGTAGCAGAGCTATCATGGGTGGGTTATGATTATCGTCCTGAAGAGGCGGTTGTACGAGTTGAGATGATCACTAAAGGAGCTCCCAAATATGCATTATTTCGTACGGAAAATCAGCACAAACAGTTTGAGCTCGTTGTTCGATTGTATCAAACTCGTTTTGGTGGGCGTGTCAGTCGTGATATTGATGCCTCAGAGTTTCCAACACCAGTATCCTATATTCGTGTATTCCGCCATTATACTGAGCAAAGCTCGGACGTGATTATCACTCTTCGAGAATTGCCTTCCATAAGATTATATGCTAAAGAAGGCAATCTTTTAATGACCTTTGGTATACCGGATAAATATTATGGTAATCAATCAGTACAGCCATTAAAGTTGGAATATGCAGAAAATATGGCTGAAGATAGTGAAGCTTATGTGGAATTTTTTGTAGCCTCTGATTTACCTAAAGGTACTTCTCCTTTAGATGTAAGTGATGGAGTATTTGAAACTGTGGGTTCAATGGATGGTTTGCAGATCTATGATGTGGTATCAAATAATGCTTTAAACTATTCTTCTCAAGGCTTGCCTGAGCAAAATTTTAACAATATTCCCGTAATTGAACAAGAACAACGATACAATTACAATAATGCACCTAACTCTTCACCACCATCTCAACCTAGTAATGGCTCGTCTCAATCTTATCGTCACATACCTTATCAAGGAAGCTGTGATACTCGCTTCTGTGGAAAAAATCAAGCCAAGCTATATCCTGGCTTATGGGTGCAACGCTCTGGGATTCTTGGTGCCATAGCTCAGAACAATGCTGCACCACAGAATGATAACAATCCGTATTATGGAGCTAATAATGCCAATGCTGGAAATGCAGGTGCTACAAACCCTTCGGAGAATCTATTTGGTAATAACGCTGCTGGTACTGGATATGAGGGAAGTAATAATGCTGCTCAGAGTCAAAGTGCTAATGCTACAGCTAATTATTCATCAGATTATGTGGATGTTTCATCAGAAGAAGAAGCTGGTTATGATAACAAAGAAGTAGCTGTAGGCAGTAGTATGCAAGATGAACCTATTCAGCCAGTTACACTAGAGTTTCAGGATGCAAAACTCACTGATGTTTTGAAAATTTTGGCAGCAGAAAATAATTTAAATTTTATTTATGATCACCAAAAATATAGCTCTCAGCGTGTTTCTATGTCTTTGAAGAATGTGTCTTGGCAAGTAGCTTTAGATGCTGTACTTAATCTTCATGGTCTGGGTTTTTCTCCCATTGGTGGCAAAAATAGTCGAGTGATCAAAATTGATCAAGCTGCTCAAGCTGTGGTTAAGCCTAAAGGAACGATTGGCCCTGATAGAGAGTTATTGCTTATTCGCCTCTCTTATATTGAAGCCGAAGAGGCTAATACAATTGTTCAAACCTTTATACAAGATGCGTCATCAGGAGCTACAGGTGGAACCGGCGGTGGAAGCGGAGCCGGAGGTGGAGGTGGAGGTGGAGCCGGAGGTGCAGCTGCAACAGCTTCTTCTGGCTCAGTACCAGAATCCGTTTTTAAGTCTGCAGTGGATCAGCGCACCAATACACTGATTATTGAGGCTATCCCATCCATTCTATCACGTGTGAAAGCTTTGATAGAGCGACTTGATACCCAAACACCTCAAGTACAGATTACAGCAAGAATTGTGGAAGTGCAGAAATCCAGTACTGATTCTTTTGGTATCAGTTGGGGAAAAGCTTTTAATGCTTCAGCGGCTACAGGAGTGGATCTGGGAGCTTTGGGTATTGCTGGAGTTAATGGAGATTTTGCTGTACAGGCTCCTAGTAATCAGGGTGTAGCGAGTTTAGGTTTTAGTTTAGATACCTTAACCAGTGTAAATGCTATTAAAATGGCCCTTGAATGGCAAGAGACTCATGCTAACGCGCGTATCTTGCAAGATACTTCAGTTACGGTATTAGATAATAACACGGCATCTATAGAGAGTGGTTTTCAAGATACCATCACTTATGGTGGTGGTAGTGGTGGACAAGGTGGAACCAAAGATATTTCCTACACTTTGTCTTTACAAGTCACTCCTCAGGTTACAAGTGATGGATCGGTGAATTTAGAGGTATCGGTACAATCTGATGATCCTGTGGATAATGCTGGTACTAACAGAAAAGCCACTAAGAGTGTGACAACCAATCTTATTCGAGCTTCAGGCGAGACAGCTGCCATAGCCGGTGTTTATACTCATACAGAATCCAGTGGATCACAAAATGTTCCTTTGTTTAGTCATATCCCTATTATTGGTTGGTTATTTAAGCAAGCTGAGGATAGTCGTGTAAAAAGAGAAATTGTGATTTTCATCACCCCAACAATCATCAATCTTACTTCGCTTTCAAATAATGGAACTTTAGCTAGTAATGAAAATTATAATAATTATAACTATAATAATTATCAAAATTCTGGAGAAAATAATTACTCTTATGACCAAAATGTGAATGCAAACTACTCTTATAATCAAAATACAAACGCTAATTACTCTTATAATCAGAATGCTGGTTATAATAACAGCCAGTCTACTAATGAGGAGTCAAATTACAATCAAAGCAATGAGTATGGCTATGAAGACGAAGGTGGCTATGACAGCGAATCCAATGAATACGATGATTACTACAGCAATAGCTATAATGAAGATAATTTTTCCAACAATTCAAGTAATCAAAACGACTCAGGTAATCAAGGAAATAATTACTCCTATGAACAAGGTGCTGATCAAGGTTATTCAGACGATAGCAATAATAGTTCTGAGTATAATAACTCAGAGTATGAAAATTACTGAGTGCTTTTTAAGCATGAAGGAATATCGTGATGCTTGTTAGATTACACATAGATGATTTTTTTTCAAAAATATATAGAAATATGTTTTTATTACCTATTCTGTGTGGTTTCATATGGCTAAATTTAACATCTTGTGGTCCAACTATAGATCCTGACATTCCAAATTTATGTGCATTGAGTTGTAATAACGGGTTTATACTTCCTCCTGAATCGAAATTGAGCAAATATGAAATTGAACCCATTAATGATAGTGTCGAGACTACATGTAACTTTGATCCTGGTCCTGATAATGAGAAAAAGCCGCCATCTGGTTCTAATCCTTCCTTCGCACAATTTCGTATCAAAAAAATCCCTAAAGCAGGACTTAATATAGGTGCTGAATCTGGAGGTGAAGGAGAGACATTTCCTTCACCTTTAGCTCGAGTGCGTTTGCATTTTTCTACAACTGGTCCTGTATTTGATAAGGCTACAATAAATAGAAAAGATCAAGAGGAGATATTAAAAAAGCATGAATATTCCGGGATTATCACCCCATCGAATCAATGGTGTTCTGATGTTTGTGGTATGGCTACATTAGAGGTATGGCTTGCTTGTCCTAAACCTGGTGAGACTACATCAGGTAATCTTCGAGTGTCTAGTGGTATGCATACTGCTTCGGTAAGCTTTGCAATAGAAAATACCTTCGCAGCTCCAGAAGAAACAGAAGAAACAGAAACACCAGGAGAAGGAGCGCCTTCAGGAGGAGAAGAATTACTACCAGGAGCGCCTGTGACAGCTACTTTGTCATCTATGAGTGCCACGCGAGCATCTCTAGGATTTTTTCGTCTTGAGGGCTTGGATTTAAGACGCTATTTTAAAGAATACAGTAGTAAACTGTACAATCGTTAAGTAATATAAAAGTTATGGAAACTTTGTATTAGCTGTGATGGGATCACTGCAGGAGTGTTGGGTGATGTGGAAAAACGTATTAAAGGATAAACGCTTAAGTCGTGAGCAAGAGCTTGTGGTCAAGCACTTTGAAGAGGCTCCAAAGAGCCGTCATTTTTATCCTATGGCTAAGTTACTCAAGGACTTTGGTTTTAAAGATGAAGCCACAGAGATGTTGATGGTAGGGGTGAGTGAGCATCCTCATTTTACTGTGGCTCGAGTGCTATTGGTCAATGAGCTATGGTCTAAGGGTTTGTTTGTGTTAGCTTGGAAGATCCTTCAAGATCCTAATTGTGGAAGTATTGAAGACAACGTATTAGCTTATACGTTGAAGTTTAAGTTATCAGTGGTACTTGGTTATGAGGCAGATGCTCGAACGGCTTTGGCTCATCTTCAGGAGTTTTTAACACTAGATAGTACGACCGTAGAACTTGTAAAGCAATACTCCTTATCGGGTATGACAGCTACACGCACAACGCTGCTTAGCATCTTTGATCCCTCTAGTATCGAACTACCTAGTTCATATGATGGATTGTATGATCTAGAGAGTGGCGATGCTCATCACACTTCCTATAATGATAATGGTGATTCATCACTTTCTGTGCCTAAAATAACAGCTGAGTTTCATGCCGTACCACTGCGAGATGTTTTTGCTGCCGATGGTGATCCATCGCATATGTGGGATGGTAAAAAGATGGGTGTTGAGCTTGACTCTCTTACTTTGGCTGAGATCTTTGAAAAGCAGCATTGTTATAGTAAAGCCCTCGAGGTGTATAAGCGTTTATCAGCTTCTGCTCCGGGTCATGATGGGTTGCGCAAGAAAATCTTGTTGCTTGAACGAAAGTGTAAAGAACAAGAACTATCTCATTTTACAGATGTGGATGATCTTATTTCGACTTTGGAGGATAAAGAGTTGATGGATCGTAAGCAGCAATTTTTAAAAGGTATGTTAGAAAATGTCGTCTCTTTAGGTGAAAGATCAAATTTCTCTAATCAAGACCACAGTGTTTCCACGTCTTTGTCGGCAGATGCCTCATCTTGAGACGCCTTTTCAAAATGATGTTACCCACAAACCAATGGATTACGTATAAGATAAAATCGGCTAAGATAGTGTATGTTTATCATGGAGGTCGATATGATAAGAAGAAATTCTTACAATGAAGAGTTTAAACGTGATTCTGTCCGCCTAAGTGAGAAGTATGGAGTCAAAACCGCTGCAAAGAAACTAAGAGTTCCTGCGTCCTGTTTATATAGCTGGAGACGTATATTCCTTGACATCAAAGCTCCTAAGCATGGAGAGACTCACAGCTATGGTGATCTTCTTAAAGAGATTAAAACTCTTAAGAAAGAACTGAGTGTGGCTAGCAATGCGTTCTACGCTAATAAAAACAGCAGTGATCTTATCGCAAGACCATCTCAGATGTATGTCATTATTCAAATGACAAAGAACAATAACGAAAAGCATTCATTTAAAGCTTTATGCCAACAATTCGACGTTGCACCTTCAGGTTTCTACCAGTGGAAGCTTGATCAAAACAAAGGACTATCAAGCCGTCAACGTAAAAATAGTATTAAGACAGCTATTAAAACACTGTTTGATGAATCAAATGGTACTTATGGATCTCCCAGGATCTTTAATGCCCTTAGAGCTTCTGGGAAGTTGGTTTGTAAGAACACTGTATCTAAATACATGAAAGAAATGGGGTTAAATGCAAATCCTAAGAAAAAAAGAAAACATACTGTTACTACTGACTCAGATGATAACTTGTCTATTGCTGAAAGAACGTTTGAAGTAGAGAATCCAAAAACTTATCCTCAAGCACCAGGAGAGATTTTAGCTGGAGATATCACTTATGTAAAGCTATCCAATGGTAAACGTATCTACCTTGCTGTTGTGTTAGATATATTTAACCGAGAGGTTCTAGGGTGGTCCCTAAGTACAAGCCTAGAAATTTCTTTGATGCTCAATGCGATGATCAATGCTCTAAAGAAAACGCCTGAAAATCCCATGATAACCTTTGATTCAGACCGAGGTAGTCAATATGCAAGCAAAGTATTCAAAAGTTTTTTCGATGGACATGAAATCCTTCCTAGTATAAGTCGTCGAGGAAATTACTATAATAATGCTTATGTGGCAGCTTTTTTTAGCACACTAAAAAAAGAAAATATACGTAGATATAAAACGGATTGTCAACAAACGATGAAATTACAATTATTTGAATATATCGACGGGTGGTACAATTGCCAGAGGCTCCATTCTTCCCTTGACTACCAAACTCCGGTTCAATACCGAGAATCTTACAACCCTTCAGAGAAAGCTAACGGCTAAAAACCTCATGCCCTTGACAATCCAGGTGGAAGAAGATGTTAGAGACGTCAAACCGTTCATCCCATCGATTTAAAATAAGTAATGTATCATATTGAGGCAGTGAATTTCAGTTTGAAGAAAGATTGCTGATACATTAATAATAATCCATGGTTTCTGGGTAAATCAAAAATAAGTGATTTTTTTATATACAAGATCACTTGCATTGTCTTATGTAAATATAAATAAGAATGCACTCAAGGTCTTTTTTTATTTTCAAAAAAGACTATATGAGGTTAACTAGAGAAGGTACTGGGAATGGTCTAAAAAATTGGCTTTCGGATCGGACAAAACGGCTATTAGCTTAATAAATAAACGATTTTACCGATAAGAGGTCTTGCTTGCTCTTTTTTAAAACTATCTGACATCATCTTGGTGATTTATCAGTAAAGATTAGTCATAAAAACGTGTGGAATAAAGGTTATTATGATCTTTGAAAAAATTTATAAGAAACATTTATTATTGTCAGTTATCTATTTATTTCTCTTTGGTTGTAATAGTCCAGTTGAAAGTAGAGGGGGAATAGCTTCAGCAGAAAAAGCAATAGAAGCACTTTCTCAAGATGACGCCGATGCTAAGGCTAGTAAAACACCGACTTCTGCCGGTGCACCTCCTGGTGGTATTCCTCCTGGTGGTATTCCTCCTGGTGGCATCCCTCCTGGTGGCATCCCTCCTGGTGGTACTCCTCCTGGTGGCATCCCTCCTGGTGGCACTCCTCCTGGTGGTACTCCCCCTGGTGGTACTCCTCCTGGTGGTACTCCCCCTGGTGGTACTCCTCCTGGTGGTACTCCTCCTGGTGGTACTCCTCCTGGTGGTACTCCTCCTGGTGGCACTCCTCCTGGTGGTACTCCCCCTGGTGGTACTCCCCCTGGTGGTACTCCTCCTGGTGGTACTCCCCCTGGTGGTACTCCCCCTGGTGGTACTCCTCCTGGTGG
>MPNI01000019.1 GCA_002238945.1 Proteobacteria bacterium bin106 | reverse complement strand
ATTGGTGGTTTGAAACAGGCACACCTCAATACCTTTATGAATATCTTACTCAAAGCCCTAATGTTAGTGTCAAATCTATTGAGAATTGTTGGGTTGATCACAGAGAACTTACTAAATTTAATATAGGCAGTGTTATACCACAAGCCTTATTCTTTCAGTCAGGATATCTTACAATTGACAGAAAAGAGAAAAAAGAAGACGCTACAAAATACTTCTTAAAAATCCCTAACTTTGAAGTATATAAAGGCATGTATTTTGGATTGCTAAGTTATATAATGGGTGGTGATAATGTAGCTATAAATATAAGAAATAAAGGAGAAGAAATGTTATCTTGTATAGCACAACATGATTTTTCTGAATTTAAAAAAAAGCTTTTCTCTTTTTTAGCAGATGTGCCTTATCGATTAAATCAAAACGCAGATTTGGAAAGCCACTATCATCTCATCCTTCATTCAATGTTTGCCTCTTTTGGTATCGTATATACTTCTGAAGAACCATCAAATTTAGGTGCAAGTGACATTGTCTTATTTTATGACAATCAAGTCTTTGTGATAGAGCTGAAGATGCTACGATCAGATCAGAAAGTAGATACGGCTTTAAAAAACGCTATTCAGCAAATCAAAGATAAACGCTATGCTGATCCTCATAAAGATCGCAAGGAACCAATCCATCTTGTAGGGATGGTATTTAACAAAGAGAAACGTAACATTGATGGGATTATCCATGAAGAGTTGGATAATGGCACAGCTTAGTATTTGCATCTCTTAACGAGAAGTTTCGCAAAGTTGATAAGAAAGATCAGGCATAACCCACTTAGTATTTTAAGTAATTGGCTAAAAGTTTGCTGTGGAGGATTTTGGGTTAAGTTTCACTATTAGTTGAAGAATGTTTGAATCTGCTCTTACGTCATACTAGCTCATATGCTTACGACATACCCCTTTATACTGACAGTATTCGCAATGATCTCCTGTTATAGCTTCAATCTTACGATGATCTTGAATAGCCTTTTTTTGATATTGCCAGTCATCGTATAATTGTTCTTGAATATCCAATAGATCAGATTCTTCAGAGAGTAGGGGGGTTTTGCTCCAAACATTGCTTACAAGGTCTTTAAGATGTTTAGGCACATAGACCAGTAATGGCGTTTGTTTTTGAATAGAGTAATACATCAACACTGTATTACGAGCATTTCCATCACCTTGCACAGCTTGATGATAAAAAAACAGTTGAGGCTCTTTAGCTTGTTTAATCAGTTTAGATTTAGGTAGATTATTGCTTTTATAATCAATAATAAAAGTTATGTCTTTCATCGTAAGCATCAGATCAATTTTTCCACTCATCAGAGTTTTATCAGAGCTATTTTCTCCTTTCACAAAATAGGTCTTAAGCTCTTTAAAATCATATTGAGTGTCCACTTCATGAGGCCAACCGCAATGATGAAATAACTTAGAAAACCAATCTGCCATAGCTTTTAGATGAGAGAAGCGATGATCATAATAGCCAGAGGGTTTAATAAAAGAGGTACTCTTTAAAAGTCTGTGACTGATCTGTTGTAATCTTTGAAACAAACTTTCAAAACTTAAATCATCATCAGCACAAAGAGGTGCTATGACCTGGTGAGTAGGGGGGTTACCTGGAACATATGACCCTTTAAAAAATATATCCATCACCTTATCTAACCACTGGCCTATCATCAAAAATTCATGATTTTGTGGTAGTCCTAAATCAGAGATAGAATTTTTTTGAAGAAAAAAGGCATATGAGCAATGGATAAGATGCTTAAGTGAACTAGCTGATAAGGTATCCCACAGCGAGGCTCTAGGCTTAAAATCTGAAAACATTGCAGCAGGTGTGTCAACCAATGGATTGCTATTGTCAGTGGCTATATCAGTAGCTTTCTTGTTATAAGATGCTTCCGTTAAAGAAAAATAGTCAAGTAAAGAAGAAAAATCCTGAGAAGTAAAAACAGTCTTCGTGCAAGCTTTTCCAGATGAAAAAAAAGCTGTGCTCACAAAAGAAGACATCTCATAATGGCTTTTACACTCTGTGTAAGTACACAGAAGCCGTGGAGTATGTTGCCACAACATAGCAAAAACAGTGCTTTCCATATCCTGCTCACTTGGTTCTGTGGCTAGCTGAGTTATCTTTTGCCAATACGGTGACATACAACCATCCCAACGTGGTTTTTGTATCAATCCCCTAGAAACACCACAAACAATCACCACCTCAAAAGGCAGTAGTGTAGCTTTTGCAAAAGGCATCACCTGAATACCTTTAAAAGGTGAAGAAGAGGGCTGAATAGGGTAACGATTCATCCACTTCAGTAACTCTTTTAACGTTTTTGTAGGCTGAAAAGAAGAAATCTTTGCAGGTTCTTGGGATACTTGCGACGGATCTGTTAGTGAACGCAAGTAAAGGATATCATCAAAGAGGTTCTGACATGCAACACGACAATTCTCTCTATGTGGAAAAGCTTCAAAATGAAGATATTTCAAACAAAAACTATACACATGATCAAGATAAACACTTTCAGACAATGATGCTTGAGTGTTGTGAGGATAACTCAAAGTAAGATGTTTGAGATGATTTAGAGCAAAAAACCAAAAATCTTCAGCTATAATATGAATCGTATTTAAAGATAAAGCTTTATCATTATGGATAAACTCGAAAAGATGATGCACAGAATCAATTATAAGCTCAGTCTTAGAAGTTTTTAAGCTGCTCGTCTTGGCTGATCTATATCTATAACTCTCATCCAATGGCCGCTTTTGCATATAATCACAAACCCACTCCTTGAGACGATAGGTAAAGATATTGATGATCTTTGCACCATCATCAGGACTTAAATCTAATGATTTTTGAAGATGCTTACTGTAGATATGAGTAAGGAAGGTAAAAAGGTGGTTTTGAGCTATCAATTGATAGAAATCACATTTTCTTTGAAAAGATGATAAAAAAAAACTCACCCCAGCTATACAACTTCCTAGTGGACTAGAAGAAAGAGAATAAGAGGGTAGGTAGCTGATCTTTAGTTTAGAAGATGATCGAGTAGCTGCTAAATACTCTATGTAATCTTTGTAGTCTCTATCACCTTGTGGAAGTAAAATAGCTATTTTGTGAGGCATCGTACCACAAGCAATACAACTAGCAGCAAAACTCAGAGCATTATCCAACTCCTGGTAATGAGACTCACAACGCTGTAAAGCAGCATGGCTGTGGTTTAAATGCTCAGGGCTTAAGTGCTCAGGGCTTAAGTGCTCAGGGCTTAAGTGCTCAGGGCCTGGATGCTGATTATCAGTTAAAGAGGCAGCACTCAAAGCCTTATGGCTAGAATAAGGCTTTGAGGCAGAAGATGAAGAAATTTCTGAAGATAGCTTACCAGAAAACACATCCCAAATCTTTACCTGATCATAACTTTTCAATACCTGCAATAACCATTTTTCTATGCCAGAAAGATGGCACATTCCCCAAAGATCAATATGAGAATAATCAGAAAATAGCTTGCTAAATACCTCACCACCCTTTGCCATCACCCACTCACAGACTTTGATCTGACAAATCGTTTGTGACCAATGAAGAGCCAAAGAATGCTTAGAGAAAATAGCCATCATGTCCTCACTTAAATCTTTAAGATCCTCAAGATGTTGAAGCAACATGTTACCTTCAAAATGCATATCTTGATTTAAATGAAGAGAAGCTATTATCTGTGTTAAAGCCTGAAAAGGATTTTCAAGCCAATCGCAAGTGGCTCCTTTACAACTGTAATGTAACATCACATCAGTGAACAAAGTGACATAATCACTCTGATGACTCAGATAAAGATGCGATGAAGAAGAACGAGCTATTAAGGTAGCAAGGAGCATCTCCAATTGTGCTTGAGTTATTCTGGCACATGATGCTTGCTTATAAAGCTCTTTAAACTCCACACTAGAAGAGCCTTCAATAGAAGAGACATCAAGGTCATCAAATACCATAGTCATAAACTGAGACAGTGATACATACCGTGGTAGGACACTAGCAGTCTTTTTTTCACTCAAAAAAGAAGCCGTCACATAATCACTGTAAGAACGAGAAACAAAAGAAGATGAAGTCACAAGATCGGCTACCACAAACAAAGATCTATATAACTCAGAAGGACTGCGCTGCAATAAAGAGTTGTGATAACACTCAAGAGGATGGCAGAGAGGAGACTGACTCATAGTCATAACACCGTGATTGGGCATATAAAAAGCCGCTGCCTAGTCTAAAAACCACAGCACCTCAGCCTAGCACTGACTGAGTTCTTAACTAGCTAGCAGCTAAGTTTTTTTTGTGTTCTTGTTGGTTTTCTTGTTGCTTTTCTTAGCTGGCTTAACAGAAGATCTAGCTGTTAACTGGGTTGATTTTGTGTTTCCTTTCCTCTTCGGTGCTTTATGCATCTTTTTGTCTCGTTTGTTATCTAACTTATCTAACGAGGAGCCCTGTTCCTTGAGTGTGTTAACAGCACATATAAGTTGCTTATCAATACCATGTTGGTAATCCTCAGGAGTAAGATCAAGATGAATGTCAGGAAGAACACCCTCATTTTCAAGACTCGTCTTGTTTTTACCAAATGCAAAATCAAACTCCGGCTGAGTCGTTACCGTTCCATCAACCAATGTAATACGAGGCCAAATGCCAATCACTCCCCCCCAAGTACGCGTTCCAATAAGTTTTCCTAATCCTAACTCTTTGAAAGCTCCAGCAAAGATATCACCATCAGATCCACAAGAGCCATTGATCAAACATACCATGTTTTGAGGAGCTGCATAAGCAGGATACGTGTGAGGGTTTTTTTGCCATTTTCCCGAACCCGTACCAAGAGCTTTTGCCATCAAATGAGCTATCAATGTTGATGATATATACCCTCCACGATTATGACGCATATCAATAATCACATGTGGATAACAACGCTCCACCACATAATGCTTATAAAACTGTGATAGCCCAAAATCCATCATATCTGGTACATGAAGATAACCAACAGTGTCACGCGATATTTTGCGTACAAACTCACGATTGCCATAACACCAATCGAAGTAACTTAAGTAACTAAACTTCGATAAAGTTGCTACAGTTAGGTTTTCAAAACGCTTTTTACCCCTTCGTTTTACCCTTAGCTCTACGGTGGTGCCAGCTTTATTTTCTAAATACTCATCAAGAGATGATGATTTTGAAAACGTTAAACCACCAACAGAATAGATTTCATCACCCTTTTGAAGAGAAATACCACTGGCTATGAGAGGGGAGCGGTTATGTTCATAATGACTTTCAGCCATATAGATACGCTCAATAGCATAACAACGCTTACTTTTTATATAACGCAGGTCCGCACCTAGCCTTGCAGTGGGTAAATAAGCAGGCTTTTTATAGTAATCACCAAAACGTACATAACAATGAGATGTTTTTAACTCTCCTTGCATATCCCATAAGAGATGTGAAAATTCTGAACGTGTTTTTACTTTATCCACAATAGATAGATAACGCTTTAAAATACTCTCAAAAGGAATACCGCAAGAAGGATTGTTGAAATGATCTTTTTGTAAATACCAAGACTCAGATAACATCTGTTTCCACTCTTGATGAGGATCAATACGATGACGCACCCGAGAAAGATCAATGAGCTTAGGCTTGTCTTTTTCATCATCATCGTTAAAGGTTTTTTCATCACAAGATACCAAGCTCAAATTGTCATGATACTGAATAAGAAAATACTTACCCGAACCACTCATGGTTATGCCATGAGCCTCACCAGAAAAAGTCACCGCATCTGTGGATTTTTGATAATGATAAATCTTCATATCCCGCTGTGAAGATGATGTCTCAGCACCATCCTCTTCAGACGTATGAGTAAAAGAACTCCTCACTAAAAAGATCTTATCACCACTCACATATATCCGACGCCATCCTCCAGCAGCCACAGGCAAAGGATGAACTCGTTGATCAATATTATCAAAATCTATCTTAGTGGCTAAGACTTTTGCTTTCTTTGTAGCCTTCTTTGTAGCCTTACTACGCACCGAAGAAGCTTTCTTAGAAGCCTTAGACTTCATTTTATCTTCTTTTACAGAGGACTCTTCATCACTCTTAAAATTTAGGCGGCGCTGAGATAAAACCGCAATACTCTTATCCAAATAAACCACATAAGGCTTCGTATTACCAAAGAAGGTCAGGTCATTGGGACCATCAGCATACACTGGAGAAAATTCCCGTGTGGAAAGAAAATACAAAAGATTTTCTTTAGGATCAAACACAGGAGCACAATCATCACCATAAGAGCGGATCAAAGGAGTTGATGATTTTGATTGCAAAGAATACACATATATCTGATCAACCATATTGGTTTGCCGACTATAAACAATCCACTTTTTATCAGCAGATATATCAAAACCATCAATGAGTGTATCACTTTGCGCTAAAAGAACAGCCTTGGAAGCTTTTCCAAGCCACTGTAACCATAACTCTTGGCGCAAAGTAGAATAGAGGATAAAAGAGGCATCATCAGCTACTAAAACACGACGGATCTTACCACTGTTTTTTAAAGGAAGTATCTTTGTGTTGTAAGTGTCTGTGGCTTGCTGCCACAGACACTGTACCAAACGATCTTCACCACCTTGATCCACACCAACAGCTATGAAATCACGAGCTTTGCCAAAAGGATAGATGTCACGAAAACGCACAATTTTGTCATCTATTTGCGTAAGACGACAACCTCCTAAAAAAGGACGCATGGTGTATAGAGAACCTCTTACAATCACAGCAATCATGGAACCATGATATGAACAAGCAAAGTGAGTGGTGTAATCTTCAGCATTGATATAGCGAGGACGTGATTGATCAAAACTTGAATGCACCGTAACAGCTAAACGATGAGCCGATGATTCTCCTGCCAGTTGCAACCAAAGATCACCCGCTGAAGCAAATAACAGATGTTTGCGATGAACAGAAAACGAACGAATATAAAATGGTTTACAATCAGTGATCTTGTGACAACGTGTTCCAGCATAGTCTGTGGTATACACATTACCACTACCATCTTTATCCGTTAAAAAATAAATGCTCTTCCCATCAGCCACCACGTTACCAATTTGACTTCTCATATCCGCTAAAATACGTTTAAACGCCTTCTGCCCTTTCTTTTTTACCCAAATCTGTCCGGCATTACCACCACGATAATTTTTCCATGTAGCAATATCACCCATATCACGCCCAATAACACTGCCACTTTGGCCGTTGTGGAAATACCCACAACGGCCAAAACGTAATGTTTGGATCTCTGCTCCATCTATAGTTATTTCATAGATGGTGGTTGCCATGTATTGGCCCGTCTCAGAAGTGTAAAGGATATGACCATCACTATTCCAGCCAACCAGGGAAGTATCTCCTTTATATGTCAAACGTTTACTGATCCCTCCATGCTCAGTTGTTAGGTAAATATCCCATTCTCCTGACTCATTGCTCATATAAGCCACATAATCTCCACGAGGAGATATTTTAGGATGGCGTATCTGAGCTGCAGAGTTGGTCAGTCGGATAGCAGGTGGTAAATGGGATGATAAGGTCTTTTTCTTCGCTGATGATGGATCCACAAGAGAGGCGAAATTTCCTTTTACAAAAGGAACTTTCCATAGATCATCATCACAGACAAACACAAAGTAACTATCAGCAAGATCAGGATCGCGAATATATACAGACGTATACATGATTTAAAAGCCTTCTCAATTAGTGTAATGTCATCAAGACCACAGAAAATATAATAAAATACTATCTTACAACTTCTCAAACACAATACAACAAGCTGAAAGATACATGTTTATCATCATAAAATATAGAATGGATCACTCTAACATGTAAATCAGAGTATCATCAACACATATCGCCATGAAATTTCAAATGGTTCTTTTCCCCACCATTAATCCATCATCAAAGTAACCAGCTCACCTGAAGTATTCTGATAGCTTATTATAGTTGGAGTCCATAGATGTCCTTTGACAAGTCCGTTTCCAAAGATCCACAAAACCCTTATCAAAGCTACTTAGTGGAAGCATCAGCAGGAAGTGGTAAAACCTATCAACTCGCTCAACGCTATATTTATTTAGTCGCCTCAGGAGCACATGCTCCTTCCATCCTCACCATCACTTTTACCAAAAAAGCTGCTCATCAGATGCGTTCTCGTATCCTTACTTTTAGCGAAACTTTACAGCAAAAAAATAGCACTGAGCAACAAGCTTTTTATGACTCTATCCACGCTTTTCATAAAGACATGACACAACGCGCCCTAGCTTCTGGCTTACCTCAACCTCCTAAACCACGCAGTATTGAAGACGTGGCAGCCCACATCAGAGAATACCGCAATGAACTCAGCATTTTCACCATTGATTCTCTGTTTTACAAGTGGCTCAAACGCTATCCCCATGGGTCTTTTCTTGCTGGCTTTAGCGAAAAAGCTGAGCTTGTCCAAGGCCAAGAATGGAATCAACACCAACAACTGGCTTGGCAAAGACAGTTTGTCTGGCCTCATAAAACTCAACACTCATCTGCCTTTCAAGGATCTCCTTATGACTCACCACTCAATCATTACTCTGAAATGCAAACCAACTTGCATGCCTTTTTGGCAATGGCAAGCTATTACAAAAAGCTATTTCTTAAAATACCCACCACAACCTCTGCTAAAGAGCTAGGAAAAGTCATCATTGAAATGGATGATCATGCCCTTAAACTGGCACACAAAAACACCAAGCCTTATGATCTTTTTAAAAAAGATCTTGTCACATCTTTGAGTGATTACATAGGATCTGATCTTTGGCAAAAGCTCACAGCTCACTCACAAGATCTCTTAGCTGATCTATTTCAAGAGCTTTGCTCAACTTATGATCTATCTTCTGACAACACATCTAAGAGCAAACAAGAAAATCATGGGTTACTTAAAGGCTTACTCCAAGCAGTCAAAGAGCAATTACTTACGTGTTGTAAACCAGCCATAGAAGATATCATCAGCACGTTAGAATTTCCTTTAAAAACCCGAAAGGCCATAGGTGAGGCTTTAGATCAAAACAACGCAGCTTATTTTTGTAAAAATAAGTGGATAACCCAAAAAGGCAAAGTATCCGCTGTAAAAATTTCTGATAAAAAACGTCGAGAACATCTCTCACTGCTTTCGAGTATCGAAAAGATTGAAAGTCATATTCAACAGTATAACGAGCTTCAGTATCTGCTATGGATCACTATCAGCTATTATGGCTATCATCAGTGTTATGTATCTTGGAAAAAACAACTGAGTCATCTTAAAAAAGAGCATATGCAAATCACTTATGAAGATATCACCACTGCTGTAAGTGACATTTTTTCTACAGATCATCCCATGGGAGAAGATCTTTTTTATCTTATCCAAAAGCCGATTCAACATCTTCTTATGGATGAGTTACAAGATACCAATACCGTGCAATGGAATGTTTTTGCACGTTTAGCTTCAGAACTTCTTGCAACCCAAGAAAGCCACTTACCACGTACGGTATTTATGGTTGGAGATCCAAAGCAAAGTCTTTACGGCTTTCGTGAAGCCTCTCCGTCTTTGATGAAAGTAGCTCAAGCCTTCTTTAAAAAACGCAGCTTGCCTATTGTCTCCTTAAAATACAGTTATCGCAGCTCCCCACTACTGCTAGCTTACATCGCTGAAATCTGTAACTATAATCTACATATCGATCATTTCACCCCCATGACAGCAGCACAGAATACAGACCATCAGCTCCACGGCACAGCCCTTTCAAGTATCAGCATTCTGCCTCGCTTTTATAGACAACCAGAAACCAAAACACATCCGGTTAACTACGAAGCTACCTATTTAGCTCATAAGATCAAACAGATCTTATCTTGCCCTCATAACTATCCTGTTAAAGAAAATAGAACATTACGTAACATCAAAGCTTCTGATATCGTTATTCTCTATCGCAACAATACCCACGCTGCCATCTTTGAAAAAGCTCTCAAAGAAAATCACATAGCCACTCACATAGATACAACTCATAATCTTTTTCCAGCAGATGAAATCTGCGATCTTTTAGCCCTGATGAAGTTTCTTCTTTATCCTTCAAATAGCTTAGCTTTATTACAAGTATGTCGGTGTCCAATTATGGGTATCGATGAAAAAAGCATACTGGCAATGATTCAATATGACTTCAAGCAACGCCACGCTCATAGCCAAGTATTGCAAAAACAGCGAAACCATGAAGATGTTTCTAAAAGCTTCTTAGAAAGACTTAGGTGGTTAGCAGATGGCACAACCAAGAAGCAACTTATCTATGTGGAACGTTTCTTAAATACACCTAAAGATAGCTCATGGATACACGCTTTTTTTGAGCTTGTAGCTCAGCTCAATATGGAAACACAATACCGTCATTATTACCTGTCCTTAGGTGGTGTGTTCAGGAACAAAGCTTCCATGGTAAGACAGAATATCCATGAATTTCGATCACAATCTTTCAAACTCGCTACAAAATACCACCATCATCCTTTTGCTGTCCATGATCATCTCCATCACTCTGTTAAAGAGGGAACCTGTTTAACAGAAAATAACAGCACAAAAGAAAACACCCACAACGCTGTAGAGCTTATGAGTATTCATAAAGCTAAAGGTTTAGAGTTTCCTATGGTGTGTTTATCTCAATCAGCTGATACATTTTATGAAACAAGTAAAGGAAAATGGCAATCCATAGAGATACCTTTAGAAGGTCAAACCCCAAATCATTTAGTGATACCATGTTGGTTATTGTCCCATCAAAAAGAGCTGAGATCTCAAACATCACAAATATCTTTGTTTGATGATATTTTCAAACAACTGCACACACAACTTTATGAAGAAGCAACACGCATTCTCTATGTTGCCCTAACCCGCAGCTCACAATACTTAGTCATCTCTGCTCATGAAGCACACAATGTAGAAAGAAAAAAAGAGAATGCTAGCCATTATCTAGCCAAAGATATTCAGCCCTTTTATGATGTTTTAAAAAAAGGCCTCCACGATGTGTCTCAAAATAGTCATCAAAATCTCATAACCTACCGAGAAGAAACCTCTTTGCTACGAGATCTAGCTGATCTTGCTCACAGAAAAGATAAGGATAATCAAGATCATGACCATCTCAAACCTGTTGACGATATAGAGCTGATATCAAAAGAATTATGGGATTACCGCAAGAACCTATCTTTAAAACACACTCAAGATACCTCCCATAAACCCACAGAAGTCAGCACAGAACCAGAAGATCAAGATACATGGATACATGCACACAATCATTTGTGGCTACAAGCTCAACAAAATAACAGTGCTCGCTATGGCTACGAACTTCAAACAGCTCACAGCGAACAACTAACCCCTTACAAAACAGATAACACCAAGCAAAGCCTAGCTAGTAAGTCTTCTTCGTTTATGTCATCAGAGCTTGCTTACCAGATACGTCTTAAAACCTTGAAGGGGGAGTATATTCATTATCTTTTAGAGAGAGCTTTAAAAAAAAGACAGTTTTCTTTATTACCCACTCACATGGAACATGATCTATGGGGAGGGTTACAAGATGATCCTAAGCTTTTTTCTATGAAAAAACAGGCTGAAAAAGAAGCTCAAAACAGCTACACTTTTTTAGCAAAGTATCTATCTAAAGCAAAACATATATGGACAGAATTAGCACTGTCATCACTCCAGCAAGGCGAGCAAACCCTTACCATAGGACGAGTGGATCTTCTTGTGGAGTTTTGCCATACCCTAGAGATCATCGATTTCAAAACAGAATCCATTGATAACCGTGATCTTTGCGATACCAAGCAAGTAGATAAGCTTCAAGCCAAGTATGGCATACAGTTAAGTCGTTATAAAGATAGTGTAGAAAAAATTTTTGCCAATAAAGAGGTTAAAACGTATGTATTTTTTACAGCTATTTGTCAATTTTTACCTCTTTCTTAGATAAACTCTTATGAATAGTATAGCTCATATCCATACACAAGCTGACTGCAAACAAAACTCAAAGAACGATAAAAACAAGAAAGATATAGCTTATGCATGATGATATCCCTAAAAATCACCACCTAGAACATAGGACATACGGCGTTTTAGATGGTGTGCTTATTAAGAGTAGCCATTCTAGTGATAAAGCTGTAGTGTTTTTACACGGTGCTGGAGCTTATAAAGAAAACCTTTTGCCATTAGCTTATAGCATACCTGCTCTTAATGATTATCATGGCATATGTCTTGATGCTCCTTTATATCTACCCTCAACACCTCAACAAAGATTCTGGTTTCCCATCGAACCATGGATGCTCAAAGAACTTGCTAACCCTAAACCTGACCTTAAACAGCTCGACAATCACCCATTACCTAGATATTACGATGATGCTCTTGCCATGCTTCACCAAGCCATGGAGATGATTACAGGATCATACTCTCAAGTGATATTATTGGGTTTCTCTCAAGGAGGCATGCTAGCTATCCATCATGTTATCAAAGAATCTGTTAACCAAAAAAAAGCTGCCGTTTCCGGCTTAGTTCTATCATCTACTACGATTGTTCACCCAGAAGTCATTCAATTGTTACCCAAGCTATCTCATAAAGCTAAAGAGATACCGATTACTCAAAGCCATGGCTGTTACGATGAAGTGATATCCTATGGTTGTGGTGAGGCAAGTTACAAAATACTGGCTAAACACTTTTCAAAGTATGGTTTTTTTGCTTACAAAGAAGGCCATACACTCACCCCAGAAACTTTGCATCATTATCAACAATGGCTTAGCCATTTATAGAATATCTTATTATAAATATATAGTAGATAAGCATAAATTGATTTTTTCTCAGATTCATAAATAAAAAATTCCGCCAGTATAATTGCAATATACTGACGGAATGGATGACATGAAATGATCAATCAACTTGCTGTTACACACCTACAATGAGTAAGAGACACTATAGCTAAAACTAAATGATTTTGTCTTGCTAAAGGGATTTTTAACTACTTCAGGTGATCTCTCCAATGCAAGATTCGTACTAAAGTTATAATTAGCATTTACATAACTCAATGCAATGGTTTGCTCATTAGTTTTGATATTTCCTAAAACATCGCTGGTCCACCATTCCCACCCATAAGTAAGAAACAGATTACTAAAAGACACTCCCAGAGTGTGGGCGTCTATGACTTTACTAAAATTAATAGAAAGTGTATTATTAGCAATAAAGAGGGGTATATAACCATTTCTTTTTACCCAATCACTATTAAGAGGATCTAGAGCAAATACAGCTATAGAACTCGAATTAGCCCTCACCGATGCGTTTTCGCCAAACAGCGCCAGAGGGTAAGATCCCAATGTATCAAAAGAATGTGTAAGCTGTAATACATTCAATTGAGATTCTTTTGGATCATTATAATAACTAGATAGGCCAAATTTTCTAAGCTTGTTATATGATGAAGCAAGATACACAGATAAAGTCCCTGTCTTAAAATCAAAAACATCACTTTCATATAAAGTCAGGGACGGAAACCTGCCACTAGCCCAAGTAACGCTTAGCCCCATTCCAGGGAGTGCTTTTAAAGTGGTGTCTTCTATAGAACTGAGTGCACTAATATAATCTTGAACGGTAACACTTGCAGATGAGTTCACACCCTTAAAAAAGGAATGATCATAACTTGCTGACAAGCTTAATTTAGGATCATTAAGATAAACAGCATCACGATCACGATCATAATAATCTATTTTTTCGCGGGTGTCCCGATCTCTCCTTTGAAAAGCAAATGCTGGACGAGGTATAGTCGTACCCAAACGAACAGAAGCACTAAAGCCATCCCACATTGATTTTTCTTTATCTCCTTCACTCTCCTCTGTTTCACTCACTGCTGAACTCTCTTGAGCAAACACATACTGCGGGCTCATCAACATAACCATCAACAGATATACAGTGGTATTTTTCACATATTTCCCTCTAACATCTTTCAACACATCTAATACAGCATTCCATTTCATCGACAACTCCTGTAGTGCAGTGGGTAGCTTAATCCATAAACAAAGCGTTCTCAGTCCTCAATCCTCAGTTAACTTGCAACTTCATCTCATTTTCTTGTTTCCTAAGTATTCATGTCATGATATTTACATATTCTCTATTTTCTTAACTCTTTCCTAATCTTTTTAACCATGCAATAGACATGTTATGTCCTATCTTTTGCAATGATCCTGGCACCTATTTTTACTCATATTCACATACGA
This sequence comes from Proteobacteria bacterium bin106, assembly GCA_002238945.1. GTDB lineage: Bacteria > Bdellovibrionota_B > Oligoflexia > Oligoflexales > Bin106 > Bin106. The sequence goes on along the minus strand of MPNI01000019.1, from coordinate 28,843 downwards.
TAAAGCAATTATAAAAAATTGCCAACGAAATTTCATAAATTTCATAAAAAGTAACAAAGACTTTACCTGACGCATCCTATCAAGAACTGTAAGACACCTTTTTCTGTTATGGTTGTCAATATGATGATGATTATTAAGTGATGCCTCAGAGATAAGGCACAAGTATGGACATCGATGATGAAGCTTATGTTTCATGACATGATACAGATACAACAGATACATAAGCCACGTAAGCTTTGAGGTAAAAAAGTATCTAACAATGGTGTTAGATGTAGAAATATGGCTAGCTTTTGGATGAGCTTTTCGCTGAAGATGAAACAAGAAAGGATATGTTCTCTGATGATCATGTAACATGGTTTGCGTATTACCATAAATTTGGATTAAGTATAAGATAAAATCGGCTAAGTAAGATAGTGTTTGTTTATCATGGAGGTCGATATGAAGAGAAGAGATTCTTACAACGAAGAGTTTAAGCGTGATGCTGTCAACTTAAGCGAGGAGCATGGAGTCAAAAGTGCTGCAAAGAAACTGGGGGTTTCTGCATCCTGTATAATATAGCTGGAGATATATATACCTTGACATTTTAAGAAGGGTATTTTATGGGTAAGTCCATACTACCAAAATGCATCTCTTTGCTATTATAAGTTCTCATTTTCTCTAAAGGCTGCTTTTTATCAGCTTCTATCACAGAAAGCCCGCCTGATTCGACTTTTTCCGCACAGCTACCACAGTGACAAGAAGTACAGCCATAACGGATTGTAATGATATGTGTAAAAACTGTATGTGTTGGTTAGACAATCACATTCCAGGTGGAGATGTAAGGTGAAAGCGAATACCTTGATATTGAAGCGCAAATGATATCTCAATGATCCTTTTAAAAATGGCTTTGCTTTCAGGTAGAATAATAATGTTTTAAGATTTGATGTACTTAACCGATAAGCTAATGTGCTGTCGAGGTTGTTTATTTTAGTGTACTTAGTTAAAAGTCAGTGTTAACGTAATTAACTTGATGGCTGTGATGTGTTAAGATATAGTAATAGATAGTTCAGTGATGAATTTTTATTATTTAATCAAGATGCTTTCTAAGAAATATAAATAAAATAGCCGTAATTATTTATAATATATATTTTTAATAAAAAAATAAGTATAGAAAATATATATAACGTGCTATATTAGTTAATAAAGTTACATATCTTTACTAGAAATGAGGAGTTGATATGGATAATAAAGCATCTTTAAAAAAAAGAATAATTAATTCCAGGGCATTCCAGGGCATTCCAGGGCATTCCAGGGCATTTAGTCTATAAAATTTTCTTTTTTGTTACTTTTTCGGTATTCTCTTCTCTAATTTTTTTTGGTTGTAATGAGGCTAATACACCGCAAAATAGGGAAAACTCATCTCTTAATGTTTCTCAAGAAAACCTAGATTCACAAGAGGTTTCAGTTCCAGAATTGAATGATAATATTTTCGATCACATGCATGGAAATAATGATCTTGGTGAAGTCGAAGTTGATGAAGCTGCTTTGTCCTCCCCCAAGTATTCTTTTGCTTCTTGGCTTCTACCTGTTTTAGGACTTGCAGCGGCAGGTGTAAAAAAAATTAACAAGAAAGTATATAGAGGTCCAAAACAAAATCCTTGTATTATGTATAATCATCATAGAAAAGGATCTTCTGTCTATTTTAAGCATTACAATAAAGGAAAAGGTGCTCTTTTTATTTCCCGTGGTTTTGATGATCGTTCAAGATGTAAAAACCATTATGAATATATAAATATAGCTGTTATTACTAAAGATAAAACTGGCCACGTTATTGCAAGAGATACTGTTTCTAAGGATGGTTGGATGGGTATTCATATAGGTACAGCTTTTGAATATTCAAAAAATAAATGGTGGAGTGATAATGCGGATAGGAGTAATTTTCTCTTTTTTTCTCGGTCTTTTATAAATGGTGGTCCTTTAGGATCTGCACTTCGTAAGCACTATCATGGAATTCAGGAAGATCATAAAGTACACTTAGAGTTTAGATTGCATGTGAAGAGTCAAAAGCCTCGGTATATATTGACGCGTGGAGGACGACATAAGCACTATCTAAAAGTTAATCATCACTCCCATTATAGAAGTTTAGTGTTCACACCTATTGAAACTAAAGCTTTCAGTGTTATGGGTGGATATTATAGTGATTTTGATGAGTTTTCGGATAAAAATGTACGTAAGTATACTTCTACTATTAGTCGTAATATCCTGGATCGTGCTGTTAATTCTATATATAGTTTTTACATCAAAGAGGAAAAAGATAGAGAATTAGCAAAGTGGATGAAATCTTTTGTTTCAAGGCTTTTTGAAGCTCTTGATCTTGATCTTGATGAATACCCACAAATTATGGAGTAGGTATAAGATAAAATCGGCTAAGATAGTGTTTGTTTATCATGGAGATCGATATGACAAGTAGGTATGGTTACAATGAAGAGTTTAAGCATGATGTTGTCAACTTAAGTAAGGAGCATGGGGTCAAAAAAAGCGCTGCAAAGAAACTGGGGGTTTCTGCATCCTGTATAATATAGCTGGAGACATATATACCTTGACAGTAAAGCCCCTTTACCAATGGAGATAGTCCCAGCTACGCTGAATGTCTTAAAGAAAATAGTGTTCTTAAGAAAGAAGTAAGCATAGTCAACAATGTGGTTTCTAAGCTAAAAAAAACTGCAGCGATTTTATCGCAAAGCCATTTCGGAGGTATCAAATGATTAAAATGACAAAAGAGCAGCATCTGCGCGATTATCAATAACTTTTCCTTTTTGTATAAAGAAAGATCGTTCCTTTTGAGGGTTGTTGCTTGCTTTGGGTAAGGGGGATTTTACAGAGATAATAGCAATAGCTAAATTATTGAATTGAGACATAATGGATGGAATCTCTTTAGCAGAAGATTTTTTCGTGTCTTTTGGTTGGACATGCTGGCTTAAGTATTCTATGGAGTTTTCTATATGTTGATGATCCCGAATATAGCTTACCAGCTTTTCAATAGAGGCTTTTTCTTTTGTGAGTGAGGTAATGGCGTAGGATCTTCCTATACTCTTTTTTCTTGTGGTGGTGTTGGTTTGTTCAAATGTGACTTTGATGCATTGTTCACAGTCATAAAAGTTGGTTAATTTTTGATATTTTTTTGTGTTGAGATCAAACACTTGATACTTTTGTTTGATAATATAACCAAGCCTTTTTTCATAACTCTTGTATTCACCAATAGCATCTTTATCATCTAATTTACTCATTTTTTCAAATAATACCTTCTTTGAGCTATTGATATCAACAAAGATATAATCAGCTTTTTTGTCCCTAATCAGCTTAGCTGTGACATTTTGAGAGTACGAAGAATCCACGGTGATAACTTTGTTACGTGTATGAAGTTTGTTAATCAGATTCCTGGAATAGGATATTTCACTTCTTTTGTCAGGAAGTCTTTTTTGATCAAGAACAAGAAAAGTATTGTGCTGCAGTGCTGCAACTTGATGTGCTGGGTTTGTTTTAGTTACGCTGTTTGGATTCTTAGCTGTGGCACCAGTGATTTTTTGAGGTATTAATGGTGCTGAACGTGTTTCTGAATGTGGTTTCTTATCGAATGTAGCAATATGTTGATCTAGCTGGCTGAGATCCATCTCTAAAAGGAGATTATGCAGTGTTCCCACTGCTGGAGGGCGATATTGGTGAGTTTTTTTGCAAAAATGAGCTCCCATAATAGAAAGCTCTTTTTGAGAAAGTGTTAAGCCAAATTTTGCAATTCTCTTAGTTCCTTTGTGACCTGAGATGTAAGCTGTAGTAACCAAGGTGAGTATAAAAGGCATGGGATAACGCTTGCCTTGCTGGCTGCGATGATCTGGAAAAGAGCTGAAATAGTCAAAGAGTTTTTTGAGCTTTTGAAGAGAAAGCTTTTTGGGATCTGTGTTAGCAGTGCTTGTCTTGATTTCACTGCTTTTGGTGTTTTTACCATTATGACTAACTGTTGTAGCCGTGTTATCTTGGAGGTTAAGAGTATTTTTTGATGTATGTTTGTTTGTCTTACCTCTGGTTTTACGTTTGTTCATCGCGCCATTTCCTTGTGTAATTAGCATGTTCAATTTAGCAAAATGTGTATTAGCAAGTTATGGTTGTGACTTGACCCATGGTGTTGTCTTGGGTAATAAGTTTGCTATTTGTTTAGCTTTATATTCTTTACATTCCTCATATTCTTTATAAGATATTGCTATAAGTTTAGATATAAGTCCTTTTTATTCCGCTTTCTTTATGCGTGTTTCATATGTGTTGTTTTTTGTGAACTTGCTCTTGTTTCGATGTTTATTGTTATCTTATTACGCGTTTTTATCTGTTTGGTTTCTTGCTTAAGAATCTCAATGGTATAATTGGTTTAAGTATCTAAAACGAAAACTTTCATGGCTTACTATGAATCATTTTCACAGTATACCATACTTTTTGAAGAATGTAGTGGGAAATTTAGGACGAGCGACGAAATGTCATTGAGATAGATGTATTTTGGTGGATATAGAAATAAAGACCACCAAAATATAAAAATAATTCATAGCTTGATACATAAGCTTGATACATAAGCTTGATACATAAGCCGGATACATATAACAATACAAAAGAGAAGAGACATTTCTATTATATATGATCTTTTTCCATCCACCGTGAATGGATGGCATTACTTACATTCATGACTTGGGCAATAAGGGCAAGACGTACCCACATCCCATTTCTTTCTTGCTTCCAATAATGAGCTCTTGGATCATTATCTATCTTTGGATCAATTTCATGACGTCGAGGAAATGGATGCATGATGATGGTATGAGCCATGAGAGATTTGAGGTGTTCGTATTTGAGATGATAGCGACTTGTAACATCTAGAGATGGCGGAGAGTCTTGGCTATCGAGTTGCCATTCATCTTGTATACGTGTCATATAAATAGCATCTGCTTGCTCAATAGCTTCTAGAAAATGTTCTGTTTCTGCAAAAGTAATAGAAGATGCTTGGGATATTTCTGATCTGATATCTTCTTTGAGGGCAAACGCTTGAGGAGAAGAAAAGATCAGATGTACTTTGGGATAATGAGTGAGGAGCTTGCTTAATGATCTTACTGTACGACTACGCTTGAGATCACCAACAAGGCATATGGTTTTATTTTCAATGCCTCCCCTGTCTTTAAAGCCACGATGCAGAGTGTATAGATCGAGAAGAGATTGAGTGGGGTGTTGATCAGGCCCTGAACCGGCATTGATAATAGGAACAGATCGTGGTGTGGTATCAAGAAGTTTGGCAATTTTTTCACATAACTTTGCTACAGGGGAACGCATAATGATCATGTCTACATAGCTTGAAAATGTACGTATAGCATCTTCTATAGCTTCACCTTTGGCCTCTGAGGATGTGGAAGGATTGCGAATTTCTGAACAGTTCATCCCTAGATACTGACATGCTGATTGAAAAGATAAAAACGTTCTTGTGGATGGCTGAACAAAATAGAGCATGGCTCTTTTGTGAGATAGCAGATTTTGTAGAAAATTCACATGTTTTCTCTGCTTAGCTAGATCGCGTACTTGATCAGAAAGTGTAAACAGAGATTCCATATCCTGGCGCGAAAATTGGTCAGCATGAAGAACATGCTTTTTATACGAAGGATGATCAGTCATGATAAAGGATTTCCGGTGTGTTTTGATAGGAAGAATGCATAGACACATGGCCTATTTCCACAATGGGTTGAGTGAGATCTTTGAGAGCCTGTTCAAAAGAGGTTCGTTGATCTTTAGCCACGGCTAAAATCATGCCACAGCCTAGGTTGAAGATATCGCGAAAATCCTGCCAAGGACTACAACCATATTCTTCGATAAACGTTTTCATAGAACTGTTGAGTGGAAGTTGTGAGTAGTTTACATGAGCTTGTGATGAAGGTGGTAAGATCCGTTTGAGGTTAGCTGTGATACCTCCTCCGGTGATATGAGCACAGCCATGTAAGGCCTCAACACCTATTTGAGAGACTAAGTATGGAATCTCAGGGTAGAGGTGAGTGGGACGTAACAGATCTTTAATGGTTTGAGGAGATGGAGGAGTAGCAGCTTTGTCTAACCATGAGCGAATCAGCGAAAAGCCGTTGGAATGAAAGCCTGAAGAAGGCAAACAGTAGAGGATATCGTCATCTTTAAGACGGCTAGATCCAAGGATGTGGTCCTTATCTACCATACCAAACATAAAGCCTGCTAAATCAAAGTGATTATTTTTATACAATCCAGGCAATTGGGCGGTTTCACCTCCCATAAGGGAGCACTCAATGGCTTGTAAGGCTGTTTGAATTCCTGAGAGAATACGTTTGAATTGTGTTTGAGAAAGCGAACCTGTTGCATAGTAGTCCAGAAAACCTAAAGCTCTTGCACCAATGGTAAATAAATCATTGGCACACATAGCCACTAAATCCTGACCTATGCCATCGAGTTGGTCGTGCTCTAGGGCAAGCAGGATTTTGGTACCTACCCCATCGGTTGTGGTCACAAGGAGAGGTTTTTGAAATTGATGAAAATGTGGTTCATAAATAGCAGCAAAACCACCTAATCCTGAAAGAGGTTTGCCTAAGGAAGGAAGAGAGGGTAGTGGGCTATTTGTTGTCTTTTTTTGATGATTCTCTTTTTCTAACCAATCCACCAATATGGATGCTTTTTTGTCATCCACTCCCACAGCTTTATAATCGTTGGCTTCGTGCTGAGACTCATTGTAAGAAGGTTTGTCTATCATGGTAAATCAACTAAAGAATAATGATGAAAAGACATAAAGCGATTTTTTTATGCATACTCTCATGCTTAGCTATCATAAGGGAGTGATGAATGATGAGCAATGATTTTTAGAGAGTGGTTATGCTGGTTTTCGCTAGGGTGAGGGTCGATGTTGTAGACAAAAGTAAATTCAGCTGTGGTGATAGATTCGTCTTGTTGTATAAAGTTATAGGTGCCCATAGATACAGCATATAGCTCATTGCAATAGTGGGATGATTGAGTAAAATGAACGCCTTTCCAGGCTTTCCAAGCAAAACCAGCATCACTTTCGTTATCTATGAAATAATTCACAAGATCTTCGAATGTGGTGCGTATATTGTGAGGAGCCTTAGCTAAAGTTGGCTTAAACAGTATCTTATCAGAATGGTAAAGTTGGGAGAGCTTGTTTTGAGCATGTAACTTGAGTGAGGCAGAAGACATGCGGTGTGCTTGGTTGTTGGTGATGTCTTGACAACACTTAGAGAGATCTAGCAGCATGTTCGTCCAGCTCTCTTGATGTTTTTTAACATCTTGTTGATGAATCATAAACATTGTAATGTGTGTTGTTTTTGGAAGGCTAACCGTGGAAGTGGATAGATAATGAATAAACTCAGACAATAACATAACTGGGTGGAAAGATAGAGATTCTGACCTGCGGTGAGTTTTTCCACAATGGTTTGTGGGTAACATCATACTGTCTTAAGCCACTCGGCCAACTCTTTTTAACTTAACTTAAAGCTTAATATGTTCATATGCTTGCATGTGTTTGCTCTTGGTTCTTGTTTACTGCTCACTTGTTTACTGCTCACTGCTCACACTTTCACTCATGCTTTGTAGATCGATTAATGTAGATTTTCATGGCGGTTAGCATTGGATCTTTCTTAGTTGCTCGTTTACAGCGTTGATTAAACGGATTCTTTTTTTGCCATCTTAACCTCTGTAAAAAATACATGTGATCTTTGTGGGTTGAATGTGAGATTCTCACTGTTTTTCTTGGCTAACCTCAACCTTGGCTAACCTCAGCTTAGCCCAAAATCAGTGTTACATAAAGTTTTGTGAGAGTCTAGCAATACGATCTGTAAGAGGAGGATGCGTTGAGAAGATGCGTGCCAAAAGAGATGGCTTCTTATGACCACCGGATATTTTTAGCACGGCTGTTGCTGTATCACCGGAGGTTCGCATACCTCTCATGCCACCTTTATAGGCGAGGATCTCTAAGTGTTGCAGTTTTTTCAATGCTGCAACCATGGATTTTTTACCAGCTAACTGAGCTCCACCATGATCGGCTCGGTATTCTCTCTTGCGCGAATACCAGTTAGTGATAAGCATGCCGACAACGCACAGTAATATGTATATGATTATTTCAAGGACAAAGCTCAGAAGACCATAATTTTTAGCGCCTTTGCTGCCTCTTGAGAGCATAGTGATGATGAATGCGGTAATGATTTTGCTAAAGAAGAGAGCAAAACTATTGACGATACCTTGTAATAAGGTCATGGTGATCATATCGCCATTGGCAATATGAGCGACTTCATGTGCTAAAACTCCATCAACTTCTTCTCGATTGAGTTGTTGCATCAAAGCTGAAGAGACAGCCACAAGAGAACTGTTTTTTGATCGGCCTGTTGCAAAAGCATTGGGAATTTGGCTTGCATAGATACCCACTTGTGGCATCTTTTTGATACCAGCCCTGCCTGCATAGGAATATATTTTTTGTAGTAGGTATCTCTCTTTTGGCTTAGAGGTGTTGTGATCAATGACTTTGATTCTATAAATACGTTTCATAAACCATCTTGAACAAAGGAGGGATATGAAAGCACCTAAAAAACCTGCAATCACAGAGACTATAAATTGTATTAAAAGGTAGTAATTAACAAAAATTCGAGTGAATTCTTGATCGGGACCGGGAAACAATAGGTAGACTACAGCAAAAGATATACCACAGAGAACTATTGTAATGCCTAGAGTTACGGCCATCATGAGTGATAATCTCTTCATAAGCATAATACGTCTCGCTTCTAATTATGTAATGGACTGTGTGACTGTTTTGATATGTTAGTGCGTCAGTGTTTAAGAAGGCACATCCAAACATCACTGGCTGTTATGGTAATGACGTAACCTAATCATCATCATCACAAATGAACGGATCTCTCTTCGGATCATTAAGGGTTACGTTTAATGTAACCCCTAAATTTTAAGAGTCTGTTTGATTGCTGATGATATCTTGAAGACACTTAGAGAGATCTGGCAGTTTTTTTCCAGCTCTCTTGGTGTTTTTGTTATTTTTGGTAGGCTAATCGTGGTGGGAGGGGATAGATAGTGAATCCACTGAGACAATAAAATAACTGGCGGAGAGAGAGGGATTCGAACCCCCGGTGAGTTTCCCCACAATGGTTTTCAAGACCACCGCCTTAAGCCACTCGGCCATCTCTCCTTAATCTGCTCATATACGCTGCTCATATATGCTGCTCATATGTGTTCGTTCTCTTGATTATTTTGCTCATTGCTCATATTTTTTACTCATACTTTTAGATCGATAAATGTAGGTTTTTATGGCAGTTAGGATTGGAACTTTTTTAGCTGCTCGTTTACAGCCTTGATTAAACGGATTTGTTTTTCAAGAGCACGATTTTCCTTAAGAATCTCATCATAGCTACGATTTTCTTCATCTGTTGAGGTTTGAAAATCTTGGTAAAAACGCCTCCATCTATATAAACAAGACACAGAAACCCCTAAGCTTTTTGCAGTGGTTTTGACTCCATGTTTCGTGCTTAAGAGGATAGCATTACGTTTAAACTCTTCACTGTAATCTTTTCTTTTTGTCATATCAATCTTTTTGTACAAAACATATACCATCTTTGTGGGTGGAATACGAGATTCTCAGGATTTTTTTGGATAGCTTCAGCTTAGCCCAAAATCAGTGTTACATAAAGTTTTGCGAGAGTCTAGCAATACGATCTGTAAGAGGAGGATGAGTGGAGAAGATTTTGGTAAAAAGAGACACCTTTCTATGACCACCGGATATTTTTAGCGAGGCTGTTGCTGTATCACTGGAGGTTTGCATGCCCTGTTGTCTCATCCCATTGTTATAGGCGAGGATCTCTAAGTGTTGCAGTTTTTTCAATGCTGAAACCATGGATTTTTTACCAGCTAACTGAGCTCCACCATGATCGGCTCGGAATTCTCTTTTGCGTGAATACCAGTTAGTGATCGCCATGCCGACAACGCACAATAGTATGTAGACTACCATTTCAATGACAAAGCTTATACGAGGGTCATATTTAGTCTCTTTGTCGGATCCTGAGATGGCACTGGCGATGGCTATGGAAATGATTTTGCTAAAGAAGAGAACAAAGCTATTCACGATACCTTGTAATAAGGTCATAGTGACCATATCACCATTGGCAATATGAGCGACTTCATGTGCTAAAACTCCATCGACTTCTTCTCGGTTGAGTTGTTGCATCAAAGCTGAAGAGACAGCCACAAGAGACTTGTTTTTTGATGGGCCTGTTGCAAAAGCATTGGGACTATTATCTGCATAGATGCCTACTTCTGGCATCTTTTTGATACCAGCTGTGGCTGCATAGGTATATACTTTTTGCAGTATGTATCTTTCGTCAGGGTTTGAGGTATTGTGATTAATGATTTTGATTCTATAAAAACGTTTAATAAACCATTTTGAACAAAGGAGGGTAATAAAAGCACCCGCAAAACCCCAAATCAGACAGTATGTAAATAGCCTTAAAAGGTCGTTATTAAAATATTTCATAGCGACTTCGGTGGAAAATAATTGGCCTACTATGGCATAAGACATAGAAGAAAGGACAATGGAAACACCTAGAGATACGGCAAGCATGAGTAATGATCTCATAAACATAATAGTTTCTCGCTTCTAATAAGTGTGTAATGGACTGTGTGACTGTTTTGATGTGCTAGTGTTTCTGTCAGTATTCAAGAAGGCAAAAGCGCAATACATCAACATCACTGGCTGTTATAGTATTGACTTAACTTAATGATTATAATGACAATTGATAGATCTCTTTTCGCGAATCATTGGGGGTTCGTTTAATATTACTCACAAACTTCAAGAGATTGCTTTAAAGCTAATATTGGTTAACTCTTTAGTCAACCTTTTAGTGAGTCACTTAGCTAATCACGGTACGTGTTACAACAACATGGGTTCTGATTTTTTTGTCGATATAAGTTAGGTCGTATAATCCAGGTATTTCACTTGAGATAATATACCCCTTTATTATACCTCTCATCTTTTTGTTTCTGGTTTCATTGATCACTAGGATGTAAGAAAGTCTTTGACGACTTCTCTTTCATTGAGCAAGTCTTGTTCTGTGTGTCGGATTTTGTCTTTAAGTGCTGAGGAATGCGCAAGGCCAGGATAAATAGAGTGGTTGCCTGCATGGTCGAATTGAAGAGGAAACGAAAAGACCAGACCCGATGCAATATCATAGGGGTTGTTATCTGATAGTACAGCTGCAGAAAAGACATCATCGGCAGGGGTGATGGCGGTGGCTGCCTTGAGGTGATGGATGCAGGCAGAAGCAGCTGATGCTGCTGAGGATTTTCCACGAGCTTGAATGATTTGAGCACCTCTTTCTTGAACGGTTGACATAAACGTCTTATTGAGCCATGTCTCATCTTGAATCATCTCACGGAGAGGCTTGCCGTTGATAAGAGTATTTTCATAATCAGGTACCATGGTGTTGGAGTGATTGCCCCATATAGCAAGTTTTCGGACATCTTTAACAGAGCAACCAGCTTTGTCAGCCAATTGATATTTGGCACGAGTTTCATCCAGCGCTGTCATGGCATAAAAGCGTGAAGAGGGAATGTCTTGAGCATGTGAGAGTGCAATAAGAGCATTGGTGTTGCAAGGATTTCCCACAACTACGCAACGAATACTGGTATCAGCTTTGAGCAATGCTTTGCCTTGATCCACAAAAATGGGTGCGTTGATGCTGATAAGTTCTTTACGTAGCATGCCTGCGCGTCGAGGTGAAGAACCGACAAGTAATGCCCAATGAACTCCTTCAAATCCTGCTGTGGGGTTATCAAATATTTCCACTGCATGAAGAGATTCAAAAGCGCAGTCATGTAGCTCCATAGCAACGCCTTCAGCAGCTTGAATAGCTTGAGGAAGTTCTATGAGATGGAGTATTACGGGTGTGTCTTTTCCAAAAACCTCTCCTGAGGCTAAGCGAAATAAAAGACTGTAACCAATCTGACCAGCTGCTCCTGTTACAGCAATGCGGATAGGCTTATTCACGGGCGTGTTCCTTATATGAAATATGAATATGAGATATGGTGTCGATCTGAAGTAAGGGTCAATGTTATGTGTTACAGCCTGTATTATAAAGTGACGATTGTATTTTATATCTTGTTTTCATGTTCAAAAGTTCGTATGCATGTCATAGGACACGCATAATCATGCTTAGTTATGGCCATAGCTTCTCATAACTTACACAACATAAACAACTTTAGTTAGCCGGTAGCTTAGAGTCTGGTCGGTATTTGCTTGGATGCATGAACAAGTTAGTGCCAACCATATCAGTAAATATAGCTTACAAGCTTGAGGCTATTCTTCGTTCTAGTCTTGAGGCTATTCTTCGTGGCTAGTCTTGAGGCTAGGTCATTGTTTTATTAGCATGACAACTAAAAAGGCAAATTAGCAATAGTCGAGTTAGTTGATGCGGTGTTGGGTGTTGTTGGTGGTGCATCATCAGTGCCTTCGTCATCTTGGATGACAGGAAGTTTTTCAGTAGCTTGCGCTGCTGGATTGTTCACTGGATTTGATCTGTAGTTTGGATTTTGAGGAACAGCTGCAGTGTTGGTGTTTTGAGGTGACGCTGCCATAGGGAAGCCACCGCCGTTATCGTTTTCTGGAGAATAAGACGTATCAGATGCAGTGCTATAACCTGCGTTTGTGTTTGTGTTTGCATTTACATTTGTATTTGTATTTGTCGTTTGATAGTGAGGTGTGCTTTGGGGCAGGTATTGAAGATTGTTAGCTACAATTTCAGTAGAATAGCGTTTCTGACCGTTTTGATCTTCCCAAGAACGTGTTTGTAAGCGTCCTTCGACAAATAGCCCACGTCCTTTGGTGAGATATTTAGATGCATTTTCGGCAAGATGACTCCACACCACCACACGATGCCATTCAGTGAATTCTTGTCGTTCTCCACTGGTGTTCTTTCGGTAATCTTTTGTGGCTACACTGAGTGTACATACAGGGGTATGATTTTGTGTGTAACGAAGTTCGGGATCCTTACCAAGACGCCCCATGATGATGACTTTGTTCATGTATGCCATGTTGTTTTCCTTGCTTGAATGGTTCTTATACTGTGATGCAATAACTGTGATGCAATAAAATATTGACTTGTCTATATATTGGCTAGGCCCTAGGCGCAAGTAAGTAGGTAATCCTACAAACGACTTTGCTTGTATTTGAGAGCTTACTATGGCTGCTAGTTAACTTCCACACTTATCATTCGTTGCTTGTCGTTCGTTGCTTGTCGTTCGTTGCTTCGTTTCTTACTCTTACTTATCATGATTTATCATCACTTACTATGACTTATCACGACTTGTTTGTGTAGACGGTATGTTGTTCTTGTTCTTCTTGTCCTTCGTCTGTTGTCTATGATTTATCCTATCTTCTTTGTTCTTTGCTATTGTTTTTTGGTTAATTTTACAGCTTCTTCACAGCTTGTAATAGAGAGACTGTACAATGTGAGTCAAGTTATACTACAGCTATCAGTTGCTGCAAGGCATAATCCTATGTGGTTTTTTGTCTTTAGTAGTTAGTCCCTAGCAGCTAGTCTCTAGCTTTTAGCCTTGCATAGTTAGAGACTTTCAAAAGTATACAGACTTACTGAAAAGACTAAGGCGATATACTAATGATCATTATAGTTGCATCATGGTTGCTTTCTGGCAAGGCAAAAAGAGAGAAGATGATTCTTATTTGTTCTTCTGTTCTTCATCTCCTCTAGATAGGACTGATAACAACTCATATGAGGATTATCAAGAGGTGCAGAGTTTTTCAACATTTTTTTTATCCTTCTTTCTTCTTTCATCATCATTAAGTCTCATTTTTTATTTTGATTCAATCACATATTTTTTATGGAATGTGAAATATCTCTGCATTTCACAGATGTTTTGCCTTTCATGTGTGTTTTTTTTGTTTTGTTTTTTGGGTATTTTGTATGAAATATTTACTTTTACATGTATTCATGATGATCATATAGTTGCTTAGTTGCTGTGTTATAGCTATCAGCTTCTATGCTTCTTGATGTAATGTATCAGGTGTTCATAGTGAGTCATGAATGCTAGGGCAGATCTGGAGAATCTTGTCCTTGTGATCCTGATCAGTTCAGGAAGTTAAGCTTTTTTCAAAGGGCCTTTCAAAATTCTTGCACAAGAGTTTGATTGTACATACAATCAGGCCATGGTAGGAAGCATGTGGCAGATGTTGGGCTGTGTGTTTAAGGGTTGGATATGGTTTTGAGATCAAAAATTCACCATAACGTAAATAGCTAAGAATCAACTTAAAGAACAGCTACCAAGCTCCAGGTGTCTTTTTAACGTAGTAACAACAGGTATACATAAAAAATAGGTTGTGATGTCATGTGGTGGCAGTATATGAAGAATACAGATGAAGACATAAAAACCATAAAAACAGAGAACACAATAAACAGAGCAAGTCCAAAGAATAGGGGTTTTGGCTGCTGTGGACTAAGGTATGTGGGATGTGTCTTGATGGGTTGGATTACAGTTATGGCTATGATTGTGGTTGCGGCTTGTCGAGAATCGGAGGTGTTTGAGCCTATTGGTGATAAGGTAGTCTATCCCAGTGCCATGGTGAGTGATGGTGATTATTTTTATGTTGTGAATTCTGATTTAGAGCGCCAGTACAATGCAGGATCTGTGATGGTGCTTGATAAGAATGGTGAAAAGCGCGGTGTTATCACAACACCGCGTCTTGGTCGTTTTGCTGTGGTGCGTGGCAAAATTTTACTTGTGGGACATGGTCAGACAGATCAATACACAAAGCCTCCACAACTGAGAGCTTATGATATCAGTGATCCCGATAATATTCGCTTTCTATCTTCATCTACCTTGGAGTGCATTCCTATTAATGCTGTAGCTCGAAAGGATTATCCTTACTTTGCTGTGAGCTGTATGAACGGGAAGTTGTATGTAGGTGAGTGGTCATCTGATGCTGCTAGCAAAGCATCTTCTCCTTTTACATTGTCTTTAGTGAGGGATTATGGGCCTCATCCTCGTAGGGCTTTGCATATAGATACCCAAAAAGGATTGATCTATGCTTTTCCCACAGATGCTGATCAAGTGCGTTTAGAAGATATCGTGCTTGGGGATTATCAGAGTAAAGCAGGCAATGGTACTGTTGAATATCCTGATAAATGGGAAAATATTGTTAATTTAACAGGGCCAGAAAAGCGTGATTTGATCAGACAATTTCAGTATGCCATTTATCCCATAGAAAGCGAAAAGCAGCGTGGATTTCCTTATGCTTCAGCAGCAAGTGATGAGGTGGCAAAAGAAGTTAAGTGGTTGTATTTTAATGATGATTCTTCGCTAAGAGGTAGAGATAAACATTATCGAACCAATTTTTGGCAAGCACTACCGGATCCTAAGAGCAAAGATGCCTTTTATATTTCTAAGCGAAGTTTTCAAAGTCGAGATAATCTTTCTGTGGGCAATGCGGTCTATCGTTTTCGTTTTAAAAGCTCTCCATTAAAACCTCTTAAAGATGGAGGTAAGGATCCTTTAACAAGTGATGTTTTGCAGGTGGAGCGTGTTTGGGGGCATGATCCTAGAGGATCTGTGGTGTCTTCAAAGGTGAAGTCCAATGTGGAATTTGATGATTCTGCCGCTTTGATGAATCGCGATATTCGTTTTACGGGTAACTTTGATGTTGGTACTTTGGGCACATCATCTGATGTGCCTCATTATCTTGTGGTCAATGATTTTCGTAATGCGGTTTATTTCAAGAGTTCTTCTTATGCGCTTTCTTTGAAGTCACTTGCCGCTAAGGCATCTTCACCTGCTCAAAAAGATGCCTTTTTGTATTTTTCCACAGAGAGATCTCAGAGTTTTTTCTCATTAGCTTCTTTAGGATCTCGTGTGATGGCTGGTGCGTTTTTCTCCGATAGTCTGACATTGTTTGATGTGGCAGAGGACTTATCTTTAAATCCTATTAAACGCATCCGGTAAGCCAAGTATGTATCTTCGCAAAATTATTGCTTGTGGTTTTAAGTCTTTTGCGGACAAAGTCACTTTGCGTTTTGACAAAGATCATATTACAGGGGTGATTGGTCCTAATGGTTCGGGAAAGAGCAATATCATCGATTCTGTAAGATGGGTGATGGGAGAGCAAAGTGCCAAGACTTTACGTGGAGAAAAAAGTACAGATCTGATTTTTTCAGGATCTTCTCAAAGGCGTTCTTTGGGAATGGCAGAGGTTTCTCTGGTATTTGATAACAGTGAATTTTCTCCGTTTTGTCCTCAAGAGTATCGTCATGAAAATGAAATCATCTTAACACGTCGGGTTTATCGTGATGGTAGCAGAGAGGTGTCCATCAATGGTCGGGTGTGTCGTCTTAAAGATCTGATGGATTTTTTTCAAACAGCTGGTATGGGATCTCGGGGATATGCCATTATTCAGCAGGGACAAATTGGTGATATCCTTAAAGCTAAACCTCAAGAGTTACGTGAAACTATTGAAGAAATTGCTGGTGTTTTAACGTTTAAGGTTAAAATAGCTGAGTCTCAAAAAAAGCTCGATAAAACTCAAGATAATTTGGCCAGAGTGGATGATTTGATTCTTGAGGTGGTCCGTCAAAAAAACTTACTGGCTCAGCAAGCAGAGGCTTGCAAGGTGCATGAGCGTATCAGTTCATCCATTGATATTCTTGAACGTCAGCTGTTAGCTCATCGTCTTCGAGAGGCTGTGGCTGGTAAAGAGTCGTCCACAGCAGAACAAGAGTCTTTGGATATTCAACTCAAAGAACTTTCTGACAAGAGTGCTGCATTATCGCAGCAACGTTCGACTTTAAAATTGGAGCACAATGATCTGAGCGCTCAGTTGCTAGAGTTGCGAGAGGGTATCACTCTTCTTCGTGAGAGTCTTGCTGCTAAGGAGGTTTCTTTAAAAAATTTGCATACTCTTGCTGAAAAAAGCAATTACCGTATCAGTGAGTATACAGCTTCTTTAAAGCTTGATAGGGAGGCTTTGAATAACTACAAAGAAAAGCTGGCTGCAGAGTCGCTTGATTATGCGCATATGTGTAAGCAAAGAGATGAAGAAAAAAGGCGTTCTTTGCAGTGTGCTCAAAGGTATAGAGAATCTGCAGAGCAATGGAAATCTTTTCAGAGTACCTTTCAGAAACTTAAAGAGCAAAAAGAGGCTGTGGCTAAAAAACTGTTTGCTGCAGAGCTATCATTGAAGGCTTTGGGTGAGCGTAAACAGCACATCGTTTTGGAGCTCTCTAGTGCTAAAGAGGCCAGAGAGGCAAGTGAGGCGTTGGTGCGCAAACAGCACATTGATCAGCAAGCTTATTCGTTGCGAGTGGAGCGTTTGAGTGGTTTGCGTAAGGAAGCGGCAGTCAAGCTTAAAGAGTTGAAAGGGCAATCACAGAAGCTAGCTGCATCTTTAGAGGATCTTCGTGATGAAACGGTTACGTTGCAATGCCAAAAGGCTTCTTTGGAATCAAAAAAGCAGCTATATGCTTCATGGCTTAAAGAAGACGCAGCTGATCATCTTCCTCTTAAAGAAGCTTTTAAGCAGCACCAAGAAGGGAATAAAGAAGCAGCCATGGGAGTGTTCTTGGCTGATTATGTGTTTTTAAAGCCAGCATTTAAAGAGCTTTCTGAAGCTTTGAGTTATTCGTTATCACGTTGGTTAGAGCATGTCTCTTATCCTGTAAGAGAGAGGTTTATTGAGGGTAGTGATCGCGATCTTGTGTCTTTTTGTGCTGTTATTGAGAAGTTGCAGCAAGCTAGTCAAAAACAGCCATGGTCTGGTGGTGATATTTATGCATCTTTTGGCTTACCAAATGTGGCAGAGCAGCACACCATCTCTGAGCCTTGTATGGAAGTGGGTGCAGAGGATGTAGAGAGTGTAGAGGATGTAGAGAATAATCATTTTGTCTCTTTTTATCCTCAGTATGTGGGGCTTAAAGATGAAACCTTAGCTGAGAGTTTGAAGAAGATATATTTTTTCTCTGGTAACCTTGCAGATCTTCGTTGTGAAATGCTCTTAGACAAGGTGGTGATATTGCCATCGGGCTTGGTATTAGCAGGAAGTACTCACCGGGTGAGTGCGGTATGGTATAAGCGTTCTTCTCGGTCGTATTTGAGCAGCAAACGTGACCTTGAAGATACTGAGGATGCTTTGTTGAAAGTGATGGAGGTGCTTAGGATACATGCTGAGCGTGAGGCTGTATTGCAGAAAGACTTTCAAGTTTGTAGAGAGGAGATTCAGCAGGCAGAGGCCGCTTGTGACAAGGTTGATAAGGCTTATCAAAGTGAGTTAGTGACATTTCATTCGTTTGAGCGTGAGTTGGAATTATCTCATCAAGCTAGCAAGGAGCATGCTTCTCTTGCTAGCAAACATAGCCGTACTCTTGAGGATATGAAGGTTCAGGAGAGTACTGCTTTGGAAAATATCCAAAAATGGCAGCAGGATTTAGCTGTTATGGAAGAGGATTTAAAAAGCTGTGATAATGAGGGCGAGAGCCTCCAGAATCGTTTGAGAGAAGATCGTGATCAAGATCAGGCAGCTCAATTGGCTTATGCTGCTAGTGGATCTAAGGTGGATGTTTTAAAGAAGAATATTGCGCAGTTTGAAGAATATATCCTTACTTTGGAAAAAGGGCTTCAAGAAAAGCAGGATGCTTTGGCTCGGGATAGACAAGATAAGGAAAGTAATGTTGAAGTACGTGCTCAGTTGCAAAGTGATATGGCTGGTTTATTGAGTGATAGGGCAGAAGAAGAAAAGAAGTTGCATCAAGTGGAATCGGTGCTTTCTCAAGTAGGCCAAAGACTATCAGCTGTGGAAACAACGTTGAGTGATTTAGAAAAGCGGTGTATTGGTTTGAGGGCATCTTATCAAAAAGCTCAGTTAACAGCGCAGCGTTGTCAGGAGCAGCTAGCAGAATATGAAGCTACTTGTGAGAGTCAATATAATATATCGACTTTAGTGTTGCTTTCAGAAGTGGCTGAGATTTCTGAGGATAGTGCTAAGCTTGAGGCCAAATGGAAATCTTTAAAAGCGGAGTTATCAGCTCTTGGTGCTATGAATTTTATTGCTGCTTCAGAGCATGATGCTTTGCTTGAGCGGGAGATGTTTCTTGAGAAGCAAAAAACTGACCTTGAAAAATCTCTTGCTGTGATTAAAGAAACCATAGCTGAGGCTCAAAAGATGTCTGATGATAAATTCAGTCAGGTTTTTTCTATTCTCTCAGAGGAGTTCTCTCGTCTTTTCCCTATTTTGTTTCCTCAAGGATCTGCAGATCTTGTGCTGGATGATGGGGTAGCTGTAAAGGGTGAGTCTATTCGTAGCGGAGCACAACAGCATCCCAGCTCTGAAGTGACAGATTTAGCAGAAGATGAAGAGATGATGTCTGCAGAATCTTCTGCCAAGGATGATCAACCACCAGGAGTTAAGATCATGGTACAGCTTCCTGGTAAAAAACGTCAGCCTTTAGCTTTGTTTTCTGGTGGAGAAAAAGCTCTAACAGCTATTGCTTTAGTGATGGCTTTTCTTAAGACCAAGCCTACGCCTTTTTGTTTGTTAGATGAGGTGGATGCTCCATTGGATGAGGCTAATGTGGGACGTTACAATGATTTGCTTGCGGCTTTAAATCAGAAATTTCAATTCATTGTTGTCACTCATAACCGCAAGACTATGGAAGTTTTTGACAGACTTTATGGAGTGACTATGCAAGAGCCGGGTGTTTCTAAGTTGGTGAGTGTGGATTTAGAAAGTGCTTTACCTGCTCATTTGCAAAAAAGCACTTATGTGTCTTCTCCTTCGTTGTTAAGTCCCTAGTCAGGATATGAGTCAAGATATGAGTCAAGAAGATGAGTTAAGATGAATTAAGATATAGGGAGTGTGGTTGTAGTGGTGATTGGTATGATGGGAGATGGATGATGGGTGTTGAACGGTAGGTTGATGTGAATTGAGATTTTTTGTGCTTTTTTCCTTGACCGCAAAAATATGTTTTTCTATAGTAAATCTCTATTGGGTGTTCTTGCCCGCCATTGTTTATTCATTGACTTTGGTAGAAACGTCTTTACAGTCAGTGTGTTGCTTTAGCCGTGTGTTAGTTAGCCGTGTGTTAGAGTGTTTACTTTTGAGTAGCATAATCTTGTTGTGCTGATTTGTTTTGTGTTAGCTTGGTATAGCATGTGTTGTAAGGGCCTATAGCTCAGCTGGTAGAGCAGCACACTTTTAATGTGCGGGTCCCTGGTTCGAATCCAGGTGGGCTCACCGTACTCTTTAGTTTAATGACTCTGTATGATGCTTCTTGCTTTGTTTGAAAGTGTCCTGTTATGGAACGTATACCAGTATAGGAGGCATAACTGCAGATACTATCTCTAGCTCTCTAGCTCTTAAAAAAGCTCTTAAAAAAGCTCTTAAAAAAGCTCTTAAAAAAACTACTTGTAGGCTGTAGATACTGAAAAGCATTTGTAAGACAATGGATGACACAGATTACAAAATCCGATTACTCAATAATTCATAAGCATAGAAATGAAACTAAGAAAAACGAGAACTAAGAACTAACAAAGTTTGATATTGATATAGCAAAGTAAGTATGTCTTGGTTGGTTGTGGTGCTTGGGACATATAGGTACATAGATACATGAATAAGAGATACATGAATAAAAGAAGAAATAAGAAGAAATAAGATAAGTTCAGTTGAGTGATTTTTTCCTAGTGGTTCTTTTTTACATCTATTGGCTACGGCTAGTCTTAGATATGAGATATGAGATATGTTATAGTTACTTTGCTTATTGCTTAGCTCACTGTAATTGCTAGTGCGTGTAAGAGTGTAAGTAAAACTAACAACTGACGACCAACCATTGATTGGGCTCGACTTTATAGTTTATGTTAAGCAAGCCCACTATAAGCTGACATACAGGTGCAGCGACAGGCGCATTTACATATATACATATATAAAATCACTTAATAAGATAACCGTTAGTTAGAATCAGTTAAGTTAGATAAGTTATTCATCACGAGATAAAACCTCATAGTGCATTTAAAGAAAAGATGAGTGGTTGCTCATAGAGATAGAATCCATAAGTTGACTCATCGATTGTTTTTTAAACATTAGGTCCCCATCTTCTAGTCTGGTCCAGGATGCTGCCCTTTCACGGCCGCGACGGGGGTTCGAATCCCCCTGGGGACGCCATCACTGTTGTGTGTTTGATGGTAGAAGCAAGCCAGTAGCAGCGAGCCAGTAGCAGCGAGCCAGTAGCAGCGAGCCAGTAGCAGCGAGCCAAGAATTACCTCAAAACATGAACAGAGCTAAGAGCAAAAACAGAGGCAAAAAAAGGTTGTGTGCTTGAGGTCTATTGTGGGCTGCATTTTTTCATAGGCTTTCCTTCAAGATGTGCCATAGGAGTCCGATAGGTGTACTACACCAGCAAGCAGTAAGGAGAGTAGGCAGGCGTGCTCCAATACGGATAGCAGATAGCTGGTCAAAGTGATCAGTATAGACTTATTGTTTTTGTTGTTAGATCTACACAACTCGTTTTTGTCATAGTAAGTGAGTTATATATATAGATTATGGGTAGATTATACTGGTTAGCGGGCTCTTTATTGCCATCATATCTTTATGGATTTTCTTTAGAACAATTTTGAGATGATTTTAGAAAAAAATATTTTCTGTTGTCTATTTTTGTCAAAATAAGGTAGAGAGATAGGGAGCAAGATCGTATTTGTGAGATGTTGCTGATGATATATCCTCTTTTCTTCACTTTGATAGTGAGTCAAGATACGCGCATAGATATATCTCTACGTACTTATCTATCTATGCATGTATATGTATTTCAATAGGTATGTATTATAAACGAGAGCCTACCCAATCATTTCAAAACAAACTCGAAACACACATAAAGTAATGACCATGAAATTGAGTGATTATCAGATGAACAAAGAACTTTCTATTGCTCTTCGCTGTGTTGTTTTACCTACAAATGGCTCTGGTGGTTTTATGGAATGGTTCAGTGATTACAAGGATATGTATGCAGGAGTTGAGTGAAAAAGACTATTTGGCTATGAACAGTAATCGGGTGTCTATTAAACATGAATATGAAAAAAAGAAAGGTCGTGAAGTGTCGTTAGATCGATTCCTTTTTGCTTGTTACGATACTTCCCGTCAGTTAAAGGAAGTGGATCATCGTTATCAAGAACGTACGTTTTGGCCGGAACTAACAAGTGATGCTATCGAGGATTACAGCTTAGAAGATGCTGTGGAGAAGATGGTATCTTGGTATAAATCCGAGTATCCTGTTTTATCTCATAAGGGTAATATGGATATTGGTAAGATGGGCCTTGTGGCAAAGAACCTGGCTTATCTGGAAAAGGATTTTAAAACCTTAGTACGGCTGAAGAGTGGTGAATGTCTTGAGGATCATGTGTTGGATCATCATGATTTAGCTCCTCCTTGGACGTATCTTAAGCATCATCTTCTCGATAGATTTGCTCGAACGGGTGAGAAAATATGGGCATATTTCAATTGGGCTTATGGCATTAGTCCTCCTCAGGAAGTGGTGAATATTTCACAAATTCCTCCGGTGAGTCGTTTTCAGCATAATCAGAACTTTCGCAATCAACATGTTCAGAGTCAGTATATTCAAGAGCCTTCTTATCGTGGTGGTAAGCAACAGCGACGAGGTAGTTATAAGAGACATGGTTCATCAAATAAAAGTTCAGCAAATAAAAATGAAGTGAATGGCAATCAAAATCCTAACTACAAGCAGAATAATGCTATGGGTGGTGGTGGTCATAAGAAAAATGGCAAGAAAAATACAAAATCTGTTCAATTGGATAAGAAAAAAGAACAACAGGTGATTGTTCATGTGGATCAAGCTATTGCAAGCTTAAAAGAAGACAAGAAGCTTAAAGAAATTGTACTGGCTCCGCAAAATAGCTTTTACAGACGTATTCAGCATCAACATGTGGTGGATTGTGGTTTTGCTAGTTCTTCCACAGGTGATCATAAGAAGCGATCGGTGAAGGTCCTTCGTAAGGGATAATAATCTGAGTTTTGTGATGTGTCTCTATGATCTATGCTCTTGGATCATGTGTTTGCTTCTTTGGGCTATGCTTTTGGTTATGAGCTGTCCGCAGGCAGCGTCGATATCATCCCCTTTGGAAAAACGTATACTGACTTGATAGCCACTTTCTTTGAGGTATTTGCCAAAAAGGAATACGCTTGCTTTATCTGGTGTTTTGAAGCGGGTATTTTCGATGGGATTAAAGGTAAGTAAATTGATTTTGCAGCGAATAGGGCGCAATATTTCAGCCAGTCTTTGAGCATCTTGTGTGGTATCATTCACTCCTGCTATGAGGGTGTATTGGATAAAAAAGGTTTTCTTGTCTTGTTGTGATGTTTCTTTGAGGTAGTCAAGGAGCTTGCAAAGAGGAAATATACGTGAGACAGGCATAAGAGCAGCTCTTGATGTTTGTTGTGTGCTGTGAAGGCTGATGGCGTAGTTGATGTGAGGAAATTTTTGGTAAATAGCTTGTAAGCCTTCAAGATATCCTGAACTAGAGAGGGTGATGCGTCGTGGAGCGATGGCAATAGCCCAAGGATCAAGAAAAATATCTAAGGCTGCCATTACTCCTTTGAGATTTTGGCAAGGCTCTCCCATTCCCATAAAGACAATATTGCTGATAGTGGAGTTGGTGTGATCATGATGATATAGCCAGTCTTTGGCTATAAGCCACTGTTCGATGATTTCGTGACAGCTCAGATCTCGTTTCCATCCCATGCGTGCTGTAGCACAAAAGGTGCAACCAAGAGCACAGCCTACTTGTGAAGATACACATAGAGAAATCCGTGTTTTTTCTCTAAGAATAACAGCTTCTATAAGTTCATTATCTTTGAGTTGAATCATCAATTTGACACTTTTATCACAAGATGATGCCACAGCTTGTTTGAGTTTCGAAGATGCATGTGTGAAGGTGTTATCAAAGAGATCTCTATATTTTGCTGGAGTAGAAAGGCTGCCAGTGTCATAAATGTAGCCCATCAGTGAGCGGCTGTGTGAAGAGGAGAGATTCATGTGTGATAGCCAGTGGTGTATATCCTTTCTTGTGAGAGCGTATCTTGATAAGATGTTTGAGGTGATGGGATGTTTCATAAAGTAGAGGATCCATTGTTGGTGTTGGGTTTGTTTGTGAGTCTTGTGTATATCCAGTATATATCTAGCATATATCTAGCATATATATAAAGTAGCTTGTGAAAAAAGGTTATGACAACATGGTTTCCATACAGTTAGTATGTATGTTTATAGATATCATCTTTTCAAAGATCTGAGGTGATATGTTGTCGTAAATACTCTTATAATCATAGTTTTAATAGAAGTTATAAAAAACTATAATAAGAGCTATAAAAAGCTATAGGTGATCTGAGTGTGTTGAAGGTAGCAGCAGACAAGTAGGTAGGTAGCCACATAGCTGAGTAAAAAAACTGAGTAAAAAAACTGAGTAAAAAAAAGAAAAGACAAGAGAAAGAAGAAAATAGCAGGGGAGAAAAATATGGCTTTAGCAAAAAACAACACATCACAGCAGCAAGATCATCAGTTAGGTTTTCAAAAAGACATATCTTTGAATCCTGAGATAGAGGTTCATGCTGTAGGTGATGTGACATCACTCAAGAGTGTGGACGCGTATCTATTTGTGGGTGATAGTGATCCGTCTTCTTGGCAGGTAAGTCATTTATATACCCATAAGGTAGCCTCTTTGTATCAGTTGCGCTTTCAAAAAGTGTTATCTTCAAGTACACATTCAAGTACGAATAAGAGCGATGATGGTTATAAAGGTAAACTGACATCCTTTGAACATGAAGGGGTGTTATATATGGTTTTTCGATCAGACATGGTTGCATTGCTTGATCAGAAAAAAGCTATTTATCCAGAGCAGTGTATACTTGCTAAGATATCATCATCTATAAAAAATTTTGCTGCTAAAAAAGTAGCCATTGATGGATCTCGCTTGAGTTATCAAGCAGACTATTTAGGTTTTCCAGCATTGTGGCAGATTATGTTTCATTTGCAGGTGAATTTTTATCAGTTGCCATCATATAATAAAAAGGCAGAAGGTTCTATGGAAAGTCATAAGAACCTTGCTTTGTATTACATTCCACCTGTTAAAGAAAAATCCTTAAATTTTTCTTTTGAGCGTGGTATGGAGTCGTTTTGTGGTTTTGGGAAAGCATCTAATTTTATCCGTCATATGATGGTGGAACCTGCTAATCGTTTGACACCACGAAGCTTTGTGTCGTGTGTGAGGCGTGAAAGTGAGCGTTTAGGGCTTGCTGTCACATTTTATGATTATGCTGAGCTTAAAGATATGGGGGCTGGAGCTTTTTGTGCTGTGGCAGGAGCTCATGTGGATTCTGGTGCGGGCATTATCAAGGTGAGTTACACGCCTCAAAAAGATGAATCATCTCAGAATCAAGGTGGTATGCGTTTTCAGAATATAGTTTTTGTGGGCAAGGGCATCACCTTTGATAGTGGTGGGGTGAATGTTAAGCCGGCAAATTATATGCGAGGTATGAAAAACGACATGACAGGTGCGAGTGTCGCTTTTGCCATGGTGCGTTTGGCAAGTGAACAGAAATGGCCTGTGAAAGTGACGAGTTATTTAGCGGTTGCAGATAATCTCATATCAGCGAGTGCTTATAAGCCAGATGATGTGGTGACTTCATTATCTGGTTTGACCATTGAAATTGTTCACACTGATGCTGAGGGGAGGATGATCCTTGCTGATACATTGACCTTGGCTAGTGGCGAAAAGCCAGACTTATTGATGGATTTTGCCACTCTTACTGGATCGAGTGTAAGAGCGATTTCGCGGCGTTATAGTTCTGTTTTTACCAATCGCAGTGTTTGGCATCAGTCTCTTATAGATGCTGGACGGCAAATGGGAGAAAGAGTATGGCCTTTTCCTTTGGATGAAGATTTTGGAGAGTGTTTAAAATCATCGGTAGCTGATACCATGCAATGCAGTCCTTCTGTAGGTGTGGATCATATTGAGGCGGCGATGTTTTTACAAAAGTTTGTGGGTGATGGGATTCCGTGGGTGCATTTGGATTTGAGTAGTGCGCGTACCTATTCACCTATGGGTGCTTATGTGACTAAAGAGACAGGTTTTGCGCCTCGTTTTGTGAGTGATTTTATCCGTCGATTGCAGGTATCAAAGAAAGAAGACTTTTCGGATATGTCGTGATGTGTGAGTCGGTATGTGTAATTTGAGTATTTTAGCGAGATTTTACATGTTATTTATAAGGATATAACCATTGACTCCTGGTTCATATAATTCTCCCCGTCCTTCGAATGTGTTGCCTTCTCAAAGACCGAGAAGGTTTTTTCATAGTACGGATTTGCTTCCCACTGTTCCCCTTGAAGATCCTTTGGATCATGCTCGTTATGTGATGCAGAAAATTTATGGTTATTCTCAGTTAAGAGAGCATCAAAAAGAGGTGTTATCGTGTTTTTTGCAGGGCTCTGATACCCTTGCTATTTTACCCACCGGTGGTGGAAAAAGCATGTGTTATGTTCTTCCAGCAATGATGGGCCAGGGATTAGGGGTGGTGGTATCTCCTTTGATTGCTTTGATCCGAGATCAGGTGATACAGCTTAGAGGTGCTGGTGTTCCAGCTGCATCACTGGATAGCATGCAGTCTGTGGAACAGAAAAGTCAGGTGGTGCATGCCCTCAAAAAGGGGTGGGTGAAGTTATTGTATATTTCACCAGAACGCTTAGCTCGTCCCTTATTTCAATCATTTCTGGTAAGTTTGCAGGTCCGTTTTATTGCTGTGGATGAAGCCCATTGTGCTTCTGAGTGGGGAGCGGACTTTCGTCCTGAGTATCGTAAGTTAGGAGAGTATTTTGCTAAACTTCCTGCCTCCATTCCAAGACTAGCTCTTACAGCTACAGCAACGCAAAAAGTGCGGCGTGATATTATAGAATTTCTTGATTTGCGTTCTCCTAAGGAGATTATCAAAACTCCTATTCGCGATAATCTGGTGATTGGTACTCAAGAGTTACGGCGTAAGTCTAATCATGCTGCTAAGATTCTTGCTAGTTTGCAAAAAAAGAAACGCTCACTGAGTGATAACCAGGGGATTATCTATACTTTTTCAAGAAAAAAGACAGAGAAGTTAGCAGCTCATCTGGCAGATTGCTCGGTAGTGGCGGCTGCTTATCATGGTGGTATGAGTGGCCAAGATCGGGATAGAGTACAAAAAGCTTTTTTACAAGGAGAGCTTTCGGTGGTGGTGGCAACGAATGCTTTTGGTTTAGGAATCAATAAAAAAGATATTCGATTTGTCCATCATTATGGCTTACCTACGAGTTTAGAAAGTTACATGCAACAGATTGGCCGTGCAGGTAGAGATGGTAACCAAGCTGAATGCACTTTGTTTTTTACTTATGGAGATTATGCATCTCATAAGTTTCTACTAGAAAAGAATTATCCATCTGTTGAGCGTTTAACGGTGATGTATTCAAGTTTGGTAGAACTCACTGAGGCAGGTAAGAAAATGGTGTTATGTGAGTGGCGTTCTCATCTGAGTTCTGTTTTTTCAGAACAAGAATTTTCGCGGTGTTTAGAGATTCTTCATAAAGAAGGTGTTATCAGGTGCCTGGTGAATGGGTCTAGTTATGGGAGTCAGGGAATTTATGGCTGTTGGCCTGATGAAGCGGAGATATGTCTAGATAGCAGGGGTCATATGGACAATGTTTTGGCATTGTATCCGAAGTGGAAACAAGAAGCCATGCGACGACTGCAAGTGATGATGCAGTATGCAGAGGCTGGAAAACGTAGAGATGAGGTGGTGCGTAGGTATTTTGTTTCGAGTTAGTGGGAGTATCTTGTGCACATTGAAGTGAAAGTATTGGGATCGGGTACTTCCACTGGTGTGCCGGTGGTGGGGTGTGATTGTCAGGTATGTTTAAGTGATAGTTCTTATAATAAACGTTTACGTTCATCTATTCTGATATCACGACAGGACAACCAAGAGCATGTTATCGTTGATACATCACCGGATCTCCGTGCTCAATTGCTTTCTCAAGGGTGGGGTTCAGGTGAGACTTTGAAAAAAGTCCTCTACACTCATACTCATGCTGATCATAGTCATGGCTTTGATGATTTACGGGTATTTTGTTTTCGAGATAAAAAGCCCATCGATGTTTTTTTAAAACAAGCAGATAAAGAAGATCTTATGAAACGATTTTCTTATGCTTTTGAAGCCTCTTTATATTCGGGTGTTGTTCCTCAAATCCAATTTCATCATATTCAAGAAAATGCTTTTGCCTTGTGGCCGGATGTATGGGTAGAGCCATATTTTTTACCTCATGGTACGGTACAATCTACAGCATTTCGCTTAGGTCGTTTTGCTTATGCCACTGATTTTCAGAACTTTTCAGAAAAGCAAATCCGTGGTTGGCAAGGAAAGATAGATACGATGATAGCTAGTGGTGTTCATATGCGTTCACATCCTACTCACTCATCTATCCCTGAAACTCTTGCTTTATTTGATCGCCTTGAAGTAAGACGAGGTATTTTGACGCATTTATCTCATGAAGTGGATTATGTAACCATCTCTTCTCAATTGCCACCAGGCCGTGAGCTGGCCTTTGATGGCATGTGTTTGAGTGTGGATATTGGTGATGTGTCATTGCCGTAACCTGCATAACAGCTTCAAAATCTGCCATAAGATCAAGCCCAAAGTGAGCCAAATCTGGTCATCACCAGTGACATTTGAAAAAATATGTTAATGTCC
>MPNI01000084.1 GCA_002238945.1 Proteobacteria bacterium bin106 | reverse complement strand
CTTTCTTCTTTGGGACAGTGTGATCTTGTGGTCCGTCATCAAGGTCAGTTGTTTATTATGGAGTTTAAAGCAACCACCAGTAAAGACCATAATAAAGTTGCTGAGGAAGCGATGGCACAAATCAAGGATCGTGGTTATGCTGACCAGCATAAAGCTCATGGTAATCAGGGGCACCTAATGGCCCTTGTGTTTAGTAAAGAAAAACGAAATATTGGGAAAGTTCTGGTAAAAAAGGCTTGGTAAGACAAGTGGTATACCTGCTCTTACATACTTGAACAAGGTCTACGAGAAGTTACGTATGCCGGTCATACTTAATATTTAGGTGTGATTTAAGTAAGCTATGAGTTCATTATTGTGTCAGAGTTTATGCAATTGTTCTGAATGGAGCATTGGCATCATATATGAAGAGCTAGCATTGCAACATTCGCGTGTGATATTCTATCAATGATCAAGAGCAAAACCCGATATGGATAAGGTTAATGCTTAACCCACCTACCGGGATGATAATAGGACTCACAGTGGATCTGTGTTTCACTCCATCATATAAGGAGTATGACTATGAAAAAACGTAACCTTCCTATCGGTGTTCAGAATTTTGCTACTATACGTCAAAAAGATTATTACTATGTAGATAAAACACACCTTATAGGTAAGCTTATCGAAAAAGGGGAGTTTTATTTTCTTTCTCGTCCTCGTAGGTTTGGTAAAAGCTTGCTTGTGAGCACAATCAAGCATTTGTTTCAAGGTTATCAATCTTTATTTCAAGGCCTTGATATTTACGATAAATGGGACTGGACCCAGAAACATCCAGTCGTACGATTAAGCTTCGATGGTGGTGAACTTACGACACCAGCTGAAATTGAAAAACATGCTTTTGCCCAGCTGCTATGGATAAAGGAAGAGCATGAGCTCAACTTGCCTAAAGAACTCCCATATAATGCTGCTGTTAGGTTGGATTACATCATAAAATTACTGCATAAAAAACACAAGAAATCTGTCGTAGTACTCATCGATGAATATGACAGATCTGTTCTCAATATGCTTACTGAACCAAAGCTAGCTGAGGCGAATAAAAAATATTTAAGAGGACTATATGGAGTGATTAAGGGATGCGATGAATATATTGGTTTTACCTTGATTACAGGTATCAGTATGTTCTCGAAAATGAATCTGTTTTCTGCCATTAATAATCTGCTTGATATTAGCCTAGACCCCCAATACGCCTCTATTTGTGGTTACACCGAGCGTGATTTAACAACCGTGTTTGCCCCTGAGACCAAGAATTTTGATCTGAGTGAGATTCGCAATTGGTACGATGGTTATAACTGGGGCAATGTTGATGGAAACCAGATATATAATCCCCATAGTGTCCTTCATTTATTTCATTTCAAAAGTTTTGAAAACTGGTGGTTTCAGGGTTGTATTCCACAACATGTTTATGAGCTTATGAAACAAAACAAAATCAGGCCTGCTCCCCTCTCGGGTCGCTGGATAGAAAGTCACAAAATAAGTAGCTTCGAAGTTGAAGATATTAATATCGAGACTTTGTTGTTTCAATCAGGATATCTCACCATCAAACAAGTGAAACGAGTTCATGACCAAACTATGTATCAGCTTGACTATCCTAATTTTGAGGTAAGAAAATACCTTATTGCTGGACTATTCAAGTATCTTGGTGGCAACGTCGGTGTTAACACCGTCTCTTTAGCACAAGAAATGACTGCCTGTTTGGTGAACCATGATTTTAAACGCTTTAAGACTCATTTACATGCAATGTTAGCAAGTGCCCCTCATCCTTGGTATAGAAAAGCGCAGCTATACGAATATGAGGCTTGGTATGTGAGTGTGATTTACTGGGGTTTTTTGGCTCTTGGAATTACGGTGGGAGTGGAAGTACTTTCTTCTTTGGGACAGTGTGATCTTGTGGTCCGTCATCAAGATCAGTTATTTATTATGGAGTTTAAAGCAACCACCAGTAAAGACCATAATAAAGTTGCTGAGGAAGCGATGGCACAAATCAAGGATCGTGGTTATGCTGACCAGCATAAAGCTCATGGTAATCAGGGTCACCTAATGGCCCTTGTTTTTAGTAAAGAAAAACGAAATATTGCGAAAGTTCTGGTAAAAAAGGCCTGGTAAGACAAAGTAGTTAACATAGAATCTCCGTCGTTACTTTTAATGAGCTTGGCTTTTATGATCGCCATAAGAAGCAGGGGTTCATCTATCTTTGTCTTACTCGTTTGAACACGGTCTGTGAAGTTACGTTATCACAGCTAAATATTTAGCTGTGATGATTTAAGTAAGCTGTGAGATTATTTTGTGTCAGGCTTTATACCAGTTTTGAATAGAGCATTGGCATCATATATGAAGAGCTAGCATTGCAACACTCCCGTGTGATATTCTATCAATGATCAAGAGCGAAACCCGATAGGATAAGGTTAATACTGAGTCCATCTACCGGGATGATAATAGGCTTCACAGTGGATCTGTGTTTCACTCTATCATATAAGGAATACTACTATGAAACAACGTAACCTTCCTATCGGTGTTCAGGAATTTGATACGATACGTCAAGACGGTTGTTATTATGTAGATAAAACACCTCTTATTGGTAAACTGGTCACAAAAGGACGATTTTACTTTCTTTCTCGTCCTCGACGCTTTGGTAAAAGTTTGCTTGTGAGTACGATTGAGCACCTGTTTCTCAGTCATCAGTCCTTATTTGAAGGACTTGATATTTACGACAAATGGGACTGGACCCAAAAACATCCAGTCGTACGATTAAGCTTCGATGGTGGCGAACTTACCACACCAGCTGGAATTGAAAAGAGAGTAATTCAACAGCTAGAGCGCATTG
>MPNI01000083.1 GCA_002238945.1 Proteobacteria bacterium bin106 | reverse complement strand
GGCTCGTTGTTATTTGTTTTGAATGTCATACGGTCCTCTAGTGTAGTTTAAATAATAGAATAAATTAATAGATATATCTGTATTTTTATGAACTCTCAAAATTGCACTTTCAGCAGCGCTGCTGTAACAACATGGCAGCTGTGGTGTAGTCGCTGGGCTTAAAGCACTCAATAATGTGTGCTTGCGTTTGTAAACACTCCTACATTTAAATCTGCAATGTAAAGTAGTGAGTTTAAGTTGAAGAAAGATTGCCGATGCATTAGTGCCATAATGCTCCATATTTTGTGATTAGGTACAAAGACATAAAGATACCATCCTTATATAAGTAAATAAATAAAGTGATCAACGACCACACTGTATAAAGAAAACAATATATATTTTCATTACTATCCCAATAGTCACATGGAAGATGAACCAAAAATTTCTAAAAAGCAAGCGACATCTCTTGTGGGTTATGATAAGCACTGATTGGCAGACCTAACGAATAAATTTATGTCTTTTTCATTATACCGTCGCTAGACTGTTTTTATGTTAGCAAGACCGCACTCTTGAAATCCATCATGAATCATAGAAATGAAAAATAGAAGTGAAAAATAGAAGTGAAAAAAGGTTACATATAATTTTTCTTTTTCTTAATCCTAATAACTATCGTCTTAGCCTGTCCGATTACATCCTACGTCCCCACCTGTAATGTGAGAATTTCTATCAAAAAATGTAGTTCTTGAGTACGTGATTACAGCGCCTCTTTATCCTTTATATGTGTTCTTTTTTACCACTTAAGATAAGGGCATGTTATAGGATAAAAAAGAACGAGTGTGATCATGCAAAAAGAGATTTTACAGATGAGGAAGGAAGGGCACTCCATGGTCCTCACTTAAGTTGACAGCATCACGCTTAAACTCTTCATTGTAAGAATCTCTTCTCTTCATATCGACCTCCATGATAAACGAACACTATCTTAGTCGATTTTCTAGACCATTCCCAGTAACTTCTCTAATTAACCTCAGGTTGAGGTGATGGCATAAAGGTGAAGTGGTGGATTTGTCAAAGGCGGTAGCCATGGCCGTGCATGACTCCCATCACCGACGATAAAAACTTTCATACCTGTGTTTCCATCAACAACCTAAAAACATCAGAATACACAAACCTCTAATATCAGCACCTCTTACTAGAGAACTGATGGAAAATGGCTGTCCTTAAAGTCACAGAGACTTTCGCTCATGTCATTGAACGGTGCTATCAGCAAGCTTAGTAATCTCTTCTGATGTGAGTCCTGTGGAAAGCGAAATGATTTCTACATCAAGCCCATTGGAAAGCATGCGTCTAGCCACAGCTGCTATACCTTCTTGCTTACCTTCTTGCTTAACTTCAGCTTCTTTTTGCTTAACTTCAGCTAAAGCTAGTTGCTCTTGTTCTTTTTGTGTCTCAATAGCCAGCCACCTATCCTCATATGCTTCTTTAGGAATGTTATTGAGTTGACTCAATTGAAAAGCTCCTTCTGCCATATGTCCTCCTGTTAATATCATCTCTACTAGCATGTCTTCAGTTAATACCGACCACCTCTTAGCGATATACATAAAAGCTTCAAAAAGACAACCATCTCTATTCACAGCATCGGTGTTCCTGTTAAACTTATTAACCTCAAGAAATACATGTTGAACCATGTTCCTGTCCTTATACAACCTTTCTAATAATTCATCGCCGCAGGTAAAGTGAAGATACTGTTCTTCTGGCTTACCCTTAAACCTAACCATATTCTGACACATTAAAGTTATCGTATACACATTACGGATCGGTGAAGGAAGCTCGTCAATTTTTATATAATCTCGTATCAATAAACACGCATTAAAAGCCAAAAGAGACATCAGCCTTTCTCCCGACCGTTTTTGTACTTCAACATTCACCACGATTTTATACTCTTCCTCACCAGGCTCCTGGTATGTCACAAGTAATCTGTTATCAAGAACTGGCTTCTTCACATCACGCGGTTGGGTATATTTAATCAGACACTTCGGCGAAAAAAGCAACGCTCTCCTAATCAGTGCTTCAACAAACCATGGTAAAAATAGTAAATGCTTCATAATGATATCGCTATAGAGATCAAAGGGAGCACTTCCTTCTCGAAATATCATAATATTACGCGCAATCTGCCGAACTTCTTCTTTGGTCATGGTTCTTGAAGACATATGAGATCCCATCCTTATATAAGTAAATAAATTAAATGATCAATGACCACACTGTATAAAGAAAATAGTATATATTTTTATCAAAGCAAGGCAAAAAAGCAGCTACAAAAATCTTTCCAACCCTAAAGATGTGCAAACAAGCTATCATCCAACCAACTGAAGTTTCGCAAAACTTGTAGCAAAATTGAACATAACCCATTGATAATACAATGATTTTTAATTATTAAGGTAGAAATTTACTGGCTAGGTTTTTTGTCCAAGTTTAAAAGTTTTGTTGTTTAAATACTTCTTTTGATTACATTCCCAATCTTCATGAGCGAAAGTTATTGTATGTGGGCCTGCGATGCGATATACAATCATTGCTAGACAAATAGAATGATGTTTTGATTTCTGATCGCAGGTTTTTTTCAAGATATTTGAGGTTATCCATTAAGATTTTCACAGCTGGCTTATGGCCGCGGTAACTTAAGGTTCTTATAACTTTCATGATATCTCTAAGTTTATCTGTTAAGATAGTAGCATTTTTATTTTTTAGAAGACACTCAATTTATAGGATGTGTTTCTCAAGAAGCTTGGTGATGTTAGCTATAGTTTGTTTGTGGTTTTTATCATTATTTGCCATTATATCTCAACGAAAGACAAATCAGTACCGTTTTTTATCTGATCCATGATTTGGAACTATATCAACATACAC
>MPNI01000082.1 GCA_002238945.1 Proteobacteria bacterium bin106 | reverse complement strand
TAGCACAATAGCTGAATCTCCGAACTCTGCACCTGCCATACGAGCAGCTTCCTGTGCTTCCTTCTGAACGAGATCTGCTTGTTCTTGCGCTGCTTTAAATCCCTCATCTAATTCTTTTCGTCTTTCTTTTTCAGCTTCATCAGCTGCAGCTAAAGCCTCATTAAAGCTCTCATTACGAGAAGCTTCACTTTGATTAACGTTTTGCTGATATTGCTCTAATAATTCATTACGTCTTTCTTCTGAAGCAGCGGTAATTTCATCTAATCTTTTTTCTGCGTCTGCTTGGACTTTTGCTGGATCCTCAGATGAAGACCCTGAACCAATATTTTCTAAAGCAGCGCTTAATTCTCTATTTCTGTCGTTGGTTATATCTCTAAGCTGTTTGTCTCTGTCAGCCTGTAATTTATCTAATTCTTTCTGGGCTTTTTCATCTTCTTTCGCCTGGGCTTTGCCAAGATCTTCAAACGCTTTTACACTTGCGTCATCCGTCTCCTGAGCCATTTTATTGAATTCTAACTGTTGCTTGTTCACTTCTTTGGTTATTTCTGCATCTGTAGCTAAACCACTTAAAGCAGCACCCATTTGACCAAGAGCACCCACAACAGTTTTATTAAACTGAATATCATTTTTCAGCTGAGCTGCAGCATTCTTACTAGCTTTATCAGCAGCAGCTTTCGCCTCACCTATCTGACCACCAGTATCTTCATCCAACGCTGCTATAAGGTTTTCAAAGTTCTCCTTCGCTAACCCATCAGCTTTGCCCAAGAGGTCTAACTCTCTGGTAATCCTCTGAGCCTCGATCATCGCATCATGAGCTATCTGATCTCGCTCAGCTTGAGTCGTAGCATTTAGTTGCCGCTTAAGGTTATCTTTATTGTTCTTAATAAGAGCCTTTTGCAGCTCTTCTCTTCTTATACCGTTCTTAGCTATGGTGCTATTAAAGTCATCAGCAAGTCTGTCGGCTTCTACTTTGTATGCTTCGGCTATCTCGTCAGTTCGCTCAGTCAACGTATCTGCAATATCACCAAAGAACCCACCAAACAGTTTCTCTTGGTCTGCGATGGTAGGCAGATCAAGACTTTCAAACCCTTCTGACACCCTGCCGAACGTTTCCTGGGTTGTTTCAAATCCCTGTTGAAGATCGTCAGCTATCTTAAAACCCAGTTCATTGTTAGCTAGCTCAATAGTCCTTGCTAAGCTGTCAAGGCTAGCTAATTGATCCCCTGCGTTCTTTTCTTGAAACTTGGTGTCATTATTTAAGCTGTCAGTGATGCCCTTGATTTTGTCATTTATGAAGTCTTGAAAATCCTTAAGGACACCCTCTCCGTTCCCAGTTTGTATATTAAGCGTAAAGGTTTCAGCCAGCTCTTGTAACTTCACGATCTTGCCACGTAAATCGAGCAAAGTTTTTGCACGTCTCTCCTGTTTCTCAAACTCTTCCGTGCTTTTTCCATAAAGCTTCAAAAGATCAGTTGCGCCTTTAATTCCAGGAACAAACTGACCGGCAAGCGAATCGCCTAACTTTTCCCCAAGCTCCTGTGTGCTTTCTTTAGCCCTTTTTTCTAGTTTTGTATATTCTTTGGTGTATCGGTTTATAGCCCCGATGGCAAGGTCAGAAACAATGACGATAAGATCAGGAATAAGTTTAAAAAGTGATATAAATACATCCACTATGGATTGGACAACACCAGCGATCTCTTCGACTAACTTAGGAGACTCCCGTAATTGTTGCACAAAACTTAGCACAGAGCCTAAAACACCAGCCATAAAGCCACGTAATTTCTCTGAACCCAGCACCACTTCTAAAACAACTTCTTTAGCAATAGTGAACGCATTGCCAATTCTCTCAGCGTACAGAGAGACCGACTTGAGATGAACAACCTGATCACCAAATTGATCGGTAATCAGCTTAATGGCACCTTCTTGGGATAAAAACTCTTGTGTTAATCCTGAGACGTTAACACCTAATTTAGACAGAGAACGCGTAGATACATTCTCTGCTGTAAAGATCGCTTCACCAACTCTTCGGTAAGAAACTCCTAAAGCATCAGAAGCGTTACTAGCAGCAATTAAAGCTGAAATTATATCCTTCTGACCAGCACCCACACCAATGAGCTTCGTGGCCAGATCAACTAAGTCCTTACGGTACTTCCCCGTGGCAAGAGAGATTGTGGTGAAAGCGTCCTTTAATCGGTCAAACGAAGCACCTGTCTCACCACCAGCACGTTGCACATTCATCAAAGACGCATTAAATATGCGAATGTTCTTATCAGTATCAAGTAGGGATTTACCCACCTTAAGCATGGCTCGAACAAATTTACCAACAAGACTAATCAATCCACGGATAGCCGAGCCAATTAATTTAAAAGAAGCCACAGCAACCAAAGCCACAGGGTTCACTCGTGCCAGAGCGTTACCCATACCTTTGAACACAGCACCAGTTTTAGCACTGGTGGTACCTAATTTCTTTAATTGATCTTGAAGAGCCTTGACTGATTTGTTGGCAGAACTTGAATCAAATCCTGCCTTCACATTCAGCTTAACGTCTTGGGTAGGCATCCTATTTTATCCTTATCGTCTTCGCCGAGATGCAGACGCACGCCTTGAAGACGGTTTACTCATCTTCTTTCTGCTTTCTTCTATCTCCTTAGACTCAAGCACATTAAATTCCGACTCAATAAAGGATAAAATATGTAAATAATAAGGAGAATAATCTCCAGGGTTAAACGTAAAACCAACCTTTCTCAAAGCTTTGTGTTGATAATAGACGCTTAGCCAATAAGTATACTCACTATCTATAGGTATACGCTTAAAAGTCGCATGGATTAACTTTTTGAGACCATGCTGAACTTCTTTCCCGGCTGAATACCTTTCAAAACCTC
>MPNI01000081.1 GCA_002238945.1 Proteobacteria bacterium bin106 | reverse complement strand
AGCTCTCTGCATCTAGACGGCTGCAAAAAATAATCGAACATATTTATACGATTAACTCTCAACAAAAAGTAGTTGTTCTAGTTGATGAGTATGACAAACCTATCTTAGATGCTCTAGAAAACAATGAGCTTAGCAAAAAAAATCGCTCCACCCTGAGAGGATTCTACGGTACGTTAAAAGAGTCTGATAAATTTATTCGCTTTATCTTTGTTACTGGTATCAGTATGTTTTCTAAATCCACTGTATTTACAGGATTTAACCATCTTACTGATATTAGCTTGCATCCCAACTTTTCCACTATCTGTGGGTATACAGACAAAGAGTTAGATACGGTTTTTGCACCAGAGCTCAAGAATTTTGATCGCAAGAAAATTCGCACCTGGTACAACGGTTATAGCTGGCTTGGAGAAGAAAAAGTCTATAACCCCCATGGGATACTTAAACTTTTCTTTCACAAAAAATATATGTATTGGTGGCTTGAAGATGGCACGCCGCGTTATCTTTATTATTATCTTATCAAGAGAAGAATTAAACCCCTACACTTAGAGAACTGTCTTATATCATATCAGCAGCTGGTTAGATTTAGTGTAAGCCATGTAAAAGTAGAGGCGCTTTATTTTCAATCAGGATTTCTTACCATTCAAGAAGAAGTGTACATAGAAGATGACATATACTATCGTTTGAATTATCCTAATTTTGAAGTGAAAAAGAGCTTCCAAGATGGTCTTATGGAATATATTACTCAAGATCAAATCAATGATGACTACCAAAGCGAGCTAACAGGATATTTAGCGAATAATAATTTTAAGCAGTTTTATGATCATCTTCGCATCGCTCTTGAAGGCAAACCTTATCAGTGGAATCTAAGATCTGGTGACAAATCTTTTTTTGACTATGAGTATTGTTACTCATTTTTTCTCTATGCAAGCTTATACTCTAAGAGTCTTGATATTAGAGTAGAGCAGTCTTCTAAAGCAGGGCGGTGCGATCTTGTGGTACTCTATGCTGAGCAAGTGTTTATTTTTGAACTGAAGATGGCAAAAAATAAAGATGAATGTGAGAAGATGCTTGATCAGGCAATGGATCAGATCAAAACCCGGGGTTATGGTGAGCCCTATAAAAATCGCTCGCAGCCTGTTCATCTCATTGCTCTTGTATTTGGAAAAGAAGAAAAAAATATTATCGACGGGCGTCATGAGATGCTCACATAACAATCTTATGAAGTAGTTTTGCCTCTAAAAAAAAGTGCAGCTGTTTAATTAAAAATTAAAAAGAGCTTCCGAGAGCAAATATTTGTTTTTAAGTTTATCCATCCTCCTTCTGAGTTTGTTCTTTTTTAAAAAAGACAAGTACTTACCAGAAGTCCTATGGGCTGTTATCTCTTCAAAGAGAAAACTTACAGGTATAAACTGTGTCGTATAACCACTCATACACAGCTGTCTCCCTAACAAGATGAGTCTTTCCTCGTCCTGTGGCTCCTAGAATGATAAGATTTTGCCTTTTATGAAAGGAGCAGATCTGTTCAGTCCTCTGTTAAAGCTACTATCCCAATCTTCTCTTGTCCAGACGAGAGCGGAATTTAGCAGGATTTAGGAGGGTAGTGTTCTTCTTCTTCTAAAACAAGTTTTAATAATTCACTAGGATGCGGCCTCTTCTGCGTGTCTTTGAAAGTGCTCGTGGATACCATCGCACTTTACTTGTCAGAAAGAACTCAGACCTTCGTTCAGCCATGAAAAAACTTGCCTCCCAAGAGGTAAGGTAGTACAATCGCAAGATGAGGTGTCGATAAGATAAATAAAGACTCTCACTGGAGTTTCACAGAAATAACAATTGCTACCTTTTACCCACCCCTTAGCAAAAAGAGACACTATGGAACTACCTTTAGGAGAGCAAAGTTTTGAAACGCTCAAGAAAGAAGACTGCTACTATGTAGATAAAACTCAATTTCTACACCAGCTCGTTACAAAAGGACGTTATTATTTTTTATCTCGTCCCAGACGTTTTGGCAAAACACTTCTTGTGAGCACGTTGGAGTGTCTTTTTGAAGGGAAAAAAGAATTATTCAAGGACTTATATATCTATGACAAATGGGATTGGTCTCAAAAAAATCCCGTGTTAAGAATCAGCTTTGGTGGCAAAGAATTTAATAACGAAAATGATTTAGAAGAAAATATTTTTGCCTTCTTAGAGGCTTTAGAAGATGAGTATAACATTCCAGCATCTGGCGGGCTCATACCTTCTGCATCTAGACGGCTGCAGAAAATAATCAAACATATTTATACGATTAACTCTCAACAAAAAGTAGTTGTTCTGGTTGATGAGTATGACAAACCTATCTTAGATGCTCTAGAAAACAATGAGCTTAGCAAAAAAAATCGCTCTACCCTGAGAGGGTTCTACGGTACGTTAAAAGAGTCTTATGATCACATACGTTTTATCTTTGTTACTGGTATCAGTATGTTTTCTAAATCCACTGTCTTTACAGGATTTAACCATCTTACTGATATTAGCTTGCATCCTCAATTTGCTTCTATCTGTGGGTATACAGACAAAGAGTTAGATACTGTTTTTGCACCAGAGCTCAAGAATTTTGATCGCAAGAAAATTCGCACCTGGTACAATGGTTATAGCTGGCTTGGAGAAGAAAAAATCTATAACCCCCATGGGATACTTAAACTTTTCTTTCACAAAAAATATATGTATTGGTGGCTTGAAGATGGCACGCCGCGTTATCTTTATTATTATCTTATCAAAAATAGAGTGCGACCTTTGCACTTAGAGAACTGTCTTATATCATATCAGGGCCTGGTTAACTTTGATATGGAAAGCATGGAAGTAGAGGCACTTTATTTTCAATCAGGATTTCTTACTATTCAAGAAGAGTTGTACATCGAAGATGACATATACTATCGTTTGGATTATCCCAATCTAGAA
>MPNI01000080.1 GCA_002238945.1 Proteobacteria bacterium bin106 | reverse complement strand
TCATCGACGAGTACGACTACTTTTTTACCTGTTTGCTCATAAAGACGAAAGATGACATCTTCTAATCTGTTAGGAGCATCAGTATCCGGTTCTTTCTCAGGGGTGAGTCCAGCCTGTTTTTCAATTCTAGCTAACTGTTTAATAACCCGTTTTTCGATTGCTGCTGGTGTGCTTACTTTGCCGCCACCAAAGCTGAGTCGCACCACAGGATATTTTTCGTTCCAGTCCCATTTATCCTCAATATATAAACCTTTAAATAATTCTCTTTCTCCTGCAAACAAATATTGCAGTGTGCTCACGAGCAGGCTTTTGCCAAAACGTCGAGGACGAGAGAGAAAGTAATAACGACCACCTGATTTAAGGAGGTTATGAATCAGATGTGTTTTATCAACATAATAGTAGTTGTCATTCCTCAGCTCTTTAAAGTCGAACAGACCTAATGGAAGGAACATAAACCCACCTATGAATATTTAAAAGTTATTAACTTGTTGTATGACAGACCATCAGCCATTTGCTAGCATACCTGATTTTAGAAGTTTTTCCTAGGAAGTAAGTTATATCACAAGCCATAAGTGCTTAGCTTGTTTCCATCTTTATTCTAGTACGACACATTACCTATAATGATTTAGAATACATCACCCGTAAGTTTTAAATACTTGATATTTAGTAAATATAGGAGAAGCTATCCACCAATGATTTATAGATGAACTTTTAAGTTCTTTCAGGCAGGTAGCTATTTTTTTTTGGTAAAAAATCATTAAGAGCTTATGAAGAAGTGTGGTAGCTAACACTATGTTGTTATGCCATCAGCAAGCTTTTCATGGAGCAAGCGGGTGATATTGCGATCTTCTTTGCTAAATGCGAGTCCTAACAAGTGAATCTCCTTGCCGCTGTTCTTGTGTTCTTCGGCGTAGCCTCGTGTTTTGATTTGCTCTATTGCTTTAGCTAACACAGTGTCTTTGTTTTCTCCTGATCGCACCATTTTGAGTTCCATGACAAAAATCTGATTTTGATAGTACAGGATAAAGTCACTTGTTCCTCGATTGGTTGATTTTTCTGCTTCACACTTAACACCAATCGTTTTAAATATGATCCAAAGATAAGCTTGGTACACTCCCTCAAAAGAATCACCTTGATAACACTGATGAGGTATACCCGCTAGAAAGGAATGTAGTTCTGTCTCAAAGCTGGTAAAGTCACCTTCACTGAGAAGCCTGATAAGTTTTTTTCCATCTTGTTTTGCTTTGCTAGTATCCGTACCGAGAAATTTTAATAGTCCACGATATACCCCTTTGCGCACCTCAAGGTTCGGATAGGTTAAGAGGTAG
Organism: Proteobacteria bacterium bin106; assembly: GCA_002238945.1. Classification (GTDB taxonomy): domain Bacteria; phylum Bdellovibrionota_B; class Oligoflexia; order Oligoflexales; family Bin106; genus Bin106. The sequence goes on along the minus strand of MPNI01000080.1, from coordinate 1,699 downwards.
CATGCTTCGTCTTCCTCCTCTTTTTCCCCAGCGATTGTTAGGTATCCTGATTGGAAAAACAAGGCTTCTAGTTTAACATTTAACACATTAAATTCGATCAAATCTTCGTGGCTAACCCAACAATTATCAAAGTCATCAAGATTAGTGAGAGCATTTTTTTGGCTGAGATATTGATAGAGGTAGGTGGGTGTGCCGGTTTCGAGCCACCATGATTTAAATTTCTTTTTATCAAAAAGTAGGAGCACGCCATAGGGATTGTAGACTTTTTCTTCACCTAGCCAGCGGTAACCGTTATACCAACGTTTGATCTCTGCTCTATCTAGTGTTTTGATTTCTTCAGCGAACACCGTATCTATATCATGATCAGTATAACCACAGATGCTATTATATCTGGAATCTAAACTAATATCGTTGAGGTGATTGAGTCCTGAAAACAAATTAGCTTTAGAGAACATAGTGATTCCAGTGATAAAGACGAAACGGACATAATGAGAGCTATCTTTAATAATGCTATAGAGCTCTTTTAGGTATTCTCTATTGGCTACCGCCTGGTCTGGTTCCTGGATCACGTCGAGAATCGGTTTATCATACTCATCGACGAGTACGACTACTTTTTTACCTGTTTGCTCATAAAGACGAAAGATGACATCTTCTAATCTGTTAGGAGCATCAGTATCCGGTTCTTTCTCAGGGGTGAGTCCAGCCTGTTTTTCAATTCTAGCTAACTGTTTAATAACCCGTTTTTCGATTGCTGCTGGTGTGCTTACTTTGCCGCCACCAAAGCTGAGTCGCACCACAGGATATTTTTCGTTCCAGTCCCATTTATCCTCAATATATAAACCTTTAAATAATTCTCTTTCTCCTGCAAACAAATATTGCAGTGTGCTCACGAGCAGGCTTTTGCCAAAACGTCGAGGACGAGAGAGAAAGTAATAACGACCACCTGATTTAAGGAGGTTATGAATCAGATGTGTTTTATCAACATAATAGTAGTTGTCATTCCTCAGCTCTTTAAAGTCGAACAGACCTAATGGAAGGAACATAAACCCACCTATGAATATTTAAAAGTTATTAACTTGTTGTATGACAGACCATCAGCCATTTGCTAGCATACCTGATTTTAGAAGTTTTTCCTAGGAAGTAAGTTATATCACAAGCCATAAGTGCTTAGCTTGTTTCCATCTTTATTCTAGTACGACACATTACCTATAATGATTTAGAATACATCACCCGTAAGTTTTAAATACTTGATATTTAGTAAATATAGGAGAAGCTATCCACCAATGATTTATAGATGAACTTTTAAGTTCTTTCAGGCAGGTAGCTATTTTTTTTTGGTAAAAAATCATTAAGAGCTTATGAAGAAGTGTGGTAGCTAACACTATGTTGTTATGCCATCAGCAAGCTTTTCATGGAGCAAGCGGGTGATATTGCGATCTTCTTTGCTAAATGCGAGTCCTAACAAGTGAATCTCCTTGCCGCTGTTCTTGTGTTCTTCGGCGTAGCCTCGTGTTTTGATTTGCTCTATTGCTTTAGCTAACACAGTGTCTTTGTTTTCTCCTGATCGCACCATTTTGAGTTCCATGACAAAAATCTGATTTTGATAGTACAGGATAAAGTCACTTGTTCCTCGATTGGTTGATTTTTCTGCTTCACACTTAACACCAATCGTTTTAAATATGATCCAAAGATAAGCTTG
>MPNI01000079.1 GCA_002238945.1 Proteobacteria bacterium bin106 | reverse complement strand
AAGTGATGATGATAATGATGAGAAGAGAGCATACTCAGGTACTTCAACACCCAAAACAACCCCAAGAGATAGCTCTGCTCGACAAAGCGATACGGAAAAACGTGAATCACAGCCCAATAGATCAGCCAATCTAAAACCTAATCCTCAACCTGTTGATAGGCCTAACCCTAATGAAGACGAAAGTGAAGTAGCAGAAGAGAAGCAAGTAACCAACAACCAGCCTCAGCAGCAGGAAGAAAAAGACGACGATAAGAATAGAGAGAATTTTTATAACATAAGAGATACCGGTGAAGATGATGTGAGAGCCCGCGATTTTGGTTGTAACTAATGCAATAACGAGCTCATGCTTTGTTTAATAATGTAATAATATCAGGAGGTTAAGATGGATATTCAAAGTAAAAAAATGATTAGAAATAGGTTATGTGTTTTAACGGTTATAATGGGATGCTTAACCATACTCATACTGCCTATGTCATGTCGCCCAGATATAGACACTACGCTAGATCCCAATAGCTCAAACTTGGAAAATTTTGGTAATAGTGAAAAAAACAAAAGAACTCAACCACGGTATGTGGTAATAAGCAACAATCCTTGGGAAGTAAGCCGTATTCGTTTTACTGAATGTAACAATACAGACAATATAGAACCTATTCGAGAAATCGTAACCGATGTTGAAATCAATGAAGTTTCTCGTGCTCAGCATTTTGCAGATAATGGACTGAACAAGCATATTCAGTACCTAGATTGCCTTCTTTGGTACCACAACAAAGATACACTTTTTTTTGCTCAACGCAACTGTGGCATTAAGTTTTTCTGCAGTGTGGATATAATAAATCAAAGTGACTGCGTAAAGAAACTTAATAATGCTATTAAAACGATTACAGCAAAAGATAATGTATCTACCGACTACCTTCTAGATAGCCCATCTGATTCAAATGACCCTGACCATCCTGTTCAAAAAGTCTGCACAACTTTATACCCTCTGCCTGAACATTATTAACAGGCAGCAACAATCCCAAAAATGATTTTTTTGGATTGTTTTATCGGTAAAGACTTCGCGCGTAGCTATTGACGTAGTAAGTAGGTTGATTTTTAGTTTTAGATATGTTACCATCTATCCGTGTTGCTCTATGTTGCTAGTCTTTAGCACTGGAGTGCCTCTCTAGAAGCCTGGCTTCAACTGTGAAAGGCAGACTGACTAAGTAATATAGACAGTAACAAGCGTGCTGTGCATATTACAGAGGTTTATGATATGTGCTTCCTTTGTACAGTTGTGCATTGACAAGACTTTTCATCGTGATTTTTTGTTTCTTCTATGCTTTCGATAAAGATTAGAGAAGCAAAGATAAGTGCACTTTAATATCCATAACATCTTAATTTCTTTTTAAAATTATACAACAAAAGGACAAAATAATCATGAAATATGCTAAATTTATTTACGATTTTTATAATACAATAATATGTTCACTTCTCTTTTTTGCTGTCACTATGACGATACTGCCTAGTCATTTATATGCTCAAGCTAAATCACGTTATAGCTACATTCCAGCGGATTGGGATTATCATGGATCATGCGACAAAGGTGTTAATAAAAACATTAGAATTACTAGCGTTAGCTTTGAAGCTGGTCCTTTTGCAGTAAGATTTGGTGGTCTAGAACCTACGTACTCAAAGAGTTTAACGAATTATCAGAGACGTATAAAATTAATGAATGCAAAACTGAATGAATATGGAAAATTCGGTGCAATGTTTAGATTACAAAAAAAGACGCGTTATGTAGATTCTTCAAAAAGTTATACATTTAACCTCAATGATATTGCTCCATTTATTGTCTCTGAAGGAGTTGTGTACCGAACTAAGAGGACCACTGTAAACGGTGTCCGTGTGCCAGGTGCTCCGCTAAGAATTGAATATGGGAACATACCCGAACTTCCTGAAGATAAAGAATCCATTGACAAAGTAATGTTTCTTAATGGATTAGCAGCAAAACATAACTATAGAGCCGGGTATCGTCTGTGGCTTCCAGATGAATCTACGTTTACAAATTGGAGAAAGTCTAAAATCCCAGTAGATTCCATGTTTATGCTTGCTGATCAGGTTTGCTTAGTTCATTACTATCCTGTTGATCCAAGCCAAATACGTAGTGATGGTCGAGTATTACTCGACAAACGTTGGGTACAAGGATATAAAGATTCTGATAACAGATGGAGATTTATATTCGTGGTGGCAGAGCCAGAAGGACCAAAAGATAAGTATGATTTCTATTAATGAAATTTATGAAGATATGATAGTACCAAATTTTCAAGAGAAAAGCATTTAAGTTAAAGATGTTTTTCTCTTGATTTTTGGTTATATTGTTTGTTCCGCTACGCTTATCTGTTTGCAGGTTACTCTCCACCTCAAACTGGGACATCAAAAGTCTCAAAAAATCGGGACCGCAAAATCCACCACTTCACCTTTATGCCATCACCTCAACCTTTCAAAGTTTCTTATCAAAAACGAAATTCTTGTGTTTCAAATACAGCGCTAAGGTTAATAGTTAGGCCTCTCCAAAGGCCTATTCAAGTCTTCTAACACTTAGCTGTTAACTTCGCTCGATAGTGAATATCCCCGATAATAGTAGACGAAACTTGGACAAAGTATAAAGCGATATGAAAAGTAGGTCTATTAATTAGACAATAAATAAACACTATTTTAGCCATTTGTGTCTTATACTATCTTTAGCTTTTTGTAGTAACTTCGGCGGCTTTTAGTTCAACTATTTTCTTATAATCAATCAAAAATAACTCTCCTGGAAGACCATGCAATATTTTAATGTTTTGTATATTACTATCTGAAGTTTCGCAAGAAAATTACCGATCCAATCTCTCAATCTCTGGCTACGTAAGGGATCGAGAGATTCTCTGCTTTTTTTTGCCAAAAAACAGTTCATGTAATTTATAGGTAAAAATGCATAGTCAATTTTATTTTTTCATGCTGTAATCATAGACATGTATCAGCCCTACTTAACACCGTCATAAACCAAAAAGATCACATGTGTATGTTGATATAGTTC
>MPNI01000078.1 GCA_002238945.1 Proteobacteria bacterium bin106 | reverse complement strand
CGACAAGGGAGACAAGGGAGACAAAGGGGATAAGGGGGATAAGGGAGATCCTGGTAACGATGGTGCTGCTGGTCCTCAAGGTCCTCAGGGTATACAGGGTCTCAAAGGTGATAAGGGTGACCAGGGTATTCAAGGTCCTCAGGGTATACAGGGACCTGCTGGTTCTGGTGGTGGTGGTAGTGGTACTGGTACTCAGGGACCACAAGGCCCTGAAGGTCCTGAAGGTCCTGAAGGTCCTCAAGGAGAGCGTGGTCCTCAGGGTGTTCCTGGTGTTAAGGGTGATAAAGGAGACAAAGGTGATAGGGGTATCACAGGTGCTACAGGTCCTAGGGGTGTTAAGGGGGATAAAGGAGAGAAAGGAGAGAAAGGGGATAAAGGAGATAAGGGTGATCCTGGAGGTGCAGGTGCTGCAGGTCCTGCTGGTCCTGCAGGAGAAGATGGGGAAGATGGAGAAAGTTTAGAGTTAGATTCGGAAGTTACTTTACCTACTTTGTACATGATAGATGATAATGAAAAAGAACTTTATACCATTGATTCTCAATCTGGTTTTCGTAAGAAAGTTGCTAAGTTAAGTGGTGACATTGAGGCAACCTCTCTTGATGCTGATGTCGTAAACCCTGAGGGTAGTGGTCTTGGTCGTTATGTTTACGCACCAAACAATTACCTTCTGCCTTGGGGTGGATTAACCGTTGTTAATGACGAGTTTTATTTGGCAGGGGGAATACAGGTTGTTAGAGTAGATGCAAACGAAGATGATGAGCCTACTGCTTTTGCGCGTTTTGAAGCTAGGATTTTAAAGCTTGATATTGAGACTGGAAGAGTGAGTAGCATAGGTTGGTATATATTTTCATGGACAGGTTATGGTCTTGATATTTCAGGTAGTCCTCCTTTTGCATTCCGTCACTGGACTGATGGTTGTACTGGCTTAACTTATTTCAACAACACTTTTTATGCATTACTGACTTTGATCAGGGGTGCTAGCAGTTTAATTGAGTTTACTCCTCCATCTGTGGCTAATCCAGAAGGTACAAGACGTACTATTGCTAATTTCCCTGATGGTACGAATCCGCAAGGTATAGCTGCTCACAATGGCAGTTTGTATGTTATTCGTTTTGATGGATTATTTGTTGTTAATTTCTCTAATACTATTGTTCTTCGTCCTGATGGGTCTGTTGAGCTTACTTACGAGGGCATGACTAAGGTAGGAAGTGATCGGGTAATAACCAATGCTAATGGTTTAACATCTCATAATGGGTTTTTATATACTGTTAATCAAGATGGTATTTTTATATTAGATACGAATACTGGTCGTGCTAGTAAAGTTGGAGGAGGTTTTGCTTCTGGGGTGAATCCTCATGCTTTAGTGTCTGGTGATAGATCAATTACTGTTAGGGAGGTATTAGAGAAAGTAGGAGCGCCTGGTCCTTCTGGTAGTCCAGGTAGTACAGGTCCTCAAGGTGAAGGAGGTAAGAGGGGTTCTAAAGGGGACAAAGGCGATAAGGGTGACAAGGGGGATAAGGGTGATACTGGTCCTGCTGGTCCTCGAGGTCCTAAAGGTAACCAAGGTGATCAGGGTCCTCCTGGTGCAGATGGTGCTGGTTCTGGTGATGGTGGTGCCACTTTAAATGCCTTGTTTATGGTGGGTAGCAGTAAGGATGCTTTATACACAGTAAATATTAGAACTGGTATTGCTACTCAAGTTGGCTCTGCTATGAGGTTTGGGGTAAATGAAACCAGTCCTTCTGGTTTAGCAGAGCATTTTGGCACCATGTACATGCTTGGTGATCAAAGAAATGCGTTGTATATCCTTGATACTTCAACTGGAGAAGCTACCCGAGTTGGTAATGTTACAGCATTTGGTGTTAATGCTACACAGCCTAGTGGTTTAGCATCACACAATGGCATTTTGTACATGGTGAGTTCTAATGGTGGTGGTTCTTTATACACATTAAATACCAATACTGGCAGAGCTACATTAATGCATGGTTCAGGACTTGGTGTAGGTGAGTCTCGTCCTTCAGGTTTAGCTTCCCATCTGGGCAAGTTGTATATGGTGGGTCAGACTAATGATGCTCTGTATATATTAAATGCTACTGGTGGATCTGCTACTCGTGTTGGATCTACTCGTTCATTTGGTGTTGGTGAGCAACAACCTACTGGTTTAGCTTCTCATGGTGGCTCTTTATACATGGTGGGTCAGACCACTGATCGTTTATATGCATTAGATTCTGGTACAGGTGTAGGTACTCGCATTGGATCTCGACCTCAGTTTAATGTAAATGAAGGCTTTCCTGGAGGTTTGGCTTCTGGTAGAAGCAAGCTTACTCTTGATGCTCTTGAGGATGCTTTGGAGAATGCTAGTGCTGGTACTAAGGGAGACACAGGGGATAGAGGACCCAAGGGAGACAAAGGAGACAAGGGTGATCCTGGTCCTGCAGGTCCTAAGGGTGATCGTGGTTCACAAGGTCCTCAGGGTGTGCAAGGTACACAAGGTCCTGCTGGTCCTGCTGGTTCTGGTTCTGGTGGTGGTGCTCAAGGACCACAAGGTGTTGCAGGTCCTCAGGGTATACAAGGCCCTAAAGGCGATAAGGGTGATAAAGGGGATAAGGGAGATAAGGGTGACAAGGGAGAACCTGGTGTTGATGGTACTGGTTCTGGTGATTCGAGAGATGTAGCTTTTGTTAGGGAACTTTCAGCAGAGATTTCTAGAAGAGATGATTTAGATTTTCCTCTAACAACTACTTTGATAGAGGATGGTCCATGGCAGTCAGATATTATAAGAGAAGGTAGTCGTTTATATTATTATGTATTAACGGGTAATGGTCGTTATGTTAGGGTTTGGAATCTTGAGACCAAAGGTCGTGATAGTTCTAGGGATATTGATTTAGGTGCGGGGACATTTTATAGAGATATTTGTAGTGATGATGAATATCTTTATGTTTCTTATGCATCTGGTGACAATTTAGCTGTTAGGGTTTGGCAGCTTTCTAATAAGTCTAGAGTTGCTTCTAGGGACTTTACTTTTACAGGCCTCAAACACAATACTCAGCAATATTCTATTGCTACTGATGGCAGGTTTATTCTTGCTGTTGGTGTTATTGACGCTGTATCTTCGGATGTTCGGTTTTATTCCTTTGATTTTGAAGGAAACAGAACTG
>MPNI01000077.1 GCA_002238945.1 Proteobacteria bacterium bin106 | reverse complement strand
TGATAAAGGGGACAAGGGAGACAAAGGGGATAAGGGGGATAAGGGAGATCCTGGTAACGATGGTGCTGCTGGTCCTCAAGGTCCTCAGGGTTTACAGGGTATCAAGGGTGACAAGGGTGACCAGGGTATTCAAGGTCCTCAGGGTATACAGGGACCTGCTGGTTCTGGTGGTGGAGGTAGTGGTACTGGTACTCAGGGACCACAAGGTCCTGAAGGTCCTGAAGGTCCTCAAGGTGAGCGTGGTCCTCAGGGTGTTCCTGGTGTTAAGGGTGATAAAGGTGATATGGGACAGCGTGGTCTTACGGGTCCTACAGGTCCTAGGGGTTCTAAAGGTGACAAAGGAGAGAAAGGAGATAAGGGAGAGAAAGGAGATAAGGGGGATCGTGGAGGTGCAGGTGCTGCAGGTGCTGCAGGTCCTGCAGGTCCCACTGGTCCTCAGGGTGCCGGTTTTGATCCAAAGACGACGAAGATTAGTGTAAGAACTTTGTTTACGGCGACTGCTAGATCATTATATAGAATTGATACTGAGTTTGATCTTGATGGTCAACCACCAGAGCAATTTAATGTACCTGGTAGTGGACGTACTAATGCAGTGGAGCGTGTTTCTAATCTAACTTTCGATGGTGTAGACGGCCGTGGCATTTTTGGACAAGATTTTGTTGTTGGAGGTATGACTTACCAAAATGGAAAATTGTATTTTGCTGGTGCAGCGCGGGCGGATGATAACAACAGTTCTCAAGATGAAGATTGGGATCTTTTTATTGAAATTTATTCAGTTAGCACTGATCCAGATGATGGAGTAGTTTCTGGTACTGGTGATTATATATTTCGAAATGATTTTAATAAATACCTTGGAGATAGATCTCACGGAGGAACTGGAGTAACCAATTGTGTTGCGTTAACTTATTTTCGTGGTAATTTTTTTGGAATTATAAGAGTTGTAGAGCAAAGAGACGACAATGATTATGTTGTTTATTACGATTATTTTGTATCTAGTAGTGATAAGGATAGAATTACTACTCCTAATTCTGAATATGTGACTGAGTTTGAAGAAGCAACAGGTCTAAGTATAGGTTATGGCAATCTTTTTGTTAGAGATATCTCTGCTAGGGTTTATTCTGGTGTGGCTGAACACAATGGTAGTTTGTATGTTCTTTCTGAGAATGGTTTATATGTTGCTGATGTTGGAACAAATTATGATCGCACAGATGGTTCAGGTATTAATGGTTTTGACAAGGTAGGAACTAATAGGATCATAAACAATACTAATGGTTTAACTTCTCATAGAGGATCTTTGTATACCGTTAGTGGTCTTGGTTTACATAGAATAGATACTAATACTGCACTTACCCATCAAGTTGGACCAGTTTTTGGTACGGAAGATTTAGGTTTTGAATCCTTAGCATCTGGTCTATTCGAAACTACGGTTGACAAGGTATTAAATAGGGTAGGTGCACCTGGTGATGCTGGTACTCCAGGTTCTCAGGGTCCTCAGGGTGTTAGTGGTAAGCAAGGTCCTAAGGGAGATAAGGGTGATCCTGGTCCTCGTGGTGCTGTTGGCCCTCGTGGTCCTAAAGGTAACCAAGGAGATCAGGGTCCTGCTGGTGCAGATGGTGTTAGTTCGGGTGATGCTGGTACAACTTTAAATGCTTTGTTCATGGTGGGTAGCAGTAAGGATGCTTTATACACAATAAATACTAGTACTGGTATTGCTACTCAAGTTGGCTCTGCTGTGAGGTTTGGGGTTAATGAAACAAATCCTATTGGTTTAACAGAGCATTTTCGCACCATGTACATGCTTGGTGGTCTGAGTCGTGCTTTGTATGCCCTTGACACTTCAACTGGAGAAGCTACCCGAGTTGGTAATGTTACAGCTTTTGGTGCCAATGTTACAGAACCTCGTGGTTTAGGATCACACAACGGCATTTTGTACATGGTGAGTTCTAATGGTGGTGGTACTTTATATGAAGTAAATATTTCTACTGGTAGAGCTGCAGCAAGATTTTCGGGAGGATTTGGTGTAGGTGAGTCTCGTCCTTCTAGTTTGACTTCTCACCTTGGCAAATTGTACATGGTGGGTCAGACCAATGATGCTTTGTATACAATAAATACGGGTACTGGATCTGCTACTCGTATTGGATCTACTCGTTCATTTGGTGTAGGTGAGCAGTTACCCACTGGTTTAGCTTCCCATGCTGGCGCTTTATACTTGGTGGGTCAGACCACTGATCGTTTATATGCATTAGATACCGGTACAGGTCGTGGTACACGTATTGGATCTCGGCCTCAGTTTGATGTACGTGAGAGTTTTCCTGGAGGTTTGGCTTCTGGTGGAAGCAAGCTTACTCTTGATGCTCTTGAGGATGCTTTGGAGAATGCTAGTGCTGGTACTAAGGGAGACACAGGGGATAGAGGACCCAAGGGCGATAAAGGAGAAAAGGGTGATCCTGGTCCTGCAGGTCCTAAGGGTGATCGTGGTTCACAAGGTCCTCAGGGTGTTCAAGGTACACAAGGTCCTGCGGGTCCTGCTGGTTCTGGTTCTGGTGGTGGTGCTCAGGGTCCTCAAGGTGTTGCAGGCCCTCAGGGTATACAAGGTCCTACAGGTCCTAAGGGTGATAAAGGAGACAAAGGCGACAAGGGAGACAAGGGAGAACCTGGTGCTGATGGTACTGGTTCTGGTGGTTCAAGTGATGCAGCTTTTGTTAGGGAAGTATCTGATGATATTGAGAGACGAGATGATTTAGATCTTACTTTACTTTCTTCTTTTATAGAGGATGGTCCATGGCAGTCGGAGATTATAAGAGAAGGTAGTCGTTTATATTATTATGTATTAACGGGTAATGGTAATTATGTTAGGGTTTGGAATCTTGAGACCAAAGCTCGTGATAGTTCGAGGGATATTAATTTAGGTACGGGGACATTTTACAGAGATATTTGTAGTGATGATGAATATCTTTATGCTTCTTATGCATCTGGTGACAATTTAGCTATTAGGGTTTGGCGTCTTTCTGATGAGGCTCGAGTTGCTTCTAGGGACTTCACTCTTACAGGTCTCAAACACAATACTCAGCAATATTCTATTGCTACTGATGGCAGGTTTATTCTTGCTGTTGGTGTTATTGACGCTGTATCTTCGGATGTTCGGTTTTATTCCTTTGATTTTGAAGGAAACAGAACTG
>MPNI01000076.1 GCA_002238945.1 Proteobacteria bacterium bin106 | reverse complement strand
ATATCGGACTCAACGGCCGAGTGCTGACGACGTGCTCGGCGAAATTCCAGATGGTTTTCTCGTGCTTTGTCTGTGGCCGACAAGCGCCCTTTTTTGGGAAGCACGGGGCGTTCCAGGAAGGTCTCCAGCTCTGCAAGGTTTGCGGGGCTCCAGAAGCCCTTGTCATAGCTGGTCTGATTCATGGCCGGGAAGCGTTTCTGGGCTTCTTTTGCCATAAATACAGCAACTTGGTCGTCGGTTTCTTTCACCATCACATGGTGGTGTAATGTAAAACCAAACTGGTCCTGGAGAACGCAAACCCGCAATCCCAGCTTGACCGGCACACCGGCTTTGCCCTTGCTGATCCACTCCGTGTGCGGCTCAAATAATGAGAAGATTTTCTCGTGGTGAGGGATAACTTGATCTTGAAGAACACAACGGATTATCAGGTCCACCTGCCGTACACCTTGCTGGATAAACCATTCCAACTTCTTCTGTTTACTGTCTTTTACACTCTTTTTCCTCAATAGGGACAGGGTGATATGGCCCTTCACCAGAATATGCAGGGACCTGACAGGTAATACTTGCAAAAGAAAACAGAAATGATACTGTGCCTACATCTCACTATTTAAATTTAAGAAACAAAGATGTTGATCTCAATCCCTTATGGAGTAGAATTGAGCTTGGTTCGTAATCGTCCGGGACCTGGCAACTAATCAACACGTTGTACGTTAATTTTCTGATCTAAATGGAGTTGTTACCTATGCGAGATCCTCAAAGTTTTCTTGAACTACCCTACATGATTAAGCAGCTATTTTCTGATACGCCTCGGTTCAATGTATTTACTATATTAAGGGGTAATAGCGATGAAGTAAGGTTGCATTCTCGGTTTATAGCTGAATTACTAAACCCTTTAGGCAGCCACCAACAAGGTTCTACGTTTCTAAAGTTATTTCTTGATACGCTGAATATTGACTTTGATATGAATAGTGTTGTTTCTGTCGATAAAGAGTGGCAAGACATCGACATTCTGATCAGAAACGATGCGAATCAGGCTGTGATTATTGAGAACAAAGTGTTTGCTATCGACCAAGATGAACAGTTAAGTCGCTATCACACGATAATTAAAAGCCAACGATTTACAGGCATCAACACTGTCTATCTAACTCTCGATGGAAAGCAGCCCTCGGAACAAAGCATAGGCAACCTTGAACTAGAGAGTATAAAGTGCATTAGCTACGCTGAACATATCCGTGATTGGCTTGAGTTATGCCTTAAAGAAGTCGCTCTTATCCCTGCGCTTAGAGAAAGTATCCAGCAATATTATGAGGTAATTAAAAGCATGACTAACCAAGATCAAGATGAAAAGTACCTAGCTAGACTCAAGACCTTTATCCAACAAGATGCAGCTGCGAATAATCCGGTTAAAATGCTTGGTGACTTAACTCTAGCTACACAAATGCTGCATGCTGAACAAGTCAAAGCTTGTGTATTGAAAGTTCTTGAATTAGTAAAAACTAAAACAAAGTTGTCTTCTGATCTTGATATTGACTCTATTAATGACACTGTTGTTAAAGTGGTTCAAGGCAATAGTAGGCTTGATATTGGTTTTTACCCTCTAAAACACAATGGGTTAGAATGCAAGGGGTTATCTATCCGCGTTGGCTTTGGGCCTGAACACCCCTACCTAGGTATCGCCTGCCCTAAAGATGAGCACCCAAAAGTCCATGCTAATTTGGTCGCCTTAAAAAAAGACTCATTAGCGTACCTTAACTACAGTGATAAGGGGTTACCTGGATATCGATATATTCAGTCTTCACTAAATATTGCTGAGCTGAATGATGACAATCTGAGATACTTTCTGGATGAGTCATCACGAAATGAATATGCACAAGCAATCGCTGATGATTTAATCGAATGCATAAGCGTGGTACAAGCAAGTGAGTCTCTTCCTTCATTGCTTTCTGAAACTGTTGTGTAAGGCGCTAAATTAGTGCCAATCCTAAAACCCTCCAAAATTTCACACCAGCAGAAACCTTATGAAGGGGATTGTACGGAATTTGGCATTTTTCCGGCTCTCAGCCGGAATCTGCCTTAACCCAACTGATTTTTTCAGCAACATCAGCAGAAAACACTGATTTTCAGGCACGGGCAATTTTCACCTGCGGTGATTTGAGTTCCGGTTCGGTGGCTTGGTCTGCTTAAGCGGCTCTTTGCAGGAGAGGCGGCTTATCCCGATCTTTGTCAAGCAACAGTTTGCCTAATCGATGCAAGTTGTTTCCGACAACTGCCAGAGCCGTATAACACTTGAAAGCGACTAGCCCACTGTCTCGGCACTTGTCCAGCCCGTGGACCTCAAGGCAATGAATATCGGACTCAACGGCCGAGTGCTGACGACGTGCTCGGCGAAATTCCAGATGGTTTTCTCGTGCTTTGTCTGTGGCCGACAAGCGCCCTTTTTTGGGAAGCACGGGGCGTTCCAGGAAGGTCTCCAGCTCTGCAAGGTTTGCGGGGCTCCAGAAGCCCTTGTCATAGCTGGTCTGGTTCATGGCCGGGAAGCGTTTCTGGGCTTCTTTTGCCATAAGTACAGCAACTTGGTCGTCGGTTTCTTTCACCATCACATGGTGGTGCAATGTAAAGCCAAACTGATCCTGAAGAACGCAAACCCGCAATCCCAGCTCGACCGGCACACCGGCTTTGCCCTTGCTGATCCACTCCGTGTGCGGTTCAAATAATGAGAAGATTTTCTCGTGGTGAGGGATAACTTGATCTTTTAAAACACGACGGATTATCAGGTCTACCTGGCGTACACCTTGCTGGATAAACCATTTCAATTGTTTCTGTTCGCTGTCTTTTACACTCTTTTTCCTCAATAGGGACAGGGTGATATGGCCCTTCACCAGAATATGTTTGCAATGATGGATGTAGGCTAGCCATGCATCGTCCATCTGGCCGGCCTTGGCAGCCCGACGAGACTCGCTGCTGGCTGTCGAATGTTTAAGTCTGCGGGCGGCATGGTAACGCTTGGTCAGCGTGCGTAGCAGATATTGTTGCTGCCTCCAGAGTGTTGCACCCAGCTCAGAAGCTGCGGCTCCTGCTATCTCTACTGTCTTTCGACAAGCATCCCTGAGCAAATTCAGATCAGTGGGAAAATGCACATCAGTTTTTACGACGAAGGAGTCACAACGGCCTTGAATCGCCTCTTTTT
>MPNI01000018.1 GCA_002238945.1 Proteobacteria bacterium bin106 | reverse complement strand
AAGCTATCTCTAACAAAGCTATCTCTAACAAAGCTATCTCTAACAAAGCTATCTCTAACAAAGCTATCTCTAACAAAGCTATCTCTAACAAAGCTATCTCTAACAAAGCTATCTCTAACAAAGCTATCTCTAACAAAGCTATGACATACCTGGCTTTTTTACAGACAGCTATTACAGATAACTCGTACAGATAACTCGTACAGATAGCTCGTACATGTTTTGGTAGCGTGTTTTTTGACAGCGTGTACTCAGAAGAAATGGTTTTCTTCATACAGCACTCTTGATACACTCTTTATATACTAGATAATGGTAGCGGGAGAGGGATTCGAACCCCCGACCTTCGGGTTATGAGCCCGACGAGATACCAGACTTCTCCATCCCGCGATATGGTTTATGCTTTCTGTGTTCTTGCTGTGTTTTCTTGCTCTGTGTTCTTGCTCTGTGTTCTTGCTCTGTATTCTCTTATGGCTACTTCTTCCTAAACACTCTTTAAACCTATTATTATCTGTATTATCTGCTTGCTTGCTTTTGCTTGCCTATATGGATCTCATTTACGTTCTCTGGTTCTCTGGTTCTCTGTCAATATAGTAGAATAAAAGAACATAGAAGAGGCATCTTGTGATAGATATTGTGTCAGACTCTGCTCACACTATCACAATCACAAGATGATGCACAGCTATCATAGAGAAAATATTGTAGGACGCAATACCTTATCTACAAAAAAAGTACTTCTTACTCCATTGTATAGATAGCAAAAATATTAACAAATGGACTGCTCTTTAAAAAAGGCACATTCCATAAAAATTTATACGTACTGATTCCAGGTTCTCCGCCAGGTAAAATGATGGATGTTTTCTCACCATCCACCAAATAAGGCTTGGCAAAAGGCTTACCATCCACACTCACTGATAAAAGATTACGAGAACGGCCTATGCTGATGTGATCATGCAGATCAATATCTAATCGAGAAGCAAGAAAGGCATAGCCACTACCAGATGGCAAATGTCCCATGGTGACATCGTAAAAAGAAAATTGTCCCCAATTTGATTCAAAATCAAAAAGATCATAAGGAGAAGGCTCATCATCAGGAGAACGTAATCCACGTGATTTAGCCCACAAATTCAAGACAATATCAATATCAAGATGAGGATTAGCGAGCTGTCTTTCAGGACCTGATTTCTTGGTCCTCAAAGGTACCCATAAGAAATCAGGATGGGATGTGATCGATGATAAAGCCCATTCACCACCAATAATCCTACCTTTACTATCCAATTCCAGAATATATTTATAAACCTCCATGGCCTCTTCAGTATGATCTAGAATTTCTTCTTCATTCACAGCATCTGCATAATACACCGTGGTGCTTACATGCAACAATCGCGCTGCATTGGGATTGATCTTATAAGTGGTGTCAGCCCAACCTAAAGCCTGCATAGCTTCTGCAGGGGTTACAGGATAAGCCTGAGTCTGATAACCATATAACGGAAAATTCCATACCTGAGCATCAGCATTACGATCAAAAATAATAGCCTGTTTCTGTTTTCCTACCCAATTGGTCAAAATAAGATGAAATAAACTGGGATTGATATCATCACAATTCTTTCTCTCTTCAGGCTCTAAAGCCTTCTTAGGATCACTCTCACAACGTTTACCGCCTAACATACGGTAACGCACTCCCATATACAAACCCGTAAGTAAAGCTTTGATATCCTTGCGAGTAAACTCAATATCTCCTACCATCACACTGTTTTTTGGCTCACGATGACGTAAAGATGATGCCGCATAACCATTACAATGACCATGCCACGACACCTTTGAGGTACGATGCTTCACCTCCCAGCTATAAGCCAATCCTTTGCCGCCATTATAAGCTCTGTCATACTTCACCAATACATCCGTAGTGTTCAAACCACCTTTACTGGTGGGATACCAATGACCCGAATGAGGAATCACCGCTGCCTCACCATCCACAGGCAAGTCTTTGTAAATATCCACAAAGTTATCACCATAAATTTTGCGAAATAACGCACCCGAGGTGAGAATATCATCAGGTGCTGTCACATCATAGCGAGGAGCCGTCACCACCTGATTCCAAGAAGCATCCTCTCCTCGAACATCAAATACACTCACCGTACTGGCTAACACTAACGCTAACAAAGCTCTGCTAAAATAAGCTCTGCTGAAATGAGCCATACTGAAATATTTTTGACTTATCGACACTTAACTGCCTCTGCACTCACTAACTTGTTAACTTCCTGAGGAAGGCTAGAAGCCTCTTCAAGATATGAAACCCATGTACTCATGGAATGCAGCAATCCCTTTTGGTCTGCACCATTGCCAAGCAACTTGCTAAAATACACTTCATCTTTGGGCCAACGCTCATCAAATCCCATCATGAACTGGCGATGTTTTTGGCGCAACACCCCTTGATGACTCAGTTGCGTCACAATCACTGAAACAATCTGCACCCCAGTAGCTTTGAGATCACTGGCAAGCTTTAAAACAGCATCAGGATCTTTATCCGTGGGAAAACCATCGGTGATAAACACAACAACCTTACCTTTACTCTCAGTACCTGCAGGCATTTGAGAAAATAAAGATTTAGCCGCCTCTAAACCTTCAAGATACGGAGTGGTACCATTGGGACGCCGCAAAACATCTAAGTCATTAGACGAAAATAATGCCTCTCCAGAAGCTGTATACCACCGAGGTGTGAATGTAGCAGTGCCCATAGTAGGAAAGTAGGCAAAAGATACATGACTTACAGCATCTTCTTGAGTCTCTAGATCTTTAAGCATTTTGGCCACACTAGAAACTGTCTTTTCACGATTGGTTTTCACCAAGCACTGATATAGAGGCACTGCAGGCTGTTGAGCAGACGGATCAGAGCCACAATTCAAACACTGCCGCTGCGGTGGGTCAGCATAATCCAGTCCACAATCACTTAAACCATTGGAATTGGAATTATCAATCACAATCACCACATTCAATCCCTCACGATCTTGACCCACAGGACACTCTCTGATCACCTCAAAGTTACAAGTGGCTTTCAAATCTGCACCATAATCAATGCCGGTAAATTCCGCCTGATACTTTCCTTCTTTTTGAAAAGTAAATACATTATCCGTTCCATCTTCTCGAGAAAATGTTGTCTCTCCTGCTTTTTTTATAAGATAGATTTTTGAAGGCTCAGGACCACTAATGGTTTGTTCCATCCGACCATTGTACGTTATAGCACCAGTGAGCATAACCTGCATTGCAGACTCCGCATACACAAACTCTCCAGGCGCTGTACTACATTGCACCTGGCCAAATCTATCTGGATCACCTGAACCCTGTACAAACTGCGTTGAACGACAACCCGACAAAACAACTACCAAAACAGCTATAACCACATAGCCCCACGTCCCTTTTGACATAAAGGACATCGTTGGTAAAACCATGGCATGATGGACTGAAAACATGATATCTCAAGAAAAATCAGAACACAGAACAACCCGGACCATCGCCTGTGGCATATCGTCTGTTTTTCAATGAGTTAAAGTACATTGATGGTTTAAAGTGCTAAGTTATGAAGTGCTAAGTTATGGCTTTTGACACTCAAGAGCTTCTGTGGCCACAAGCCCATGCATCACATTCTGAAGATGACCACTGGTTTCAATATAAACCACATCATCACTCATGGCCCTAAGCAAGCCCGGATACTTCTCACTACCATCACCTAACAAAGCTAACAAATATGATTCTTCATCTGGATAATGTTTTGTGGCCCAATGACTTGGAAAGTTCGTACGAATATAATGAGTATGTTGAGCTCGCAGACGCTTTTGAGAATGCTTTCCTGTAACCATCACCGAAAAGATTTTCACCCCAGAAGCTTTAAGCTTTTGGGCTAAACGCAAAGTAGAAGCAGGATTTTGATCCGTAGGAAAACCATCGGTGACTAAGAAAATCACCTTACGCTTGTCCTTATCCAAACTTTTAAACAGATCCACAACCCCCTGCAAGCCCTCCCAATACGGAGTAACACCACCAGGAGAAGATAACTTTTCTAATTTTTCTGCAAATAAAGGCAATTCTTTATGAGCATGAAACCATACCGCTGATTGAGCAGCTGAAGTAGCTGTGGGCTGAGGAAAACTCACAAAAGCCACATGAGAGGTAGAATCACCACCCGATTTACTCACTTCACCAAGAATAGAAGCGGCATATAACACAGATTGCGATCTAAATGTCCGCTCTCCACAAGAGTAAATCGCATTAATTCCCGTACCCGAAACCCGTTTACGCTGCGGACAATCACTACCCACATGAGAATTGGAGTTATCCACCACAAAAGCAACATGAACACCCACACGCTTTGTACCACGAGGACACGTAGCATACACGTTAATAAGGCACTGATTATTTAAGCGTGCATCGTAATCCAAACTCTGCAAATCCACGGTGTAATCACCCACACTATTGAAGCGAAACCGGTTTTGCTTCCCATCAACTCTTTGCATCTGCTGACTTGTCGTACCTTTTTTTTGCAAAACAAAGCTTTTTGAACTCGAAGGAGCCTGGATCATCTGTTGGATACGGCCACTATAATCCTTAGGCGCTTGCACCAACACCTCCACAGCACGGCCCACCAATACAGCTCCAGGTGGCTTCGTGGTACAGGTCAATTGGCCATCATATGATGGTGCTACATTCACATTTTTAAATGTAGTGCTCTGACAAGCTAAACTAGTTAGCACCCATACCACCGCACATACACTTTGTCGAAATAGCATCACATGTTTAGAAATATCACGTCTCCTCAGTCTGAATCTGACTCTCCGCCTCACTCTCTTCAGGTAAGGTATTTTGCGTAATTGTAAAAGATCTTACCGTATGATTAGCATTCCAATGAATACGAAATTCTTTTCGTTCAACAGCAGACCATGCAGACACATGAAAGTAATAATAGGTCCAAACTTTTACCTTCTCTTTTGATGCCGGACCAACCACCTGAGGTGTAACAACACCAATTTCCTGAGGCTTACCGAGTTTTTTTAATACCTCCATTTGAGTGGTCTCACCAACCTCCATCCACGACACATCTGTGGAAAAATCCACACCAAAACTCATACACCCACTCACCCATAAGCCAAGAAATACCATCACAATATAACCTGGCATTCTTGTTTTAGGTATTGGCAAACGCCCACAAAACAAGCATCGAGCTAACAGGCTTATTCTCTGTGCTTGCTTACCCTGTGCTTGCTTACCCTGTGCTTGCTTACCCTGTGCTTGCTTACCCTGTGCTTGCTTACCCTGTGCTTGCTGTGTTTTTCTTTTCTGCATCATATACTGAGCCCTTTAATGGTTTTCATATCTGCGTTCTGCCAAATCTCCATAAGTGCCTGCCGTTCTATGTTTATTATAGTTTACCATTTAACGTTTCTTATTTTGATTCTGCAATAAGCGCTTAACATAACGATTATGCTGAGACAATGAACGAGAAAAAGCATGCTCGCCACTGCCATTGCCTTTAAGGACATAATAATAATAACCAAAGCTCGTAGGGCTAAGAACAGCTTTTAAAGAAGCTCGTGAAACCGCACCAATAGGAGAGATAGGCAATCCGCGATGAACACGCGTATTGTAAGGATTACGCTTATTTTTCAAATCAGCAAAAGTCAGATCCCCATCAAAATTATCAATACCATAAATGATAGCTGCATCAATACCCAAGGGAATCTTATCTTTAAGACGATTCCATATCACCTCTGATATCTTTGATCTTTCTTTTTCAACAGCTGTCTCTTTTTCAATTAAAGAAGCAAAAATAACCGCCTCATGTAAGGTCAAGCCACGACTCTTTGCTGCTTGTTCATAACCATCCGGTAGTTCCATAAAAAATTGCTGCACCATACGTTCTAAAACCTCTTGCGCACTGGGCATCACTTCAAAAAATTGATACGTTTCAGGATACACATAACCCTCTATGGAAGGAGCTGAAATACCAAGAGATTTCAAAAAACCCTCATCAGCCACCAACGATAATAGCTCTTTTCGATTCCCCACCTGCAAGCGCTCCAGACGATCCACCACCTTTGTTAATGAAAAACCCTCAGGAATCGTCACCGATAAAGTCAGCTTTTTAACACTCTCACCACGACGGATCTTATCCATAATGTCAGCGTATTCAGCTCCCACATTAAAGTGATAAGTACCCGATTTAGCCTCGCGAAAATCATCAAATAACTTGACATAATAGATAAATAAAAGAGGGTATTTGATAACGCCTTTGTGCATTAACTTACTAGCAAAATCCTCAAGACTCTCTTCTTTTTCTAAAGAAACCTCCACAGGCTTGCTCATAGAATCATGTGTCTTTGAAGCTTGCAAAGACACACCACTATCTGCCAGCACAGGCTGTAGCCATAAATGGCCATAACTAGCCATGGCTAACCACACATACACCGCAGACAAAACACTGGATCCCAACAAACATCTCACCCAACACTCTCCACTTCACCACAATTGATTTATATAGATCATTCTACTCACTTTTTGTTCATTACGTTCTTTTTCGTATCTTCATCAAAATGATCAACCTTTTAACACTTCCTACATAGAACTATCACCACCTAGCCTTCTTTTTTAAGTTTTCACTCTCATCTGCAGCTCACTATCACCTTCTGCAGATACATTATAGAGAATAAAAAAGATGATAATGTTGCCTACCCAGCAAATAAGTCAGAAAAGGTATCAACACCCATCAAAAACTCATCACTGTGGCCTAATGTAAGACTTTATAAGTAGAAAAAGAGGACTTTTCTTTATAAGCTAGTACCACCATCGAACAGAAGCACCATAACACCTTTTTATACAGAAACATCACACAGAAACATCACCATGAACAGACTCTTAGCTCTTGAATTTGTACGTGTCACCGAAGCAGCAGCCTTAGCTTGCGCACCAGAAATGGGCCATGGCAATGAAAAGCGAGCTGATGAACTCGCTGTCAAAGCCATGCGCCAAATGCTTGCCACCATCGATTTCGATGGTACCGTACAAATTGGAGAAGGTGAGCGTGATCAAGCCCCTATGCTCTACATCGGAGAGAAGGTAGGAAGTGGACAAGGAGAAGCTTTAGATGTGGCCTTGGATCCCCTTGAAGGCACAACTCTCTGTGCCAAAGGACACCCCAACGCCCTCGCAGTTATTGCTGTGGCACAAAAAGGCAAATTTCTCCACGCTCCTGATGTTTATATGAAAAAAATCGCTGTAGGCAAAGAAGCAGCCCACGTGATTGATCTTCATCAATCCACCCAAGACAATCTTCTTGCCATTGCCAAAGCCAAAGATTGTCGCCCCCAAGATCTTACAGTGGTGGTGATGGACAGACCACGTCACCAACAACTTATCGCAGATATCCGCAGCTTAGGCACACGTATCCAACTCATCACCGATGGCGATGTACAACCTGCTCTAGCTTGCGGCCTGGAAAGATCAGGAGTGGATGTGTTAATGGGAATAGGAGGAGCACCAGAAGGTGTGTTATCAGCCGCTGCTCTACGTTGCCTAGGAGGAGGCTTTCAAGGACAACTGATATTTCATAAAAAAGGCGGTAAAGGCGAAATCGATCACGCTCAAATCGAACGGGCCCAAAAAGATATGAATATCGCCGATATTCATAAGGTCTACTCCACAGAAGAACTTGCTGGCGGAGAAGTAATATTTTGTGCCACCGGCGTAACCGCAGGATCCTTGCTAGGAGGTGTAACCTTTTCCAAAAACCAAACAGCTCATACTCATTCCCTGGTTATGCGTTCCACAACTGGCACTGTCCGCTTTATTCGCACCAATCACGACCTCAACAAAAAAGATCTCCTCATCTCAAACCAGTAGGGCTACTTCATATGATTTATATGATTTATATGATTTATATGATTCATATGATTTATATAATATGTGTACGTAACACTAAGCTCCCTCACACACAAATTTTTTCTAGCTAATATAGCTAACTAGCTAGATGCGCCTGCTAGTTTTTCAGCAAAATGACAAGCCACCACATGCTGAGAATCACCATCAATCACTCTCAATTCAGGCTTTTCAGCTGAACATCTTTTTTCAGCAAAAGGACACCGAGTATGAAATCTACAGCCCGAAGGAGGCTGCATGGGGGAAGGGATTTCTCCTACCAGTGGATGTCTTTGCGTTTTTTCTGCAGAAATCGTTGGAATAGCTGAAATAAGAGCCTTGGTGTAAGGATGATAAGGACTATCATAGAGAGCCTCAGAAGTGGAATATTCCACCACCTCACCGAGATACATAACAATCACTCGATCAGAAACATGCCTCACCACAGTTAAGTCATGGGCAATAAAAATATAAGAAAGCTTAAGCTCATCTTGCAATCGCAATAAAAGGTTAATGACCTGAGATTGAATCGATACATCCAAAGCCGAAACCGGCTCATCACAAATCAACAAAGAAGGACGTAACGCTAAAGCACGAGCAATTCCTATACGCTGACACTGCCCCCCAGAAAATTCATGAGGATAACGATTCGCTGAGCGATGATGCAATCCCACTGTGTTGAGAAGCTCTTGGATACGCTCCTTCATCTCCGCACGGGATGCACGCATACCATGAATATCAAAAGGCTCTTTGATAACATCACTGACCGTAAAACGAGCATTAAGAGAATTCAGCGGATCTTGAAAAATCATCTGAATATGACGACGCATCTCTCTAAGAGCAGCACCTTTTAATGCTCCAAGATCTTGACCACGAAACTTCACCGAGCCTTTATCAGCATCATAAAGACGCATAATGGTCTTACCGAGAGTGCTCTTACCACAACCCGATTCCCCAACAATACCCACCGTCTCTTGAGGATAGATATCAAAACTCACACCACCCACAGCAAAAACACGAGCAACTTCCCTGCGGAAAATCCCCTTATACACAGGAAAGGTTTTATGCAAGTTTTCAACGCTGAGTAACACTTCACGAGGATCCATGAGCTTCCTCCCTAACCACTTGGTGAGCTACTTTGTGACAAGCCACATAACGACCATCACCAAGACGCCCCAAAGCAGGCTGTTGCTCACATCTCTGTTCAGCTAAATCACAACGATTAGCAAAACGACAACCCTGAGGCATGTCGTACAACGAAGGAACCGATCCCTCAATAGTAGAAAGCCTCGCCTTAGGAGCAGAGCTTAAGGAAGGAATCGACGTCAATAAGCCTTTGGTGTAAGGATGCTGAGGGTTATCAATGATGTCCCGAATAGCACCCTTTTCTGCCACACGACCAGCATACATCACCACAACATCGTCACACATCTCTGCAACCACACCAACATCATGAGTGATCAACAACAATGACATACCTGTCTCGCGCTGCAAGCCTTTGATTAAAGATAAAATTTGCTCTTGAACCGTAACATCAAGAGCCGTAGTAGGCTCATCTGCAATCAACACTTCAGGCTTACACGCCAGAGCCAAAGCAATCACCACACGCTGCTTCATACCACCCGAAAGATTATGAGGAAAATCCAACATTCTCCGCTCAGGAGAAGGAATGTCCACACGCCTCAGCAAATCAACCGCCTCACGATGACGTTGTTCATACGACATCTTGGGAAAATGCAGCTTATACACCTCCATCAACTGTTTGCCTATTTTGTGAACAGGATTCAACGATGAAGAAGGATCCTGAAAGATCATCGCCACACGCTTACCACGTATTTTATGCAGTTTTTTTTGAGGATACTTCACAAGATCTACAGCGTTGCCCTCAGTATCACTGAGCACAATGGAACCACGAGCAATATCTCCTGCTGGTTTAGGAAGAAGACGCATCAAAGAAAGCGCTGTCACACTTTTACCACAACCTGATTCTCCAACTATGCCTAAAGAACCACCACGTTTGAGATCAAAACTGACATTATCTACCGCTGTAAGACGTTTTTTGCCTTCGCCGCGAAACGTTACCGCTAACTCATTTACCGATAGAATCACTTCACTCATACGTCTTTTCCATCACCATAAAAGTTTCTATTCATAAACCGTATGCTTCTTAGGATCAAAAGCCTCCCTAAGAGCCTCACCAATAAAGGTCGTCATCACCAAAATAGCCACCAAAGTAGCCACCGCAGACCCTAAAATCCACAACTCATTAATACGTTGCTGACCTTGTTCGAGCAACTCACCAAAGTTCGCCTCAGGCGGTGGTAATCCAAAACCTAAATAACTCAATGCAGTGAGATTAGAAATACCTGAGCTGATCTGAAATGGTAAAGCCATGATAATGACCACTATAGAATTGGGAATGATATATTTAAACATAATCCGCAGATGTCCAGCACCTAATCCTCGAGCTGCCGTAACATAATCTTTGGCTTTTTCACGAAAAGTTAACACACGCATGTCAGCGGTATATCCCATCCAAGACAATATCCCCAACAGGAACAGTAAACTCCACAAACTTGGAGGGAAAATCGTAGCAAAGAAAATAGCACATAACAAAACGTGAATACCTGACGCCATTTCTAAAAGACGCTGCGTCAAAATATCAAAACGACCACCTATATAACCCATTAAACAACCCACAGAATTACCCACCACTATAATAATTAAAGTGAGCAACAAAGCAAAAATCATCGATGAACGAAAGGCATAGGCCACTCGTGCCAAAATATCACGCCCTGTGGTATCCGTGCCGAGATAATGCTCTGTGGATGCATTGGGAGGTCGAGGAGGATACAACTTATTGCCTTTTTCATCACGAATGTCTCTTAAATCCGTAAAATACTGATCGTAAGGAACAATAGGCATAAGCACATAATTTTCCGGATGGTCTTTAAAAAGCTCCTTCAACTCATGATAGTTGGTCTCAAATTCACTTTCCAATCCAAAGGTGGTACCAGGGATGACATCTCCATAAGTAGGAAAATAATAATTTCCCTCATATTTTACAAGTACTGCACGTCGGTTCATAAACAGTTCTAAACCCAACGACAACACAAATAAAGAAGTAAGAATAATCAGAGAATAATAACCTCGCCGAATACTACGAAATTTTTTAAGTTTTTTTCGAACCGTTAAGGAAAGAAACATCAAAAACCTTCTCAGAATAAAACGAGCTCAGAATAAAACGAGCCAACACTATTTCCTCAAATCAAAATCAATCAAAACGTACCCGAGGATCTATCACAGCCACCGCAAAATCTGCTACGATCTGCCCCATCAAGAGCAACACACCTGTTATAGCAAAAACACCAATCAAAACCGGATAATCCCTTTCGAGAGCCGATTCAAATGCCAACAAACCTAACCCATCGATATTAAACACCTTTTCTATAAGATAAGAACCGCCAAAAAACACAGTCAACAAACCGCCAAACCCCGAAGCCAAAGGAATGATCGCATTGCGAATCGCATGCTTAAGTACCGCTTGCCTATACGGAACCCCCTTAGCCACAGCTGTTCTGACATAATCCATGGAAAGCTGTTCCATCAATAAAGATTTCATGTGATATGTCAACATGGCAAAGCCACCGAGAAGATAAGCAATCATCGGCAAAATAGAGTGATCTACCACATCTTTAACCACCTGCCACTTGCTCATCTCACTAATATCATCACTGATAAAGCCCCCCAAAGGAAACCACTCCCAACGAGAAGCCGGATACACCAGAAGAACCACCGCCACCACATAACCCGGCACAGCAAAGCCCAGAAATATAGCCATAGAACTCAAGGTATCAAACCAGGAATTATGCACCAATGATTTGAAAATCCCTAGAGGAATACTCACCAAATACATTATTAAAAACGTGAAAAATCCATAATATGCCGAAACCGGTAAACGTTCCACCAACATACCCCATACCGAATCGTAATAACGTGTGGATTCACCAAAATCAAGATTGACAAAATCCCATAGCCAATAAAAATAAGCCACATACCAAGGCTTATCCAAACCAAATCGTGCTTTTAAAGCATCAAGTTGCTCATCAGAAAGTGCTCCCCCAGCCCGGTCACTAGCAGCACCGCCCATGGACCCAGAACCCGTTTCAGAACCACCTTCCATAAACTGCTGCATCAGGAGTTTTTCCATAGGACCACCTGGCACAAACCGTGTTAAAGCAAACAAGATCATGGTCATGCCAATAAATGTAGGAATAATCAGAAGCAAACGCTTAATGAGATAGGCTATCAAAACACAAACCTATAAATAATGATGAAACATACAATTTCACTTAATGAACACATTTTTTTTATACTGTAACGAGCTTCTCTAGATATTACCAGAGAAAGATGCATACCATTAAACGAAAAGAGATCCATTCTACGCTTTACTTTCATGATGATATCAACCATTGCAAAGCCTTACCCACATCCTGAAGCCAGCGATTATAAATTCTTTTTTGAAGGTCCACAACCTTAACACCCCTCACAGCACCTTTCACCGTTGCTTGACTTCTCTGACCAAAAGCTAAAAAAGCAGCCTCTGAAAAACGGTAGTCATCCATATAGTGATCTCCGTTATGTTTTTTTTGCAAAGCACTCACATACTCTGCAAGAAATAAACCTTCTAATATCTGTGCTGATACACCATCCAACACCCCCTTAGAAGAAAGAGTCCTGGGGAAAAAAGCCTCCACACCACCATAAGACGGTTCCGATATAGGTGTGACCTGAGATTGCAACGCCTGCCAAAAAGACTTCTTACCACCAGGTGAAGCTCTTTGCCATTCAGCCAAATAAACATCACGCAGATGATCGTCTTGTGGATTCATAACACCTTCTAAACGATTCACCAATAACGTCAATGCATCCCTCAGTTTTTCTGCATCTAAATCTACATCCAAATCTTCTTCGTGATGATGATCGAGATAGTCCAATAACACCAAACTTACAAGCTTAAGACGTCGCTGAGATGTGTTGAGACGAAAAAGATAAAAAGATGACACATAATGCAGATCAAATTTCTCAAGCCCCTCTCTTATATCCACCAGTCTCTGAATAAATGCTTTAACCACACCTGCCATCACAGAAATATCCACAGAATCACCATCAAAAACAGTGCCTTGTACTTGAATATGGGATATGGGCTTAAAGAAGAAATCACGCAAGGCATTAAGATCTGGATGAGATGATAGCTTATCGAAAGGCATCCGA
The DNA here is from genome assembly GCA_002238945.1 of Proteobacteria bacterium bin106. Classification (GTDB taxonomy): domain Bacteria; phylum Bdellovibrionota_B; class Oligoflexia; order Oligoflexales; family Bin106; genus Bin106. The sequence goes on along the minus strand of MPNI01000018.1, from coordinate 33,550 downwards.
AACATATCCTGAGAACTCGCAAGAATAGTTCCTGAAAAATACAGATGATAGGCCAACTCAAACAAGAAAGGATCATTATCCTCTTCTAATTCATTCTTAAGGATATAATCCATAACATGCTCATTCAAAGCTAAGAGCTTCACTCCCAAATCTGAAGCATAAAACTTTTGCTCATGGCCCTCTTGACTCCACTCTCCCAGACGAAACACCCTCCTCACTGGTGAAACAAACAACGCTGGATTGTGACTGTGTTTGTCTAAACCAAACACATCTCTTCCTAAAAAATACGGATCATATAATAAAGCACTGAGTATCTCTAAAGAACCTTCAAGCAATAACAAAAACCGATCATATGCCAAAGGACGCTCTTGAAGCATCTTCTGATAAGTCTCATGAAAAACACTCACCAAGACTTTAAGCTGCTTATGTCCTTTTTTGGCATCATCCAAACGTGAATAACCCCCGCCGTAATCAGCACTGGCTTTAAAAGAGACAAAACTTGCTGGCACCACCCCAGCATTCACTGAGACATGTTCTCGCACCCGATGATAGTCTTCTGTTTTAGTACCGATCATATAACGAGGTTCTGAAGGTGGTTCCTCACCCATCCTCGATTGAAACATATAATGAGCAAACGGATCTGCCATCAACACATCACCAAACGAGCGATTCCGATGCCAAACATGAGCAAAATAACCACCCAAAGCTGACACAGAAAGTGCTGATAGCCACGCTTTCTTACTTAAACGTAACCACCAATGAGCAGGCACAGCACTAGCAACAACAGCACTACTCAACACCACAGATCTCATATGTTGCTCATGTTGCTCATGTTGCTCATACTTATGATGTAAATAATCATCAGAACCTGACACATCGTACCAAGCAGCCTGATGATTGTTATAAACATGAGTATCAGCATCAGCAGAGCTATCGCTTGCTAATATCACACCAGAATGTATCTCTAAACTCCAACTTCCACACAAGCATAAAGCAACAAGATACTTGTTTGCACCCATCATAAGTTTTCTCCAAAGGACTCCCTTGAAGGACCACAAGAGAGAGATGAAGGAAAACCTAGCAAACAAGTCTAAAAAAATCAAGCTCTATTCAATGGAAGACTTACTGAGCACACAATTCATTATAACGTCCCTCATAATCCCATACCATCAACGAGTCTAAAGGAGGAGAGGTGAGTTTAACTTCCCCAAATACCGTAACTTGTTGGGGTTTTTTAAGAATATGTGTAGGTGATATCACACTCAAAGAAGATGCCTGAAACAGTTCATGGGAAGCAAACAAGGAGCCATTGACAAACAACAACACACCTTTTTGTAATGTCTGTTTAACAACATCCAATAGTTCTCCTTCACGAAAGGCCATAGGGTCTTCTGTCTTTACTGTGGCCATAAATTGCCATGAAATATGGATGTATTTTAACTGTTCTAAGGTTCTACCTTTAATAAAAGAAACCTCTAAATCATTGACCTGACTAGGTTGATAAGAAGACATATCCCCCACAACATCTTGAGAGAAACCCATCTGCAATTTCTGAATCTTAACGTCACCACTCTGCCAATAAGGTCCCTCTTTTAAAGGAAAACCCACGATCAAAGAATCCTGAGGAAAACGTAAAGTAGCTGTTTCAATAAGCTGATCAGCACAAAACACCTCACCGCCTTGGGCTTGAAGAATGTTCTCTAAAGAAGGAGCATCATCAGATCTATCCTCAGATTCACTCTCAAATGTTTCATCAGATTCATCCTCAAAGCTATCCACCATATCGGATTCATCCTCTTGCAAAGCCACAGAGGTATCCTCTAAAGAACTTTCTGCCGTTTCTGCTGTTTGCTTAGATTCTAAATACGTGTCATCACCACTCCCCTGAACAGATGCGTGACCACTCGAAGAACCACCTAAAACAACCTCTGATTGAGGACTAGCTACAGCAACGGTAACAGGCTTGTGAGCTGTGCTCCCGACATGAGCTGTGCTCCCGAGGCGAGCTGTGCTCTCAGCAGCCTGACCCCCTGTACTTGCTACACTTGTTGTATCTGTTACGGTTGTATGGGTCTTTTGATGGTTTTGTGTCTGTACATTCCCCACATGCTCTGAGTCTTTGCTTTTATGCTCTGAGTTCTCTGTCTGTTTTTTATCACCTAAGCTCCCTGCAGCTACTGCTATATTTTTTGTAACTTTATCACCAGCGGCCTTATCACCAGTAGTTTTATCTGTAGATTTGTCCTTATGAGCATCCTTACTTGTTGATCCATCAGTGGTAGCCTGCATAATTTTTTTTGTAAGAGAATCTTTTAGTTTTTTCTCCTTAGTAAATAGCTCACTGGGGCTATCTGTAAGAAACTCTTCGGATGCTATCATATCAGCACTATTTGCATCATAGGGCGGAATAGCTAACTGACTTGAGCTTTCAGCACTGCGATTACCACAAGCACTCACATAAAACAACATAGCTGATAAACCATACCAGCAATACTTATAACGCATTTTTATATATGTATTTTTCATACCACTTATATTTTATTTTTATGTTTTTAAAGATTCTTTTTTATGTACCCAAATGACCACTTAACTCACTATCGGAATATGAGCACCACAACTTTATGCAGTGATCAAAAAGTCTCAGAAATTTAGAGACATACACACATTTAATGACTCTTTTTGAAATAACGACACAGAGGAGAATTTTCTAGAGCCACTAGCAATGAAGGAAAGTCAGCTTGTTCAAAACACATATGAAATGGCAATAACCCAAATACACGCCTTTGTTTTTTAGCTAGTTGTCGCGTAGCAATGATGATGGCCTCTCTTAGAGATCTAAGATCTGTTTGCCCTCTATGGAAGTGATCCAAGACTTGTTTATACCCCACACTGGAAAAAGCCCACACATCTTTACGCACTCCCTTTGCAAGAAGCCCTTTTACTTCATCACATAACCCAGCTGCTAACATCTGATCCACACGCCTACTAATGGCACGCTCACTCACTATCTTTGGCGGCTGAATCACCACCGACAAACACTGATATTCACTTAAAGCCCCACAGGTTAGAGTATCGCAAGAAGATTGTGTTAATTGCTGCATCGTCTTGCCAGTGAGCAATGCAATCTCACAAGCTCTTGCCAGACGAAAATGATCATTAGGATGGAGCTCACAAGCCCTTTGAGGATCAAGCTCTCTGAGTTGCACATACAACTCCTGAGGGCTCTTTTGGCATAACTCAGCACGCAAAGAAGGATCATGAGGCAACTCATGAAAGTTCTCTCCTAGTAAGGAGCGAATATACAAAGCAGATCCTCCCACCACGATAGCTAGACGATCACGACTATGAATATCCGCAATAGCCTTACGAGCTAGCTGCATATACATACCACTGCTGGCTCTCTGAGAAGGGTCTAAAATGTCTATCATATGATGAGTGACTCGACGCTGGTCCTGTTGTGCAGGCTTCGCACTACCAATATCAAAACCTTTGTATAAAGCCACCGAATCAGCAGCCACTATCTCAGCATCCAGCCTCTCAGCTAAATCTATAGCTAACTGAGATTTACCACTAGCAGTCAGACCAGCTATCACCAATACACCATGTGATGATGCAGGAGAAGATATGCTTTTCATAGACGATCAAACCAGCGTGCTATCTCTTTTTTGGAAACAAAATAAAACACCCGCCTGCCATGCGGACAATTATGATAGAAATCCACACTTTCTGCGCAAGCAAGAAGCCACTTCAAATCCTGATCCGATAACACCTCACCACCACGAATAGCACTATGACAAGCAATGGTTGCAAGGATGTCTTCTAGCAACCACGCAGCTGTATCTTGAGCGGATGTACCAAGAGGGATGGCTGCTAAAGCCTCAAACACATCTTCTAAGGATCTTTTTGCAAGCAAAACCGGCACTTCTTTAATAGATACCCCCCCTTCATCAACAGAAAACACAAACCCCAAAGACAAAAGCTGCTCAGCATTATCTTGAATTTTTCCCAAAGTAGAAGGAGATAAAGATATTTTGTGTTCCACAAGCAATTTTTGTCTTCCTTGCTTATACAAAAAAGCAGGATCTTGAGTGAGTTTTTCAAACAAAATACGCTCATGAAAACCATGCTGGTCCACAAACATCAGCCTCTGTCCACGAGAATCTTCAAAAATAAGATACAAAGCTCCAAACGTTCCTATGTAACGTAACTGCTGCCAAGGAATTTTGCCATCTTGCTGAAAATTCATGCGTCCAGCAGCTAGTATGGGATCCATAACAGCACTAGCTCCTCCTGCTGTACTTACAGCAGGAGGAGAAGAAGAGGAAGCAGGAGGAAGAAAAGAAGGAGTTGATGAAAAAGAAAATGTCCCTCCCTTCTCCGAAGGCTGTGATGAAAAAGACTGCAACGAAGAAGGCCGTTGCAGACTTGATACAGAACTCGTTATGGGGCTCGCTATAGTGCTAGGAGGGCTAGAACTAGCAAAATTAGGCTCATCATCAACCCAATGAGCACTCCTCAAAGCTTTTTGCAAAGAAGCAACAATCAATGATCCCACTTCTTTTTGATACTGAAACTTAATTTCTTTTTTAGCTGGATGAATATTGATATCACATAAACTCGGCTCACAGCTCAACATCAAAATACAACCCGGATAACGTCCTCTCAGCAAATGGGTTTGATAGCCACGCAAAATCAAAGCATTTAAAGCTTTATCTTTTAACCAGCGCTTATTGGCAAAAGTAAACATCCGTTTTGAATTTGCAAAATCCACTCCCGGAGGTGTTATCAAAGCAGCCAATTTTACATAGGGATTCTGTGCAGAAACTTCACAAAATACATCTTTTCTCGGCAGTTGAAACATCTGCTGAGCTTTCACTCTCCACAGAGAAAACAGCTCCTGCTCTGTAAAATCCTCTCCTTCAACTCTCATGCTCTCAAAAGTGGTTTTGCCATTATGTACCAATTTCCAATGAATATGAGGGTAAGCTAATGAAATAGCCTGAACCACTTCAAGAATATAGCCATATTCTGTGGCAGCACGCCTCAAAAAATGACGTCTTGCTGGTACGTTATAAAACAGCTCTTCAATGCGTATCTCAGTACCCACAGGGCCACTATACGGAATAAGACGCGGCTTGTCTTTGAGATGAGCCTCTGTGAGGATCTGAAGCTCCACACCCTCAGCTTCTGCAGAACTACGTGATTTTAAACGGAACTTTGATACCGCTGATATCGAGGCAAGTGCCTCTCCTCGAAAACCAAAGCTCATCAAATCATTTAAATCTTCAAAATGACTCAGTTTGGAAGTAGCATGAGGCAAAACACTATTAGGAACATCTTGAACCTTGATGCCACAGCCGTTATCCTTAACGGTGATGCTATCTCGTCCACCTGCAACAATCTCCACTTGAATATCTGTAGCAGAACTGTCAATGCTGTTTTCTATCAGTTCTTTAACAACATTAGCTGGACGTTCTATCACCTCACCAGCAGCTATCTTACGAATCACTTCATCAGATAGTAAAGATATGGTCATGACGTGTTAACCCCCTAAACTGGACTTACCATGGATTCAAGGTATATCACAGCCTTTCAGAACAGCCAACAACTTAGAGATTTAGGATACCCAGAAATTGCTTTTGTGGGACGCTCCAATGTGGGAAAATCTTCACTTCTCAATGCCCTCCTACAAAGAAAAAATCTCGCCAAAACCTCCAAAACCCCAGGACGCACACAAATGATTCATATGTTCCTGTGGAATAACTCTATCCTCCTTGCAGACCTACCAGGCTATGGCTATCAAAAAACTCCCCATAGTATTTCCAAACACTGGCAGCCACTTATGAGTGCCTATTTTCAAAGAAAAGAACTCAAAGGCACCCTGATTCTTTTAGATGCACGCAGAGACCTCTATGACCATGAAATCACTTTTATCACATCTTTACGCAAAGACATCCAACCCCTACTGATCCTTACCAAATCCGATAAGCTCAACACCTCAAAACTCCAAGCCAAAGTACAACACACCAAAAACATTCTTCAACAATCTCAGCTATCACATATTCCTATTCTTACAAGCTCTGTTCTCAAAAAAACACACCTAGATAAGATCAGACAAGCACTACAACACATGGCCACTCACTACACAGACGATCCTCTCTAGCTGAGAAGCTACTTAGAGTTGCCATATTAGATAGGGTAGTAAAAAACATGTAAACCCCATACTCATATTCTTAATATCCTATATTTTGTTTCAGAGAAATCTTGACTTGATTTCTCATGGATGAGTGTACACTCTAGTGAAAGTAAAACTCTCTCAACCCCTTATGTAGACAGGAATTGAGAGAGTTGAGGTGTGGTTTTTTCAAAAAATTTCAAGCCTAACAACATCTGAAAAGACACCAAGAGTCTCTAGCGTCTCCCCTACATTTAAGCTTGTTGCCAACTAAGTAACTCTTAGAGAATCAAACAAAATCTCTTTTTTAATACCAACTTTATCTTATTTTTTATTAAATATATGATCAATATTCCTTTCATATCATCATTGTTACATTATTTATATAGAGATATTCTATTACATATTCATACAATCACTTACTAAGTTCTTTTTTATTCGAAAAATTCATGTGAGTTATAACTCTCCGATTAAATGCCACTACCTAATTATAAAAGAACTACTTTAAATGATCATGATTAGTTTTTTCACTGTTAAGAGCCTCAACAAATCTAGACACAAACGATCTCATTACCTCCATCGATGCTGTATCCCCAGAAGAAATTTTATTATAAATAACGCCTGGCCGTTGTTCATGATCATCTGGATAGACCTTTTTATCAACAACAACATTGGAACCCGATACTCCAAACTTTGGAACTAATCCATTGAAAGCTTTATATCCAGCTAATTGACTAAATACCCGAGTTTCCTCCCGAGAAAATATTAAACTAATACCCTTTGAAGAAGGATATGGAGGCTTATACAACTTAAACTCCAACCACATCTCACTTATCCCTAAATTTCGAAGGCTTTCTAAAACAGCATCTAATCGACCTCCTAGAAGAAAAGAGTTATCCCAAAATAGCAATGTATTACGACTATCTAACCTATGTCCGTATATTTTATCACCATTTCTTGGCCACCGTTTACCATTATATCCCACCTGCGACAACTCAAAATCGAACACAGGATAACCATTCTTTCGTTCGTCATTGACTAGGGCATGTTCAAAAGTTCCATCGGACTTTTTATATCGAACATATATTGCCACAGAATCATAAAGAACTTTGCAATGTGAATAGTCATCATAATTATGGAAATAAAATATACCTTGAGGATAATGCACATATTGAGAAGCATTAGATTCTGGAAAATTATTAAAAGCACCTAAAGTCACTGGGTCATGATTGTTATACATAATACAAGTTTTTTGTTGTTCATTACTACTACGCTTAGGACCAAGACGACCGGCAAAAGCTACTCCTCCTATTCTACCAATACCAATAAACGGCAAAAATGAATACTTCTCTATGGATGATTTATCTATATTAGCAGAAGCAGCAGCATTAGCTTTTTTTAATTCCGCAGACATTTCTTGATCTATCTCTTTATCTAATCCTGCAAAATCTATATCTTCTTGCGCTTCAGCAGAAGCAACAGATGATACACTTCTAGTAACCGGGGCATTGTCCTGGTTATTACAGCCAACAAGAAGCAAATTAAAAGCGATGAGTGCAACAAAAAATTTATTTAGATATTTCGAAAATGGGGGGGGGGTTAACACAGTGACTTTGCAATTATTTTTTACATTCATTTAATACTCTTCCTTTTTCTTTGTTTGGTTCAATCTTATGATGATTTGTAATGATAATATGTCTTAGTGAATGAAATTCTATAATAAGAAAAGCCTTTCGTTGTTGTTCATGTATATCTACTTATTAGAGACAAAAAAATATCAACTAGCCCATCACCCTTATCGGTAATAGCTTGAGACTTATTAGACATTATTCAATACACATGGAAGGGAAGGGATTTTAAGGCTGTTTGGTATCCTTTGTTCGTGGCATCAGCTCGCAGCTTACGCCTCCATCCAAAATGGAGCCGCAAAATCTACCACTCCACCTTTATGCCATCACCTCAACCTTTTCAAAGTTGCTCATCAAAAATGAAATTTTTGTGTTTCAAATACAAAGCCAAGTTAATAGTAAGGCCTTTCAAAATGCCTGTTTAAATCTTCTAACACTTAGCCGTTAACTTCTCTCGATAGGATTCTCCTTTTAAAAGGATGTGATGGGATGGGTTAATGATTCCATCTATAGCGGCTATCATTGGTGTAACCCGGAAAAAGAGATTTTCTATCTTTGATCCAGAAGATCTTAAAGTAGAGGCTCTGCTGTTTCAATCAGGATACTTACTATTGATCAAGAAATCATAAAAGACTACCGCATATGGTATCATTTAAAGTACCCGAACTTTGAAGTGCAACAATATTTAGTTGATGAACTCTTAGTTCATATTACTGATGATAAAATAACTGATCTTTACCAAGTAACTTGTGAAGATCATTATAACTCCTCACTCACACATGTAACATATTCTAGAATGAGGATGCTTTGAAAGTAGTGATCACACCTTTCAAATGCCAAAAGATGCTTTACCGTCTAGTACTTAGGTTCATTTTTTGTAGATATCAAAATGCTAGAATGTGTTTGGCTGAGCGAGGCAGTATACCATTATTCTACCGCTGTCACTTGATAACATAAAGAGGGATGAGTGCCCTTATCTAAGCCTGCTTGAAGAGCAGGAAGACAGTAAGACATACCTTTAGCTAAGGCTACACGACCCCCTGCTGCATGTAAGGCTAGAATCTTCAGTACTGCAGCAATAGATGGCACCTTTACTGTGACATGAGGATCAAGAGAGCTCAATACAGGCAGATAATCTTCGTAAACACTGACAGGAATAAAAGGCAGAACAACGTGGTCTTCTTTTTGCTCTTTTTCGTGCTCTTTTTCATTGCTCAAAGACTCTAGATCCACCACTGTTTTGGAAGCTGCACTGTCAACAATAGCAAAAAGGATGACTGCTCCAGCAACCAAGGATACTCCCCAACCTAGGATTTTTGTAAGCGGAAAGGAACGTTTCGAGGAGATATATGTATGTGATCTTGAAACAGACACCTGACTATGTGCAGATGAAGATAAAGGTGATAGAGCTTCAGCTGTGTCAACAAGCAGTCTGCGAGTGACACGGTCTGTTCGAAATGTTCTACTAGAGTAAGTAAGGAGTCCTTTACTAGAGGCTCTACGTTCAATGGATTGTAAGAGTTTACTGTAATCTACACCATCACCTTCCGAGAGTTTACCAACAACATTGCGTAATGATCCATTCTTTCCAAGCAAAGAATGAACGTTGTCACCTTTAAAAATTTTATCGATAGTGAGTTGGTATAATGCGCTGTACTGTTTTTGAAGGTCTTTCATATATGTCATATAATTGCCCTTGACCTTAAAGGGAGATAGATCTTTGCCATAAATGATCTGATCAACATCATCCAATATGTCTGTGCCTGTAGATGTCCTCCACAATGCACTGGCTTTATCATACCCTCCTATAGCTGCAAGATGTCTGATACTTCTATTTTGTTTAGCCTTAACATTATAAATGATCTGATTTTTTACCGTTCTTGTACCACCAGACTTGCTAGTAAGTTGTTTTCTCGTGGCAGGAGGCATAAACTCATCCATCGCTTTAAAATATGCCTCAGATAGATCGCCCGTGTCTGTAAATTGCCAGAAAGTGACATCATCATGGAATTGAGTCATCTCTTTAATAAGATCAGAGATGTTTTCCTTTTTTCTCACTAACTCTTCAGCTCGCTTGACAAAAAACTGCCACTCTAACAAAGCTTGCCCTTTCAATTGTTTGATACGATCAACATCATCAAACAAAGACAGCAGTTCCAGGTGCTCGCTTTCCACAAAAGCATTACGATCAAAGAGATCAGAAAACATGATCTTGGCAGATAAAACTTTGTCTTGTGCTAGCAACTGCTTTACTGCCTTAACGTGGCGACCATCCTCCATACCCATACCAGACAAGGCTGCACTGCCAACTCCAGCGGTGATAACTTCAAAGTTTGCTGGAAGTTTTCCATGCTCTGCAAGATAGTCTTCAGCAAGCTTTGCTTTAAGCGTCTCTATGTGTTTTAGATCTTCAGGCTTTAAAGCCTCACCCGGAAGAAAGTTGTAGTTCACTGCACGACCATCAGAATCTTGCAGAGCAGCTACACACGAAGAAGGAAGAAAGTTTTGTGGTGATCTTAAACACGTAACAAAACGAAGATCTTGACCATATTTTTGCAGCACCAATGAATATCTATCATCATAAGCACCATGGAGATCTGATGTTTCCTGCTTATAAGACGTAGAACTCCGACATGAAGATAGCTGCAATATGATACCCATAACACTGATCATTGTAAGTAGAGTTGTAAACCTACAATAAAGGATATGGCTCATAATGTAGTGAGTCATATGATGTGATCCCAGATGTTAAAGCCATAAAAACTTAACACAATAAAACAGCCAAAGACCCAAGTAAGATGGTCCTGTTATAGTCAATGACTATAACGAAACCACTACTACTCGGTTCTGTTCTTGGCATCTTAAATATAGCTTACAAAACAGCTAGCCTAGCTTAAGCACCTGGATTGTCTGAATAGTTTTATGCACAAAAATAGAGGTATATGATATAAAAATTAATCAGAGGTACCATCACGCAAACGATACCAATTATGTTGCCAATATTTGATATTTTCACTGGCAAAAAAAGACCAATTTTCATCAAGATCAACACAGTTTGCATAAGATCCATAATGATTATGATCTCCTGTGGGCAAACATTTTTGGTATTTTTTCAAACCATCGCCGGTACCAGATAATTCTGATGACGATAAACCAAAGCGTTGACTTAAAGGAGTAAGTATCTCCTGAGATAATCGAGATAATACCCTGACATTGGCTCCTAGATCACTTAAGTCACCAAGCTCACTATGATCACTGCTCACAGTAAGAATATCTATAAGATAATCTGAACAAACACCTGCAATACTTTCTATAAAATCCCATAAATCAGCATTCAACACCACTTTACCACCACCAGATCCAGCTTTCCTTTGAAGTGATTTTGCACACATCTCAGCACGCCTGTGATCAACATCAACACCTCTATGAACAAACACCAACGATGAAACACGAACGCCATAACGTAAAGCTTTACCTACCACAAATGTGCCACGCTCAGTGAGGGTGCTGTAGCGAGGATCTCCTAAATGACGACGCATAAAAGGCCATAACGATACCGTACCTTGAGAAGGCATTACAAAGACTTGTCCAGCACCTCCTGGCTCATGTGGGCTACGACAACCACTGGCACAATCGGTATAAGGCGTAAGGACACACACCGCAGGACACATTTTCAAAGAATGGGGCCATCTATCATCACCACTACCGCTCTTTCCATATGCCCCTAAAGAAGGCTTATGTGAAGGCGTCGCTAAATAACCACCCACAAATTGTAACGGCTTATCCCTATCCACAAATGCTGGCACACAGTTGTTTTTAAAATCTTCTATAAAATCACTGCCCTCCACAGCAGAGCGAAGACAGACATTCAAGCGTGCATGCATGCCAAAGTCAGTAGAAGGAGAAAACGATTCACCACGCCCCATATTATGAGATAGGGGAGTCACATAACCACCACTATCCCCTCGCATCAACATCACCAACTGATAATCACTGGCTGCATCTTTTGCTAAGATGTTTGATATAACAGAAAACCAACTCCCCCCATAACTCATAGCTGGAAACAACCATACAGATAGAGCCAAACTACACAACATCGTAAGATGCCAAAGCTTGTGTTTACACAAAACACCACTTTTTAACATACAAACCTCTATCTCTATTCATGATCTTAAACAATACTCACACACGCACACCGTAACGCTTTATATAGTACTATTACACACGGTATATATGTTTTCTTTAGTCCACACACCCACAAAACACCTATTGTGAAATATTAAGGATGAAGTATTTAAGATCATTACCCTATGGCCAGCTACTCATAAATTGTCCTTAACAAGTCCTTAACGATAACCGGCCTTGTCCATCAACTTAATGGCTTCTTGCTGCTTTTGTCCAGCAACAGACAAGGGCATAGATGATGTAACAAACCTTCCCCACTGCTCAAGCAATGGATCCCACTTCACATCCTCTACCACAGGATATTCAAGATTCAAAGAAGCAAACATGGATTGAGCTTCATCGGCTAGCAAATAAGCTAAAAAATCCTTTGCTAGCTTCACTTTCTTCGTATGCTTAAGAAGTCCCACACCACTGATATTGACATGCACTCCAAAAGCTTCTTCCTGAGTACTATCTTTAGGTTTAGATTTATCCTTAGCAGCACTTCTAGAACTCACTGCACTGGTCTGGGTAGCTTGACTAGAAGGCTGGCCTGGCCAGAAAATCTTGACACGAAACTTAGGGTCTTGTTTAAGCAACCGGCCATAATAATAACTGTTGGCTATAGCCACTGCACACTGTCCTGCAGCCACAGCCTCAATAAGTTTGGTATCCGATGAAAACACCGGAGCAGCTAAATTAGCAACCCAACCTTTCACCACTTCCAATGTTTTTTCATAGCCATACTGAGATATCAACATCGCCACAAGTGATTGATTATAAACCTTCTTAGATGTTCTCATACACAGTTTGCCCTTAAAGCGAGGTTCAGCAAGAGCAGCATATGTACTTAACTCAGAAGGTTTGATTTTATCTGGATGAAAAAACAATGTACGGGCCCGCAAAGACACCCCCCACCAATAACCCTCACTATCACGGTAAGGAGCTGGCACTTTCTTCTCTAAAGCCTTATCACTCACCGCTTGCAATATACCAGCTTCTTTAGCTGCCCAAAGATTTCCAGCATCCACTGTCATGAAAAGGTCCGCTTCCTGACGCTCCTTCTGTGCTGTGATTTTGGCAAGTAACATACCAGCCTTCGCTGTATGATACGTCACCTTCACACCAGTTTTTTTCGTATAAGCATCTATCACCGGCTTAATAAGCTCCTCATTACGAGAAGTGTATAAAACCAGCGTTTTATTATCCGTAGATGATTGCCCATAAGACACCATACTCACTAGAACAAAACCTGCCAAAACACACCCTAAAAGTCGCCATACATATACTCTCACATCTATCTCCTTAACCTGTCTTTACAACATTTACCAAACCAAAAATGATGTTTTGTGTTGATTGTCATGTCATCAACACATCAAAAAATGTCATGTATTTCAAATCATCCACACATTTATATACCTTGAAATAACAAAGCTTAGCAGAAAGATATTGAAAATCAATCTCAAAACAACAAGGCTATATTCTAAGTACAACACCTCTTTTGTTTTAGCGCTGATAAAAGATGAGGCTGATGAATGGGTATTTCTTATCCTCTAGATCACTTTAGAAAGCAACCACTCCATCCGTTACAGCAGGTGGCATGCATTACATCATGCATCACTAGACACATCATATGCGCTATTCTTAAACTACCTATAAGGATACATATGCCTGCTCAAGCACGGAAAAAGAAGTCTTCTAAAGCACTTTTGAAGAAGGCCACATGGAAAGATCTTGATAAGATCTTAGAACATCGCAAACACAACCTTATGCAACTCTATGGTAAAAAGCTTGGAGATGACGGTGTAGAAGCGTTATTCAATGCCACAACACAAGCTAGAAACTTTGAACAAACCATGGAAAAAGGCACCGTGCATCTGTTTTATAACACCGCTGCTGAGCTCATGGGGCATATCCAGATGAAGTATTCCATTATATCAGGAGATAATGGAGTAGGGAAAATGTTGAGTTTTTCCCTTGATCCAGATTACCTAATGGAAGATACCTTTGCTGTTGGACTAGCAGATGTGGAACAAAGAGCCATAGAGGCTGGGTGTTGTAAAATCAAAGGCACAGCTTCTTACAAAGAATTTCAACTGATTAAGCCCTTTGGCTATAGCATTGCTGCCCCAAAATATCGCCATAGCTTTGGCAATATCAGTGTCAATTTTATCCCTTTTTCAAAAACTCTCTATTTTCCTAAATTCTAGCTCATTGACGAAACCTTCACCACATCGTCACAAATGTGTTATAAAATCCTCACAGGAGGCGATGTAGCTCAGTTGGTTAGAGCGATGGATTCATAACCCAGAGGTCGGCGGTTCAAATCCGCCCTTCGCCACATCTTCACTTCACAACACAACACAACACAACACAACACAACACAACACAACACAACACAAAAAATAACCCTCCCTCCTTAAACATCCCCCCCATACAGCGTCATTTTGCCAATTTCTTGACACTTAACGCCAATTTCTTGACACTTACCCCCCCAAAACCTGACTATTATTTGACACACCTCTTTAAAAGAGCTGTATCAAAACAACACGAATATTTGACCACTAGGCAAAATATGACTCTTCTGACAACCTTCATAGATGTTGGCACGGTTCTTGCTAGATCTTGCTCGTCTCAACAACACACTATCTATTTTTGGTCAGGGAGAGCTTTATGCAGCAGTCACGTTTTTCTATCAATGCAAAGAACCGCATGGTCCACTCACGCTCCATAGTAGGAGGCACACAAAGCTATCTAAATCTTGTGCAACAGAAACGAGGACTTGTGGAGGTCTCTCACAGAAAATATGATTTGTTTCATAGCTCTGATCCACAAATGAAACGCCTTCAAGAAAAGATCTTTACCTTATCCTCTCGGACCTCACCTATATTGATCTCCGGTGAGCAAGGAACAGGAAGATCCATGATAGCTAAAACACTGACACAGTACTTTGCTCAAGATGAACAACTCCCTTGTGTTGAGTTTTTTTCTGCGCAACATGAAAACGCAACCCATGACAAAATCATCTTTGGCAAAGACGGCGAAGAAGGCTGCTGGCAAGCAGCCGCTGGAGGCTTTCTGATTATTGATAATCTTGCCGATCTGTCCTTAAATCTGCAAAACAAACTCTATAAAACACTCGCTGATAAAGAAAACAAAAAGCCTAGCTCACTGAGTAAGCATCCACTACGAGTGATATTTATTGCCTCTCATCGCATATCTGAACTCGCTGAAAAAAACAAAATCAAATCCGACCTCTATCACCTTCTTTCCACAACTCACCTACGTATCCCACCTCTCAGACATAGAACACAAGATATCCCTTATCTTTCTGAAATTTTTCTTGCCAAACTCAGCAAAAACCAAAATCGCGTCTCCATATCCGGTGAGGCTATGGCCATGCTCTCCAATTATGGCTGGCCGGGCAATGTCACAGAACTCCATAAAGTACTTAACGAAGCTTTTGAAAAATGCACTGGAGATCGTCTCAATAAAGAACATCTACCTCTTAAAGAAGAAACCCGAACCGTTACCATAGGAGATGATTGGATCAAAAATCTTCCCGTGGGACAAGCTTTACGTACTGTGGAAACACACTTTATTCTTGAAACCATCAAAGCCCATCAAGGCAATCGTACTTATGCAGCAAGAACATTGGGCATCAGTTTGCGAACACTGCGTAATAAAATCAATGAATTTACCGTAGAAGGCTATGAGGTCATGTCACCACAATCAGGAAGACGCTCCGCTTCCGCTTCATAAGGATAGCTCTGTGAATGCCAAACCACCCCAGATCTTTCACAACAAAGTCGGCGTGGTAATGGGGGTAGCTAATCGCTTCTCCATTGCCACCGGCATTGCCTCTGTTCTCCGTGATATGGGTGCTGAGCTCATCTTTAGTTATCTGCCAGACACCACAGGAAAAATGGCCACACGTGTCAATAAAGTTCTATCTCCTTGGAATATCACCTTAGTAGAACCTTGTGATGTTCTCGATGATCAAAGCATCCATGCTTTTTTCACAAAGGTCCAGCAAACCTATGGACATATCGATTTTCTCGTTCATTCCATCGCCTATGCTCCCCTTGAAGATCTCAAACAAAAAACCATCAACACCTCAAGACAAGGTTTTCTTAAAACCATGAATGTGAGTGTCTATTCCTTTCTTGCCTGTGCACAAAAAGCTGCTCAACTCATGAATCAAGGAGGAACCATCCTAACCATGAGCTACTATGGTGGTCAAAAAGTGGTGCCAGGATATAACGTTATGGGCATTGCCAAGAGCGCTCTTGAAGCTGCTGTAAGATACATCAGCTATGATCTTGGTGCTAAAGGCATACGCGTCAATGCCATCAGTGCAGGGCCCATCAAAACCTTAGCTGCTTCTGCTGTAGGAGTCAGTAAAATGCTCAAACACTACGAAGACATATCACCTCTGCAAAGCACGGTGAGTCAAAAACAAGTGGGAGAAAGTGCTGCTTATTTGCTCAGTCATCTATCCAGTGGCACCACAGGAGAAGTGGTGCATGTTGATGGAGGCTACCATATCATGGGATTGCATAAAGCTGACGAAGCTACAAAAACATCATAAACTTTTGTGTAATGGGTATATGATGTATCACGCATTAATGCATCAACACATTAATGCATCAAAGACAGCAAAAAATGAAACTATACCAGCATACAGACCAAGCTAGCATGCTTACCATCCACCTTTGAAAAAACTCTTTTTAAAACTCTACTGCCGCTCTTTTCTACGGACTCCCTTGCCATGAGCACCACACCATCTACAGCACATATTCGCAATTTTTGTATTATTGCTCATATTGATCATGGCAAATCCACCCTAGCTGATCGACTTATTGAAACCACTCAATCTTTAGAACAACGGGAGATGAGTGATCAGGTATTAGATAGTATGGATTTGGAAAGAGAACGTGGTATCACCATCAAAGCACAAAGTGCTTCCATGTCTTATCAAAGACATGGAATAACCTATCAACTCAACCTTATTGATACCCCAGGACACGCTGACTTTAGCTATGAAGTCTCTCGCTCTCTAGCAGCATGTGAAGGGGCATGTGTAGTGGTGGATGCCTCACAAGGCGTGGAAGCACAAACCATTGCTCATGCCAACCTAGCCACAGAAGCTGGTCTTAGCTTGATTCCCGTACTCAACAAAATCGATCTACCTCATGCTGATTGCCCAAGAGTAGCCATAGAAGTCGAAGATGAACTGGCTCTTGAAGCCACTGATATTGTCTATACCAGTGCCAAATCCGGCATCGGAATTGAGGATCTACTAGAAGCCATTATCCAACGCATTCCCCCTCCCAAAGATCATGCCCAGCAACCTTTTCGTGGCCTGATTTTTGATAGCTGGTTTGATGCTTATCTCGGAGCTGTCTCTTTAGTGCGTGTGGTATCTGGTCAGATCCGACAAGGCGAGAAAATGCGGATGATGTCCACCCAAAAATCTTTTGATGTCACCCGGATTGGTCGTCTTACGCCAAGACTGGTTCTCATCAAAACCCTCAAATGCGGTGAAGTAGGATGTCTTTCTGGTTCCATCAAACATGTCCAAGATACCCGAGTAGGTGATACCATCACCACCACTCATAACCCTGCTACCACACCTTTAGAAGGATTTCGTCCCTCAAAACCGTTGGTATTTGGCGGCGTTTTTCCTCTTGATGCCAGCGATTATCCTACCCTCAAAGATTCTTTGGAAAAACTCTGTCTCAACGATGCTGCCCTCACCATTGAGCCAGAAAACTCCGGTGCTCTCGGAATGGGCTACCGGGTAGGATTTTTAGGCCTACTGCATATGGATATTATTCAAGCACGTCTTGAACGGGAATATGGCTTAGATTTGATATTTACCGCACCTTCCGTGATCTATCATGTCCATACTCTTGATGGAGAAACTCTGCATGTGGAAAATCCAGCAAAACTACCTGATCCCACCAAAATGGATCGCATCGAAGAACCTTACGTGCATATGACCATTCATACTCCCGAAAAGTACATAGGTCCTTTGATCACTTTGTTACAGTCACGGCGAGGCATTCAACAAAATATCGACTATGGAGGCGGCCAAAGTCGTAGAGTTCAACTGGTTTACTCACTTCCCATGAATGAGATGATTTTTGATTTCCACGACAAACTCAAATCTCTTACCCAAGGTTATGGATCCATGGACTATGAAATCTCCGGTTATCAACCCGGCGATCTCGTCAAGCTCGAAATTCTTGTTAACAGCGAGCCTGTGGATGCTCTAGCTTGCATCACCCATAAAAGCACCTCCCAATTACGAGGACGCGTACTCTGCAAAAAACTCAAAGAACACCTCTCAAGACATATGTTTAAAATTGCTATTCAAGCAGCCATAGGGAAAAAGGTGATTGCCAGAGAAACTCTCTCTGCTCTAAGAAAAGATGTTACAGCAAAATGTTATGGAGGAGATATCACCCGTAAACGCAAGCTCTTAGAAAAACAAAAAGAAGGTAAAAAAAAGATGAAAGCCATAGGCAATGTCCAAATACCCAAAAATGCCTTTCTTTCTATCCTCAGCCTCGATGAATAAATGAACACATAAAATACCCGAACATATTCCTAAGCCCATAAGATAAGCCCATGAGATAAACAATGAAATGAACCCGATCACTCCATGTATTTTTATTTATGAGTGCCTAAGAGTAAACAACAATGCTAAAATGATAAAGGACTCAAAGAGATGCCGTCATATATCAAGGATATTTATGCATATGAGATTTCATGACAAGATATTATCCTCATAAGTAAGGAAAATGCCCATGAAGCACATAATACAGCACCCCATACAGTACATAGCTCACAACATGACCACCACCAGCACAGTCATGACAGTCATGACAGCCATTACTACAATAAGCTATATTCTGACAACAACTCTCACCACATCTGTACTAGCTTCTCCCAAAGATCACCTAGAGGCTGATTCTTCTGCCAACTCCAATATCTATCTACTCAAACATGATGATCAGTTCTACGATCTCACATTCCTCCCTGAAGCTCACCACTCAGATTCCGCAGATACACACAACACCGAGCTGATCTTTTTTCCCCATAACCCAAGCCAGTTACAACACCTTGCTGTGGGAGCAACACTACCTATCAGTGCTGCCACTTGGCTTAACAGTTATCCATCAAAACAAGCTGTATGGAATCCTCTTTTCAAAAAACTGTTTCAAGCCCTCCGCTTACCCTATCCACACATACAAACCGTGGGGTTATCGATGATGGGACTTGCAGGATGGAGCATGGTAAGTGGTTATCTTGTGGGCAAACGCTATCTTTTACAAAACGACGATGTCTTTGCTAGCGAAAACAGCCAAGACACACCTGCCATATCCTCATCCTCTCTGACTACAACATCTGATTTGGATGAACCTCACGGCCCCCATCAAGTGCCACCACATCCTTTGAGTTTTTTAACAGAATTCGTACAAAAAAATCGCCGTACATCACGCCCCATTATGCGACGTGTTCTGGTCCATGACAAAAAACCCGTACTCTATGAGCTCCAAAAAAACACCTTCTTTGAGCTAGGAAGCCCCCATTTTTACTTTGCCCTCAAACAACTCTATCATCACCATCTTGATGAGTCAGAAGATGCTTGGCAAGATTACAAAGTATCTGTGGAGCAAAGTGTTGATAAGATGAACAACAATCCCACAGAACTATATATCCCCGAAGGCTACAAAAAAGTCACAGGTGGTCATATCCGGCTTGCTAAAAAACATATAGCTTTAGGATTGCGGTATAAATATGTTGTTGATAATACAGCATATCTATTTTTTAACCGAGTGTTAGCACCACCCAAGCCTAATCAAGGCCACCTCCAACCACATCCTTTAGATATTACCCCTTTTACCCACATTCCCGAAGGTGAGCCACCACGACGTGTTCTCCTCAAAAAGAACGCTGTCCCTTTATATGAACTTGAAAAAGGGAGATTCTATGAATTAGGCAGCTATCTTTATGAAGACACACTCCAAAAACGCTACCGATTTGCTTATTTCAAGAATGATCAAGAGATCCAACAAGGCCTTCTTGAAGACCAACACCGGTTACCTCATTGGAAAGAGATTTCAGAGCAACTCGATGAAGAAACCGAACGTGTCTTAGATGGCACACTGGACCCTTACATACCTAAAGGATATATTGTGGTCCTTAACAGTGATATTCGTTTGTATAAGGATAACCTACTTTTTGACAAAGGCGCCTATTTCTTCCATCAATCCAGTAATCCTTTTCTTGCTGGAAGATACTTTATCGATGAAACACCTCAGGGCAAAAAAGGACGCTCTCATGACGGTGATTCTCACTCCGACATTGGCGTCCCAGGCATGTGGTAAACCATGTGATAAACACGTCCTCCTTGCTTCACCTTCACAAAACAGTGAGCAAAAAGGATCATTTCTAAATAGGAGGTAAATTAATAGGTGGAAAATAACGTTTTTTTTCATCATAAGGAGTCTGGTCTATTTCCACATTTCCCACATTAAGAGGATTCGTTAAAAGAATCTTCTGCTCTGTGCCCTCACTGTCTTTTATGGTCACTGAGGAAGGAAAATCCACACCAGGACGTGCATGTCTTGGATGCCATTGTTTCGTACTCCACCCTGGCACAACGCCAATTTCAAAAAGAAAATGCCGCACAGCAGGACCGATATATTTGGCACCATCAAAATCTGTAGGAATGAGCCAAGTTTCTTTTGCTGAAGCTGGCATAAATCTCTTCAGATAATGCTGTACAGCACACTGTTCATAGCCAAGATGATCCATACCTTTATATTTTAAGCCGGTATACATCTTCTTCCACGAATCTTGAATGCCATAATGTCCCCACTGATTTTGTTGAACGTAGGCATCTTTCCAAGCATAGGCAAAGGTGTCAGGGGTCCATGAGAAATCTTTATCAATACAAGGATTTGGATACCTTCCTGCTACTTTTTGGGTACTGAGACGTTCGCATTTTGAGGCATTGTTTTTGGTCCACCAAAACTGAGATGCACAAAAATCCATCCCACCCTTTTTCCCTATTAATCCTAATCCGCCCTGGCCACAAAGTCTTTCGGCATTCCATGTTCCATTATTGATGGAATGCTGCAAACCAATTTGGAAATAGCCATAACACCGACCAGGAGAACAATGAGGTGTGGAAAACAAAAATCCTGGCCCACTGCTCCATTCATCCATATCCATAGCCGATTCAAAATCCTTTATGGTGGCAAAAAAACCAGCGGGATCAATCGGACGCTCACGATTACGGGTCATATTAAGAAGCATCTGATAGGTGTTAACCAGAATGTGCCTAGCTTGATCATCTGTAACAGGCGATGAGTCCCTGGCAGCTTTGATAGCTTTATTGGCACCATTTTCAAAGCTTAAAAACAAATAATTTCTAGGGTCTTTCTTCTCTGGTAAAGCTGTAAATGTCTGATTATAACGCTGAATCATGGTAGAAAAAATCTCTTTGGATCTTTCATACATATCCGGGTAAATATCATCACAACGCATCTCCGACCCATCTATACTTGTAATCGAAGTAGCTTGCAGCTGCGATGACGATCCACCACCTACCACTCCGCGTTGCTGTTCTAAACACCCTGCCATCAACAGCCATCCACTTATACCCACACATAACCAACCTATTCTTATTATCATTATCATCATATGTGTCATATCCCATCGAAAATGTAGCTAATGAATACCCTATAAAGAATCTGACCTGAGTTTTGATGTGTTCTACAGAACACATTTCAAGTCAGTGTATGTTGCCATAACATACACTGTGCAAGCTACCGCTATCGCCATCCTCATCCACTTGTGTCTAAATGATAGATCTCACCTGGGCAAGCAAGCCCCATTCCACTGATCTTACCCATACCCCCACGCCAAGCAAGCACAATCACTCTTATCGGTTTTTAAAGTTTGATTCTTAAGTAACCGCTCATTTAGCTAGAACACAAGCCCCTTTTATGTGTATATACAGAAACCACAATAAGGCTTTTTAAGCACATATCATGATCACTTCATTGACACATAAGACAAAGAAATAGCTCACAGATAACAGGATCAAGACACGTAACTATCATGACACCATTGTTTCAAACACCCACTTGGCCTTATCATAGCACTTATGTACGTAAGCTAATGTGCTTTACGCTAAGATAAAAAGAAAAATGTCATGTATGATGGAAAATCTTTAGTAGGTAAGTGCTGTAGCAAAGTGCATGCAGAAACATAGACCATAACCTAAAACAACACCATGAGAATGATATGTCGCAGCGTATAATGGGAGTGATCTTAGCGGGAGGGAAAGGATCACGTATGGAATCACCTCAGCCTAAATCTTTACATAGAGTGCTGGGTAAGCCGATGTTGTGGCATATTGTTAAGGCACTGAAAAAAACCTCCGTATCACCACTCACTCTGATATTAGGCGAGCATCACCGCCAAGAATTTGATGACATCCTTTCTACTTCCACCTTTGATGATATTGCTGTGTGTTTGCAAAAAGAATCTTTAGGCACAGCTCATGCCGTTGGTTGTAGTGGTTATATGCTCACAGGAATAAAGCTACCTAAATATGTTTCAGGGCGCTTACTCAAGCCTTCATCTTCATCTTTATCTGTTCATGATTCTCTTTTAGTATGCCTCGGTGACACACCAGCTCTAAGTGTCACGGAATTAAACAGATGTATACGTGAACATGTGAAACGTCGTAGTGATTTGTCTTTGATTGCCATGCGCCTAGCACATCCTTATGGCTATGGAAGAATCTTACTAGATACGCAAAATCATGCCTGTGGAATAGTGGAAGAACGTCATGCCAATGCGTCACAAAAAGCCATTGATTTATGTTACTCAGGGGTGATGGTGGTACGCGTATCATCTTTGTTTTCTTGGCTTGCAGATGTATCTTTACAGCCTGATAAGAAAGAATATTATCTCACAGACATCATAGCCATTGCCTACGCTCAACAAGCCGCCACGTATTTGCATATCACTGCAGAAACTCAGAGTTTTATGGGAGTGAATACGCCACAGCAACTTGCTGCAAGTGAAGAGTATATGCGTCATAGGCAGAGATATACCGCTCACAGTGATCATGATCAAACAGCTAAGACTGATGTTTTTCAATGCAGATAAGCAAGGAGAGATATGTGTGGCATTTTTGGGGTGGTAGGAACAGAAGCTTCTATCACAGCGCTACCACAAGCAACACAACAACAACATTCACATACCACCAAAGATATCCTTTATGCTGGTTTAAAAAAGCTCGCATACCGAGGCTACGATTCTGCAGGCATAGCCTTACTGAGCTCTGCTGTTGACTCAGATGAAACCCAAAATGCTAAAATCAGTATCCAAAAGAGCTCTGGAAAACTCCATAAGCTCAAGCCGCTGCTGGACTACCTACCTGAAAACTCTTATTGCGGTATCGCTCATACCCGTTGGGCCACTCATGGACCAGCAACCTCTATCAATGCTCACCCTCATCGTGCTCCTGGTTTAGCCATGGTGCATAACGGTATTATAGAAAATTACATAGACCTTAAAGCTGACCTACTTAGCCGCAATCAACATATCAGTGGCGGTATCACCTTGATTTCTCAAACCGACACAGAAGTAGCTTTGGCGTGTTTATATGACATTTACCAACAGCTAGGCGATATGAAACAAAGTGTGTTAAAACTTGTTTCTCAGCTCAAAGGGCGTTTTTCCTTTGCTATCTTATGTGATGATGATTGCCACAAGATCTATCTTGTTAAGATGGGCTCTCCTTTGGTTTTGGGAATGCCAAGCCAGCAAGAAGGACAAAATGATGTTTATTTTTGTGCCTCTGATGCTTTAGCCTTTCGGCGTTACACAAACCAAGTGCTTTTTTTAGAAGATGGTGATGTGGGAGTTCTTTCACAGGCAGGATATCAGCCTCTAGCCGGTCCTCACAGCAAAGATGGGGGCTTGATAAAGCAGGGACATCAACAGCTCAGTGATGATTTTTGCGATACCACTAAAGGTGCGTATTCTTCATTTATGTACAAAGAGATGCGTGAGCAACCAGTTGTGCTTAGCCGTCTTGTGGCACGATTGTATGATGGCAAGAAAATCCAAACCCAAGAACTTGCCTTAGATCAACTGGATCTTGACCGCATCACTCATATCCATCTGGTAGGCTGTGGCAGTGCTTATTTTGCAGCTTCTGTGGGACAATATATGATGGAATCTCAATTACGTATGCCTGCTCATGCAGCCCTAGCTAGTGAGTATCGTTATCGATCTCCTTTGATCACGCCTCATACTTTAGTGATCGCTGTATCGCAATCAGGAGAGACCGCTGACACTCTAGCTTGTGTACAGTATGCGTGCGAACAAGGAGGGCAGGTCTATGCATTAAGCAATGTGGGTTATTCATCGATTGTACGCAGCTCTCATGCAGCTTTTTTAATGGAGGTGGGCCGTGAAATTGGCGTTGCATCAACCAAAGCCTTTACCGCTCAAGTACTGTCTTTATTCTTCATGGCAACAGCTCTCGCTGAACGCAAAGGTTTGATGATTTCAGCTCAACAGGCTAAAGACTTAAAATCCCTTCCTATGATGTTAGAAGCTGTTTTCGATCAAGAAACAGCGCTGCAAACTGTGGCTAAGATGTTACATCGTGAAAATAGCTGCTTATTTGTAGGCAGACATCTCAATGCCTGGATTGCTTATGAAGGGGCTTTGAAGATGAAAGAAATATCCTATATTCATGCTGAAGCCTATCCTGCTGGAGAGCTTAAGCATGGCCCTCTTGCTTTAGTGGATGCTTACATGTGTGTTATAGCCATCATCTCACCAGGCAAGCATTACGATAAAATGCTCTCTAATATCGAAGAAATTAAAGCTCGAGGTGGTCGAGTGTTTGCTCTGACAGGCTTACATGATCATATAGGAAATGGCATAGGAGATAATAAACTATCCACTTTAACGGAAAAAGTGATCACCTTACCTCAACTAGCCACTGCACCACTACAAAGCCTCATCTATACCGTTGCTTTACAGCTGCTGGCTTATCACAGTGCCACTTTGTTAGCTTATGATGTGGATCAACCACGCAACTTAGCCAAATCTGTCACTGTGGAATAGTGATGATGGATATCATCACTAAAGCTTTTCATATGCTTAAAAATATGCTAACTAACTTTTTCTTAAAGACTTTTTTCAGTCTTTAAGAAAGTCTTTTTTTCATACATCATTCATAGTGGTTAACATGATAGATCGTTATCTATTCCCTCAGTTTCATAGAGTATTGATGTTAGTTCTACTCTGTGTAGGATGTTCTACCGATACAGCTCATCAAGAAACATCAAAAGAAACATCTCATTTACATGGTGTGGCTGGAGGAGATGGTTATGTTTTACGTTTAAAAAACCTACCAACAGAGTTAAAGCCAAAACACCCTCGGCCAACACATCTGCGTTATGTACTGAATATTCCAACGTCTCATTTTGAGTCATTTTTTATTTTTGAGTTATGCAAGTCCGGCCTGCAAAATCCCACATTTCTGGATGAATCTTCATGTTTTAATCCCTTTATGACAACTTCAGGTCCTTTGGTGTTAAATCAACACAATATCAACGATGTTTTTGATTTACCCAGACGTTTAGGCATTGTTGTAGAAGATATAACGACCCGACTCGCACCTATGGTGTATTTTGTTATGGATCATCAAGTGGAATCATTTCTCGGTGTTTCTGCCGTGGTGGCAGGGTCCTGGTTAGGAGCAAATCATGTCATGGATCGATATAATCGAGCTCAAAAACTCGCTCTACGTTTTTCGCGCTCACATCAGCACCTCATCCATCCGCAACTCTTGCCTTCCATCAAAGCTGCCCATGAATTACAACCCACTCCTGCTTTAACTGCAGCTATGAAGAAATCACCTCATTACGTAACAAAAGGTGGAACCATGAAGCGAGCTGTAAAGATGTTAGAGCTGCGTTTACTCACCGAAAAGATCCTTTCGGTGAGTGGTAAAATGTTCAGCACTGCTGTATTTACGGCTGGGGCAATGGTTGTAGGATATTTTGTACTTCCCGAAAATGCCAGACAATTTGTGCGCCAAACAACTACAAAAGGAGCAAAAGCTATTTTATCTAAAGCTAAAAAAAGTGCTGATCATATGCTATTTTTTGCCTTAGAAAATAACTCATTCACTTCGTTTGCACCACTAGAACGTCACACATTACAAAAGATGGCTCTTGGCCTCAATGAATCTCCTGTGTTCACTCCTAAACAAGATCATCTCATCACCTCCATGGTGTCACTGCCCTTTTCTGTCTTAGAGTTGATACCAGCTCTTTATGATATGATGCTTTCAAAACGCATGTCTCTTAAAATAGACCTCACCTCTTACTGTCTGCCTTCTTTACTTGAAGGCGAAAAACAATGCCATTCTTTGCTGTAATGGGACATCCTACTTAAGTTTTATGGTCTTCAATCCGATCGGTGGTCGAGCTTTGACTCACTAAAGACCGAGCCCGAGAGCGCCGGTTTTTGCAGATGGTATGAATCATATAATCTGCATGATTAGATAAAACTCTCATCACTTCAATAAAGAACTCCATACTCATGTCGGATCAAACCATACAACGTCGCATTGAAGCCATGAAACGCCAACGTATTGCCTCACAAAAAGTTGTTAATCTCAAAGATTATAAAAATTTGCGTGGATCACATGTGGGACGTAAGAACGTATTAGTGGTTGATGATGACCAAATGATTCTCACAGCTTTAAGTCGCGTCCTTGGAACTCGCGGCTATCACGTGGTTGTGGCAAGTGATGGCATGGGTTTGTCTCGAGCTTTAGAAAATTCCCGCTTGCATCTGTTTATATTAGATATTCATCTGCCATGGGTGAATGGTTTTGAACTGTGTCGTTTGATTAAGTCTCATCCCACTTATCGAGGTCTGCCATTGATTTTAATGTCAGCATTCGCTGAAAAAGAAGATATCAAACGCGGCTTCGATTGTGGTTGTGATGAATATATTGCAAAGCCTTTTGATATGCAGCATATTGTGGAAACAGTGGATGCAGCATTGGTCTAAAATGTCTCTTTTTAACCCCCCTTGACTCGCCACTAGCCATCACATTATGCTAAAGTTTTAAGCAATGATGAAAAGGGTTATAAGATAAGATCCATCATTGATGATCCTGGTTAGCTCAGTTGGTAGAGCAGGTGACTGTTAATCACTTGGTCGGCGGTTCGAGTCCGTCACCAGGAGCCACTTTTTTGTACAAGTACCCACAAGATCTTAGCGCTTTCTTTTTCGCTCTGTTTTACACGTTGATCTTGCCATCCTATTCATACACTTTTGTGATTTTGTATGAATCAAGCATGTAAAAAACCCAACATCTTCATCAGTATGGCTTCTATAATCTTTTTGGCCATCATCCGATATCAAGGCCATAAAAACTCAAAAACTGCGATAATGTGCTTTGATCAGAATAGCTCATAGCGTAGCTCGTTGGAGAACACCCATGCCCCATGATGATGATTTTAGCGAAGAATTTTCTCCCAAACGTCCTCTTAGTGAGGATTTTGCAAAAGATTTTTTAGAAAAAACAGACCCAGAACCTCACAGCGAAGCTACTTTTGCGGCTTTATTAAATGCCACAAAAATGCAAAGTCAGGCAAAGCATAAAGAAGATCTGGCGGCTCCTCACACAAAAGAGCACAAAAAGCCTGTCTTTAAATCTAAACACAAAAAAACTGAGCCATTAAAGATTGATCTTCATGGCAAAACTCTCCGCGAGGCCATTGATTATCTCCAACGTACCTTAGATAAGATTTTATATCAAAAGGGATATGTATATGCCAAGGTGATAACAGGACGGGGATTGCATTCCAAAGAGAGTGGTGCTGTATTGGTAGAAAAGGTCCATGATTATGTGAAATCACATTACCACCAAGAAGTGGTATTCTTAGAAGATTCCCCTGCCCATTCTATGGTAAATGGCATCGCTGTACGAGGTCATTTCCATGTTGAACTCTCCTTAACATCATAACTCACACACATAATATCTATTATAGCTATATATAGTAACTCTTAAAACACCAAGACACCCTCCATGGTCTCCGAATATAAACATGTGTTTCGATTCTTTGCCCATTTTGATGGCTTATGGCATATACAGCCCAAAGAGCTTTATCATATGAGCACAGTCCTTAAACTCAGCTCTGGAACCGTTGTGGAGCTATGTGATGGCAAAGGACACCTGGCAAAAGTGGCATTAAAGCAAGTCAGTCGCAAAGATGCCCATTTTGATATCATCACATCATCTCATCACCTCAAATCTGATCCACGTGTATCTTTATGTGTAGCCTCAAAGGTCAGTCTTAGCGACTTAAGTGAATGGATCCCACCACTCACACAACTCGGAGTAGATACTCTTAGTTGGATCAACCCCACCCCCCTAAACACATCTGCCAAAGAACGTCTGCATCGTGTGGCTATATCAACCATCAAACAAGCCAAAACTCCTTATTTTATGAATCTTTCCACTGAAACTTCACTTGCTGATCACTACACACATCATAGCAACTCATGTGATTGTTTCGTCCTTGATCCTCAAGCACCACTGCCACTCATTCATCATCTGATGCATCTTACACCAGCAACACCTTTAAAGTCCTTAGTGTTTTATCTTGGCGGCTCAGCAGGCTTTAACAAAGAATCACGCCAGTTACTTAAAGATGTCAAGGCAGGCACTTTATCACCTTACATTCTTAAAGTATCTACAGCATTGATCAGTACAGCAGCTTTATGTCAAGGCGTGTTGGCTACACAGAAGCTTTCGAAAATGTGATATCAGAGAAGCTCCATATCACCAAGCCCACTACCAGATAACTGCTTAGAAAATTGGATATCTTTGGTGGGCATGGCATTATAGCGATGATCACCACTTTGAAAGGTTTCTTGATACGTAGGACAAGAAAAATAATTAAAATCTTTTGCAAAAGGCACCTGATTACATGTCAGAGGTGTTCCTTTAGGTAATTCAGGAAGATGAGCATCTTGGACCTGAGGCTTTCCTCGAGCACGAGTTTTGGTGTTATGGGTTTTAGCATGACGTTGTATTAAAAGACCACACTGATTTTTAAATTCCATATTTTGCGTTTTACGATTAAACGTTCCGTGACGAATGTAATGAGGACAACGGCTATGGTTCATATTCCGGTTCATATTCCGCTCCTGGTTAAGAAAGGATGATCAGAGTAGAAAAGCCTCACATAAAAATACATCTTATTGCCATTCTCTATAGACAACTCATAGACAGCTCATAGACAACTTATAGACAATGTCTGCCAAGTGACTTACAGGTAACAGTAATAGCTTTAGACCAGTACACAAAGTGACATTATGTAACAAACCGCAAATATACTTGTGACTACACACGATCCTTGTAAAGATCATCTCACCTAAGGACCGTCTCTATGACTTTTTGAGTTTATATGTTCACAGATTTTAAAAGAATGTGACACACCCAGGCATCACATCTCAATACTTATTTATATGAGCTTATATGAGCTAGCTTATACAAGCTTATATGAGCTATATATTTTATATGAGCTATATATGAGTTATAACATTCTACATGCGTTTTCTTATTATGCGTTCTTATAAGTAACCGGATGGCTACAAGCACCCAGTCAGTGTTTTTTCAGTATGCTGGTCAGTATGCTTTAGTGTGCTTTATGTATCTGTATCCTTGTGTGTCTCGGGTTTTTTTGTTCTTGTTTTTGCTCTGGGTCGCTCTTATTTTTATGCTTGTGTTCTTAGGTAACGTAATATTGCTCATGCATCATACGCATCATGCTCAAGTATGGGAATTGATCCCTTTTGAAACATCTCATATACCGCCTCTAGAGGGTATATATCGTAACTTTTAACAACATGAGATATTCACTAAACCACAGCTACTGGTTGGGATCAACACATTTCTCTATACAAAATACATTTTTTACGTGGTTTATCCACAGAGGTCCTGTGATGATGGCAAAGAAGAATCATAAACAAAGATATGATGAGGCCATCAGCTATATCAGTGAGCCTATGTTGCCCAAAACAGATCAAGCCTTTTCACTTAAAACAGTAGCCCATGCTTATGACATATTAAAAAAACCTTTATGGAATACTCCCACATTTTTAGTGGCTGGTACCAACGGCAAGGGCAGTGTTTGTGGAATATTGTATACACTCCTACAACAAAGAGGCCTTTCGGCGGGACTGTATACCTCACCCCATTTACATTCCTTTGCAGAACGTTGCCAGTATTCTCAACACCCTATAAGTGAAGAGGATCTCTACGATCATGTGCTATCTCTTAAAACCAAGCTACCCACAGAGCTCTTTGGCAATCTGTCTGCTTTTGAACGTCTCACACTTGCTAGTTTTCTCTGTATTGCCTCACATAACCCTGATGTGGTTGTGATAGAGGTGGGACTCGGAGGCGATCAAGACGCAACCAATGTCGTCCTTGCTGATATTTCCATCATCACCTCTATCGGCTATGATCACACAGCCATACTCGGTAAAACTCTTAGCCAAATAGCTACAAAAAAAGCCGCTATTCGCAGACCCAATGCTCCTTTATTGCTAGGAAAAGGCTGCTTGAGGCCTTCACTAAAAAGTTTTTGGAAACAGCTGGAACATAGGCCTCTGTATGTGCCATCTTCGACAATTTTAGACGGCCTAAGAGAATACTTTCAAAGTCACAGCTGGCCTGCCTACTTGCCACAAGCCCTGCCACGATCGTGGCGCTCTGAGCATGCAGCCCCTTTTTTAAAGAAACATGTGATGCTAGAAAATCTGGCTTTGGCTGTGCAAGCTCTTTGTGTTTTTGAAAAACACAAAAATTATCTGTCTTTTGCCCATCTATTGCAACACACACCACCAAGCCTGCCCGCAAGCTTTCGTGGCAGAGGAGAAGTGTGGCAAATACACCATAGAAAAAACGCCCACATCTACTTAGATGTGGCTCATAATAGCCATGCCATGGAGCATGCCTTCGCTCACTTTGAGCACTTACGTGCTCAAATGTATAACTCTTCACATCAGCACTCTTCACATCAGCACTCTTCACATCAGGACCACCCCAAAATGGCGCTGCTATCTTTGCTAGCTGATAAAGATGTTCCTGCCATACTCACACTAGCTCAAACAACTTTTGATCGCATCATTCTATTTTACCACCCTAGCCCTCGCTGCTTGCACGAAAGCTCTGTTGAGCTAGGAAACCGCGCCACTAGCCATAACAACAAGGATAATACGGCTTCTATTGTGTGGTGTCATCACTTTAAAGAAGCCTTTGAGCTGTTTTGTCATGATCTCGGTGATGCCAACATGGGTTATGTGGGCGGATGTTTTGCTGCTGTAAGAAGAGTGATGAATCATCTTGCAGTTACATCTTTTTGTTTTTAAAATACACTGTGCATGAGTGCTATCATAAGTAACATTCAATCGAAGAAGACTCTCACTTCGTTGCAAGGTAAATATCATAAGATATAAAAAATAAGGTATAAGAGGTATAAGGGAAGCATAAGAAATATAAGAGAGGCATAGGAGAGGTATGAGAGGTATGAGAGGTATAAAAGATATAAAATAAGCCGAATGATAGTCGATGGGAGACAAGCACACAACGTAAATCGCGAACACAATCAAACCAAACAAAAACCAAACAAAAACCAAACAAAAACCAAACAAAAACCAAACAAAAACCAAACAAAAACCAAACAAAAACCAAAAAGAGGTACGATGATGAAACAGTTATGTATCAGTGCATGGATAGTTTCCATGATGTTTCTGAGTGTTGGACAAACATTTGCTAAAGGGGATAAAAAAGACTCACAAGTACAAGCAACTACCGAAAAAGCTGGAGCTACCAAGACAAAGACAGAATCAGCCAAAACAGAAACCAAGGCAAAGACCCAATCAGCAACAAAAGCAGCAGAAACAGAAACGACACATGTTGAGTATGCCTTTGACCTGAGTCAATCAAAGCTTTACTGGGAAGGCAGCAAAGTGATTGGTGGAGCACATAATGGCCATGTGAACCTTAAAGAAGGACATCTGGTTTGGGGAGCTAGCGGACCACTATCAGCTCATGTTGTGGTGGATATGCAAACCATTGTTAATTTAGATCTAAAAAGTGATGAAAAGAAAAAAGATTTAGTAGGACATTTAAAAGATGAAGATTTCTTTTATGTCAGCAAATTTCCAACATCTACCTTAAAAGCAGAAAGCTTTAAACAAAAAAGTGGCTCTACTTATGAAGTTACAGGTAATATGACTATTCGTGGTATAACCAAACCTGTGGCATATGTAGCAGAGCTTACGCAATCTGGAGAAATGGTAAAAGGAAAAGGGGCTTTTACCATCGATAGAACAGAGTTCAATGTTAAATACAATTCAAAGAGATTCTTCCCTGACATAGGTGATAAAATCATCAAAGACGAAGTCAAACTAAGCTTTGAATTTGTTGCAGCAGCTAGCAAAAAAGTCAGCCACAAGAGCTCCACTCCTAAGGTAGAAATTGCTTCTCAAGAGTAGCCATACACATCTATTTCTATAAACAGAAAAGTACAAAAAATAGAAAAAATAAAGATAACACCGAGAACATATGCCACTTTGCTGTGGCATATGTTCTTTTTTTTTGTGCTCTTATCTGTAAGATAAACCTATACGGACGCATTCTATAAACAAAAAAATCCTTGCTAAAAGAATATAGCAAGGAAAAAGAAAAACATGGTTACAACCAAAAAACCTATTTTTTTCTATCCTCTGATATAAACCAACGTTTTATAAGCTTTCGGATAGAAAGCCACACGGATTTACAAGGTGTTTTAGAGCCTACTTTGCAATAATGAGTGATATCTCCGCTCTCAGCTACCCCAACTTTTTCGAATACAGCTGCAAAGGCTTTGTAAGATGCATTATCCATATATATACGACCCACCCCACCGCTAAGAGAATCTTTCATATTATCCATGTAAACGTACTCAGGGCTACCAGGATTACTAAGAGCCATCTCTAACTTCTCTAGGTCGATCTTTTGATCAGTGATTGTGCCACCTAATAATCTCTCAGATGGCGGTGCAAAAACATAAAAAGCTGCTTCTGATTGTTTGGAAGACTCTTTTAGTTGAGCAATTTCATGTTTGCTCTCTACAACAGCGAGTACTAACATGGCCAAATATAAGAGAGGAGCACCCCATAACAAACGACTTTTTGGGCCTTTGGCAAGATACAAGAATGTCCCCAAAAATCCTGATAAAGTAAGGGTCTGTACAATGCGATTACTTGCAAAAATGGATGCATGCTTTATCTCTATATCGTTTTGATCGGCATGATAAGACTCTTCTACCTGACTTTGACATTTCAAATTTAGCAAAAGCCGTAACCCATTAAAATAATAGGCTTTTTTTTGCGCACTGTCCTTAAAAGCACACACTACAATGGATTATTTTCGAGTAAAAATAATTATATTTTA
>MPNI01000075.1 GCA_002238945.1 Proteobacteria bacterium bin106 | reverse complement strand
ATCGACTTGTAGTGTGTTCTTTTAAGAAGAGTGCGCAAAAAAAGTTCTATTGTTTCAATATGTTACGTTTTGCTCTAAATTTGAAATGTCAAAGTCAGGATAAAAGCTTCAAAAAGACAACCAGTCCTATTCACACCATCGGTGTCCTTGTTAAACTTACTTAACCTCGAGAAATACATGTTGAACCATGTTCTTGAGTTTGTGTGCTCTTTCCAATAATTCATCACCGCAGGTAAAGTGAAGATACTGCTCTGGCTTATCTCTAAACCTAACCATATTCTGACATACTAAAGTGACCGTATACACTTTACGCAACAATGAAGAAGATCCACCCCTTATGATCTGATCTCGTAGCAATGCACTCAGATAAAGAGCAAGCCGGGACATTAGCCCTACTCCCAATCGTTTTTGTACCTCGACATTCACTATGATATTACGCTCTTTCTTACCAGGTTCCTTGTATTTCACAAATAATCTGCTATCAAGAACCGGTTTCTTTAATAACCCCTTACCAAAACTCTTTATGATGGATTCATCCATCTCATTACGCATTTGAGTACACTTATATCCGACACTTCGGCGAAAGAAGCAACGCTCTCCTAATCAGGGCTTCAATAAACCATGATGACAATAATAAATGTTTGATAATGCTATCGCTATAAAGATCAAAGGGAGCAATTTTTTGTCGAAATTCCATAATATTACCCACAATCTGCTGAACTTCTTTATTTGCTCATTTTTTCTTGGGACGTAAAATACTATCCTTGTCTGAGCAAATAAATAAATTAATATGAATCAAAATTTGCATCCCAAGAGTTTAGGTATTACAATGGCAAGATGAGGTGTCGATAAGATTAATAAATAAAGACGCTCATGAAGTTTCATAGCAATGACAAGTGCTGCCTTTTCCTACCCCTTAGAAAAAAGAAACACTATGGAATTACCTTTAGGATATCAAAATTTTGAAGAACTAAGAAAAGAAGACTGTTATTATGTTGACAAAACTCAACTTCTACACCAGCTCGTTACAATAGGACGTTATTATTTTCTATCTCGCCCCAGACGTTTTGGCAAAACACTTTTTGTGAGCACGTTGGAGTGTCTTTTTGAAGGGAAAAAAGAATTATTCAAGGACTTATATATCTACGATAAATGGGATTGGTCTCAAAAAAATCCCGTGTTAAGAATTAGCTTTGGTGGTAAGGAATTTAATAACGAAAATGATTTAGAAGAAAATATTTTTGCCTTCTTAGAGATCTTAGAAGATAAATATAACATTCCAGCCTCTGATGAGCTCAAGCTCTCTGCATCTAGACGGCTGCAAAAAATAATCGAACATATTTATACGATTAACTCTCAACAAAAAGTAGTTGTTCTAGTTGATGAGTATGACAAACCTATCTTAGATGCTCTAGAAAACAATGAACTTAGCAAAAAAAATCGCTCCACCCTGAGAGGATTCTACGGTACGTTAAAAGAGTCTGATGATCACATACGTTTTATCTTTGTTACTGGTATCAGTATGTTTTCTAAATCCACTGTATTTACAGGATTTAACCATCTTACTGATATTAGCTTGCATCCCAAATTTGCTTCTATCTGTGGGTATACAGACAAAGAGTTAGATACGGTTTTTGCACCAGAGCTCAAGAATTTTGATCGCAAGAAAATTCGCACCTGGTACAACGGTTATAGCTGGCTTGGAGAAGAGAATGTCTATAATCCCCATGGGATACTTAAACTTTTTTTAAATAAAGATTATGAATGTTGGTGGCTAGAAGATGGAGTGCCGCGCTATCTTTATACTTATCTCATAAGTCACGGAATTCGAGCGTTGAATTTAGAAGATTGTCTTGTAGCACGCCAGGATTTAGTTGGATTCGATGTGGAAGATATTAAGGTAGAAGCACTTTATTTTCAATCAGGATTTCTTACCCTCCTAGAAAAAATGCGTAAAGGTAACCGCACATACTATCGCTTGAATTATCCTAACCTTGAAGTACGTGAAAGCTTTGATCATGGACTGATGAAATATATTGCTACGGGTAAAATCAATGATCAGTATCAAAGCCGGCTAACAGGATATTTAGCGAATAATAATTTTAAGCAGTTTTATGATCATCTTCACACCGCCCTTGAAGGAACACCTTATCAGTGGGGTAAGAAGCTAGGTGGTATATCCTATTTAGACTATGAGTATTGTTACTCCATATTTTTATATGCTAGCCTTTATTCTCCAACTCTTGATATCATCCCGGAAAGATCTTCTAAAGCGGGGAGGTGTGATCTTACGGTACTCTACGCTGAGCAAGTGTTTATTTTTGAACTAAAGATGGCAAAAAATAAAGACGAGTGTGAAATAATGCTTGATCAGGCAATGGATCAGATTAAAACCCGGGGTTATGGTGAGCCTTATAAAAATCGCGCGCAGCCTGTTCATCTCATTGCTCTTGTATTTGGAAAAGAAGAAAAAAATATTATCGACTGGCGTCATGAGATGCTCACATAACAATCTTATGAAGTAGCTTTGCCTCTAATTAAAGTGCAGCTATTTAATTAAGAAGAGTTTCCGATAGCAAATATTTATTTTTAAGTTTATCCATCCTCCTTCTGAGCTTGTTCTTTAGTGCCCCATCAAAGATGGTAGCAAGGCTTTTTTCAGTATCAAAAAAACCCTATAAACCAGCACTTTTTTCTAAATACCTACATTGCTTTAGATAAAGACTTACACATCTGAGATGATCATCAGCCGCATTCTATCTGTTTCCTTTCTCTTTAAGCATGTTAACTGTCCGATTCCATTCTACACCCCACCTGTCATGTGAGATTTTCTACCAAAAATGTAGTTCTTGAGTACGTGATGACAGCGCCTCTTTATCCTTTATATTTGTTCTTTTTTACCACTGTTAAGAAAAGGATGCTCTATGCGGATTCGGATTACGATGTGTTTGATTGGGATGAAATTGAGGATGAGATACGCCAAACTACTCCTATGAATGTGTTGGTCGTAGAGCTCAGAGAGCAGCATCAGATGGATATCAGTTATACGAATTTCTATCGAGAAGTTCGTAGGAGATTTCCTCCTTTAATTATCAGTGATTTAAAGCCATCATTACCATAATGATAGCTGTTAGATTATTATCTCTTTATACAAAAAATTGTAGTGTTTTTCTGTAGTTTTTTTATTGGAATTTCTATGATATAATAAACAACAGTGACTGTGACCTTGACCGCCATCAAAATGGAGTAAAGTATGTTTATATCATGTCCTAAGCTAAAAAATGGTGCCACTGTGGTTCG
>MPNI01000074.1 GCA_002238945.1 Proteobacteria bacterium bin106 | reverse complement strand
CAACCATCACTGTATTGGTAGAGCTATTTAATAAATAATAATCTCCAGCTCTAGGATCATAATACATACCTTCAAAAACATTGCCTGAAACCAAAGATAGCAGATCTACCTCAGATTCTTCATCCAGCTCAGGAAGCTCCCAAACACCAACGTAAGGCTGATATTTTTGAGGACCTGTAGGGATGTTGTCGTTGCCATCAGAACGAGCCACATAAAGTTTGTCACCTACAATATCTATGCCAGCAACATCTTTATAATCATTATTTTGATAGCCTTTAAAAAAAGGATCTTCAGGATCACTAAATAAAGAAAAATCTAAATGTTTTCTTCTTTTGCCATTTGTGGTGTAAACCACAATGTTCCAATAAGAATCAGATCCCAAGCCTTTTTCGAGAACATAAATATGACCTTTCCGATAAGCTATACTTACAAACTCTCCTAAATCATAAAAATCGTCTATACGTGTATCAATCCTGGTTTTTGTTAATGTTGCTTTGGATTTAAATTCCAATAAATCATAAAAACAGAAATATCCGTTGTCACTGAGACCTATTAAAGTGTTGTTTCCTATGGCTGTAATATCACTGAAAGCAGCGCGTTCATCATCTCCGTCTTCCATATAAATAGAATAAGGCAGGCGATATCTAATGACAAAACTTTGGAAAGTCTCGGTTGTTGGAAAAAGAGAACCGCCTGAGCGCTGATCGTCTCGAAACTGCCCTATGACATAAATATAGTCATCGCGAATATCTATGTCCGTATATCTATTAAAATTTGTATTCGGCACATTTATTAGCCCCCTAAAGTTCATCGTGC
This sequence comes from Proteobacteria bacterium bin106, assembly GCA_002238945.1. Taxonomy (GTDB): domain Bacteria; phylum Bdellovibrionota_B; class Oligoflexia; order Oligoflexales; family Bin106; genus Bin106. The sequence goes on along the minus strand of MPNI01000074.1, from coordinate 2,490 downwards.
CCGATCGAGGCAACTCAATACGAAACATAGGGTAGTCTGTAAAACCAGTAGATATACCTCTCTTCCTAGAGCTGCTGTTATTAGCAAACAAGCGGGAGTAAGAATAATACCTATGACATACTAAATAAAAGCGTCCTCTTTCGAAGCGGTCCTCTCTAATAGACCAAACAAAATCACCCTCAAAACAGACTGGATTGTCCACGGCGTATCTCGTATTGTATCGGTCTATCCGCGCTTGTGCATAATCTTCTTTGTCCAAATAAAGAGCACGCGCAGAGCTTGTGGTAGATCCCTTAAAAAGGTAAACAGCAGAACCGTCTCGCCTTAATCCTGAGCGATCAGCAACTTTAAAACGATCGATGACTTCCATATTTATATTCGGGTTGTTTCTGAGGTACTGGGGTTCAGCACTATGTCCTATATAAAGCCTTTGATCATCACGTATCGTACTTAGCCCTCTGTAGTCAGAACGTTTAGGGTTTATGCGAACTGTGCATATATTTACGACTTCAAGATCTATACGTGAGTTATTGTATTCACTTAATGTATACGTATTATCAAAAAGCCGATGAGACTCCATGCTACTGCTGCCTATTCGCGTGCCACCTGATTTTGGTGGGTGCCAATAAGGCATCGAAAGTAAATAATTAGATGCTCCGAAGCTGTTCGATATAGATATAATCCCTGCCCAGTGAAAAGTGTTGTAATATTCATGAGAAAATATAGTGGAGCCTAAGGTGGAAAAGTATCGGCTTTCGTAAAATGCCCGAGTAGCTGACCCCGCACTAGGAAGCTCAAAATTTAAATTAGTTTTGTCAAAAAAGGCATTAGACGCAGAAACATTTCCACCTTGAGGATTCACAAACAGGCGATCATCATCGTCACCATCCTCTTCCCATTCAAAACCTACCAAATAACCACCACTACTAGCTAGTTCAAAAAACACCATCCTATCTCGACCTGGATAGTGCACAGCAAAGCTTTGATAGGCGTCTGTTCGGCCACTTTGGCCCTGAACGGTAACAGTGTAATCACTTACGTTACGAGCTGCCTCCTCAGGCTTAAACCTCCCGTAGTTAAGCGTCCCTACTTCCTTTAGCTTTTCTCTATAATTGCTGACCGTCAGTGCAGATACATCTTTTGAGGAACTCTTTGACTCTGTAAAGAAAGTGATGGGAAGCTTATGTAGCGGACCCTTCTCGTTACCACTTAACAAGAAGAACAGGTCGTTACCATCGGTTGTCATGCCTCTTATGTATGGCCCATGGCCACTGCGCCTGCGCCAGCCATTGTAGAACCCCACAAAGCGATGCGTTGCCCAATAGGGGTTATGTCCTAGGTTGTGCAAAGCTACATCATGGGGCTCCCCTAACAGGTTAAAGGCGTAGATAAACCCATAACGAGTGGCTATGAAGAAAATGTCCTGGGCATAGGTGAATGCCGTTACCGAGTCAATCTTGCCCACAGCCTGTAGGTTACTGATAATATCGCTGCCAGATGCCCTGTCCGGTGACATCATATAGTTACTGTCACCAAAGAATGGCTCGAAGGTTATGTCTTCTTCTTGCAGTCGGTTTATACCATCAGAGGAAGCTTCCGCTAAGTTCCTACCTGTGGCTAGAAGGTAGTAGTCACGTCGCCAGTCTTCGTAGTAGCTCACTAGCTGAGGGGTGTGTTGTTCCACCTGGACGGTGTAAGGAATCATCACCGCTGAGATGATGGGAACCTTGTAGTCATTCACCCGCCATTTAGGTATCTCATCTAAGAATCCAAACGTAGCTTTTTGCTCCAGCTTTTTCATCTCGTTACGAGCAGAGATGGTTGTGTCTACTCTTCCTTGCGTTATTGAGGTGATATAGCCAACCCACACAGCACTAACAACAGAGCTCGTTTTCCCCTTGCCCACACGGTAGATGCGAACAATGCTATTTGTGGTGGTAAAATCCGATGAAAAATACTGTCTTAATTGCGGGTCTAATAATGTGAACGAAATGCTCTGTGTGTCTGTGACCCCTGCCACTAACGTTGGCATAGCCTCGGTAATAATCGGTGCTGTCTCTAAACACGGAGAGCTGCCTTCATCAGCCGTATTATTGCTCACCGTAATCTGATGAGCTGTGTATATTGTGGAATCTGGTGTAGCTGTGTTAATAGCAGCAACAGAACGCAATCCTTCTAAGCCCACATTCTCTGGTACCGTCCAGGGTATGGGAGCAGCCCCTTTTTTAACCACAACTCCCTTGTGTAAAAAAGGTGGTAATTCTGTGTACTCAGCAGTGAAATCGGTGGTAAACCAACGAAACCGTGCATAAATCTCGATTGTGATCCTGGTGTAAATGGAGAAAGAAGACATATTTTAGAAGACCCCTGCGACTTGCGTATATCCTGATTCCTGCAGATTAACTAAAATATCACGTAATTTCTGATCTCCAATTTGTATTTGTAACTTCACATCAGCCCCTCCTCCACCAGGTGCTGAAGATGGATCTA
>MPNI01000073.1 GCA_002238945.1 Proteobacteria bacterium bin106 | reverse complement strand
AATACGTATTCTTGACATTTTAAACATGAAACTTTTGGGCAATCACCCACCACTACACTTGTCATTGTACCTGCCATTATACCTGCCATTATACCTGAATGAGCTCAACCATACTAGTTATTTAGATCCTCAGTATAGGAGGAGCAACAAGAATGGTACAAAGCTAGTAGTGTAACCTTATTCGGCTATAGTATACTTACAGTAGAGAAAATTTCTATATATATTCAATAAACATCTGAGGGCCTATAAGCTCAAGTCTTTATATAAACATCAATGTCACAAAGAATGTCACTGTCTGTCCGACTACATCCTACGCCCCCGCCTGTAATGTAAGAGTTTCTGCCGAAAAAACGTAGTTCTTGAGTACGTGATTACAGCGCCTCTTTATCCTCTATATGTGTTCTTTTCAACAGCTTAAGATTAAGATAAGGGCAAGTTATAGGATGAGAAAGAACGAGTCATCATACGTAGCAGACATTTTATAAATGAGAAAGGATATTTCATGCGGATCATTGCAAGGCACTTAACAACAAGACCAGGAGTTGGCTGTAAACCAGGAGAGTTATCGAATCAAAGACTTTGATGTGTTGGTTCACGAGCCCAAAGAGCAACATCATCTATGATAAGGATTTCAAGAACAAGAGAAAATTCTATTTCTTTGTGATGCCCTTACCTTTCAGCTCTTATGTGTATGCAGAGTCTATCTTCACTGTAATCATTCTTACTTGTCATATCGACCTCCACGATAAACGAATACTATCTTAGCCGATTTTCTAGACCATTCCCAGTACTTTCTCTAGTTAACCTCAAGATACAAAAACCTATAAGGCCAGATACTTACTAGCCTTATAGGTTTTTGTTAAGTATTAAAGCCGTTATGCCGTTTGACACAAGTGCCTAGTTATTGTCTAGGTTTTGATGGCAAGACTTAAAGGGAGTTCAAATGGCTTTTAACAGGTATCTGTGGTCTTTTATTCAAGTGGTTATATTTTCTGTGTTTCTAGGTTCTCTTTACTCCTGTCACAAAGGTGCAAGGCCCTATGGGGGAAGCCAGGTAAATAGTAGTCTTGGTAATTCAGATGCTTCTTTTGCTAATCAAGCATCTCAAAATGTGAATGTGGTATGGATTGTTGAACATTACTTTCCTGAAGGTTATAGCGGAAAAACAGGTGGTTTTTTTGCAAGATGCCCAAACTGGCCATTGGTACCATGTCAGAAATCATCTTTACCACCAGCCACTGTCTATCCACAAAATTCCTACTCTGCTTTTTACAAGGGGGTCTTGGATTTAGTCTCAGAAGCACCCAGTGAACTTAACCTCAATATGACCATGGTCGTTAGATCTAGTCGGTTAAAGGATCGTGAGTATTCTGGCCCATATATGCAACAGGATATACAAGCTAAACTTGAAGCTGCTGGAATTACGGTGATACAAGGAAGGTATGCTTTTAATAAGGCAACTTCTGATTTTTGCTTTCCTGTCTTTGGTGGGTATCCATATAACCACAAAGGGCAATGGTTTATAAAGGATAGAGCGAACGATTTTTCTCAAAACATTTTTGAAATCGCAGGTTTTAAGCCTGGTGAAACCAATATCTACGCTATGGTCGGACCCAAAATAGATGTTCCCAAGACTAGTCCATCAATGACCAAGGGTGAATTCTTTTTTGAAGAGTTGCAAGCTTATAGCAATGATCAAGGCTGGGATCAGTTGGATGCAACGCTATATGCCTTTACTCAAGAAAATACGATAGTTGGTCGTAATAAAGACAATTGCACCAACGTAAGTCATTATAATATGATAACCAAAAGAGGCGGGGCTAGTTATGGAGTTATAGATGATCTTGAGCAGGTAAAAGCTTTAAGTAAAGTAAAGAACTTGACACGAGAAATGGACTGGGATGGTGCTTTTAATGATTTTAAAAAACGCCTCGATATTGATGATATTTCAAATTTAGCAAAGAACGTAACCTATTAAAATAATAGGCTTTTTTTGCTCACTGTTCTTAAAAGCACACACTACAATGGATTATTATTGAGAAAAAACAGTTATATTTTATAAGGTCTCTTTGAGTATTTTATGCTCAAAGCTTAATAGATTTTTTCCACCTTTTTGGGTAGCTCCCTTGGTATGCCATAAGAAGTAGAAGACTTTTTTCTCCCATTTCGAACAAGGTGTGTTTCGACGTCCTTTAAGGCATTAAAGATTGTTCCAGGGCTATAAGAAATACCAGCGTTCTTGAGCCTCAGTATGTTTAAGCAAGGTGTAAGCTAAAAAACATATAAATATGTGAGCGTATATGCGTTCTGGTTTCCAATGATAGAAGAGTAGAACAGTTAGCCTCAGTGATCAAAAAATTCATAATATGCAAATAACATCCAGCACATAGAATTTTTTGGTGATCTTTTTAGCAGCGAAGAAAACGTTTGATCGTAAAAATAAAAAAGCCTGTTGAATCGTTATATTCTGTTGGATAAGCCTTATATTGTTTGAGGTTATCTACAGCTAGAGTGACCTCAATCGGGTTTGACGTATTTGATATCAATGTTGTCACCACTCTTTTTGTTATTTCCTGGATCATCATCAGCCTCTAGTTCCTTGAGTTTAGCCAGATATTTCCTTCCATTAATTACACATCTGTCTGCTTTGAAGTGCATTTCGTTGATCATTAGTCGTGAAAAAAACTTTTGGTCTGATTGGTCTGGTTGGCTTGGTTGCTTAGTTTTGTGGATGTATCTATTAAGTGACTTAATCACACATTTATTGTTCCCATCAATACTAGCAAAGTAAGTGGATTTATTTGATCCATTGACATTAGTTAATTTAATAGATTTAATAGGGCCTTCAAAGTTACTATAATCATTTTTTCTAACTTTCTTACTTTGCTCATCAGGTAGAGGTATTAATCCAGTATTATATTCTGAAAACTTATCTCTTGATTCCTTGATCTTATGGATAAAGTCTCTCCTTATTTGTCTTCTTCGGCTGCTCTGATCATTCGAGTCATTACCTTGTATACGACAAAAGCTTGCTTTAAACCCACCAAAAAATTCTTGTAGCTTTAGATATTCAACACCTACTCTTTTAACATTGCATCTTTTGTCGTCGTTTGCTTTTTTTAGATTATGAAGGGTGCTGAATTTGTTTGTAATGGCTTTGACCACAACGCACTTTCCTTCAAATTGTTGATTGTCAAGAGGTGATTCTGAAGCAGTCTTGTATGCATCCTTCAAGCCATCTGGATCTCGTTTTAAAACTTCATCCATTGATTGACACATATCTATAGGGATATTTTTTAAATATGTTAAATAATTGTAGTTCATATAATCGCGATTGATATAGAGTTTATTTCCATATCTTAAGTATGCTAAATCACCGCCAAAGTAATTATCATATCCATGCTTTATATAGCTATATACATATTTCCAATTTTTTTAAGTATGTTAAATAATTGTAGTTCATATAATCGCGATTGATATAGAGTTTATTTCCATATCTTAAGTATGCTAAATCACCGCCAAAGTAATTATCATATCCATGCTTTATATAGCTATATACATATTTCC
>MPNI01000072.1 GCA_002238945.1 Proteobacteria bacterium bin106 | reverse complement strand
AGCCCAGCGTTCTTCACACACGCATAAATAAATGTAGATGGGCGCAAATGCTCCGCATGTGCCCCATACATATCATGATGGTAAAACCCGTTGTAATATTCACTACGAAGATAACCCTCATAAGCTGATTCATTCTCAATAATAGATGTATCGTAATACATCACGTCAGGTTGCTGATAACGAGCACTGACATAATACGCTCCACCCTTATGAGGAGAGTTCTTGTAGACAATGTCACAGAACTGCTCATCAGTACCAGTACGGTGACGATCCCGTAAGGCAGGCATCAGCCTTAACAAAATAGAAGCTGAGCCCTCATATAAAGGATTTGGTGCTACCGAGCCATCTAACGTGTAGTCGTATAAAGCATGACTGCGATTAGGATTAATAAGCTGAAAATCCTTAAAAGTAGATTCTGTGGAATACATATCCTTTGAACGAATCCCTACCGTAGGAAAAGTATTTCTAGCAGGACGACCATGTATTAAATACGTCGCCCAGAAATCTAAGAAGTAATCCCGAGGATTACGACGTACCCGATAGAATTTATTCATGTTGTGATAATTGAACCACAAGAAAGCTAATTTACCTCCTGTGGTCTGAGATATATACAAAGGATCTAAGGGATGAGGAGAACGCGTGGCATGACCATCATCATTTCCATCTGAATAATTAAATACAAATTCTCTTTCAAAAGTATCGATAGGATTGGGGGTGCTGCGAGAAACCCCAAGTACCGACCACCTCGTAAAGCTGGTACCGATATTAGCTGTAAAAGGCTCTTCTCCTATACCGTCATATAGGTTGCCCGATTTAGTGATGAAGGTTTGAGGAGGCTGATAAAACGCCCGAGAGAAATCACCCCCTGACACAACCATTTCATAGGTCTTAATCTCACCATTGGTTGTCATGCCTATGGCATAGTGCGTCTCTACAGTTACATCATATTGGAGCTGGATACCCACAAGCCTGGTATTACCAAAACTCAGTACCGTGGGGTTATCCCCTATCCTATTTGTGTCGTAAATAGCTACCACGTATCTACCACTATTTGCCTTAATGCCCTCATCTAAAGCATCAATAGCAGAGGATATGTCATATACACAATACAGGTTATTAAACTCAAGACCGTAAAACTCCAGTGATTCGATGTCATTCTTATCAATGCCTTCTATGCCAGGCAGGTCTTTTAAGAAGATAGCCCGAGATAGGTCATGGCCACTGCTTGTCCATAATTCTATACGTGACTGAGCTACATTATGAATGAAAAACTCACCGTTATGCTCGGTAAATCGTGTCCAATTTCCGGTCTCTAATGTGATGTCTTCACTCGCCCTGCGCGTACCTATATGGTTGTAAGCTGTAATTTTGTTCAATGTATTGTCTAAAACATAGAACAAAGAATTCGTCGCTGCTATATCCACATTACCTGTGCCCGTTAAGGCTATTCTATCAGGCGGGTTTCCAGCAGTAACGTAACCCTTTATAACAGTGTCCTTACTGTCGAGTAAACCAAACCAAAGAGGACCAGCCCCACTGAGAAACCGTGTGGCATGGAAGGCAATATATGTTCCTGCTAAACGCACATCATAATCAAAACCATCCAGTATAACTAATCTGAATCCCCAATGATCAATAGAAGATATGTCTGAAGAAAGAGCTTCTGCGGGAGCTAAAGCTAGCCTGAAATTTTCGCTTCTTAAAGCAAGTGGAGAAAAAGTCTCACCAGGAACAGTAGGATTATCATCTTCAGAAGGAAGAATAAATATACCCCTGTTAAAAGTCAGTCTTCCATTTCTTTCCATTTGGATAAATGAACGCGGTAGTTCTTCTTTGTTAAAAGTAATGTAATTAGGATTGAGCGTATTATTAACATAATTTGTCAGGATTCCTTGCCCGGTCTCTCGTGCCTGGTCAGGAGATGTCTTACCATCAGTCCCTCTAAACAGAGAAAAGCTCTCGGCTACAACCTGCTGTTCTACCGATTTGTCTGTATTATTGACAATATATAAGAACTCATTATCGGTAGTTATACCTCTCCAGTCTTTGTTGGGTAATTGTCTATCATAAATAGCTCTACGTTTACCGGTTAAACTGTATACCCGAATATATTCCCGGCCGTTATCTAATACATATAGATATAAACCATCTGTTGTAATACCTCTCCATGCTGCACTGGGTAGCTTAAAGTCCCTTAAAGGAGAACGGTTACCATTGGTATCATAAGAAACAACCCTATTTGCTCTGTTATCCAGTATATAGAGGTTGGTACCCAAGGACTCCACAGTGATACCTGACCAATCACCATCTTCTATACCAAAAGACCTACTGGGAATAAACCGTCCATCAAGGGAATAGACATGAACACTTTTTTGAAACGTTTCTAAAACAAGCCCATCACGAGAAAAAGAAGCCTCACTATTTTTTAAAACATAAATATAACCATCTTTAGAGATTCTCTGCCGCAAAACATTAACCGCATCATCTGTGGTGATCCCTGTCCAGTCACCGCTACCTAAACGGATAATGGTAGACGCTGTTCCTGTCTGAGCTAAATAAAACCTCACCGTATTATCATAGCGATCAAGCAAGAAGAAATTCACCCTGGTGGATACTTGCTTTTTATCACCCGACAATAAACCCACCCCAGCAGTAATGCCTGAGAAATCACGGGTATCAGCTAATCTATATGTGTAATCAAAAAGGGAACCCCCACCAATCAGCGAAGCACCTCCTCGGCTTATGGTACCGAGGGTCGTTCCCGTAAACCACGCATCGATATTGATTTGGTCTACACCCAATGCAAGCAAAGCAATGACGGTAAACCGCTCCCCAGAAACACTTACGGGATACAGAGCAATGCCGTTGTAAACCCGTTGTTCAGCAGCCAAATCAGCAGAACTTCCAGTTTCAAGCTGACCTGTTACCGTATACGTATAGCTGGGTGTTCTTGAACTGCGTCTGCTATCTAGCGGGTAGTAAGCAATTTTCTCTCTGGTACCTGAAGGATCAGCTACCAAAACCACACAGATATCATCCCCACTTTGTGGGTAAGCCTGAACACCTTCGTAGGTTTGACCTGTGTCTAAAACCTCCAGCTGAATGTCTTCATTTATACGTCTGCTACCATTTACACCCCACACTTCCACTGTGCTTGTCAAAGCATTGAGAATATAGAATGTATCGCCTATCCGACTGAGCCCTGTGTATTGAGCTGCGTCATTAAGTTTAAATTCACGATTTCTTATCCGGTAACCACGCAAACCACTTTCAAGATTGTATACCCTCAGATATCCAGTAAATGTATTTGTTGCTTCAATATAACGATTAACAACCATATACATTCTGTCATTAGCAGTATCCCCGGTTAGGCCAAACGCTGTCTCTCCTGGCTCCACATCAAAAACAAAGTTCAAATTTTGTTTCAAGCCCTCAAAATCAACAACCATCACTGTATTGGTAGAGCTATTTAATAAATAATAATCTCCAGCTCTAGGATCATAATACATACCTTCAAAAACATTGCCTGAAACCAAAGATAGCAGATCTACCTCAGATTCTTCATCCAG
>MPNI01000071.1 GCA_002238945.1 Proteobacteria bacterium bin106 | reverse complement strand
GCGCAAAATCACCTTAAAACTGAACGTTGTAAAAAATTAAAAAAACCATACAAAAAATATTAATTTAACATCATATGTAGTGATCGATACCGTATGTCTTTTATTTAACTGTACATACTATATTAATAATATCATATACTTACAGTCATTAACAAACTTTCTTGAACAAAAAGTAAACTCACAAAACAAAGAAAAAATAACATTAATCATTCAAAAACGCCTTAAATAACAATAACTTTAGTATTTGATAGCTTAATTAGAAGGTACTAAGATATCGGACTAAATCTTAAAAGTTTAATATTATATTTCTTATCCAAATTCTTAGGAAACCTCAATGAACAAAATGAATGAGCTTGGTCTATCTCACGCGCAATTTCATCTCAATCAAACACATCTGTCTGTTTGTAAGTTACGCCATCACTCAGAATGGGATATCACACATCAGGATTTTTGCTTTTAAGACAAAGAACATAGGTTTTTTTAGTGTGGATATATTTACATAAATCTCTCTGCACTAAATTCACACTAGAATAAATCGACAAACTGAGCGATACCAAAGTCTGAAAAACTCAAGCATGTTGCTCCAGCACGTTGAACACTTCCAACATGAAAAATAAATCACCCACTTTGGTATAAGAGGGAAACAATATGATCAACATCTATCCATATCATTGCATTTATAACCCTATATCAAAAACTCTTATTATATTTTTTATAAGCATTCTTCTAAAAAGCTGTGGTGTCAGTTACTTGATAAAAGAAATTGACAAAGTTATTGCAAAAGATTGCAAAGCTAATGAACAATGGGATAGTCAAACACGAACCTGCAAAGCTAGCGAACAATGGGACAGTCAACCACAAAGCTGCAAAGCTAATTAACAATGGGATGATCAAACACGAACCTGTAAAGTTCGTTACATACCAACCAAAAGATTGACAACCAGAAGCTACACAGGCAGATGCCGCTACCCTTCAGATAGAGCAAAAGATGGCAGCCGATGTGGAAAAAGGAGTGCTGCATCTCGCCCTGGTGGATGGTAAGTAGAAGAGATAGATCTACTCTAAATTGTAAAAAGGATATCAGTTTGCAGGTTACACCCCATCTCAACATCATAGCGATGATTTAACTATCAGATTGATCAGTCAAGGCAACTCCTTGATATCTTTTCATTCTAATTTTTTAGAGATATTATTACAAATAATTATCCTCAAGATTGAGTCTATAATCATTAATCAATAGTAAAGACAATAAATATTTTTTGTATTATTTAGGGACCTGTTTTATATTATTTTCTACCTTAGAAAAAAGTTAAAATAGGTTCATTTATAGCCATAATTCAATTCTCTAAAACTTTTTTATTCTCCTCAAATTTCTTTGTTCACTAGACAATTGTCTAGTGAACAAGGAAGACCCAGATCTCATGCTAGATCTGGGTTAAAGGAGAGGATAAGATGAACAATATCAAGGGCTTCTCGCTCGTAGAGCTAATGGTTGCTGTTGGAATAGTTGGTGTGATGTCATCTGTGGCTGTACCTAAGTACCAGAAATACAAAGTAAATGCGACACGTGCTGAGGCTCAATCGAGCTTATCATCAATGTATACGTTACAGCAGTTATATTATACCGAAAATGATAGATACGGGAATGTTGATGGGAAAGCACCAGGTAGTGGTGTTATCAATGAAGTGAATTTTCCAATAAATAATGCTCAAAAATATACGTACATGGCTCTTACTGGAACTTCTTCAGCAATATCCGCAGCGGATTTCACTTCCCCACCATCAGCAATTGCAGGAGATGGATCTGTATTTTTCAAAAGTGTAGCAGAAAGTAAACAAGTACTCGGAAGTTGTGCTGCAGTTGGCAAGAAGGATAAGTGGTGTATTAATTATGATAAAATATTAATTAATGACAAGTCTGCGAGTGCTATTACTGCTAACCCACCTCCTGCTGCACCATGTGTTGCAGGAGATGTAGAAGATGGTGGTTGTTAAGTAAATGTGATGCTTTCAAGATATTATAATACTTGAAAAATAAAGCCTTGTGTTAGCTTGGTGTCTGTTTTCAAGTTATGCCAACATCTCACCATCATAGCGATGATTCAACTATCAGGTTGATCAATCAAGTCTACCTCTTGAGATCTTTCCATTCTGATTTTTATGAATATTTCATACATAAAATATCATCAAAGTAGAGCTTATAATCATTGATCAATAGTCACAGTAAGAAATATTTTTTGCATTACTAATGAACCTGTTGATATCATCGTTTTATGCCCCATCATATGGCTAAAAATCGTTCATTTGTAACCATAATTCACTTTTCTAAAATTTTTCTATTATCTTCAAATTTGGCTGTTCATTGGATAATTGTCTAGTGAACAAGTAAGACCCAGATCTCATGCTAGATCTGGGTTAAAGGAGAGGATAAGATGAACAATATCAAGGGTTTCTCACTCGTAGAGCTTATGGTTGCTGTAGGAATAGTTGGTGTGATGTCATCTGTGGCTGTGCCTAAGTACCAGAAATACAAAGTAAATGCGACACGTGCAGAGGCACAATCGACTTTATCATCAATGTATACATTACAGCAGTTATATTATACAGAAAAAGATGAATATGGAACGGTTACGCTCGATAGCAGCACGCCTCCCAAATTTAATCCTAATGATATACAATTTCCTGACAACAACTCTTATAAATACATATATGGAGCAACGCCATCTGCTCCTTCTGGTATGACTTCTGCTGCCAATGTACTTTTCAAAGGCACAGCAGTAAGTAAAAGCACGCTTGGCAGTTGTGCAAAAGCGGCCAAAGATAAGTGGTGTATTAATCACGACAAAGAATTGAAGAATGATGGAGTTGCTGCTGATCCATGTGGTACCGGTGACTCAGAAGATGGTGGTTGTTAAGTAAGGGTGATTTCAAGATATTATAATACTTGAAAAATAAAGTCTTGTGTTAGATTGATGTCAGTTTGCACTTTGTGTATATCTGTTTTCAAATTACGCCACCACCTCACCATCATAGCGATGATTCAACTATCAGGTTGATCAATCAAGTCTACCTCTTGAGATCTTTCCATTCTGATTTTTATGAATATTTCATACATAAAATATCATCAAAGTATAGCCTATAGTCATTGATCAATGGCAATAGTAAGAAATATTTTTTGCATTACTAATGGACCTGTTGATATCATCATTCCATGCTCTATCGTACAGCTATAAATCGTTCATTTATAGCTGTAATTCAGTTTTCTGAAATTTTTCTATTCTTCTCAAATTCGCTTGTTCATTAGACAATTGTCTAGTGAACAAGTAACTGAAGTTTCGCAAAACTTATAGCAATATAATACATAACCCATTGATATCACAATGATTTTTGATTATTGAGCTAAAAAATTTACTGGCTAGGATTTCCGGTTAAGTTTAACTTTTAATTGTTTAAATACTTCTTTTTGCACAGGTGTAGGAAGGGCAGTCGCTGTGATTAAAGATTTGTGATCTTCGAATTTCATCCAGCACATAGATATTGTTGCTAAATCTTTTATCAAAGAAGAAAATGTCTGAACACGAAAACCTTCCCGGTTACAACGAATGCTCGCTTTACGCTTAGCTGAATCAGATTTTTCCTTGCTGGTAACTGAATACTCTGGTGAAAGATCCTCATCATCAAAAAGTAAAGGTTTGAG
>MPNI01000070.1 GCA_002238945.1 Proteobacteria bacterium bin106 | reverse complement strand
CCAACAAGATCTACAATTGCACACTTTTATGGTTTGTACTGTAAAAGATGGTGTTACCACTAAAACATGTAAAAATGCTTTTTACAGCCATGGAGAACCTGTAAACTTCAGTTATTTACGTGGTATGGATGTGCTAACAGAAAGTCTAGATGATTATTCAGAGAATGAACGTCGTTTTAATAATATAGGTAATATATTCAGTGTTGGTACTTCTTCTGTGGTTGGTATGAGATATGCTTTCTTAAAAATACCAAAAACAGCTTCTTTTAGTTTTACTAATCTTCATAATATTACTCAAAGATTTGAAATCAGTGCATCTCGTATGACCTTAAGGGCTCTTGGAGTTTATAAAATAGGTGCTGTCCTCTTGTTGGGTTCTTTAACAGCTTGGTTGACTCATGCTGTCACAACAACTGTGATGAGATCAGTTGGTGAACACAATATTCGCCATAATAAACTTACTGACAATTATAAAAAAGAGCGTGAACTCTTTGAGGTGCTCAAACATAGCGAGCTGATTGCATCTAGTGCAGAAAGTTATAGCCGGATTATCGATAAAGAGAAGGTGCACTCATCTAAAGAAGCTATTGGAGATGTGGTTAGAAAGCTTGGTAGACATCTTGTGCTCATGGCTCAAACCAATCAAGCTGCCGCTTATCATTCACAATTCCCTGTTATAACCCATTACTGCTTACCAGAAAAAACGGAACAAGCTACAGAAACTGACTCTAAGTGCTCTTATTTTCTAAAGATATGAGCCAGAAATTCTATAAATCTAGCATAAGATTGAAGAAACTGATCTCAAAAGTTCTCTGGTTGTATAAATCAAACTTAATCTAACACTACCGTATAAAGTATCTTCCATACACTTTTAGTCCATACTGACAGTCTTGTACTTAAACGCACACCAGCATCACGACTTGTTTACAGCTACATCTTAAAATGATTTATGAGAATCATGTGATGTGGAAAGTAGGAAGCTCGTGATGTTATGGTGATGTTTCTGTTTCAGCTGATTTATCAACAGGCTCTGATTCTATCAAGCTGTTATGATCCTCATCACTCACTTCATCTAACACATCTTGGAGTACCACAGAGTTTACTGGTGGGTAAGATTCATAGCTTTCTTTAATAGTTTTTTCAATAACCTGTTCCGCTTGTTTAGTTGATAGATGATCAGTGGTGTTATTGGGTGTTGGAGTGGGGGTTTCTTTGCTATCTTTTGTGGATCTTGTAGCCACAACCTGATCTGTATCCGACTCTTCAATGTCTGGTTGTTCAACCTCGGGTAGGGGTTTAGTGCGTATACTGAATATATCCGTGGTTTTTTCTTTGGTAAATAGAATATGATGTTTTGCCAAAGACAGTGGCCAACGTTCTTGAGAATTAAAGCTATGTGTAATCCATGAGCCTTTTCCGTGGATATTGATCATACGTATATCATAGCCAGCCACTTGATCTCCCACCACACGAGCTCCTGAAAAGAGAATGTGTTTGCCATTATAACTCCAAGTGGGATCTAAACCGAAGGCGATCAGTTTTGGAGTAGGGTTGTTTTTATTCCAGCTATCTTTGGCTAGATAAATACCATGACGTTTTGTGGCCCATACCACATACTGGCCATCTCTTGAGATGGCATAAGATTGTAAGCCTGAGTTATCGTCTAATAAACGTTTCATACCACGTTGAGATGGTGAGATATGCATAATCCCTTTAGGTGTTGCAGCAAAACGACCATGTCTTTCACCTCGAAGCATTTGCCATCGAGCAAGTCTAGAGCGAGGTAATTTCAATCGTTTTTGGACAACTCCTTTGTTATGCAAAAGAATGAGCTGATGATCTCGGGGATCAAGAGTGGGATAGCCACTGAAGCTTGGCAGGGTATGGATTGTGAGGTGTTTGTTGATATAATGGTCATAAACCATAAGCTTAGAAATAATGGCATTATTTTTGCGATATTGTTTGCGATAGATCAACCTGATACCATCAGGTGACCAAACAAACCCTCTATCGATACCCCCTTTTTCAATAGTTACAACGGCCTTGCTTGGAAGGTGCAATGTTTTGAGAATACCTGTACGGATTTCTACAAACGCTATGCGTTTGCGATGCAAGGGATCTATGGTCATGTTTTTGACAGGTTCTCGAAGACGTAACCAAATCTTCTCAGTGGCTTTTAACGTGGGCTCTTCCTGAGCTGCATGCAGTAGTGATTGCTGTATGGATGAATAGTTTGGTTGAGGGAGAGTGCTATGAGAAAATGTGCTCTTTGAGTCATTAGCACTTAGATAGCCAAAGTCTAAAAACCATAATAAACCGATAATGATAGTAAGGCTTCTTTTTGCATGAAACCTCATCTTCCACATAGTGTTGTTGTAAGAGTATGAGTTAAAGCAAGAGCCACTAGACACATAATGACATGGTGACAATATATGAGCTTGTGTATGCATGTGCTGTGTCTTATGTATAAAAGTATATCAGTGTATAAACCTTAGAAAACACTGATGTTTATGTTCTTCTAGTAGAGATTCGATCAGTGTTTTCTTGAGGTTTACAACGCGTCCCTATATACATTCTATGGCCAAATTCTTACTGAGTAGCTAGGAAGAAAAGTCTGATTTCCTAAGTATTTGCCTTCATCTATCCGATAAGATGAGGATGGTACGATGTGAAGCGTTTGAGAGTGACGTAAGAATGATTCGAGTATTAGTAGATTTAGTAACAAGAGAGTTACATAAACCGATGAGAGTTGCTACCAGAGGGTGGTGATGATTCAGCTGATGAATATTGTAGAGTCAGTGGAACAGGTAGAACAGAATAAACTTTGAAATATGACACTCGGAGTATTATCTCAAAGTATTATATGATTATAAGGAACTTTGCCATGAAATATATATCACGATTAGATGGGATTTCTTGTGACAGGTCCACTTCAAAGCAAGTCTCCTGGGCAGTGATAGCTGTTTTGGTACTATGGATGGGAATGTCTGAAGCGCAAGCAGCTGTAGGCAGCACTTACGGAACACTCAATGATGACCAAGACATGGTTGCTGCAAGTATGGTTTTTGCAACAACACATGCTACAGTGCCTTCTACAAAGGTCAATAACCCGTATTCACTTAATGAATCATCGTCTTATGATAGTCCAGTACTTCTTGCACAATCATCGCGCTCACGAAGACGCAAGGCACTGGAAAATAACGCAGATAATACAGAAAATGCTCCTCGTGACTCAAGACGTTCGCGTAAAAACAAAAAAAAGAAAGGTACACGCGTCATGACTTCTGAAAAGAGTGTACGAGTCAAAGGAGGTGCTTTAATGGATACCAATATCGATTTTGATGAAGCTGATATTACAGGACAGCGTCGTAGCCCCAATATAGGATTTGTGAAATCCACTGTGGGTGAGTCAGGAAGAAACTTTATTAAAGTTAGAAAAGAATGGCATGATGCCATGGTTCAATCCACTCTGCTTGTGGATTAAGTCCACGTCTCTACTTTCTTCGAGATACCTTCATAAAAGCCAGAATCTCATTGCCTTGCGAAGCCACATGGTGAGGAAAAGCTCAGTCTGTGAGTGATATCACAGACTGTATAATCATTTTTTCATTAAGTTCCTAACCTCCAAATCCGATGTTAAGGTGTTGCTCTATCTTAATACTTACTTACGAGCTGTTCAATATGAGACAGTTCGTAACTCTACCTCCTTTTGAGACATACATGAGCCCATCTGTCATGAATCCATCAGCCAAAAAGACAATACTTTGCCTATGAAAAAACACCATCATATCCTTACTCTTATGGTGTTATCTGTCGCTACCACCTTGTGCATCATCCCAGCCTGTAAACCTCAAAGAGGTGGAGTAGACACAGGCACCCCTTGTGGTGGTGCTGATGCCAGGTTAGCCAGTGGTCAGGGTGGAGTCGCTAAAGTGCCCCTAAATGTCTACAGTGGACTGAGCTACGGAGCACAGATGACTTGGGCAA
>MPNI01000069.1 GCA_002238945.1 Proteobacteria bacterium bin106 | reverse complement strand
TGATAGATTCTGGAGTATCACAGAGACCATCAAAGCTAATTCTTATCACTGGATGTTTTTTGCTCCAGTTCCAGTGATCATAGATATGCAGATCTTTGAATAATTCCTTTTCTCCTTTAAATAGATTCTTCAGGGTGCTTACCAGAAGACTTTTGCCAAATCTACGCGGGCGCGATAAAAAATAGTACTTTCCTTCCTTGATAAGAGTTTTTAAATATTTAGTCTTATCGACGTAGTAGAAGTTATTTTCACGAATACTTCTAAAATCTGGATCACCTAATGGAAATTCCATAAGCTCTCTCACGTGTATGAAGGGTTGAAGGGATTCCTAGTAGCAAACTTATGTCTTTGTTCATATGGCAACAATTCAGGAGATTTCTAAGGTATCTATTGGGGCATTAATAAAGATATTGTCTGAAAACTGTACCACACAGATTTCTTCTAGTCTTCTAATAAGTTATCGGAACTTATTTTTGATTAATTTTTGATTAATGCCAAACTCTACTCTCATACTAACTAATAGCCTAGAAGGCTGTCAAACTCATCTGAAAACACTTCATTAGCATAGTAACATGTTTCTTTGCCAAAGATAAGCAGATAATGAAATTTTATCTGATCGTCATATATTGAGGTTAACTAAAGAAAGTACTGGGAACAATCTAGAAAATCGGCTAAGATAGTGTTCGTTTATCATGGAGGTCGATATGACAAGTAAGAATGGTTACAGTGAAGAGGAATTAGAGCAAATTATGGATAAGAAGGAATCCTCAATAGATGAGATAATCAAAGAAGAATCCCTCAAGTCAAATCAATCTGGAGAGTCCGAGGAGAAAGTTAGCAAAGCTACCAAATAAAGATTTAGAAATTTATCAAAAACTCTAACTCTATAAAAGTTCTTTAAAAAAGATTCATAAGACTTTGGCTCTATATCTTCTATCGCCAAAGAATCACGTCTGCTCTAATTGCATGCTATAAGGTCTCTGGCTTAACTTACAGAAAGATGTAGCATCTATTGTTTTATTTCAAGCTACTTTCACTATTATTGGGGATATTCACACAGACAAAAAATAAACGTGATTTTTAGACAAGCAATCCGCCGGTCTAGGTGAAACGAGAGAGCCTTACCATAAAATGGACGCTTTCCATCTGAGTCGTGAGCCTATCATAATAAATTCTACATCTTTTCATCTTAACGGAACAAAGAAGTAGTGAGGTTATTTTTATACAAAATTATCACAAATACTAGAGCGTTTCATAACGTATTGCAAGAAGATTACGTTTCGTTTTACCAAAGACCAAAGCAATTAAATGAATAGGCTTGCCCTTACTCTGATAAGGATCCGCATATCCTTGAGAGTGGATTTGATTCATAGCAGTATCTAGCGTTTCTTTTTGCTTGCTTTCATCAGAGATGACTTTTAATTCAAAAATAAATATTTGATCCTCATAGGAAAGTACCATGTCACAGCGTCCTCGGCATGAAAGCTTTTCTGCTTGTAAATCTCCATGTAAACCCCATAGCTGACCATGTAAGATAAGAGCGTAGATATACTCACGCTCTTCTAGAGAGATCTTTTCTGGAGGCTGAATAAAATAAGGAATTTGAGCAAGGTATGCTTTTAGGGTTTCTGCAAATTTATCAAAGTTGTTTTGACTTAAAAGCTTTAATAAATATTTTCCCTCAGAAGCGTCCATTTCAAAATCAGCAATATGTTGGACTAATTCTTTATAGAGGCTTTTTCGCACTTCTAAGTTAGGAAAATTGAGTTGATAGGTCGTGTTATCATTAACAACAGTTTTGTTTGAAAGAGTTAAATATCCCGATTGAAAAAGAAGCGCCTTCATATTAACTTTTGCAATATTAAAAGAAGATAAGACACTACTGCCAGACTTTTGATTATCTAACTCATAGACAAGAACTCTATTTTTGACCATATAATTGAAAAGGTACGTCGGTGTTCCAGTTTCAAACCACCAGACATTAAATCTGTTTAGTCTCATCATATTAAGAATACTCGTAGGATTATACACCCGAGGATCAGAGGGATCTCCAGTCCAGCTATAGCCATTATAAAAATGCCTAATTTTTTCTAAATTGAATGATTTCAACTCCTTTTTAAATACGGTGGTTAGCTCACTTTCGGTAAAACCACAGATTGCATTACATTCTTCTTCTAAACTCATGTTAACAAGATTGTTAAGCCCAGAGAACATGTTTTTTTTTGAAAACATGGTGATGCCAGTGACAAACACAAATCGAATATGCTCAGCAGAACCTTTAATCACACTGTAAAAACCTCGAAGATATTCTAAGTTAATTTCTGCTGTTTTTTTATCATGAAGAACATCTAAAATAGGTTTGTCGTATTCATCAATTAAAATCACTACTTCCTGTTTTGTTTTTTTATAAAGACGATAAATGAGTTTACGCAAATAACTAGAGGGTGTTCGTCCTTCAAATTCGGAAACATCTACACCCGCATCCTCTGTGGCAATTTCCAATTGATCCGTAATTGCTTCTTTGATAGATTCTGGAGTATCACAGAGACCATCAAAGCTAATTCTTATCACTGGATGTTTTTTGCTCCAGTTCCAGTGATCATAGATATGCAGATCTTTGAATAATTCCTTTTCTCCTTTAAATAGATTCTTCAGGGTGCTTACCAGAAGACTTTTGCCAAATCTACGCGGGCGCGATAAAAAATAGTACTTTCCTTCCTTGATAAGAGTTTTTAAATATTTAGTCTTATCGACGTAGTAGAAGTTATTTTCACGAATACTTCTAAAATCTGGATCACCTAATGGAAATTCCATAAGCTCTCTCACGTGTATGAAGGGTTGAAGGGATTCCTAGTAGCAAACTTATGTCTTTGTTCATATGGCAACAATTCAGGAGATTTCTAAGGTATCTATTGGGGCATTAATAAAGATATTGTCTGAAAACTGTACCACACAGATTTCTTCTAGTCTTCTAATAAGTTATCGGAACTTATTTTTGATTAATTTTTGATTAATGCCAAACTCTACTCTCATACTAACTAATAGCCTAGAAGGCTGTCAAACTCATCTGAAAACACTTCATTAGCATAGTAACATGTTTCTTTGCCAAAGATAAGCAGATAATGAAATTTTATCTGATCGTCATATATTGAGGTTAACTAAAGAAAGTACTGGGAACAATCTAGAAAATCGGCTAAGATAGTGTTCGTTTATCATGGAGGTCGATATGACAAGTAAGAATGGTTACAGTGAAGAGGAATTAGAGCAAATTATGGATAAGAAGGAATCCTCAATAGATGAGATAATCAAAGAAGAATCCCTCAAGTCAAATCAATCTGGAGAGTCCGAGGAGAAAGTTAGCAAAGCTACCAAATAAAGATTTAGAAATTTATCAAAAACTCTAACTCTATAAAAGTTCTTTAAAAAAGATTCATAAGACTTTGGCTCTATATCTTCTATCGCCAAAGAATCACGTCTGCTCTAATTGCATGCTATAAGGTCTCTGGCTTAACTTACAGAAAGATGTAGCATCTATTGTTTTATTTCAAGCTACTTTCACTATTATTGGGGATATTCACACAGACAAAAAATAAACGTGATTTTTAGACAAGCAATCCGCCGGTCTAGGTGAAACGAGAGAGCCTTACCATAAAATGGACGCTTTCCATCTGAGTCGTGAGCCTATCATAATAAATTCTACATCTTTTCATCTTAACGGAACAAAGAAGTAGTGAGGTTATTTTTATACAAAATTATCACAAATACTAGAGCGTTTCATAACGTATTGCAAGAAGATTACGTTTCGTTTTACCAAAGACCAAAGCAATTAAATGAATAGGCTTGCCCTTACTCTGATAAGGATCCGCATATCCTTGAGAGTGGATTTGATTCATAGCAGTATCTAGCGTTTCTTTTTGCTTGCTTTCATCAGAGATGACTTTTAATTCAAAAATAAATATTTGATCCTCATAGGAAAGTACCATGTCACAGCGTCCTCGGCATGAAAGCTTTTCTGCTTGTAAATCTCCATGTAAACCCCATAGCTGACCATGTAAGATAAGAGC
>MPNI01000017.1 GCA_002238945.1 Proteobacteria bacterium bin106 | reverse complement strand
TAAAGCAAGCTAGCATACCAAGCCTCATAGCTAGCTAGATCATACTTATGCCATTGATAAGGAATTCCTGTTAAACAAGCATTAAGAGTCACTGCAAAACCCTTAAAGTTGTTTTTTGCAAGCGACGATACCAGTTTTTTACTATCACCCGCTGTTACTTTGCCATCAGTAATATGCGCTAAAATCCCTTTAGTCAGATACTTCTGAACTTCAAAATTAGGATACTTCAAGCAAAATCCCGTTCCATCGTTTTCCTCCATTTTTTGGTCAATTGTTAGATATCCTGATTGAAACAGCAAAGCTTCTATTTTAAGATCTTCTGGATCGAAGATAGAAAATTGATCTTCATCAATAACACCATGTACTACATCTTTGATGCTAACCTGCTTGTCTTTTATAAATGAGTAGAGATACTTAGGGACGCTACTTCGATACCACCAACCCTTGAATTTTTTTGTTTTAAAATAACCCATAACACTTAAAGGATTATAAACCTTCTCTCCCAACCAATTATAGCCGTTATACCAACGTCTGATTTTGTCTCGATCAAGTCCTATCATCTCTTTGGCAAAAATTTCATCAAGTTCCTTATCCGTATAGCCACAGATAGCACCGTATTCTGGACGAAGGCTAATATCTACAAGATTATTGAGTCCTGAGAACATGGTTGTTTTCGAAAACATGGTGATGCCAGTAAAAAAAACAAATCTTAAATCATCATAACAATCTTTGATCACGCTGTAAAAGCCTCGAAGGCATTTTTCATTGGCAGCTGCAGCTTTTTTATCATCAAGAACGTCTAAGATAGGTTTGTCGTATTCATCAATTAAAAGCACTACCTGCTGATCTGTTTTTAAATGCCAATCACCAAGTATATCACGTAAGTAATTCGAAGGCGATAGTCCTTTATAATCTGATACTTTTAAACCGGCTTTTTTTACTGCTCTTTTCAGTTGAGTTATAATTGTTTCTTCAATTAATTTAGGAGTATAGCAATCACCACCAAAACTTATTTTTATTACAGGATACTTTTTGCCCCAGTCGTCCCAATGATCATAGATATATAAGCCCTTAAATAACTCTTTTTCTCCTTCAAATAAGTAATGCAGAGTGCTAACAAGAAGGCTTTTGCCAAATCTACGTGGACGAGATAGAAAAAAATAGTTCTCTTCTTCAGTAAGATTGTATAAATATCTTGTTTTATCAACATAATAAAAATTATTCTTGCGAAGACTTTTAAAACTTGGAGTGCTTGTAGGAAATCTCATATAAATCTCGTTATTATCAAAGGTTAAAGGTGCTGCTAGTGCCAGCGGCTTTGTCATATCTTGCTATCCAGCGATCATTATAACAAGAAGCTCTGGCAATCACAATCATAGAAATCTGTTTTGCATCTTATCGGAGACACCGACCCTAGCGGTAATATCTATAAATTTGACTGGTAAGTACAACCTCTCTCTGAAAGACTTACCTGTCTATCACTCCATATCCATGAGGTTCAAAGCAGCGTTATGACATATCGCTTAGATAGCAAAGAATTTTTCGTCTCATCAGATAAAAAGATGAGACTTATTTTAAGCTAAGATAAAGCTTGTTTTAAAGTGAACCAAGGCCATTTATGCAATACCAAACTCATATCGCTGAATGTATAACGATATTTGACCACCTTTTTTTATTACCTCAATTGTTTGAGGTTGCCCAAAAAAATCTCGTTTTGGGGGATGCATTCGGTAGTGGAAATACAACGGATGCTTAAAATGTATCATGGACAGAAAATGCCATCAAAAGAAGTAGGTTGTTATTGTCATTCTGCCTAGATTAGCATGTATGGTAAACGTACTATTGTTGAGCTCACTCCGTTTTCAAGTTTTATCTTATGCTTAAACCATATTATTTTGATAAATCTAAATAAATAACAAGTATATAATATGCAGAATCTTTTATACTACTTATTGTATGTATTTGTATACAAAAGATAAAAGCTGTCATAACACGCTATATACAAGCTACCTTAAGATAAGGATGCATTAGTAGTTGTCATAGCTTTTTGAATAGCTTCGAAGCGCTCTGTTAACGGCGGATGACTATGATATACCATGGAATAAAGAGGGTGAAAAAAAGGAAATTGATGGCTGTTTTTACTGAGTTTAAGCAAACCATCCACAAGATCTTTCCCATTCACCATACTTACAGCATAGGCATCGGCAGCAAATTCGTCTCTACGTGAAATATAGGACATTATAGGTGTGAGAATACTTTCAACAACACCTTGCCATAAAAAGAAAAAGAGCAGTATTACATAAGGTTTCATGGGTTCCATGGCAGAAAAACCAAACCCTTCAACCATGGCCTCTGATTGGGCAAGATAAGACACCATCCAAAAAACAATCCCCATTTTGAGAATGGTACGTAGCACACCCCAACGAATATGACCAAGCTTGAAATGTCCTAACTCATGGGCAAGTACAGCCGCTACTTGAGAGGCCGAAAGAGCTTTCACTAAGGTGTCATAGAGAACAATCTTCTTTTTAAAAATTCCACTAAAATAAGCATTCCCATGAGTACTGCGAATAGAAGCATTCATAGTGGAAATATCATCTACATTAAATTCTGCCTTCTTAGCTAGCTTGATTAAGGCTTGATTGAGATCACCATCTTTTTGCAAAGGCGTGAAGGTATTAAAAAGAGGCTGAATGAATGTAGGATATACCCATGTTAATACCACAGAAAAAATACTTATAAAAATCCAGCTATACAACCACCATAATTCGTAGTTTGAAATAAACCACAAAAGAGGTACCAGAACAACACCCGTCAAAATCAATGAAATAATGAGACTCTTAAGACTATCTATCACAAAAAGCTTACGTGTCATTTTGTTAAAGCCATGCTTTTGTTCAATAACAAATTGACTGTAATAAGAAAAAGGAAGATTGATAAGCGTGGAAGCACATATACATATCGCAAAAAATACCAACCCCTCTACTGTAGAAGATGCAGAAGAACCAAAACCTAAAGATGACGCTATCTTTTCACAAACCCCTTCAAGATAACCAAATAACCCAGAAAATATCACCACAACTGTTGCTGCAGTGCTCACAAGTGATACGTAAAAACTATAAAAAAAACGATCTTTACGATAAGCTAAGGCCTTGTCAGAGTCTTCATAAGATAGATGAAACTGCTCCTTAGCTTTATCCTTTAACTTAGGATCCTGAGCATAACGATAGTTGATAACCTTGAGATAACTTTCCCAAAAAAAAGACACCACAAAACATACACAAAAGACCAAAAATAAATGACCCATAATAATGGCATTTCCTCTAAAAAATCATATGACTTGAAACATTCACTATATGCAAAAATCATCAAGAACATGGTTTATTTTATATAGATATTCATACACATTCATACATATTCATACATATTCAGTGCACATACTCTCAGGATAAGTATGTATACTCATTGCATGTCATTATGCACAAAGAAGCTAACACTGCTTGTGCTTATCTTGTCTTGCTTATCTTGTCTTGCTTATCTTGCTAATTGCTCATGATGTTTGGCACTGAGTCTAATACGCTTGATTCTTAAATACAACATGAAAACACAACCATAACACATAAAAAGCAGCAGGACGTGTTACAAGGCGATGGTCAAGGGAGCCTAGCTTCACTAGGTGGGTATCACGTTACTTGCTGTTCAAGTACTCTGCTTTAGGTTTCCCCTTATCATAAGATAAAGTGCTTATCCTCTTGTGGCTCGAGCTATCAGTATTACCTATAGTCACCGTAGCAACTCATTGTAACCTGTAGCTATCCATCTTGCGAGAATGTCATCATCTCACAGACCGCCATACTGAAGTAGGATCGTACGCATTATCAACTCATCAATCACATGCACGTTTAATAATACGTCTCTAAACACTCGACCATGGGTTGCATTAACCCAGTGGCTATCTTAGAGGGGCTTACTCACCACAGATATTTGACTCCCGAATTAAACGTATCGGCTCCCGAACATACTCCCGTAGCATGCCCGCTGCATAGCTTAATCATACCACAAAAATACAGCCAAAAATAGCCCTTTGCCAACAACATCTATGGCATTTAAATGATCTACCATCTGCACCTAAGAATACCACCCAAAAAACAGATGACCCTCGATCATGGCATGCTTTTAATCGGCAAGCACTGAGGATCACTTTCTTGAGAAGCAGATTGACAGAAAGACATAACATCTGTTAGCGAAACAACACCACTTTGTTGCAAATAATGAATCATAGAAGAAGCAAAATCTCTGATACTGTAATCCACATGAGATAGGTTTTCTTTTTCTATAACAGACTGCTTATCCGCTTCTTGTTGATATGTTGACTCTGTCACCAATTTAGCAAGTACAAGCTGTTGCTTAAGATCCTGCTCTCTACGACGCGTTGCATCAATGGATGTGTTCAATTGACCTATTTTATGTGACCTCCACACCCTGCGGCCAACAAAATACCCTAATGCTACAAGACCACCCACAGCAAAAGCCCCGAAGAGACTACTCATAAATAAATACTTAGGGTTTCGTCTGATCTTTTCAAGGTACAGACTGGGTTTCCATTCGAATTCGATGTCTATCTCCATTAAATAGAGATCCAAATAGTACCTGAGCGGTCTTGCATCTTTGAGTTGTTTCAATTCGTGCGCATTAAGCGGATGAAGTACGTACAAGATACGAGATGCGAGAAAAGCCAATACAGACGCCGCAGAAGTACCGCCAGAAGCCAAAAGGAGATTTCGATTAACCATCATATGGCGCTTTTCTTCTTGTTTTTGGCGTACTAAAATACTCAATGAACCCTCAACAACATTACTATTAAGTTCCATAACCTCAATATCACGATCAGCAAAGAGATCTTCTAAAGCTAGCAGATGAGCTTGTTGAAAGATAAACTCACTTCCACCTTCACTGCGAAAGGCCGGAATACAATAGGACTCTCCTTGAATACAAGAGAACACACGCAGCATATTTTGTGGTTCATAAGAAAATAAAAGCCCCTCATTTTCAATCACCACTGCAAACATACGTGGTTCTTGTGGATCATCTGTCCGTTGATCAGAAGAAGCTGATACCTCCTGAGAATGCGATGAAGCTAGCTCAGAGTTTCTGTGAATATTTTGCTCGCTATCATACTCACTACTGTCCGTATTGCCACAACTAGTCAGTAGAAAAGGGATAACAAAAACAATAAGACACTTTAACAGGTGATACATTTTAATCCTCATTTTGCAAAAAGTCATTTAACGGAAAACATGACTCTCTAGTTAAGTGTGGGGCTTGTTGAATACAATAAAAAGCTGGTAACTGCTCTGAATTCATTTGGCTGTTTTGAAAAAGCGCTAAAAAATAGCCAATCAAATCCATAGTGGTAAAATAACTTGCTGGTAGCACAATAGAGACTCCCTGGCTTACTCTAGTATCATTGGTGTATCCAGAATCAAAAAGTTCACTGAGAAGCAATACAAAACTATCTTTTTTCTGTTCGATGAGATCTTGAGAAAGTTGCGTATCCGCATCCAAACTTTGAAGCTTCATCTTCTGAGTTATAAATGAGCCAAGAAATAAAGCACTAACCGTAGATATGGCAAGTGCTAATGGGGCTTTGGTGCTAACACCAGATCGAGCTGCCACACGCTTAAACAGTTCCTTAAAATAGCTGTTATTAAACACAAGCCTAACATCTTTGCTAAGAACTGATGGTAGCCCCCTCATTAAATGAGACACCTCTTTACGATAAAGATACCCTAACCACCCCTGAGGAATAATAACACCTGCTGATGCAAAGCTTATCTGGGTGTGATATTTTTGCATTTTCTCATCCATAATGGCTTTCTTTTTAGCAAGCTTTTTAACAAGATTTTTAGCAAGAGTGTCCCATTTATCTGCCTGCAAGCTAACAACGTCTGCCGTAGCAGAAGCGTTACTTTTTTCTATAGACTCTAAGAATGTTTTCAGCACACCCACCTCTTCTTTCTGAAAAAGAAATGGCTGGGCATACGCATCACGAAACACCGGTAAGCAAGAAGAGACAATTTTATGACAAAACGATACCTCTAAGGCGTCTTGAAGTACATCGAGAACAAACACCAAAGCCTCATCTCCGATGTAAATTTCTAACGGCACTATGAAGTGATAAAAATGATGTGTTTTTTCCCGTAGCTCTATCGATTCTACATCTATAACCCGAGATTTACCTTGATATGAAAATGCCTTTGAAACAAAACATCCCCAAAAAAACACGATCACCACAATACCAAAAAGAAATTGTTGACGCAAGTAAGATAACATAGATGACCTTAGCCTCCTGCTAATACACATCATGGATATGGCAAAACAACCTGCTAATTATACAGAAGTAAGCCATAACACCCATAGGATAGACTTTTCTGCCTTATGAAATCTTTTGGCTGATTTTTCACAGAAAAAGGCATGCAGGTATATTTCGGATACATCTGCTTTATGAACTTCTTTGCTGTTAAATAATTATACATAACCAAAAGAAAATACTTAAAATAATTTCGAGAATCAGCCTGATCGTTAAGATAATATACCTTCAAGCCACCACCATAGACTTGATGGTCTGGTAAGCCCACTAACTCGAAATACTCGCTCACATCAATACTAGGTAGGCCCATCACATCTGAGAACATAGATAAACTTAACATCATCATAGATAAAGAATGTGACAAGGAAAGTGACTTTAAAGAAGAATCGCTATAATGTTCTTGAAAGTCTTTTAAAATCCAATATAAACTTCTATTTTCTATAAAGTCTGAAAAAGTATGTGTCTTAACTGTAAAAAACATCAAACCATCGTCTTTACTCATGATATAACTGGGTACACATCTTGCCGAAGATTTGCCTACATCTATGTCTTCTCTGAATTGCAAACAACTCATCACAGATAGTGTTTGATCCTTAGGTCTGTAACGTAACACCACAGCAAGATCACCCATCACTGCCACCGCATGGACACTCCCTGAGCCTAAATCTATGAAGCGAGACTCAAGACTAGCTTTATGCAGCTGGGATGCAGCATCTGTTATTATCTTTAAATCATCACCGGCACCATCCTCTCTGATTCCATCACATCCCATCATTAGGACCATCATGACAACTAAGCTAAACGGTACTGTAGATTTCCACAATTCCCATAGCATATGGTAACCTTCCTCATCAAAGAAAAACATGTTTTAAGATATCAACTATCTACCCTCATTATCTACCCTCATTATATAACCCTCATTATATAACCGTATAACCAATATACGCGCTTATACACTGTGCATAACCTCAGTATGCATTTTCTTATCTAACGATACACCTCTCTCTTTTTGCAGGCAACATTCAGACAACGGACCCACTGAATTCTCAGTTTCAGTCTTATGTTGCTTGTGCTTTTGACACTGATACGAGCTAGAAGAACATGTCGACCTTGTGAATTTCAACACAAAAAACAAAAAATTTAGCCACCTAAAAGCATATGTCTCTGCTATCTATATTTGCTATATCCTATATTTGCTATATCCTATATCTGCATATAGATCTATTGCTTGTAATTAATTCATGAGTTCATTATATGAGTTTTGGCAGAGGCAGGCCAGGTGCACCATCTTCTCACAAGATCCAAACAAAACTAGAAAGAAGAGCAGCTTAAACACTCATCCCCTAGGCACATCAGAAGATACAGGACAACACACCCATAGTCAATGCAAACTATGCCTCTATTTGCTAAGCACCTCAGAGCTTTCTCATAGATACTCTCGATTAAAGTAAACACATGCCAAATTCTATATTTTTACATGTATTGAATAGCTACAACAAAGATTTTACTCAATTCCATATCCACTGATGGCTAGAGCTAACAGCATTAAGCATCATTGTTTTAAAGAAGAGTGCAAAAACACACTAAAGGCCAAGCACAAAAGAGCTCTATGCATATACAGACAACCTGACAACATCAAAAAATCACGAACTAAGCAGAATCATAATCACACTTTTCATGCAAGATCCCCACAATATTACGCTCTTCTTTACTAAAAACCATGGCTAAGAGATGAATAGGTTTTTTAAGCTTCTTATACTCATCAACATAATGACAATCTTTAATGTGCTGAATAGCTTCTTTTAAGGCTATACCTACTTTCTGATGCAGACGCTGCATCTTAAACTCCACTACAAATACCTGATGTTTATAAAATATAACCAGATCACACTTGCCTAATGACGAAGATTTTTCGGCATTATATTCGATACCAATAGCGTATAACATCCCTTGAATAATACTGTTATAATAACCTTTCACGTTTGATTTTTTCTTGTTTTCATAAGGAATACTTGATAAAAAAGCATAAAATGTCTCTTTAAATCCATCAAAATTATTATTTGCAAGAAAGCTCACAAGAGTCTCGCCTTGTTTTTTAGCTTTGTCAAAATCACCAGTTAAATACTCTAGCAGTCCATAATATGCACCATTACGCATTTCAAGATTTGGATATTCTAATAAATATTGTGTTCTGCTATTCTCACGCTTTTTATCGACAATAGTCAAATATCCTGCTTGGAAAAATATAGCCTGTGGTATAGCACTATCAACTTCAAATTGAGTAAGCGCTGTACGATCTATCCAACAATCTTCAACATCTTTAAGGCTAACACTGTTGAATTTCACAAGGCATTCATAAAGATATTGTGGTGTTCCTGTTTCAGACCACCAATCACCAGGACCTTTTTTCCTGAAAAGGAATAACATACAAAAAGGATTGTAAACCTTTTTTTCGCCTAACCAGCTATATCCATTACACCTAAGTTTGATTTCTTTTCGATCTAGGTTTTTTATTTGCTCTGAAAATACTGTGTCTATATCATGATCTGTGTAACCACAGATAGAACTAAATACTGGATCTAAACTAATATCTTCAAGATTATCGAGTCCTGCAAAAATATTATCCTCAGAAAACATGGTGATACCTGTGACAAACACAAAACGGATATACTTAGCACAAGAACATCTTTTGATTTCTCGATAAAAATATCTAAGATAATCACGATTTTTCTTGGCTAAATCTTCATCAGTTATAACATCAAGGATAGGGGCATCATACTCATCCACAAGCACTACTACTTGTTTACCCGTTTTATTATGTAAATGCTTAATTAACCTTCTAAATCGAAATCGTCCTCGATTACCACTCACATCATCAGGATCAAAGTCATGGTTTTCTTCATAATCTGACAGTTGCTCATCAATATCACTCTCTGGACCATCAGTATATCTATTACAACCTGTAAAATTCAACCTCACAACAGGATATTTTTGAGACCAGTCCCACTTATCTTCGATATATAAGCCCTTAAATAATTCTTTTTTTCCTTCAAACAGACACTCGAGTGTGCTTACAAGAAGGCTTTTGCCAAAGCCTTTAGGACGAGACAGAAAATAATAACGGCCATCTTTGATCATTTTATAAAGAAGATCTGTTTTGTCTACATAATAACATTGGTCAGCTCTAAGATCCTCAAAGCTTTCATAACCTAACCCAAGATTCATGATCTATATCCCTAGCATTCTAAGAGTGAATTTTTTTGAAAGCTTAATACTATCTACCTGCCATTGTATCTGAATACGTCCAGCTTTGCCAGCCATTAATCCTCCTGGAAGCTTCTAATGCAGGATGAGCATTCAGAACAATATATACAAATACATAGATTATACTATCGTCTCAATACTCAACTACAAGACAGACTTACAGTAGAAAACTTTCTAACTAAAGTTTCGTAAAAAAAGTTTATTTACATTGCATATATAACCATATACATAAATCTAGGAAACGAAATATGTCTGTTGATGGCATATCAAATGATGGATAATAAAAAAGCACTTATTCATCAGTTGTAGCAAAATAATTGCCAGGGCAGTGACAGAAATTCTGAGAAAACTAACTACTCTGATCAAGATGTTTGTTTGGATGTTTTTTGTGAATTTTGCAAAAAATTCTGTTACAGAGCATACTTCTTTGAAAACAATCCGCAGTAAATGATAACTTTTTAAAATAAGACTACAGAGAGCTTGCTATTTTGCTAGATTTACGTGTTGTAAGAGCTTCTTCTATGATGCGTTTTTGTTCGGCAAGATGAGCCTTTTGTGAACCTTCTGCTGTTGAGCCACTGGTACGTCTACCTATATAATGAAGATTTTTATCTTTAAAAATCTCTTCTAAACGAGGACGAATAAAGCTCCAAGCTCCCATATTTTTAGGCTCTTCTTGCATCCAAATAAGACAGGATGCTTTGGTGTAACGTTGAGCTATAGATTGAATATGTTGCCTTGGAAAAGGATAGAGTTGTTCAATACGAATAATGGCTATACTTGTGATATCTTTGGCCAGAGCCTGAGCTTCATAATAAATTTTTCCGGTACAAAAAATCAATTTTTCAATACTATGTTGCCACGCTTTTGAAACATAAGGATCATCAATAACCTCTTGAAAATGATCTCTACTAAAAGAAGATAATTCTGAAGTGGCAGCAGGAAGACGCAACAAGCTTTTAGGAGTCATGCAAATAAGGCATTTTCTAAAAGATCTTTTAGCTTGTCTTCTCAGTACATGAAAGTGTTGCCCTGGAGTGCTACAAGATACCACTTGAATATTACCACCTCCACATAACTGCAAGTAACGTTCTGGGCGAGCATTAGAATGTTCTGGCCCTTGGCCTTCATAGCCGTGAGGAAGAAGCATAACCAATGAAGCTGATTGTTGCCATTTAGCTTCACTTGCTGCAAGAAATTGATCCACAATCACTTGAGCTCCATTAGAAAAATCACCAAATTGAGCTTCCCACAGCACAAGAGCATTATGATCTGCCACAGCATAACCAAACTCAAAACCTAAGCAACCTTGCTCAGAGAGTGGAGAGTTGATCATTTCCACAGAGCCTAAGCCGGAAAGCTGTGAGAAAATATCGTAACGTTCTCCGGTTACAGAATCCACCAACGCCCCATGACGTGAACTAAACGTGCCACGGCGCACATCTTGTCCCGTAAGACGAATAAAATGCCCATCTAAAGCAAGACTGCCCAAGGCGAGCAATTCCGCAGTGGCCCAATCAACAGGCTTCTTGCCCTCAAGCATATCTTGACGGAGCGCAAGCAACTTAAGAATCTTCTTATGAGGACTAAAAGAAGAAGGGTATTGCGTGATGTGCGTCTTAAGTGTGGCGATGGTTTTAGAAGAAATTGCTGTCTTAATGATCTCAAACAAAGCCTCTTTGCTCACTTTCTTACAAGTCAGGCTAGAAGCAAAACGTTGAGGGAAGGGCGCATGCTGCAGAGATTTTTTCGATTCCTTAACTGCAAGATAGGCTTTTTGTAAGGTATCTTGCCAACGTTTTTCAGCTGCTATTATCGAAGTATCATCAATGAGTGTGTTTTCTAGAAGCTTATTTTTGTATTGAGTTAACACCGTAGGATGTTTTTTGATAACCTGATACATCAACGGTTGAGTGAAGGCCGGTTCATCTCCTTCATTATGCCCATAACGCCTGTATCCCACCATATCCAACACCACATCACAGCCAAAAGTTTGACGGTATTCAAAAGCAAGTCCCACAGCCCACACACAAGCCTCGGGATCATCAGCATTAACATGAAAAACCGGCGCATTGATAAACTTAGCCATATCAGAGGCATACTGACAGCTCCGTGCCTCACTAGGATCAGTGGTAAATCCTACTTGGTTATTGAGAATAATATGGATTGTTCCACCACAGGAATAACCCTGCAGTAAAGAAAAGTTTAAGGTTTCAGCAACAATACCTTGGCCCACAAAAGCAGCATCGCCATGAATAAGTATGGGAATAATAGCGGTTTGTTTATGATCGTCTTGAAGACGCTGTCTTGCTTTGACAAAACCTTGCACCACCGGATTAACCGATTCAAGATGGGATGGGTTAGGTGCAAGATAAGCATAAATTTCATGTTCAAAATAAGTTTTCATATGGCTAGCAAAACCAATATGATATTTCACATCACCATCGATATCAAAAGGATTATACTCGGAGCATTCAAAGCTCTCAAAAAGATGCTCACAGGATTTACCCATGACATTCACTAACACATTCAACCTGCCGCGATGAGCCATGCCCAAGCAAAGCTCTTTTACCCCTTGCTGAGCTGCCTGATCCGAGAGGCTATGAAGAACACAAATCAGTGATTCCAGTCCTTCAAGAGAAAAACGTTTTTGACCAAGATAACGTTTATGTAAAAATTGTTCGAGCCCTTCAGCATAGATCAAAGAATGAAGGATATGGACCTTCAACTCTGCAGAGAGAGCTTCCTCAGGGGTTTGGGCTTCAAGACGTTTTTGCAACCACGCAACCTTTTGCTTGTGATCAATGCCCTGATAGTCTGCTCCCACTTTACGACAATAAATACGTTGAAGACGTTGAAGGATATCTCTTAAAGACATAGGAGTTTGTGCAAAGCTTGGCACAAAAAAGATATCATCGAGGTCTTTTTTGCTTAAAGAAAACGCTTCTAGTTTAAGGCTATCATCAAGAACAGGAGGAGGGGCTAAGGGATTCAGATGAGAAGACAGATGACCAAAAGTACGGTAAGTTGCAATAAGAGCTTCTACCTTACTGAGTTGCAATACATTAGCTGGTATAGCAGCAGGTACAGAACGACGAGAAGAAGATAACTCCTGTACGTGATGTTGACTATCGCTGCTAGCCCAGTGCTCAAAGAGTTGTCGCCATTCTTCAGGAGCACTTGTGGGGTCTTGTTGCCAACTATGCCAGAGGTTTTCTAAATAAGCGGCATCATGCGTGTAAGGAAATAACTGTGTATCATCATTCATAGCAAACTTTATCTAGAAAAATATAGGATAACTAACCATGTAAAGCTCTTAAGTCTACAGCGAGGGCTGCCTCTTTGATGGCCTCACTCAAAGATGGATGCGCATGAGGAGTACGAGCTATATCTTCACTACTTGCTGCAAAATTCATAGCTAAGGTTATTTCGGCAATCAATTCTGAAGCACTAGGAGCAGCAATATGCACCCCAAGTAAGGCATCTGTGGTTTGATGACTGTATATTCTGATAAAGCCACTATCTCCTCCCATGATTTTAGCGCGAGCATTAGCCTTTAAAGAAAACCTGCCGGTTTTATAAGGAATACCTGCCTCTTTAAGCTCTTGTTCTGTTTTGCCAACAGAGGCAATTTCTGGCCAGGTATAAATCACCTGAGGCATCAAATGCTCATTCTTAACAAGAGCTCCTCCAGCTAAGTGTTCTACCAAAGCAATACCATCCTCTTCAGCACGATGAGCCAACATCAATCCTTCTGTCACATCTCCAATAGCATAAACCCCTGCTACACTGGTGGCGTAATACGGATCCACTTTGATATGCCCTCTTTGGCTAAGATGGATACCTGCTTGTTCACACCCCAAACCTGCTGTGTTGGGTTTTCGGCCAACACATACCAACACCTTATGGGCAGTGATGGTATGAGTTTTATCGTGTTTATCTTGGAATTGAACACTCACAAGATCATCGCTTTTATGTTTTGACAAAGCATGCGACATGGTCTTAGGCACATGCACTGCTGTCAGCCGGCTTGATAGATGAATGGTCATACCTTCTTGAGAGAGTTGTTTTTTCATATACCGTGACAAAGATGCATCACAAGAAGATATCAAAGCATCTGCTGCCTCAATAACCGTCACCTGGCTACCAAGACGTTGCCAAACGCTTCCCAACTCAAGACCAATCACACCTCCACCAACAATGGTTAAAGAAGGAGGCACTGTTTGCCACGAAAGAGCATCTGTAGAATGACAAACATAGTGATGATCGAAAGCTGCAAGTTGGCTCAGTTCGATGATCTCTGAGCCAGTGGCAATAATGATAGCTTTGCGAGCCTGCACGGATCTCTTACTACCATCTGCTAATTGCACCTTGACCTCTCCTGATTGAGAGGTCAAGGTGCCATGCCCTCTTAGCGAATCAATCTTGTGCTTATCAAACAGATAAGCAATACCTTTGGTGTTATCTGCCACAACCTTATCTTTGTAAGACATCATCTTTTTGATATCCACACGAGCATCTTTAATGGCAATTCCTAACTTAGAGGCACGATGAGTGATGTTATGAAAAAGATGAGAACTTTCCAGTAAAGCTTTAGAGGGAATGCATCCTACATTCAAACATGTGCCTCCAAAGGTAGAATCTTTTTCAATACATGTCACAGAAAAACCCAGTTGTGCAGCACGTATAGCTGCCACGTAACCTGCTGGACCACTACCAATAATCACGATATCCGCAGAATGTGCTGATGATTGTTTTGTCATAAATGTATTTCGTTAAACCCTAAAAAGATGTGCTAAAGAAATGAATGCGTTAGATGAAACATTAAATACCCAACAGAAATCTGCTAGGATCTTCAATGGTATTTTTAATGGAGACAAGAAATTGGACAGCTTCTTTACCATCCACAATGCGATGATCATAAGATAAGGCCAAATACATCATCGCTCTAGGCTCAATACCACCTTCTTTTGTAACAACTGGTCTGAGTTCGGTTTTATGCATCCCTAATATAGCTGATTGAGGAGGATTAAGAATGGGAGTTGAAAGCAACGAGCCAAAAACCCCTCCATTGGTGATGGTAAAAGTACCCCCTTGCATATCCTGAAGACTGAGTTTTTTATCACGTGCTTTTTGGGCATAGTGGGCCACAAGAACTTCAATGTCATGGATATTTTTGTGTTGTACATCACGAAGCACAGGTACCACAAGGCCATGATCTGTGGAGACAGCAACACCAATATCCACATAGTTATGGGAGATGATATCGCGATCAGCAATAGATGCATTAACCTTAGGAAATTGCTGAAGCGCATGAACACTGGCTTTGATAAAAAATCCCATAAAGCCAAGCTTAATACCATGTTGCTTTTGAAAGCTGTCTTTGTATCTCTTACGTAAATCAAGGACCGCACTCATATCCACTTCGTTAAAAGTGGTGAGCATAGCCGTTTGTTGCGTCGCATCAAGGAGACGATCCGCAATCCGTCGGCGAATCATCGACATGGGAGTGCGGGTGCTTTGACGTTGTTCACTGGGCTGAGGCTCTCCGGGCTGAGGCTCTCCGGGCTGAGGCTCTCCGGGCTGAGAAGCTACGGGTGGTTGTTTACTGATGGGTGTGGCAGCTGCTGAGGACACAAGCTCCAATACATCACCTTTGGTCAAGCGACCATCTTTACCGCTACCCACCTGTCCTCCTAGATCGATGTGATGTTCTTGCTGAAGACGATTCACTGCAGGGCCGTGCTTGCTTAAAGGTGCATTCTGAGAAGATGGCAAAGATGGAGAAGAATCCTCAGAAGAAGAAGTAGGGGTATCTTTAGCTTTCAAAAGAGCAATGACATCTCCTACTGCAACCACAGCACCTTCTTTAGCACTGGGTAAAATATGGAGAATTCCAGCACTTTCAGCCACCACTTCCATACTGGCTTTATCGGTTTCAAGCTCCACAATGGGCTCATCTTGAGCCACCTCATCACCACTTTTTTTAAGCCATGAACCTATCATAGCTTCTTGCACGGACTCACCAGCTTGAGGTACTTTTATCTGAATATCACTATCAGTGTTGGTCATGGATATATCCTTTAAGCAGCAAAAATCATAGGGGATTATCAGAAGAGTCTGGTCGTTGAGAATCTGTGGGGGTTGTTATCGGTTTGGATGATGTTTCTGCAGAAGAAACAGTAGCTAAGGGATTTTCGTAGAACAAATAAGGAGTGCTGTAATCGCTAAACTCAAAATATGTTTTTACTTCACCTTCATCTTGGATGTAATTAAAGTTACGATCCATCACTCCATAACCAAATCGGTAAGGGCGTGGGACACCTCCAGCATTCATAGACGTAGCAGTAGCTGTGGAGAGTTTATCAATATGAATAATACGATAAAGGATTTTCCCTTGTGAAAAGACATCCAAAACACCCTGAGTTCCAGTCCAATTCTGAATACTACGGGATATCTTGTTTTGCTGCTCTTGAGTACAACTCACAATAAAGAGCCCTACAGCCAGGGTTAAGAAACTTAAAATAACGATATAGCTACGCGTCATAGGATAGATTCCTGGGGTAATAATCATGATCGTGAACGAAAAGATTTTACCATGTTTTAACACAAGAGACATGCTTTCTGTCTACCTAGTCCACTTATCTGCTTATACATCTGCTTATATGTCTCACTGATCTCTAGCAAGCTCGTCTATATCTACACTTTCACCACCATCACAAAAAACCTTAAAGATCCAGCCATGCTTCCATAGTTTTGCATGTTGCATCGGCGTCTTTGAGCCAAACTTTGTTTTGTGCAGATCCGAAATAACGATTAGCTGCATAAAATGTCACAGCAAGCCAAGGAAGTTGCTTTTCAAGAATGAGGAACTCAAAAGAAGAATGATAGGGAGTACGGTACTGGCTATATCTTTTAAGGGTGTTTTGGATATCATGGCTTGGTGTTTTTTTCTCTCCCAAGCGTACTTCCATATCCTTAAGTCCTCCATGGGAACGACAAACCACTCGCTTGTGATCTGGATGACTTTCTAATAAACGTTTATGAACATTGTCACGCACCATAAGACGGTGGTGTTTAAGGAAGGCTTTATTATCTATTTCTTCTTGAATAGCGCGTGGAATCGCTAAGGTGATAACATATTTGCCATTGAGTGGATCAAGATCATCAATATCTGGGCTTAAAGATGTGATGTCTGTGATCATACCTTCATCATTATGTGTCAATTTAAGCCAAGGAGTAGCCATCCATTCCCTGGGTCTTTGTAGATCATAGAAAGCAGATATAGACACCATATAAGGTTTGCGAACACCACGGGTATTGTTAGGTCTCAACCAGTTGTTATGGTAGAGCATCAGTGCTCCATTGTGATCTTTATCTCCCAACAAAGCCACATGGGCCTCTGAGGATTCTTTGGTTTCACAACCTGCCACCGTACAACCTGCCACAAGAATACCGGTGGGAAGTTTTCCCGAAAAATGCGTATTGAGATAATCCATAAGAGCCTCAGTTTGAGATGAGGCAGCAGCAGGCAGCTCATGGAGAGTTCCTCCTCCATTTTTGATAAATGTAAGTAATCCTGGCACAGAAAAATGCGCGTGAGCAGGAGGAGGCATATCAGCCATCTCAAGAACTTCAGAGACATTGATGGCACATTGCAGAGGTTGGGCAAAGGTATGGTAGGCAGAAGATTTTTGGGTTTCAATATAGTTTCTTGCCGCAACAAACACCGTCTTACCGGTGGCAGTCAGTTTATCAAAAGCATAACCATGAAGAGCTGGATTCTTGCTAAGATCTTCTTTGTCTACAGGGACTTTATCTCCCTCATCTTTGGGCACATCTTTTGAAGGCAAGATGATAGGCTCTCTTTCCACACAACTCACATATAACCACACTCCGTTGCCGGAAATGATGATCAGTAAAGAACGCAGAAAAAAGTGTTTCATCAACAAACATGGCTCATGGTTGTTTTATAAGGTGGTTGTTTTGTAAGGATGGTCCAAAAACCACAAAAGATACGATGACTTTTCGTCTCTACAAGGCATTTCTTGATGATAGCATGGTGATTTGAGCTCATTTATCTTAAAGCTAGCACCTCTTACCAGCAACTTCTAACTCCTTGTTTTTTATCATGTTTTTGCCAATATTTGCGTTTCTAAAGACCATCACTTTAGACTAAGCTTTGGATATATGGAGCAGATCATTAAAAAATCAGGGCTATATGTGTTAAAGTGGTGGAGTACATTGGGAATGTGTTGAGTTTGTGTTTACAGGTATGACGTATTATACTGGCAAACACCTTGCCTTGCTTGTTTGTTACGCGTCAAAGCTTCTATGAGCAGTTGGGATATTTTTATTCATTGGAGGACATATGAACAGAACAGAATTTGTGAATGCTTTAGCTAAGAAATTAAACGTCTCTAAAACTCAAAGTGATAAGTGCTTGTCAGCTGTACTTGACACCATCACAGAAAACATCACCACAGAAGGTGGTATTCGCTTTGTGGGCTTTGGCTCTTTTACGGTTTCATATCGCAGTGCTCGTACAGCAACTAACCCCCGAGACCCTAGTCAAAAAATCGATGTTCCAGAAAGATATATTCCCGTCTTTCGACCAAGCAACAACCTAAAGAGCTTATGTAAAGACTTTAAGAAATAAGACACCCTTACCTATACTTATCTACCATCTTCATATGATGCAACTTATACATAAACCAGATATGACCACACATGACCTAGAAAGCACATACATAACAACACGAGTCACCATCATAAGAACATAAAAAATAGATTAAGTGAGTAAGAAAGAGCAAAAAAGAGCAAGAAACCGCATCATAACACAACCATCAAGAGAGGGGCGTAAGTGCCCCTCTCTGAGTTTATTACCTATGCATCCGCTGTAGAAAATAGCCGGAGAGAATAGCCGGAGAGAATAGCTGGAGAGTATCGCTATAGAAAATTGTGAGAATATGCCGTTATAACAAACAACATATGTTAGAGTTGTCAAGACACCTAACCACCGCCGCTTAGGTGAATTAATTGCGTTAAACAAAAAAGTCTCTGGCCCTTAAGTTAGCACCTTAAACCTTAAGAAAAACCCTTTAAGAAAGCTCTCAAAAGAAGCTCTCAAAAAAGAGCCCTGGGCATAGATGAGATAGATGAAAAAAATGAAAGATAAAAGATCTAGATAAAGATCTCATCTATATTCTATATATTATATAAAATGAGCTAAGAGGTAAGTTATGGCAAGGCCTGCAGTGTGCTGGCAATGTCGTCGTTTGATTGGAATGGCTAAGATTTGTCCGCATTGTCATATGAAACAAAAGATGGGCATATCTCGCTTCTATGCTCAAGGGCGAATAAACTTATGGAGGGCCTTTCGTTATGTTAAAGCCCTTTTGCTTTTTGGCACCATGGGAACACGTCTGATTGTTGTAGTCAGTGGCGCATTTGTATTGCAGATGCTTTTGGCTGGAGCACTTGTTCTAGCACGTGATGGTTCCATATGGCAAGCTCTCAGCTCTTTAGTAAAAGCTTTACTCAATGGCCATGGGAGTGTAAATGGGCTTTTAGTTGCTATGGGAGCCTCCACTCAAGCTATGTTTACTCAAGGAGATTGGTGGGGGCCATTAACCGCAACCTATCTTCATGGCGGCATTGTTCATTTAGGATTTAATTTACTTGCCTTATCCATGCTTGCTCCTTTGATTCAAAGGCTCACTTCCCCTTGGGTATTTGCTCTTATCTATCAAATATCTGGCATCACAGGATTTATCCTCTCAGCACTCAACCAAACTCATTATAACCCACCCTTTGGCATACCTTCTGTTGGAGCATCTGGGGCTTTATTTGGCTTGATTGGCTGTGGTATGGTTGTGGCCTATAAGCGAGGATATGGTTGGACAGATCCGTTATTTCGCATGTTTCTCAGTTGGTTCTTATTTGCTATGGTCTTTGGTTTAGTCATTCCAGCTGTGGATAATGCCGCTCATCTTGGTGGTTGGATAGGCGGTGTTGTGTGTGCTTGGCTATGGCTATGGGAGCGAGGGGAACGAGCATCTTCACCACAATCAGAAAAAATCATCAAAACTGTAGCCATAAGTTTGTTCGTCCTTACAACTGTGGGTTTTCTCATGTCTATAACAAAATACACTCCCTATCTTATTGGGAGTTGATAGCCTACTACATGGTTAGCTGAAAACGGTTATAGACGATATGATGATGAAGAAAGTCGTTAAGAGTTTATTATCCGCAAGCTTATCCAAAAGAGAGTCAGTTTTGTCAGAAATATATAATACGTTGCTCAAACGATCTATCCACTTTTTGGTATACTCGTTTCA
This sequence comes from Proteobacteria bacterium bin106, assembly GCA_002238945.1. GTDB lineage: Bacteria > Bdellovibrionota_B > Oligoflexia > Oligoflexales > Bin106 > Bin106. The sequence continues at coordinate 31,800 of MPNI01000017.1, read as the reverse complement.
ACATAAGCTTCAACATAAGCTTCAACATAAGCTTCAACATAGGCTTAAACACTCGCTTAATAAATACTCGCTTAATAAAGATAAGCTTAGACGTAAAACGTCCAAACACCTCAACACCCAAGCTGTAGCTGCTGTTGTAACTGCTGCTGTAACTGCCTATGTTGTCATAGCTGTCATAACATCTTCGGTTGTGTTTGCTCAAAACAGCCCAAAAATGCAAGGCATCCATCCTTCTCCTGTGATACTCAAGGCTAAGGATCATTTTCGCATATCTAACTATCCTTTAGAGAGCTACCGTCTTATAGTCAATCATAATGGCAAAGCCGTTATCATTCCTTTTCAAATAGATGAGCAAGATTACACTTGGGGAGATTTTGTCTTAGATACTGCTGTCACAGATGCACCATTGATCCGCTCTGATGGTGTTTTTAATGGCAAAGATGAACTGAGTTTTATGGGAGAAGATGTAGGTTCTACTGAGCTGCCCAAAACATGGAGTTTTGCTAAGCCAGACTATCTTTTTCGTATTGATGCCCTCGTCATGGAACAGCCCAATGATCGAAAAAAACCACCAACCCGAAGCAACACCACCCATCCTAAAAGGGGTAGTGTTTTTGTGGGTATCTATTTAAAAGCCGATCAACGTCCCCCTCTTTCTAAAAGAAAATATGTCACTTTTGATCTCAAAGGTGCTTCTATTAAAACCGCAAGTTATGAGTACCAGTTCAACCCTCTTAACTATCTTGTGGTCAGACGTGTGAATTTACTTTCTCCCTCTGGTAAAAAAGAAAAATTCATTGAAGGCTCCAGTCTCTTTCTTAAAGCTGACTTAAAGTATTTTCTCACTTTACGGCTAAATCATAGCGATATCATCTCCACTTTAGATGCTTACAAGGTGGGGCCTATTCGAAGCATTGTGAAGGTGTCTTTTCAATACACCTTCTTGCGTCTCAAATTTCAAATGCACATGTATACAGAAGTATCGTTTTTTGCTAATACCGTCACACTTCCAACCATTATGCATAACCCCCTCGAAGGAAAGCGCAATCTCAACCCAGGCAGTAGTTTTTATTACGGCTTTGCCATGCCTTTTGATATGAGAAAGGCTCAAATCCGAACAAATATGCCTAAATACACCAAAAGACGGATCTTTCGTCTACCCAAGAAGGTAGAGCCGATTTATGAATTATTGGTCTCTCATAATAACTTTCTGATGTTTGTGATGATCAAACCCAGCATAGATATGATCAAGAAAAACAATGAAATAGAGTATTATGTGGAAAGCGGTGATCCTATGAGTATCATGCAACGCAATTGGGATAAACCCTTACCACTCGGTGAGGCTCCTGTGAATTTAGGAGTGAATCTTGAATTAAGTGATTTCGCAGCAGCAGGCCATGACATTGATTTTCAACTGCTATTTGAAAACAATGCCTCACCACAAATGCAAGAAGCTTTACTGTCTTTACATAAATGGAGCTATTTTAGCCACTTTATCGGCCCAGAGTTATACAAAAAACAACCTCCAACACCCACGCCACCAAAACCTTCTGATGATAATCCTTCTTAACCTGCTATCTTAGATAGCCCTCACATAACCCTAAGTAAATAACCTGACCACCAATCCTACCCCATCAACCTGACTTTGACATTTCAAATTTAGAAAAGAACGTAACACACTAAAATAACAACCCTTTTTTTAGGCCATCTTTGCTCTTTTGAGCAAAGATGGCCTTTTTATATTTATGTGTTATCTCACTTAACTTCACAACCCTTCTCATATAACCATCTGCTCTTTATGATCCATCCATAAGAAATCAGCTCTCTAGCAAGAGGTATTGATGTTAGGTTTTGTGTATTCTGATGTTTTTAGGCTATTGATGAGAAATACGGGTATGCAAGTTTTTATCGTCAGTGATGAGAGTCATGCACGGCTATGGCTATGGCTATGGCTATGGCTATGGTTACTGCTTTTTATGATCCCAAAAAACAGTTAGCTCTTCTTATTTAAACAGCATCCATCTTAGGCATGTTTTTTCTTAGCTAGACCCAGTAGTCAATTGACGAAATCTTGGGCATAGAATACTCACAGAGACATTACAAAATCAAAGTATAATTATTTTTACTCAAGAATAATCGACTTGTAGTGTGTGCTTTTAAGAATAGTTCGCAAAGAAAAGCCTGTTATTTTAATATGTTACGTTTGGTTCTGAGTTTGAAATGTCAAAGTCAAAATCAAGAGATAGGACAGGGAACGTGGTGTAGGTGCGCAAGTAAGAACCGTCTGGCGGAGAGAGAGGGATTCGAACCCTCGGACCGGCGATTAACCAGTCGCACCCTTAGCAAGGGTGTGCATTCGGCCACTCTGCCATCTCTCCAAAGCGGCAAGACGAAACAAGTTAATGGATTTTGTATTATAACATGGCCTGTTCTTGGCACAAAGACATTCTGTTCTTTAGCGTGTTTTGGCTCATGCTACCAGTACGCATAAACTAAGTATAAACAACAAAATAATCTTAGCAGCATATTTTACAAGTTGCTCTTGCCAGATGCTACGAGATGAACTAGTCTTCTTCGCAGGCTGTGGCTATGAAATAACGTCTCAGCTGAATGCATTTTAAAAAAACGAAGTTTATCACTCAACACAATAAGGATCATATGGATGAACAGCATACAGATAAAAAATCAGAAATGGTGGAGCAAGGTTATAAAAGGGATGATATGGGCATTTTTTTTCATGATCACAACACATGCCACAGCAGCTGATAACCTGTCAGCACCACTTGATTCACAACTCGCTCAGGCTCAACAAAACAGCCCTGTTGATGAAGTCACTGAGGCAAAAGAGCTCCTTGAAAAAATCTACGAGAGTGGCAAACAGATCGAAGAATCCTCACAATCAGCATTTCTTGTGGACCTTGATGTTCTCGTACTAACGAGTGATCTTTTTTTAAGAACTCGCAGCGATAAAATCAACAGTCTATGGGAGAAAAAAGACTTCATGGGACTGCGAGCCATGATAAATGATTTTAAACAGTCGCAACAAGAAGTGATGGCTGTTTGGAAAAAAGGCATGGCACAATACTGGCCCAACAGACCTTTGTATATTGATTTTAATATCTCTGATACCTTAAATGATTCCGAAGAATTCACCGCCTACTTCTATAATGGTTTACTGACCTACATGGAAAGCCTAGCCCAAGAGTATGTCGATAAACTTTGGGAAAGCAAAGATCTTTCCAGTATCAAATACCTCCTGAAATCCGTAGCACAAAGTCCTAAACATCAAGAGTTTATCCAGGAACTCAAAGACAATTACAAGCCAGCAGCTCCCTCACCCTGACTCAATCATTCTGGCAAGCAAGCTTTACTGTGATTTTTACTGTCTTAAGCTATGTGTATACTCTCCATATCACCCTAAGACAGTTACAAACGTTTAGCCGTGATATAGACATCATATAAAAGATTGCTAGATGTTAGCAGCCAACGATCTTTCTTCTGTAATCACTCAAGATGGCTCTGTGACCTTTTACAGCCAGTCATTTGATGAATCCTTTCATTCTTTAAAAGGAGCTTACGAGGAAACTATGGAAAAATTCATAGCTCCTCTGGAATGCACACTGCTCCAAAACAGCTTTTGGCAAAAAAACTCAGATGTTTTTAGAGTGCTCGATGTGGGCTTAGGAATGGGATACAACAGTGCTGCTATACTTGATTGTGCTAAGACATTAGCGCTCAACATCGAAATTGTTGCCTTAGATATCTCACTTGCTCCCTTACAAAAAGCTCTTCAAGAACCACAGTGCTATAAGCTGTTTTCTTCTTTTGACATACTCCATGCTTTAGAAGCAAAATACCAGCTGCACTGCGATCAAAACATATCTGTTTCTTCAGATAACAGATCTATGATGGTTTATCTACAAGATGGCCGTAAAACCATCCAAGAACTTGCCCACAATAGCTTTCATGGCGTGATGTTTGATCCTTTTTCACCCAAAAAGTGCCCCAAACTATGGAGCTATGAATGCCTCGAATGGATAACAGATAAGCTGCTCAAGCCAGGAGGAAGACTTGTAAGCTATAGTGTGGCTGCAGCATTTCGTCAATCTTTAAAAGATTTAGGAATGATGGTGTATTCCATACATCCTGTCAAAAAAAGCCGTAAGTGGAGTATGGCAACCGTTGCCAAAAAGCCTGCAGATGACAAAGATGAACCCATCTGGCTACCTTCTACAGAAGGTAGCGTATATGCTCCACTTAAGCCCTTCGAACAAGAACATCTTCTTACCAAAGCTGCCATCCCTTATCATGATCCCACCTTATTAGCTAGCTCTGAAGAGATACTTCGCTCAAGAGAACAAGCTAGACAAAAGTCTTTATTACAATCCACTACCTCTTGGAAAAAAAAGTGGTACACCTCCCTCAATCCATCATAAAGTCTATAAGTGATCATCTTGATTTTTTAGCATTTAGCTCTTTAAAGATGTTAAGAATAAAGCGGTAAATACAGAAGTGGAGATCAAGCATGAACCACCAAATGAATATCCCTAAAGCCTTACGTCAACATATTCTTGCCATACTTGCTGATTACAAAACCCATGTACTCGCTCGTTATCCTCGGTTTTTATCTAGCTACGAGCGAGATTACCACATTTTCGAAAAATTTCAGACGTTACTCGCTGATACGACAGCACCAACGAGTATATCATCCAGCTTGCCAGGTCATATAACGGTATCGGCGTGGGTGATAGATGATAGTTTGCAAAGATTTTTGTTGTGTTATCACAAAAAAATTGCCAAATGGATCCCTTTAGGTGGTCATTTTGAGCCTTCTTTAGATCAGAGCTTGTTTGCAGGAGCTCTCAGAGAAGTAAGCGAAGAATCCGGCATAGCCCAGAAACATCTTATGGGTCTGAAAGAAGGCGGTGATATTTTACCTTTTGATATGGATATCCATACAATTGCAGCCCATCAGCATCAAGAAGAGCATTTCCATTACGATGTAGGCTTTGTTCTTATAGCCAAAGATATCAACCTGCAACCAAGTGAAGAGCTCCATGATGTACGCTGGGTTGCAGGTAAAGATATCAGATCTCTTACCTCTGAATACGCCACTATAAGACAGAAGTTAAAAATAGAATGGTTATTGAGCCAAGCAGGTACACTCAAACCGAGTTAAGCAAAAAACAGACCTGACAGACCTATACATGGGTATTGAAAAGTAGGGAAGATGGACTTAGCTTTACACCAACAGTACATATAATCTCATAACGTTTGAGGGTATGAGTGAAAAATTATTACACCACTTTAGGAGTGGACAAAGGTGCTTCTTTAGAAGACATCAAAAAAGCTTATAAAAAACTCGCTTTAAAGTACCACCCAGATGCTCAACAAGGATCTGCAGATACTCAGGCTAGCGAGCAAAAATTCAAAGAAATCAGTGAGGCCTATGCTGTTCTCTCTGATAGCCAAAAACGTAAGAATTACGATATGTTTGGCTCTGATACAGCTGGATTTCGTAAAAACTATTCTCAAGAAGATATCTTTTCAAGTACTGATTTTTCTCAGATCTTCTCAGAGATGGATATCAAAGATATGAGTCATATCTTTTCTCATATCTTTGATGGAAGTGGTTTTTCTCAAAACACCTTTCATCAAAAACCCCCTAAAGCACAAAATGTTATCTATCCTTTAGAGATAAGCTTCAAAGAAGCTTTTAATGGATGTAAAAAAACCATCACCTATTCTCTACCACCAGCACCGCAAACATCTCTTAAAGTAACGATACCTGCTGGAATTCGTAATGGTGCTAAACTAAAAATAGCTGGCAAAGGCATGACTGCCCGGAATAGACGTAGCAGCATACATCACACCACTCGAGGAGATTTACTGGTACAAATCACCGTCAGTGAGCATCCTCAATGGAGACGCAAAGAAGATGATATCTATATGACACAGGTTTTATCTCTATCACAGGCTTTGCTAGGTGATCGTATCAACATCTCTACCTTAGATGGCAGCAAACAGGTCACCGTTTTAGCAGGAACCAGCCATGGTAAGAAATTGCGCTTAAAAGGACTCGGCTTTCCTAAGGTAAAAAGTTCTATTCGTGGGGATCTCTATGTGGAATGCCACATAGAGATCCCTAAAAGTTTATCTGCTAAACAATTTTCTTTAATCAAAGAGCTTAAAGAAACAGGACTGTAAAAACCGCCATACCTTACGTATGTATTTCCTATAGAATGGATTTTATATATATCTATCTTTTACCTACTTTCACCTAACAAGAGTCTGTTGTGACAGCCAAAAAAACCACCAAAACCAAAACCTCCGCTCATAAACCAGCTTCTACTCAAAGCAGCTCTTCAGTAGGCTCTTCGACAAAAAACAGCAAGCATTCCGCTGAGCTATGGATTTCTATGCTTAAAGAAATGATCTTCTATCGTCGCTTTGAAGAAAGGGTTCTTGCAGCATATACCCAACAAAAATTTTCTGGCTTTTGTCATCTTCATATTGGTCAAGAAGGCTTATGTGTTGGATTGCAACGGGCATTAGATGCAAAAGATTATATGATCAGTGGTTATCGTTCTCACACTCAAGCCATCGCCAAAGGTATTGCGCCACTGGCTGTTTTCAGTGAGCTGTTTGGCAAAGCAAGTGGTTGCTCTGGTGGTAAGGGAGGGAGCATGCATATGTTTTCTAAAGACAAACGCTTTTACGGGGGCCATGGCATAGTAGGGGGACAAGCTCCCATAGCGGTGGGTATGGGTTGGAAAATCCGTTACAGTAAAGAACAGCATGTGGTGGTGTGCTATCTCGGTGATGCAGCCATGAATCAAGGACAGGTTTTTGAGGCCATGAACATGGCTGCTGTGTGGCAATTACCGGTATTGTTTGTCATTGAAAACAACCTTTATGGCATGGGCACTCATATAGGCCGAACCACAACCATTGGTGCCACTCAGCAATATAAACGTGCTTTAGCCTTTGATATGGACCATTCTCAAGTGAATGGACAAGATGTACTTACTGTTTATGATCATATGAGCAAAACCATCAAACGGGTACGCAAAGGCGTTCCTCATTTGGTAGAAGCACTGACCTATCGATATAAGGGCCATTCTGTATCAGATCCCAGCTTATATCGTTCTAAAGAAGAAGTTAACAGCTATAAAGACGATCATGATCCCATCAAAACACTCGCAAAACGCCTACAGAATGATGGCATCACCGATGAAGACAGTATCCGCGCATGGGATAAAGAGATCAAAGCTGAGCTAAAATCCATAGAAGCTCAAGCGGATAAAGCAGCTCCACCGGATAAGGCCTTAGCTTACCACCATGTTTATAGTCAGTAGTGTATAGAGACACAAAAAAACATCATAAAAGGATGATTATCATACCATGCCTACCATGACCTTTCGTGAAGCTTTGCTAGATGCCATGCACATAGAGATGCAACGAGATCCGCATGTATTTTTGATGGGTGAGGAGGTAGCAGAGTACGATGGTGCTTATAAAGTTTCTAAGGGATTGTATAAACAATTTGGTTCTATGCGTGTAGTAGATACACCCATTTCAGAGGCTGGCTTTGCGGGTGTGGGAGTGGGAGCTGCCATGGCAGGACTTCGCCCCATCATTGAGATGATGACTTGGAATTTTGGTATCCAAGGCTTTGATCAAATCATCAACCATGCAGCTAAGATGCGTTATATGAGTGGTGGTCAATTTGATATGCCTTTAGTTTTCCGGGGGCCTAATGGTGCAGCTCATATGCTGAGCTCTCAACATTCCCAATATGTGGAAGCTATGCTAGTGAACATAGCTGGTCTAAAGGTGGTATGTCCTTCTAACCCAGCTGATGGTAAGGGGTTACTGGCCTCTTCTATACGGGATAATAACTGTGTGATTTTTCTTGAATCAGAGATGATGTATTCTCATACAGGTGATGTTCCTAAAGGAGAGTACTTAGTACCACTAGCAAAAGGGGTTATACGTCAACAAGGCCAAGATGTCACTCTTGTGAGTTGGGGTAAGGCTCTGTGGAAAGTGATGGGTTATCTCTCTGATATCGAAAAACAATTGGGTATTTCTGTGGAAGTGATCGACCCCCGCACCTTACAGCCCTTAGATATAGAGCTTATTGCCAACTCCGTACGGAAAACCCATCGCTTGGTGGTGGTTGAAGAAGGGTGGGGCTTTGCTTCGGTTGGCTCTGAGATAGCTGCTCACATCACACAGCTATGCTTTGATGATCTCGATGCTCCTCCTTTCCGAGTAAGCTCTTCTTTTGTACCTATGCCTTATGCAGAAAATCTTGAACATGAAGTCATGCCTCAAAAAGAGGATGTACTAGGAGCCATCAAACACATCAGTTATCTTTAAATAAAGTGAGTTCTATATGGCAAAACATATGGTCTATATGCCCAAGCTTTCCGATACCATGGAAGAAGGAGGCATAGATAGTTGGTTGATTGAAGAGGGCTCGTATGTGGAAGAAGGAGATCCTCTTTGTGAGATTGAAACCGACAAAGCTACTATGGAGTACGCCTCTCCTGAATCTGGATATCTTATAAAAATCCTTGTACCAAAAGGATCACAAACATCCTTAGGATCTCCTATTGCTGTCCTCGCTGATACATTAACAGATACCTCAGCAGATCAACCAGATCAATCAGATGAACCTCTTGATGTAACGAGCATCGGGAGTGATGATAGCTCCCATACTCCTGATAAACAGACACCTTCGCCACAAGAACCTAAAGAAAAAGAGCTTCAAAAACACCATGACAATACCCACAACCGACTGCGCATCTCACCACTAGCTGCTAAGTTAGCACGTGCTGCCAACATCGATGTCACAACACTCACAGGAAGTGGCTCTTATGGCAGAATTGTAAAACGTGATATTGAAGCATACTTAGAAACAAAACCTCCTGTATCTACACTGACATCTACTCAATTACCACCGCAACAGACTTCTCACATAGAGCCTCAAACCTTCACAGAGAAACCACGACTCACAGAACCTCCAACACTCTCTCAAAACCCACAAGAGCGCAAAATACCTCTTTCCATGCTTCGCAAAAGTATTGCTAAGAACTTAACAGCCAGCAAACAAAACATACCCCATTTCTACCTCACCACAACCATTGAAATGGATGCTCTTTTGGCTTTACGCAAACAGCTCAATGATCACTTTATTCAAGAGCAAAAGCAGCAACAGAATGATGATGCTCCTTGGAAAATATCTATCAATGATCTTTTTGCCTTTACGCTTAGCCGTTCTTTGCCTTTACATCCTGCCCTGAGGTCTTCATGGGCAGGAGATCATATTGTGCAAAGAGACACTGTGGATTTAGCTATTGCTGTGGCTGTACCACAAGGTTTAGTGACTCCAGTACTCAGCAGAGCAGAAGATTATGGCTTAGAGGAACTCTCAAGAAAACTACGTGAACTCATCCATGGTGTGCAAGGAAAACATCGTTCTCAATTCCAGCTCTCAGGTGGGTGCTTTACTTTGTCCAATCTTGGCATGAGCTGTGTGGAAGTCTTTTCTGCTATCATCAACCCCCCTCAGTCAGCCATTCTAGCTGTGGGAAAAGTCACTAAACAGCCTGTGGTCAAAGAAGACACTAACATCAAGATCGTCTCACAGGTTTCTGTGACACTATCCTGTGATCATCGTGTCATAGATGGTATGGCAGGAGCTCAATTTCTTGATACTTTCAAGAATTTTATGGAACATCCTGCTTTGATGTTAAGATAAAATAGGACACAACGCCCTAAATCGCGTTGGAGACATGTTAATTACTACTGCTGTTGTAATGACGCACCCGCTGCAGTATTATCCTTTCCACATTAACTAACTGACAGATAGCTCGAGGATAGCTACGCACCGCAAGACTGTCTGCTTCATAAACAATTTTAGGTTGAGGTAAAGCTTCTCCAGGTTGGTAAACCATCGGCTTAGAAAACTCAAGGGCTGAGCCTTCGTTATCACCACCGACATTACCCAAAATAATTTTCTCAAAATCCTGCCCATCTTCTCTTTCTGATGCCGTATCAGCTGCATTGATCTTGTTTGCAGTAACTTTGGAGTTGTTAAACGTAAGATAACTTGCTCCTTCGGTGTATGTTCGTGCATTTTGGGGTGGTAAATTAAATGGCCCTTCTGGATTTTTGGCATCAAATGTCTGTAACAAAGATAACCCCCGATTATGTGTATTATCGAGTAGATCAAGATGAGCTGATGACAACACATTCCCCCAAGCATCCTTAAATTTGCTTAAATCTGATCGTCTATTTGTATTTAGATAATCAACCAAAGCATCTCCACTGCAAGAAACAGAAAAATGTGGTCGAAGAGCAAGATTGATTTGTATCTCATCAAAAATCACTGCAGGAGCGAAAACTTCTTCTAAGTAATATTCGAGGGACTTTTTGAGCATTAATGCTTCGTTTTGACGATGCACTTTTACGGCTTGTTTCATGGCATCAAATTCATAACAACCCTTAACACTTGCACCCTCCTCATCCCCATCAAGAACTTTTTCAATGAGATCTACAGTGGCACCAACACGATCCAACCGACGTTCCAGTCTCCCATCATTAAGATTACTTAATGTATAGAAGGTATTGCCCCACCTGGGTTGAATTTTTAATGCAATATCAATTGCATTTTCTCGAGCTGTAAACTTGAGATAGTATGGGCTCTTACCCTTTTTCCAATCGTCATCACTAAGGGCTTTAGCGCTCTCTGCTAGCTCAGTGAATCGCGGTAAACCTGCCGTGCATTCCAATCCGCCTGGTGCTTGCCTTTTTTTTGTAAGTGTCCATGTAAAAGTTTGAACATTTAACCTGGTATCAGCGTCTGCTTGTTGACTATTATATTCAGCAACACGAAATAGCCGTGCTAAGAACTTACAGGTAAAACCAAAGTCGGTATGTTCCCACCATTTAGGCGTATACGGTGTGATATTGCTTTCGCTGGGGTCTATTCTATGAAAGGCCTCTTTCAGCGCATAGCATGAAACAGGAGGATCTATGCCTTTTGTTAAAAACCTGGGGGTCTGTAAACTATGCAATGACCCAATCCAATCTCTCTGTATCTGTGTAAGTCTTGATAAACCAGCACCCTGATAATCCTTCAAGCGCTCAACTACTAAGTCTTTCACTGGTTGATCACCCTCTGGGGGTGTATATGTAGGTATAGCATCTGCAACTCTTTTCAGGTGCTTGTAAAAATATGACAATGCACTTTTTTTCTCCCCAAATGCCTCAGGGAATACATTTGTCGTATAATTTTGAGGCATTACAAGATCAGAATATTTGTTTAAACGCTTAATAAGCTTATCTTTTTCAGATGATTGCATGGTCCCAATTGTTTGAGCATCTTGATTGAGAAATGCATTAAGTTTCTGACGTGAAGTAACTCTTTGTTGATACTCGCTGAGTTTAAAAAGATCCGGATAACTAGCCCAATCATTGAGATCTTGGATCACTTGATCTGCTCGTAAATGCATACTCGGGTTACTTTTGACATCACGATACCTGAAATCCTTGCTATATAGCCGTCCCATATCCTCAACTTTTTTATTTGCTGATCCCATCCAACTCGGATTTTGAGCCTGAGTTAACAGAGTTACCCTAGGATGACTGTTAACACTAAACTGACGACAAGCTTGAATAGCAAAGTGTGTGGTATAAACCATTTTTGGCTGATTGCTACCAGTTCTACGAAGAGCTCCCCAGCTGCCTTGATTAAACACCTTCAGCCAATAAGCAATCACCGCCCATTTATTATATTGAGCATCAGAAAGCTTATCTATTTGCGTTTGAGTGAAGCCTACTTGGTTTTTAAGAACTTCTTCTAACCAATCTGATTTAGGATGGTTACCTGTTTTGTCCATATCCGGGGGAGCAATGAATCGAACAGCTCCCATATTGGCATTCGTTACGCCAAGAGCAATGGTATTGATATATGCAATATGCTGATTACCAGAATAAGATCTTTGCCCCTTGTTTCTATAGTATTGTTTTCCTTTAAGATTATATGGAGGTAAAACCACAAGGTTGTCTTTTTGTGGTTTCAAGTGAGGCTTATGTGTTGTACTCACACGGTATTTACTAGATCCAAAACCATTTGAGTGACGAAACACATGAATGGCATAGTTTCTCATAGTCTCTCTGAAACTGTCTATAATATCTGTAATTTTTACATTTCGATTCAACCCAGAGCTAGAATCGGGTAGAGCCATACGGTGAATAGGATGGACCAGCTTAGAGCCCTGAGAAGCACCGGCCAATTGAGCACTGGTCCAATAGACAAGAGCAAACTTCACACTCCCACCTCGAGTATTGACTTGTTGATCACTAGCAATTTCTGCTACAGCAGTTCTGCTAACCACACTTTCTCCACTTCCTCCACTTCCCCCACTCCTAACTGTGCGTGATCCTACAATATTGCGCTGCTCAATTGTGAGATAATCGATAGCTGGATTACTGCTATATAGGCTACTGGCAGAAGCATTGCCACATCTCTGCTGACCGGTTTGAATAATTAACTCTCCAGGATTTCTCCAATTACCTAGATTGGGATTCCATTTTCGAAGTCTATCATTGTCGTCACGCTCAGTTCTAATCCAGGGATTAGAAGGAGTACAAAATGGTTTATCAGCTGCACAATCACGAGGTGGTATGGGTAAACCAACAGGAGGAGTGCCAGGGTCGTCAGTTTCAGGAGTTGTATCAGAAGAGCCCGGATCAGGACAATTAAGATCGCTTAAAAAAGGATTATCACACGGACCACCTGATGAACCACCTCTTCCGTCAACCGGAAGTTGATCTCCTGATTCTGGGTTTGGCATAGGATCTATAAAAAAAGATTTCTGACCGTTTTTTATTAAAAGATTAAGATAAGATCTGCTTACAGGTACAGTGACCTCTTGAATGTCAACATACTCCTCCGCCCCACTATCGCTAGGTTCTTGTCCTTGTTCTTGTCCTTGTTCTTGTCCTGATTCTTGGTCTTGTCCATAAGCTACAGAAGAAAACAACGTTAAAACCATCACAGAGACATAACAAACAAAAGACACATTAAAAAGATGACAAGATATAAAAAGCATAATTTTCTTTGTTTTAGATGTCATTCTATGTTTTTTCATATGTAATTTTAATTTTAATTTTAATAAGAAATAAGAAAGGTACCATTCGTATCCTAGGTGCACAGCTTTCTTTCCTTGCTGATGTCTTCTGGTTTGAAATCAGTCATCATCTTACTGGTCATAGTGCATCTTTCTACCACTACACCTGTTACTTTACTCAGAGGAGATAGCTCAATTCATAGAACATTCTTAACCATCATCCACAACTATCATCCACAACTATCATCCACAACTATCACCATCAATGTGATGCATTACTCGGCAGTGACTACCCAAACTGTATGGTTTTTACTAACGTGTTCTTTCCTTGATTTTCTATTTTCCTTATTGCCATGGATTGCTTATATCTGAGCTCAATATACTGACAACCACTTCCATACTTTTTTCTTAAAACACCGCCAAAATCATATTTTTAAGGTAGCATCAAACTGCTCAAAATCTCTTAGAACCACCACCGAGCATGACTATGACTGAGGTTAAGGCAAGCCCGTCGAAGTCAAGAAGCTCATCCATCTATCCTTCTTTCTGTATCAAAAAACTGACGTTACAGCATCACCAAACAATACGGAAACTTATCACTCAAACTTTAATAATAATTAATCTTCTTAAGCCGATAACACCTCAGCACTTCTGTATATACAGCATGATATTTTCACAAAAAGACGAAGAACTACTAAGAAAGAAAAGAATAGATATCAAACTCAACTATTCCATGATCAACAGTGATCAACAATAACCAAAAGCTATCTCACCTTATAAGCCTTATTTCGTATTTCATATTTTCCAGTAGCATGATGAGCATTAAAGAATCCATATATGGATACGAATATCTATAACTCTAAGCAAATACTTTGGTGACATACATGAAAGACCTCCTTTTTCAAGCACATCACAAGATAGCATCTCAAAAGGGCTTTTCGACTGTAGAGGTAGTGCTAAGTATTGGTATAGGAGCAGCTTTGCTGGCAGGAGGTCTATATGTGGTCTCTGATGCTGGATTTTACCGCACAGACAGTGCACACTCTAAAAGAAAGTTCATGCAAAAAACCATTAGAGAAAAAAGAGCAAAGCTATCTCGCCATCCATATGCAAAAAAGTTCACAGAGGTTATCAATAGATCCGGCATCTCTAGATCCTATTTTAAAATGCCCGTTAGTTTCAGAGGCCTTAGCGATCACTGTGGCAAAAAGCAAACAAGTGCACAACCTAATGGATGTTTTATGAAACTTTCATTTCATTCATCAAATGATGCCAAACAAGGACAACCTAAATTTGAGGGCATTCAAGCTCAAGACATCCTTCTAAAGACCACCATAAAAGGCAAAGGTAAGGTTGCAAGTATCAATTTTTTTCGTGATGAAGCCACCACAATCAAGACCGAAGATAATGGAACACCCATAGCTGCCGCTATAGAAAAAAAATTGTTCCCAAGCAACTCAGAAGGCGGTTCATTTTCACTCAACATATTACCTTCTCTCGATTATAAAACCAAAGTGTATCAGTCTCGAGATTCTCGTTATTTTGTAGGATACAGACTAACAGGTGATGATATAGATAAGAATAAAGCTAAAACAAATGAAGCATTCTACATCATGACTCACGCTGAGGATTCTTTTTACTTTGAAATCGATAGCTATCGTGGCACAACCAAAGACATGATTACAGAAAGGGTTGGACAATGTAATAATAGAAATGAGGCAGCTACAAAAAAGTTTTTAGAAAAAGTCGATCAAAAATTACTTGTTTTTGTTCCTAAAAAATTCAACAACGAAAAAATGCTAGAAAAGTATAAGGATCAATTTTATCTTTTCTTTTATCCCAACAACCCTATGCTTTATTATATAGGTTATATAAAGAAATTTAACAAATGCACAAACAGCAGCATAAACTGGAGCAATCCAGAGAACATGCCTTGTCGTCAACTCAACATGATTGTGGGACTCAGCCAACCCACTATAGCAAACCCTACTGTAACTGAGCAATGCAATGCCACAGAAGATGACTACGAAGACCAGTTACATGTGGATATTGCGAACATAGAAGAAATATATGGAAAAATATATACGTTTTTTGGTAACAATTTTGATGCTCCCAACAAAAGACTATACCAAAGATTTGGATTTCAGCTCTATGGCTCTGAGCACACAAACACCGAAGATAAAAACAACTACCAAGCCAACAAACAAAAAGGCATTCTTAAGAATGGTACCAGCGTAGAAGGATGGAACCCACCATTCTTTCCTTATAAAAAACCAACCTTACGACATCCTACCATTCGTTCTCCGCGAATAAACAACTATGAAAAAGCTGTCAATGCACATTATCTCATTAATCATTTTTCTTCTACACCCGATGAAAATAATGGATTTAGCCCCGCATCACGGCTTGTTGCTGTACCCGTGGATTTTCATAAATTCTATATCTCTAAGAGCAATGCAAATCAGAAAACAAATTCCTTGTTTCATGCCGTCTATGATGGGTCAAAGTCAGGACTCTCTTCGGAATCTAGACCTATTCTAAAAGGGCTAAACAAAGACTCGCATGTTGTTTTTGCAAGACAATTAGGCAAAAATCGGTTTACTACATTTGTTGTACTAAAGGAAACCTTCCAAAACACGAATACCCCAGTAGTGCCTGCTGACAATCCTGTTGACAACTAACTATTTTTCTAAGCATATCCCATCACATAACCATAAAAACAGAAACATTAAGAAATAACAAAAAACAGACAGTATGTTGAGATAACAATGCAGACAACAACCATAATATAGCTTAACAAGATACATTCATGATCATCAAAGCACAAGCAAGCAAGCAGAGATGGGCTTCTCATATAGTTGCTGATTGTAGAGGGGTAGCTTTATTTACAATGGCTTTTATTCTTGCAACCATCGCAGGATCTTATGCTTACTTCAATTCTGGAGTCTCTAAAACAGATCGGCAGATTTTTGCTACAGGGCAGAAAAAACTATCTGCAGGCCAACTTATAGGACAAAACATCGTCAATAGATTACTTAATGTAATGAGAAATGCTGATGATTTACAATGCGCTGATGGATCTGCTACCATAGCTGACAATGGTAAAGATTTAACAAATTTTATAAATACATATGCAAAAAAGTTTAAGGACACTAGCGGAGATAGCGATAACGAAAGCCAAGTATATGCTTTGTCAATATGTGCCCCACCAGAAGATGGCCAGCCACCGAACGAAGCATGCAATAAAAGTGACAGTGCCGACGGTACCGGTACAGAAATAAGTATCAATGATACAAGTAGTCAAAAAATCATCAATTGCTTAACCACAGAGACTGAGAGACAAAACCTCACAGATCTCTATATAAATCTCCAAATACATGGATTTACCGGCCAGCATAACATCATCGATATTGGGGTAAAAGGTAAGGCTCGTCTAAGAACCGATGATACACTGGCCCTTACCTTTGAAGCAACCGCACAGACCATCATTCATCCAGCTAGTATTGCAACCCTTGGGTTTGTATTTCATAACCCTAAAACACCGTTAATTACAGTTAATTCCGATGGCAAAGTAATCTTTGCTACATCTGTATTTATTCATCAAAATACAGCATCAAAAACCATATCCGAGCTCAGTGATATCCTCAAAGAACAAACAGGCAGTACATTATGGAATAAGTCAGCGGTCTTCAAAAACCCTGTACTCACCAACACTAGCACCGTGGATCTCTCAGCTTTAAACAACAAAGGACTTGACAATTTTTCAGGAGTATTCCAAAAAGGATTACATACAAAATTCCTCACTAATGAATCTGATAAATTAACAACATTTCTTGATTCTTTTTCATTAAATCTTGGCGGGAGATCCTGCTATTCAGATAATAGTAGTGGAGAGTCTGGTTTCAGATATGAAAGCAACACCATCAAGATTACGGGCAATAGATCATGCGAAGATCCGAGTATCCCAGTTGTATGGATCAAACAAGGTGGTATAACCATCGACTTTTCTGGCTACAGTGAAGGATCGGGACCCATGAATTTTTGCGCACTACTTGCCACAGATGGCACCATAACTATTACGGGAGCAGAAAAGGATCGTAATGTATTTTTATTTGGCTCTTTTATGGCTAGCCAACTTAAAGTCGACCATGATGCAAAAACCACCATTTATAGCATGGAAAGTGAGGACACTCCTAGTGATCTTAAGTCCATTGAAAGTCGGTTAATGGGGCATTTTCACGCTGACGCATTTACACGTGCTATCACCGAAGATCCATTGAATATGGAAGAAAACAACGGAAATGAAAGTAGAAAATGTGAAAAAGCGGCTTCGCAACAACCTCCCCCAACCAATCCAAACACCCCCGTTTACATCATTAGGTAGGATATGCACTTCTTAAATCAATTAAGGCACTCTCAAAAAGGCGCTGTGTCGATGGTAGAAGTTGTGGTGGGTGGTGCTTTAGTTTTATGTGCTGGCCTGGCTCTGAGTATATCAAAGTCTGAAACAACAAAAATGGATTCACGATTGGATCTCAATGTTTTAATGCGTCGTGCTTTGGATCGTGCAGCCCTTGAAGTCGTACGTAATGGAGGGCTTTTTGTTCCACAACCTCTAGAAGCAAATGGTGTGTATTATGGCTGCTATGGAAAAAATGGCGTCATGGTCAAAAATGATGAGGGTACACATGATTTTGGTTTTAAGTCCATGAATATAACCAAAAGTGACAAAGAAGGTTTATTTACAGGTAGATTGGATAGTACATGGTTTAGAGATAATAAGCTTGGTGTGGATTATAGTGCATCAGGTGGTATAACAGGCCCTTGTAGCGATCATCACTTTGCTATGTTTATTCTTCCCTTAGAAGAATCCTATGATGCCTATATATGGGCTTATGGCCTAAAGTCCAGACGATCTTCTACAAAAGATGCTTTGCCTACTTTAGTAGATAGGATCACTCTATCTCTGGTGTTTTAGGAATCTAGTGAATATGATATAACTATTCCTACGATCTTTTTAGCACCCTTAGCTCAGCTGGATAGAGCATCTGACTACGAATCAGAAGGTCGGGCGTTCGAATCGCTCAGGGTGCGCTTTTTGAATGCTATATCTTACCTCCCTTCTATACCGCTTTTTTCCTTCTTATTACTATCACTCTGATCATGCCAGAACTTCCTGAAGTAGAGGTCCTTAAAAAAGCCTTAATTCCTTATATCTGCGATCTCAAAGTAAAAGATATACATTTCTTTCGCAAAGATTTACGTGATGCTATCCCCATATCTTCTATTCAGTCCTTACTTTGCCAAACACCTGCCACCGAACATGCCACCATCAGCTCTGTAGCTAGAAGAGGCAAGTATTTACTCATCGATATTTGCCACCAAAACAAAGCAGCTGCCCATTATGCAGGCTCTTTAATATGTCATTTAGGCATGAGTGGACATATACGTGTTTATAACAGAAAAGCTTTTGATGATATTCACAAAGAAAAAAAGGCCAAGCATACTCATTGGATATTACGTGGTACATCTCATCAGAAAGTTAACAAAAAAACATCTCTTATCAGCTTGCATTATATTGATCCAAGACGTTTTGGACGTCTTGGAGTACATGTGGGACACAAAGAACATCTATGTGATCATCCCTACCTGCAACGTTACGGCATAGAGCCAACAGATGTGGCTGTTAACGATCTGAGCGGTCATCTGTTTAAACACTCCCGCAAACGTACTCTCAGTATCAAAGCCTTTATCATGAACCAACACATCGTTGTCGGAGTGGGTAATATCTATGTATGTGAGGCTCTCTACACAGCATCTATATCGCCTTTTAAACCAGCTGGAGAACTCTCAAAAAAAGAGTATCAAAAGTTAGCTAAAGCTATTCAATCCACTCTCCATAAAGCCATAGCTAGCGGAGGAAGCACTCTTAAAGATTATTGGCATAGCAAGGGAGAAGCTGGGATGTTTCCTTTAATGGCTAACGTTTATGGGCGCAAAGGAGAGCCATGCAAACATTGTGGTCACATACTGGTATGTTTAAGACAACATCAACGTTCCACATTTATGTGTCCTTATTGTCAAAAGAATCACTCGTCATAAGCGACATTATGAGTCACATAAATGATTATATGGGAAAAGTTAGGACTTTGCGCAAATCCGAAAACATTGTAGCATCGAGCCTTGTAACATAAACCTATTTT
This sequence comes from Proteobacteria bacterium bin106, assembly GCA_002238945.1. Taxonomy (GTDB): domain Bacteria; phylum Bdellovibrionota_B; class Oligoflexia; order Oligoflexales; family Bin106; genus Bin106. Next base: position 12,452 of record MPNI01000017.1, on the reverse strand, counting down.
TAGGGCATGATGATGATCAAAGGGGAGATATAGCTCAGTTGGTTAGAGCGCACGCCTGATAAGCGTGAGGTCGGTGGTTCAAATCCACCTATCTCCACCATTTTTGTTTATTGTTTTGCTCGTTTCCCTTAAGGTCAGATATGCGTATTGTCTTCATGGGAACACCGGAATATGTCATTGCTCCTTGTGAGGCATTACACAAAGATCCTCGCTGGGATCTCATCGCTGTCCTCACTCCTCCAGCACGCAGCAAGGGACGAAGCAAAAAGCTTGTGGATCCTCCTTTAGCCCGCTGGGCTAAAGAGCAGGACCTTTTATGTTTGCAGCCAGCTCGTTTAGCTGGCTGCAAAGAACTCGCACAGCTAGCCACACTATCTTGTGATCTTATCGTAACAGCAGCTTATGGTCAGATACTTGATCAGGAGTGTTTATCTCTTCCTTTGTTTGGAGTCATCAATATCCATCCATCAAAGCTACCTCTCTACCGAGGGGCAACTCCTGTACAAGAAGCTATCTTACAAGGTGATCGTTCAACAGCTGTCAGCATTCTTCACACCACCTTACAACTCGATAGCGGCCCTGTGATCATCACAAAAGATATCACCATAAAAGACCATCAAAGAGCTGATGCATTACTAGCCCTTTTATTTAACCTATCAGCTCCTTTATTACTCAAAGCATGCCAAATGATCGCAGAGAATCCGAACAATCCCATAGGCATCCCTCAAGACGAACAGAAAGCAAGCTATTGTGGCAAGCTCAACAAACAGATGGGTTGGTTGGATTTTTCCTCTTCAGCCAAAGATCTCTATAGACGTTATCGAGCTTTCTATCCATGGCCTGGAAGTTACACATTTCTTTGCAAAAAACGGGTGATCATTGAAGATATGAAACCATTAGCTAGCAGTCATCTTAAGCCCTTTGAACTAGCTTACAATGCCTCTACTCATGTATTATGTGTGGGCACAAGATGTAACGATTTGGCATTGATATCTCTTAAAAGCGAAGGAAAACCCTCTCAAAGTGGGCAAACATATTGGCATGGCCTTGCTCACCTTCATCAAAAAGATCACTCTCTTTTCTTCGATACATCCCCTTGCAGGTGATTGCTCATATGACATCTCATCACATCCCCATTGTTGTGGCCCTCTCAGGAGGAGGTCGCTCACTGGCTAATCTGCTCGCCAAAGAACAACACTATTGTTTTAAAGTGGTGGGCGTCATCACCTCTCACCAGCAAGCTAACGGTGTGAAAATAGCTCAACAAGCTCAACTACCCATCTTTATGGGAACCTTTCAGCGACACAAAAAAAAACATCAGCAACACACATCTTGGCAAGATCTACAAACATTTTTAAATGATCTATCGTGTGCTTTAGTAGTTCTTGCTGGTTTTTTAAGGCCTTATCCTATGGAGGTAGCAAACACCATCCAAACCATAAACATCCATCCATCTTTACTGCCTAAATATGGCGGTAAAGGCTTATATGGAGATAAGGTCCATGAGATGGTCTTAAAAGGCAAAGAAAGAGTAAGCGGAGCTACTTGCCATGAAGTGAGTGAGGAGTATGATAAAGGCAAGGTGATATCTCAAGTGGTGGTATCTATTCACAAAAACGACACTGTAAAATCTCTAGCAGCACGCGTGTTTGCTTATGAAAAACAATTGCTTCCTATAACCATCGATCATATTTTGTCCCAAAAAAATCCTTAATTCGTGATATCTTTTTCGTTTTTCAGCCACACGAACTCCCAAAACAATAGTGAGTATGTGATCATGAGCTTTGATGAGGCTTACCATGCTCTGCAGCAACGCTATAAGGTACAACCCAAACCCTTAGGGCCCGCTGTCAGTGAATTTCTTGCAAACAAAGGCAAATGGATCCGTCCACAGCTATGTATGCTTATTGGTGACATGTTTGGTGGTAACAAGGCTGCAGCTATGCCTCCAGCACTAGCTACTGAGATGGTGCATATGTATTCTTTGATACATGATGACCTACCTTGTATGGATGATGCCGCAAGCCGCAGAAACGTGCCCACTCTCCATGTCCGTTATGGTGAAGCCATGGCAGTCCTCCTAGGAGATGCTCTTCTCAGTGATGCTTTCCATGTTTTAGCCTCATGGCCTGCACCACTATTAGCCTCACAGCGTTTACTCATGAGTCAGGTACTGGCAGAGCATATCGGATCGTCTGGCATGGTGTTAGGGCAGGTATGGGATAGCTATAACCAGCCATGTGCTAGCAAGCCTGGCAAACAAAGTGAACATTCTCATAGAGATAAAGACCACAGCCTTCAACAGCCCTGGATTCATAACGAAGAAACCTTACTTCACACCTACCACCTCAAAACCTCAAGGCTCTTTTGTGCTAGTGTATTGATGGGCTATTATAGCTCTACACAGCAGTGTGATCCAAAAGTTTACACATGCCTTAAAGATCTCAGTAATTATTTAGGCCTCACCTATCAGCTCCGCGATGATCTCAAAGATCGCCATGATAAACATACCAAAGCTCTTGTGGAGATAGTAGGAATAAAGCGTATGGAACATCTAGCTACAAGCTATTTTAACAAAGCTTTGGAAGTCATCACCCCTTTGCCAAATCATCACCAACTCAAAGATTTTATTCACAGATATTTTTCATAAGGATAACCATGCTTACAGAAAAAAACTTTTTAACAGCGTGTTTAACCTTTGAAAAACGTCAAGCTGGCGTCAGTGTGATCTTTTGTCCACAAAAAAACCGCTACTTCTATCATGCTTACTGTTTGGAAAAAGATCTTCTTAAAGATCTTTTATCCCTAGAGTTTTTAGCTCTTGAAGAAGCTTTAAGCTATATCAACGATGAATTCAATGGATGGAAGGTTACCGAATTTAAAGACAATCAAAAAAATTGTGGAACCTGTCATGCTAAATAATCCACATATCTCATCATCTGTTACAAACATACTAGCCATCAAACTAGCCATCAAACTAGCCATCAAAAAAAACCACCTCATATTCCCTATAAGCATCCTCTTATGCCTATTTGCTTGCCCTTATTTAGGATATAGCTTTGAAGCTCCTTTTGTGAGCTCTTTACATGTATCCACATCCATTCAAAAACTGTTTCCCTCTGTAGCAAATATCCCCTTGGTCTCTCCTGTAATGCTCTGTCGTTCTTTGCAACCACAAACGCATTCTCCTCAAGAAAACAGACATACCCAAAAAACAGGTGCCTCAGAGTTTTCCACAGAGCTAGCCACAGAACTAGCCACAGAGCTAGCCACACTCCCCACATCTCCCCCTGTATCTCTTAAGTCCGTAACGAGTACTCATTATGATGTCAAAAGCCAGTACAGCTACGTAGGAGAAGGGTTTGGAGAGTTTGTCAGTCAGTATTTACAGGCTATGCGCACCAAAGATACTGGCGCTATCAGAGCTTTAATGAAGCCACGAATGCGTGATCATGAAGACAATATCAAAAAGCTCGGCAGTGTGTTTCTGATGACTGACAAGCCACCTTTAGAAATGAGTTATGCAGGGATATGGGCCATCTATGACACCGTTGGTAGAGGACAGGTGCTTTGTCCTGACGATGATATGTATGTATCTCCTCTCCATGAAGCTGCATTGCAGTTTTTTTTGGTGCTATCTTGGCGAGGCCAAAAAGAAATTGTCCGTATCATCTCAACCGTAGTTGCAGATAAAGGAAAACTCTACATCGGAGCCTTACATACAGCTTATTGGACTCATAGCGGAAAAGATGCTTGGATGTGGGTCAAAGAAGGAGATAAGAGTTATAAAAACAAACAATTTATGTCCGCCTATGTACAGTACAGTATTGCCCATAAATTGCTCTATAACGTTGGTGGATCGTATTTTCGTCTTACCTTTCAAGACACCATCAAATCCTATATGGACAAGCATTTAGCTCAAAATCAATGGCAAGAACAACTCGCAAAACTCTTTAGAGATGATTCTCTCTTACATGCCAGCACAATTTTCTTTTCTAAAGGAGTGGGCATTAAGCTGCGTTTTAACATCAGCAAGGAATGGTCTTCAAATGCTATGAACAAGCATTGTCAGGGCACCCTTAAAACCCTTACTGAACAACCATGGTTTAGCTCATTACACGGCATACGCTGTTCTTATCATCTCCCTCACGAAAAAGATCCTTTACGTGATGGCTACCTCGGAGGATTCAATAAATTCAAATCATAACTTAAGATCTGGTTTTGTGAGGCTCAACCAAAGAGTAACATTTACGCTGATGATCAAAAACAAACCATTCCCACTGAGGATTCCCAGGCTGATCTAAATGTTTTTTACATTCCCCACGCGTACGTACCATCAATTTATTTAAAGCATTATTCATACATTGCCGACGCCTTGGAGAGGCTTCCTCCAAAGAAACTTCATAGAGATGCTCAATGACATGGTCCTTAGCAATTGGTGTATGAGTATGAGAAAACAATTGAAAAAGCTTCCGTTCCAAAGTTCGTTTTTTACGCAAATTCATCACACGGCCATCAAAGTAAGCACGATTTTCATTACATATCAAAGTAGGACGATCCAATACTTGCAGATTCTTGCCCCTCTGAGCTTCTGCTTTATCAAGTTGTAGCAAATCCTGGCTAGCCTGGCTACTAGCTGCAGCCGTTGCCTGAGAAAAATTCACCTGAGCTGTCACATGAGGGAGACGATGTGTGGAAGGGATCTGTTGCATAACTCTCTCCTTGTCTGTGCCCCCACACACACCCCTAGCCATCTTTTCTACTGCACGATCATGCAGCAGTCATGATTCTTAGAAATATGCCCAAAGGGCTTTATTAAAACATTGATGTTGTTTGACTTGGTAATACAGAGAGAAAAGGAATGCAAGTCATATTTGTAAAAAATATAAAAAATGTAGGAAAAAATCCCACTGTCTCTGATGGAGAAGTTGCTTATATAATAAAATCATCTCCATAGATGACGCATTAACAGAAAGAATAGATCCATCAAGAAAGAGCCCTATCACTAAAGGATGATCATGGATAAAGCTACGTTTGTTAAGCGAAAAAATCTGTCTTTGCAACGTTTTGAAGATCTATGGGGTTTTCTTTGACCTCGAAAATCATATCCGCAAGCATCAAGAACTCAAAGACAAAATGATAGCTGATCCAGATTTTTGGAATGATGGCAAACGCGCTGCCCTTGAGATAAAAAAACAAAAAAATATCGAAACTCACATTCTGGCAGCTCAACATCTGAGCTCTCTTAAAGAGGATGTATGTGCTGCCAGTGAGCTAGCTCATGAAGATACCAGTTTTTTCCAAGAGGCTGTGCAATTATTGCTTTCCTTTGAAAAAACCCTAGAAGATATGGAGCTATCTGTTCTTCTTTCTGGTGAGTTTGATGATCATGATGCCATTCTTTCGATTCAAGCTGGAGCTGGTGGAACTGAGTCATGTGATTGGGCTTTGATGCTTTCAAGGATGTATTCTCGTTTTTGCCATAATATGGGTTGGAACACCGAAGAGCTATCTGTAAGCAGTGGAGAAGGAGCGGGTATCAAGTCTGTGGAATGTCGCGTATCAGCTGGAGCTCACGGCAAAGTGTTTGGCTATTTAAAAGCAGAAGATGGCATCCATCGCCTGATACGTATATCACCTTTTGATTCTGCAGGCAGACGTCATACTAGCTTTGCTTCTGTTTCGGTAACACCCATGCTAGATGATCATATTGATATCGATATCCAACCACAAGATATACGTATCGATACGTATCGTGCTTCAGGTGCAGGAGGACAGCATGTCAATAAAACCGATTCTGCAGTACGTATCACCCACCATCCATCAGGCATTGTAGTGCAGTGCCAATCAGAAAGATCGCAGCATCAAAATAAAGAACGTTGTATGCAATTACTTAGCTCAAAGTTATATGCTTTTGAAAGAGCCAAACAAGATAAGCAAAAACAAGCAGCTCAAGGAGAGCAGTTTGATATATCTTTTGGCTCACAAATCCGCACCTATACTCTTTATCCTTTCAAATTAGTCAAAGATCATCGCAGCAACTACGAAACCTCTGATGCATCCTCAGTCCTCGATGGAGACTTGAAAGAATTCATCAAACGCTACAACCTCCAAAGCGCAAAAAAACATATCTCACCCATCACATAGACAGCCGTTAAGAAAAGAAGGAGAAGAATAAGTAAGTTTTATGGCAAATGTACCGAATCCATAAAGTGATATAACCGAAGGTGGGGACACATGCATCCATAAGACAAGATATAAAGATATATATAAAGATATATAAAGGTATATACCTCATAGAAAAACAGGAACGGATATAAATGATAATGATGAGGATTGAGTAATCAAAAGGTAATCAAGCCATCTAGAGGAGATCTTGATAATGAATGTTCAGCAAGCCTTAGAGATACTGCGCGAATCAAACTTTAAAAAAGAGTACGCAGAACTATCATGGACAGGAACCTTTCAAGATTATCTTGATAAGCTCACAGAGCGTCCAGATATTGCTCGCTCAGCCTTTCAACGAGCCTATGATATGATTGCCTCTTATGGCTTTCATGAATACGAAGAAAGCAAAAAGAAAATCACCCATTGGCATTTCTTTGATGATCCTTTAGGGGATGGCAAAGATGCGGTTTATGGATTAGATGTTCATTTACAAAAGTTGATCCATACCATCAAAGCTGGAGCTTATCGCTATGGTGCTGAAAAGCGAGTGATCTTGTTACATGGCCCTGTAGGATCATCCAAATCCACCATCGCTAGACTTCTCAAAAAAGGCATTGAGCATTATAGCCGTACCGATGAAGGCTTAATGTTTAGTTTTGATTGGATCCATCTCAAAGATATCGTGGATATGGAAGATACCTTTCCCACTCCCATGAACGAAGATCCCTTAATTTTACTGCCATCTGAACATCGCACACATTTCCTCACCGCTCTTAATGAAGGCAAAGAAAGAGGCAAGCAGGTCTGGCCTCGAGGAGATCTTTGCCCACCATCACGTTTTATCTTCAATAAATTGCTCACTCACTACAAAGGTGATTGGCAAGAGATGATCGACAAACATGTTCGCATTAGACGTCTCGTACTTTCTGAAAGAGAGCGCATAGGTATTGGAACGTTTCAGCCTAAAGATGAAAAAAACCAAGATTCCACAGAATTAAGCGGTGATATCAATTATCGCAAAATTGCCATTTATGGCTCAGATTCTGACCCTCGTGCCTTCAATTTTGATGGAGAATTCAATATCGCTAATCGCGGTATTATCGAATTTATCGAAGTCCTCAAACTCGATACCGCTTTTCTTTATGATCTCCTCACAGCATCACAAGAACATAAAATCAAACCTAAGAAATTTGCCCAAACCGATATTGATCTCTTGATTCTCGGTCACACCAACGAACCCGAATTCAAAAAGCTACAAAACAACGAGTTTATGGAAGCTCTTAAGGATCGTACCGTCAAGATTGATGTTCCTTATATCACCAAATTAAACGAAGAAACCAAAATCTATCAAAAAGATTTTAATAAAGAAAGCGTTCCTCACATGCATATAGCCCCTCATACTTTAGAGATGGCTTCCATGTGGGCCGTTTTAACACGCCTAGAACCTGCCACAAAAGCTAACCTAACCCTCCTACAAAAGCTTAAACTCTACAATGGCAAAACCTCTCAAAATTTCACAGAAGAAAATATCAAAGAGTTACGCAAAGAAACCAAGCGTGAAGGCTTAGAAGGTATTTCTCCACGGTATATTCAAGATAAGATATCCAATGCCTTGATTTTAGATAAAGGCCAAGGATGTTTAAGCCCGTTTATTGTTTTAAATGAATTAGAAAGTGGTTTAAAAAATCATTCTCTTATCAATGATGAAAAAACCAAAAAACGCTACCGAGAATTACTCGTGGATGTCAAAAGAGAATATGAAGATATTGTCAAACACGAAGTCCAAAAAGCCATATCCGCTGATGAATCCGCTATTGATAAACTGTGTGGTAATTATATTGATAATATCAAAGCCTATATTCAAAAAGAAAAGATCAAAAACCCCTACACAGGCGGCTATGAAGAGCCTGATGAACGGATGATGCGCTCCATTGAGGAAAAAATCGATATTCCTGATGTACGTAAAGATGACTTTCGTCGTGAGATCATGAATTATATCGGTGCTTTAGCTCTCGATGGCAAGCCTTTTGATTTTCGCTCCAATGAGCGCTTACATAAAGCTTTAGAGCTCAAACTTTTTGAGGACCAAAAAGATACCATCAAACTCACTACTCTTATCGGTAATGTGGTAGATAGAGAAGCTCAAGGTAAGATCGATGTGGTGAAACAACGTTTGATCGATAACTATGGCTATTGTGATATCTGTGCAAGTGATGCATTGAGTTTTGTTTCATCGATATTTGCTCGAGGACACTCTTTAAAAGCAAGCTCTTAGAGAAAACGCTTAAAAGTATGACGAGCAAAACGCAAGAGAAGAAAGGGAAGCACAAATGTTTGTTAACATGGATGCCGACCATAGTCGTTTTAAAAAGATCATCCGTGGCCGTGTTAAATCAGATCTTAAAGGTTACATCACCCGCGGTAATCTTGTGACACGCCTTCATCAAGGAGGAGGACGCAAGCAACGTGTCTCTATTCCATTGCCCAGTATCGAACTACCGCGTTTTGCTTATGGACAGCCTGGAGAAAATGGTTCTGGAACTGAAGAAGTCGGACAAGGAAAAGGAAATGTGGGTGATGAACTCAAAGTAGCACCAGGAGAGGGCGACAAACCTGGACAAGGAGGCAAGCCTTCCGATAAAGAATCAGAAAAGGTACTAGAAGATGCCATTACCCTTGAAGAACTTGCAGAATTGCTTGGCGAAGAGCTTGAACTACCACGTATCGAGGATAAGGGAAATAAAGCTTCTTTACACAAGCAACGCAAAAGCTATTCAGGAATTGCTTCTCAAGGTCCTGATTCCCTTAAGCATTTTAAACGCACTTACCGCACAGCTTTAAAACGTTCTTTAGCCAGTGGTATTTATGATCCTCTCAAACCACCAGTTGTAATACCTATTCGCGAAGATCAACGCTACCGTAGTTTTCATGTTCAAGAACAACCCGTGAGTCAAGCAGCTATTATTTATATGATGGATGTCTCAGGATCCATGGGAGAAGAGCAAAAAGAGTTAGTACGGCTCAGTGGCTTCTGGCTTGATACCTGGCTTACATCTCAGTATAAAGATCTTGAAAGACGTTTTATTATTCATGATGCCACCGCTAAGGTGGTGGATGAAAAGGTTTTTTATCGCACCAAAGAAAGTGGCGGAACCTTAATTAGCTCTGCATACCGCAAAGCAGTAGAGGTCATTGATAAGGAGTTTCCCGCTGACGAATGGAATATTTATTTATTTCACTTCTCTGATGGTGATAACTGGTCTGGCAATGACACCGAAGAATGCCTCCATCTTCTTGAATCCGTTTTACTTCCTGCAGCTAATTTGTTTGGCTATGGCCAAACCGAGTCTCGTTATGGCTCAGGGCAGTTCTATGGAGAACTCAATAGACGCTTTGGTAGTGAAGAAAAAGTTATTATAAGGAATATGACTCATCGCGATGATATCATCGATACCCTTAAGGCTTTTTTAGGAACGGGGCGCTAACCATGAGCACATTCAGCACCCAACTCACTCCTGAATTACATAATATGTCACGCTCCATTGCTGAATGTGCCAAAGCAGCTGGATTGGATTTTTATGATACCATCTTTGAACTTGTGGATCATAAAGAGCTCAATGCCATTGCCGCTTATCATGGCTTTCCTAGCCGCTATCCGCACTGGCGTTGGGGCATGTCTTTTGATCGTCTAGCCAAAACCTATCGCTTTGGGCTTTCTGCAATCTATGAGTTAGTGGTCAATACAGATCCAAGTTATGCTTATTTGATGCGTGCAAATCCTTTGGTACTACAAAAAACAGTCATGGCCCATGTTTATGGCCATGTGGATTTTTTTAAAAACAATTATTGGTTCTCACGCACCAACCGCAAAATGCTCGATCAAGCAGCTCATCATGCAGGAGTTGTTCGTAAATTCATCGATCGCTACGGGCAAGAGGAAGTGGAAGGATTTATTGATATCTGCCTATGTATCGATAATCTTATCGATATTCATGCTCCTTTTAAAGTAACACCTAAACACGATCATTATACCAAAGAACCAAACGTTCAAGGACCATCAAAGTTACAAGCCAAGAAGTATATGGATAATTATGTAAATCCTAAGGCATTCCTTGAAGCTCAACAAGAAAGTTTAAAAAAACAACGAGACACTCAAGAAAGTTTTCCTGCAAGTCCCCAAAGAGATATCTTAGCTTTTCTCGGTCAACATGCTCCTCTCAAAGACTGGCAAAAACGTATTCTCGGTATTATTCGTGATGAGGCCTATTATTTCGCTCCTCAAGCTCAAACCAAAATCATCAATGAAGGATGGGCTAGTTATTGGCATTCAAAAATCATGACTGAACTCCATCCTCTCTGTGATTCAGAAATCATCGATTTCTGCGATCTCCATTCAGGAGTGGTGGCTGAGCAAGGAGATCAAATCAATCCTTACCGGCTAGGTATCGAACTGTTAAGACATGTAAAAAAACGCTGGGATGAAGGCAAGTATGGTTTGGATTATATTTCCATTGATGACCCTAAAAAACGCAAAGAACGTATCCGTTTTACCGGACAAGGTGAAGCCAAACTCTTTGAAATACGAAAATGGCATAACGATGTTACCTTCGTCGATGAGTTTCTCGACGAAGATTTTTGTCATGAACATAAGTTTTTAATTTATCGTTATAATCCACGTAACCAAAAAAGAGTGATATTTTCTCGAGACTTCTCCAAAATCAAGAAAAAACTCCTCGATCAAATCACCAACCTCGGCCAGCCTATCATAGAGATTGTGGATGCTAACTATAAAAATAGAGGAGAACTTCTTCTCTGCCATAAAGACACAGGACGTGATCTCAAAGAAACTCACATAGAAGGAACCCTCAAAGCTCTTCATAAGTTATGGACCAGACCCGTTCATATCACAACACACGTTAATAGTGAAGCAAAGAAATGCTCCTTTGATGGCCAAAGCTACGATACTGTAAAGCTATAACACCACAGGCTAGTTTATAAAACTCGTTGATCTGTTAGCTATATAATTTGGCTTTGTTGTGATCAAGTAATGGTGCTAGTGGTACTTAAATGAGCAGATTTTAACCTAAATTAATTTTAGCCAGTTTATGTGAGTTACTTTCTCAAAGACGATGCAAAAAGTATATTTAATTCCATAATATCATCCTCCTGATCTACTCTACAAAGAATAACGAGCAATCTTAACATAACTGCATAACTGCTTATATACCACTACTTGATCACAACAGAGCCTATAATTCTAACTATTTTTTTGTTGATTATATGTGATTTTTGTATGCTTTTACAAATGTATTTGTTGAAGTTTCGCAAAATCAACAACAAAAATCTGGCTAGCCCCTTCTTATTTACAAACAAATCATTAACATATAGTTAAAGATTTGCTTTCTAAAACTTGTAATTACATTGAGGTTATGAGATATTTAAGTATTTCTTTTTGCAGGAGAGTAGGACGAGCAATCGATGTGATAAGAACATCGTGACCTGCACATTTCATCCAGCACATAGGTATCATTGATAATTTTTTTAGATTCGCCAAAAAACAATAGATGAAAGATAAGATAAACCGTGCTTTAAAGTATGCCAAAGCTTCTTTGAGAAATACCAAGATTGCATCACTGAATACATAGCAGTTTTTGACCAGCCTTTATTTATTACTGAGCTTACCCACAAAGATATCGAGGGATGCATCCGATAGACGCAACAGATGCATCAAATGTATCTTAGACAGAAGAGATCATCCATACAAATTACCTCATACTACCCTGCCTTAGTTGGCATGTATGGTGAGCGTGCCATCGCTGACCTCATTCTCAGTACCTTCTCTAGTTAACCTCATTTAAATCTTGCTTATGCCACTGATAAGGAATACCCGCTAAACGAGCTTCAAGAATCTCTACAAAACTCTCGAAGTTATTTTCTACAAGCAAATCTACCATCTCCTGACTGTTCTCCGCTGTTATTTTTTTAGCTGTAATATGCGCTAAAAGTCCTTGGGCTAAATACTTTTGCACCTCAAAATTCGGGTATTTCAAACGATATACTATCCCGTAGCGTTCCTCCATTTTTTGGTCAATTGTTAGATATCCTGATTGAAACAGCAAAGCTTCAATTTTAAGATCTTCTGGATCAAAGATAGAAAATTGATCTTCATCAATAACACCATGTACTACATCTTTGATGCTAACCTGCTTGTCTTTTATAAATGAGTAGAGATACTTAGGGACGCTACTTTGATACCACCAACCCTTGAATTTTTTTGTTTTAAA
>MPNI01000068.1 GCA_002238945.1 Proteobacteria bacterium bin106 | reverse complement strand
AGCCCAGCGTTCTTCACACACGCATAAATAAATGTAGATGGGCGCAAATGCTCCGCATGTGCCCCATACATATCATGATGGTAAAACCCGTTGTAATATTCACTACGAAGATAACCCTCATAAGCTGCGTCATTGTCGATAATAGATGTGTCGTAATACATCACATCAGGTTGATCATAACGAGCACTAACATAATACGCTCCACCCTTATTAGGGGAATTCTTGTACACAATCTCAGGAAAAGCCTCATTACTATTACCACGGTGACGATCCTGTAAAGCAGGCATAGCTCTTAGTAAATTAGAAGCACTACCATCATACAAAGGATTAGGCGTAATATTGCCATCTAAGGTGTAATCATATAAAGCATGGCTGCGATTAGGATTAATACCCTGGAAATCCTTAAAGGTAGATTCTGTGGAATACATATCCTTTGTACGAAGACCCACCGTAGGAAAAGTCTCTTTGCTAATACGTCCGTGTATTAAATACGTAGACCAGAAATCTAAGAAGTAATCCCGAGGATTACGCCGTACCCGATAGAATTTATTAATGTTGTGATAATTGAACCACAAGAAAGCTACCCTACCTACATCGAGATCCACCTTAGATATATACAGAGGATCCAAAGGATGAGGAGGACGTAAGGTAAAACCTCCATCATTACCATCTGAGTAATTAACCACAAATTCATTTTCTATTTGATCGATGGCACGGGAACGACCACGGGACACACCAAGCGTTGTCCACCGTGTAAAGCTGGTACCTATATTAGATGTAAATGGCTCCTCCCCTATACCGTCATATAAGTTACCACCCTTATTAATATAGGTTCTGCGCCTTTGATAAAAGGCTTGAGGAAAGTCGGCATCCTCTGTAATAAGCCCATAAATCTGAAAACCACCCGAAGCCGTTAAACCAATAGCTCTGTCCAACCCGAGTCTGCTTCTGTACATATGAATACCAACAAAGGCACTTTGACTGAAACTAACCATCTGAGGTTCTGCGTCTTGCACAAGTGGAGCATATACAGCCATAACATATCTGCCGCTATTAGCCTTCCTTCCAGCAGGCAATGCATCTAAGTCTGTGGATATATCATATAAACAAAATATCCCGTCAAAAGTATCGGCTGAATGATAGGTCATAGACAGAATGTCGAGCCTATCCACACCTGGTAATCCAGGTAGATCCTTTAAGTTATTGCTGAAAAGCCTGGTACCGTTATGGTCAAAGTGATCGATCACACCAAGCGTTTTATTGTAAATGAAGAACACGGGATCTGTAGCAGCTCTGTCTGAAAATACAGTCATCCGTTGCCAATCACCAGAGCCCAGATTCAAGTCCTCATCCCTTCTTCGGGTACCATCATAGTTGTATGCACGGACCCTGTTATCTGCATTGTCTAATACAAAAAGTCTATTTACTGTAACGGCGATAGCTGTGTTGACTGTTCCTTCTACATTAAACCGGCTAAAGTCACCGCCTCTTAAAAGATTTTTGGCAACTCTTCCGCCTCCTTCATGCAGAGCAAACCAATAGTCTGTAATATAAAAAGGTTCCCCAAAAGCATCAAAGTCCATGTAAGTCCCAGTTATATCTGGGCTGTAGGTACCATCTGAGAAACGTATCCGATTAAACCCAAAATTCTCAGCAGCAAACCCATCCGAAACTAAAGCCTCCGCAGGAGCTAAAGCCAACCTAAAGTTTTCACTATTCAAAGCCAAAGGAGAAAAAGTCTCACCAGGAACAGTAGGGTTATCATCTTCAGAAGGAAGGATGAATATACCTCTATTAAAGGTCAGCCTTCCATTAGACTCCATTTGGATAAACGAGCGAGGTAGCGTATCTTTAGCGAAAGTTACATAGTTAGGAGAGAGGGTATTATTAATGTAGTTGGTTAAAGCATTTTGACCGGTCTCTTTTGCTTGGTCAGGATCCAGCTTCCCTTCGTTGCCCCTAAACAAAGAAAACTGTTCAGCAACATTTTCGCGTACAACCTTTTTATCTGTGTTATTAACCACAAACAAAGACTCATTATCGCTGGTAATCCCTGTCCAATCTTTAGCTGTTAATGTCCGATCATAAGCATTTCTACGTTTACCAGTTAAACTGTAAACAGCTATTTTAGATCTTAGGTTATCAAGCACATAAAGGTATAACCCGTCAGTGGTAATACCTGTCCAATTGCCTGAAGGCAAATCAAAGTCTTTTAAGAAACTCCGTCTGCCATCAATGTTATAAACAATAACTCTATTGTTGAGATTATCTAATAAATATAAATCAACCCCTAACGACTCAACCGTAATCCCCTGATAGTCCCCCCTGCTGTCTATACCAAAAGATCTATTTGGCAAGAAACCACCATCTAAGCCGTATACATGGACACTGCGTCTGTACGTAACAGGCTCCAGTCCATCCCTAGCTATCGCTGATGGACGGTTGTTGACTATATATATGTAACCGTCTTTAGCTATTCTTTGACGCTCGACACTAACCGCATCATCTGTGGTAATACCTGTCCAAGTACCTGTCCCTAATCGAATTATGGTTGATGTTAAACCCGTGCGAGAAGAGAAAAACTTAACCGTATTATCATATGCATCTAGCATATAAAAATTAACTGTGGTTGTTTCTTGCTGTTGTCCCGCTGAAAGCAATCCAATACCAGCTGTAATTCCTGAAAAATCACGGGTATCTTCTAAAGCAATGCGCCAAGAGAGAGAAGTGTTATACGTAAGTCTTCCAGGGGAAGTATCATAAGCAAATATCTGTATACGACTGAGACCCAATTCAGTCACGTATATAGTGTAGTCTCTGTTGTTGGTTGTATAGAGAGCGATACCTGAATAAATCCTCTGCTCTGCTATCTCAGCACTGCTAAAAGCCTCAACCTGTGCACCAATAACCGCGTTAAGTATGGGGCTGGCGACACCACTTGTGTCATCTAATTCAAAAGCAAAAACTCTTTCGTTAGTGCTTCCAGGATCCGACGTAACAATATAGGCAGCTCCCGGAGAACGGGAAGTGGGACCAAACATCGACACGCCGTCGTAACGATGACCCTCTGGCAGATCAGGCAAGGTTAAATCCTCGCTGGCACGCCTGGCACCGTTTATCCCCCACACCTCCAATTTATTGGTTAAACCATTTAAGGCATAAATTTTGTCATTTGAAAGCCCAACACCCGTATACTGAGCCCGTTCATTTAATCTAAAATCTGAACCGGTAAAACGTATGCCATCCCTGTCATAAACACGGATATAACCAGTGTAACTGTTGTTACGTTCAATCAACCTGTTAACAATAACATAGAAGCGACTGGCACTTGCATTGCTGGTAACCCCAAATCCCGCTTCCCCTGGATCAACACTGAATACAAAAGATCTGTCGCGCGAATACACCCCGCTACGAATGTTAACGGCCATGATCGTGTTGCTAGAACTATTTAGAAGATAGAAATGTCCGTCAGTAGCAACCAGCCCCTGAAATATATTTGCTCCAATGAGACTTAAAAGATCAACATTTGTCTCTTCTTCAACCTCAGGAACATCCCACACAGCAATATAAGGATTAAACTTTGTAGCTGATTCATAAGACTGAGAACCATTAGAACGAGCTACATAAAGTTTTTTGTCTACAATATCTATCCCCGCAACATGTTTAAAATAGTTGTTTCTATAACCAGAAACAAAAGGATCGAGAGGATCGTCAAATAAACTAAAATCTAAATACTTTCTTCTTTTTCCTATAGGGGTGTAAACAATAATGCTCCAAACACCTTTGCCCGAATCTTCTTTGTAAGCCAGTATATAAAAAAAGCCCTGATGATAGGCTATGCTAACAAGTGCATCAAATTCATCCCAATCATCCAAGCGTACATCAAGCTTGGTTTTTGTTAATTCATTATCATTTTTAAATGCCAATAAATCATAAAAGCAAATATACCCACCTGTGGTTAGCCCTATTAAAGTAGTGTTTCCAATGGCTGTAATATCTCTAAATCTAGAAAAAGCGTCATTTGTCTCTTCCATGTAATTGGAATAAGGAAGACGATATCTTCTAACAAAGTTAAGC
>MPNI01000016.1 GCA_002238945.1 Proteobacteria bacterium bin106 | reverse complement strand
CATATTAACATTGTAGCATAAAATATCTATTACTACAAAAAAAATACGAAAAAAAAAATTAAAATTAAGCTTTAGCAAATTTTGGCACAGACTCTATAGCTGGACTGGAGATCCCTTTGATCCTCGAGTGTATAATCCTATGAGCATTCTTAATTTAATGTCTGACAAAGATTATAACGTCTGGTGGTTTGAAACTGGAACACCAACCTATCTTTTTAATTATATGACCAAAAATAGAGTTCTTGTCTATGAGTTAGATAATCAAAAGTCTGGCAGTAGTGTCTTATCTTCTTTTAATATTACAAAAGTTAATATGAAGGCGCTTCTTTTTCAGTCGGGTTATTTAACTCTTTCAAACAAAACTGGTGTTGATCATAACGTAACCTATCAGCTTAATTTTCCTAACTTAGAAGTACGAACAAGCCTTTATAGAGAGTTGATCCAGCATATTATCGACTTTGAAATGGACGCTTCTGAGGGAAAATATTTATTAAATCTTTTAAGTCAAAACAAATTTGAGAAATTTGCAGAAACCCTAAAAGCATACCTTGCTCAAATTCCTTATTTTATTCAGCCTCCAGAAAAGATCTCTCTAGAAGAGCGTGAGTATATCTACGCTCTTATCCTACATGGTCAGCTATGGGGCTTACATGGAGATCTACAAGCAGAAAAGCTTTCATGCCGAGGACGCTGTGACATGGTGCTTTCCTATGATGATCAAATATTTATTTTTGAATTAAAAGTCATCTTTGATGAAAGCAAGCAAAAAGAGACACTAGATGCTGCTATGAATCAAATCCACGCTCAAGGATATGAGGATCCTTATCAGAGTAAGGGCAAGCCTATTCATTTAATTGCTTTAGTCTTTGGTAAAACGAAACGTAATCTTCTTGCAATACGTCATGAGACGCTCTAGTATTTGTGATAATTTTGTATGAAAATAACCTCACTACTTCTTTGTTCTGTTAAGATGAAAAGAGATCTTTAGGCTGATTGAGTATCACCAATAATAGTGAAAGTATCTTGAAATAAAACAATAGATGCTACATCTTTCTGTAAGTTAAGCCAGAGACCTTATAGCATGCAATTAGAGCAGATGTGATTCTTTGGTGATAGAAGATATAGAGCCAAAGTCTTATGAATCTTTTTTAAATAGCTTTTATAGCTTTGGCTGCTGGAGCATGTATAGTGGCTATGACGAGTCACTGATATGGTAATAGATGTTTACAATGATGTTTGCAATATAGCTATTTTCCTTTCAGGTATTATCAAATGAATCGTTATTTATAATATGTAAAGAGTGAGGTGATAGTTATGAAACTTCTTGTGTTTGATGAACTTTCATCTACCAATGATTATCTTATAGATCTATACAAAAATAAAAGACAGGGTTATACATTTCCTCTTGCAGTGATGGCTCATTCACAAACCTCTGGTAAGGGGCAAATGAGGGATTATCAGGGTGAATCTTGCGGAAAGAAGATGGAACGGGCAGTATGGGACTCTCCTTATGGCAATATGCATCTGAGTATACTTTTCCCTGGTATCTTGTCTCCTTTGAGTTCTCTGTGTAGTGCGTGGATAGTGGCACGGTTTATTGAAAAAAAGCTATCTTTTTGCCCTACTTTGAAATGGCCTAATGATATCTGGGTTTGCGGCAAGAAGTTAGCTGGGATACTGTGTGAAGGGGAGAGTGAGGGTGATGGTTATGTATGTATAGGCATAGGAATCAACATATTGGTTGATACTTTGAAAGCTGATTATCCTGTCACATCTTTGCAAGCGTTAATGAATAGAGATTATGATGTGGAGAGTTGTGCTCGTGAGTTGGTGGGATATTTTTCAGAGTTATTTAACGGGCATTTTTCTCTATCTTCTTGTTTAAGATATTTTCCTTGTATTAAGACTTTGTGTTTTGATAGCACCCCTCAATCATATGTATATTGGTGGGGAGTTGATAAGCAGGGATATGCCTTAGTGAAAGAAATAGAAGAAAGTAATGGTGATAATATGAGTGAAGATACTGAAGATAAACCTAGTGAGGATAAAGCAGTAAAACTAAAGAAGCTTGCCAGTGGTTCATCTTTAAAGAATCTTGCTGCTGTATCCTTGCAACATGTGATCTTTGAGGTAGGTAACTCTCATTTACGTTGTGTCATTTATCAACAAAGAGAACATGAAGCGTTAGTTACAGATACTCAAAATCAGTCGGTGTTATTAGCTCAAAAGCGTTGGTTGTACAGTGAGGTGTTTGTGTCATGGTCTTTTGTGGATGTAAAGCGTCTTGATGTATCCTCTCTTGAGCTTTCTGATGGTTTTTGCAAAGACATAGCTGAATGGTTGAATAGAGCTAAGCGTATTATAGCTACGGGGATGTTGATGTCTTCTGGGAGATGTTTGTCTTCTCGGTTAGTTGTAACAGCTTTATCTACACAACCGTTGATTTTAAAAGCTTTGAGGCGAGGGTTGAGTGAGATATTTAGCGATATATTGATTTATGAGCCCTGCAAACGTACTCTACGTTTGCAGGTGGGTTCGTATCCATTGAAAGAATTAGGTATGGATAGGCTTTGTTTTTTAGAAGGTATTCTTTATAAGTTTAAGCATTACGTTTCTGATAGCAAAATAGCTTTTATGGCTATTTCTTTTGGCACAGCCATAACAGTGGATGTATGTGGTTTTGATGGCACTTTTCGTGGAGGAGTCATTTGTCCTGGTGAGTATGTAAGTGCTGATGCGTTGTATCGTTGTACGGCTGGACTGCCTATGATTATGCCAAGTGAGTTGGGAAGTTATGAATCTTATCTTGGCTGCGATAGTCGTTCGTGTCTTCAGGCTGGGTTGTTTGTTGAAAAGATAGGTGCTCTACGGTTGTTATTTTCTTCATGGCTTTGTGAGCAGAATGGTCCTTATCATGTTTTTATCACAGGAGGAGGGGCTAGCTTGTATAAACCGTATCTACAAAAAGCCTTACAGCAGGAGTTAGATAGACATAGTCATGGTGCTAGTGGTGACATGAGCAGTGGCAGAAACAAGGATAAAGAAGCTTCTCCCAAGAGCTCGCTTCATATTCATCAAGTGGATGTGGCTATGGATGGTTTATGGATGGTGATGAATGCGGCTGATGGTTATGAGTGAGTCAGCTTCTTTTCCTATCTACCTGAAGGTTCTTCTTTTTTGACAATTGGATTTAGCAATAAGAGATCCTAGAAAATCGATGGTAGCTCCTGCAATACCGCTTGGTTCTATGATGCTTGCTACTTGACCTGCTTGGCAGATAGCCAGATTAAAGCGGGGATCTTTATGATTGAGATGATAGGGAATAGAGATTGTTTGAGGACGGAAGAGATAGCTATGTGTATCTTTGTTATGACAATCTGCGGAGTTATTTGAATTAGATTGGGCTTTTGAGAGACAATAGCTGATATCTTGTACTTCGACTTCAATGATGCCTTCGCTGTTACGTTTAAGCCATTGAGTGGTAGGGATTCTCTGACCATGTTCATCGATATCATTGATCATATCCACATAGAAAATGACGTCTTTACTTGAAGGGTTATTTTGTACAGTGATGGGTGCGGGAAGTTGATCTTCATCTACCACAAGACGTACTTGTGGGATGTTGTCATAAGCTTGAGGGACAATGTCTACTTGCCATTTGAATTTGGTTTTATCCTGGCTCCAAAGGCGAAGATATTCAGCTGTTTCATCAAAGTTAGATTGTTTATCGATGCGTGCAATGTGCGTGATCTTATAAGAAAACTCCACTTGAGCACAACCACGATAACCACATTCACGGCCGTGGTTTTGAGGATAAGCATCGCTTGAGTTGGAGGCGGATATGGGATCGTTGCTGCTAGGTTTATTTCCACAGCCGCTTGTCATGGTGATGAAGGGCACAATAAAGAAAAACACATGAAATGAGAATATGTAGGAATTGAGCTTCATCTACGACTACGATTATTATCTTGATAACATTTCGATTTAAAGGCAACTTCACCAATCAAATTCACAAGGCTTTCTATCCAGGGCAATTCTTTGCCAAAAACAGCAGCTCCTATGTCAGCTCCTTTACAGGTAGCTTGTCTCCATCTTTGGAGCTTAGCATCGTTGGGGATAATAATGCGGTAGGGAATTCTGATGATTTCAGGGCGAAAATAGGAATCTTCGGTGTCTTTGTCGTTGCAATCCACTTGATTGGATGTGGTGTCTCTGTTTTTGTTGTTTTGCCATTGACAATAACTGATATCGTGAACTTCAACGTCGATATAACCTCTATCATGGACTCTAAGCCATTCGTCTGCATTATATTCCAAGTCGTTACCATCTTTATCAGGATCTATGACTTTTATGCCGTCAATGTCATCGTCATAGGGATCAGAAAGGTCGTTTAATTCGTCTTTTATAGTATCCAATTTCAGGTCGACATTGAAAGTGAGTCTTTTAGAGGATGTGTTTTTTAAGGTGATGCCATAAGGCAGATCATCTTCATTAACCACAAATCGTACTTGTGGAGAGCTTGCACCATCTTCAGGTACAAATTCCACTTCCCATTCAAATTCTTGCCATATAACGGCTAAGAATTCCACATAGTTGGCATCTTCGGGAATATCTGTTGCTCCATCAAGACGGAAGATGCGTGTGATTTCATAGAAAAATTCCACTCGACGGCAACCACGTGTACCGCATTCTCTATCATAGTCATCATTATAGGAATAATTGTCATCTGGCAGAATAATAATATCATCATCGGTTGCGGGCTTATCACTACCGCAGCTAACGACTATGACAGTTAGTAATAGCAAACAAAAGTGGTGCCATAACAACTTTATGTAGAATCGAAAACAATTCATATTACCAACCGTATAATATATCGTGGGAAATAAATCGTTTGAAGGATATATTTCCTGGCCAGTGGTCGGCTTTATTTTCGGCATCTTTAGAAGAGACGTGAGCTAAGGTATAGGACAGTTAAGATGTGGGGTAAGTTGTAAAGGGTTAGGAGTGAGTAGGCTTTTTTGTTCACTGCCCAGTACGTTCTATAGGTAGTTTTATGGCTCTAGCTGTGCTATCTCAAACTTGGTTTCGTTGGAATCTAGCAACTCGTATCCACTAACCCATATCCACTAACCCATATCCACTAACAGGGTATCTTGAGCGCTCAGTCCTTTGACAATGCCTGATGAGATGGTGCCAGGTAAAGGCTGCCAGGAGAGTTGGCTTGGGGCACAGGCTTTGAGGTAATGGGTGGTTTTTCCTAGTCTGCGCTCACAGTTATCCTGTTTGTCCTCCCATAGCACATCTACACGCTTGCCAATAAACGATTTGCAATAGTCATGCAGTCTTTGTTTACTGAGTTCTCTGAGTATGCGTGAGCGTTGATGGATGGTTTTTGTATCCACATGTCCGCTGAATTTGATAGCAGCGGTGTTAGGGCGTTTGGAGTAAGGAAAGACATGCCATGATTGCATGCCACAGCGTTGGATGAGATCCATGGTGAGTTGAAAGTCTTCATCGGTTTCTTGGGGAAATCCCACCATCACATCACAAGAAAGATGAACAGGTGAGGGCCAAAAAGCTTCTTTGGCTTGTTGGATGGTTTCTATGTATTGGGCTACAGAGTATTGTCTGCGCATATGTTTGAGGATTTTATCAGAGCCTGATTGTAGGGGCAGATGAAGATGGTGAGCGAAATTGTGTTGATGAGAACGGATAAGGGAGCTGAGATCTTGGGAAAATTCACTGGGCTCTAATGAAGAGAGGCGGATGCGTGCTTTGTGTGATGTTATGTTTAGGATGTGGGTTAATAGGTCAGTGATGGTTGGTTGGTTGGGTAAGTCATTACCCCATTCTCCTATATGTATACCGGTAAGAACCACTTCTTTGCAGCCGTGGTGGATAGCCTTTTGGATCTCTCTAAGAATATCTTGTTGTGGAACACTCCGGCTTGTTCCTCGTGCATAAGGAATCTGACAGTAGGTGCAAAAATCATTGCAACCATCTTGGATTTTAAGAAACAGTCGGGTTTTTTGTGAAAGTTGTGGCATAAAGTATGCCACGGATGATTTAAAATGCCCTTGCCGGTTTTTTTGGACCGGTTGAGTATGAGCGGGCATTTTTTGGCTGATGTTTTGCAATGGTGTGGCAGGTTCTTGGAAGCGTTGATGGATAAAGCTTGCTAGAGAGTGTTTGGCTTCATTGGGAATAAGATAACTCACTTCATCCATTTCTATGAGTGTTTGAGAATCGATTTGGGCGTAACATCCGGTGACAACTCTAAGAGCTTTAGGATTAGATCTTGAGTAACGTCTGAGTAGGTAACGTGCTTCCTTTTCTGCTTTTTTTGTAACAGAGCAGGTATTGATAATGGTGATATCAGCACAGTCAGGATCTTGGGTGATGGTGTAGCCTAGATGAGAAAATTCATAGCTAAGAGCTTGAGAATCATATACATTGACCTTGCAACCCAGATTTTTGATAAACACCTGCCCGGTTGAGGGTTTTATTGGTGTGGTTGTAGTGGATGATGTCGTGGATAATGTCGTGGATGATGTCGTGGATAATGTCATAGCTATACAGGGTACATGATAGAGGGTATGGGAGAGAATATGAGTACATATGAGCAAAAAATATGAGCAAATATGAAAAACCACGTTGTGCTATGTCGTGTAGGTTGGCTTTTTTTTCGGTAGTGGATGTGATTATTTCATATCTACTATGGTTCTTACAACAAAGATCTCTCAAACTACTTGTGTAGATGATGAGGGTGATGAAGTAAGTGCCTGCATAATGCAAGCATGCCTCTTTGTTATTTTGAGGTGTTTTCTTTGCAGTGATGCGGATTTGTATGTGTATAACATGATTGCAAAAATGGAACTAGCATTGAATGAGTTGCAAAAAGAGCGTTTGATTGGATTTTTAAAAGAAAGCCAAAACCTTTTCTTGGATGCTTTTTGTGGCATTGATGGCAGTGGTGATGATGGATCTATATTAAAACGCCGGTGTTGGCAGCGTAATGATGGTGGTGGTGGTGGTGAGATGGGAGTGGTGCGGGGTGAGGTGGTTGAAAAGGCTGGTTGTAATGTGTCTATTATTAATGGAAAAAAGTATCCGGGCAGTTCTCTTTGTCGTGGTAGCAAGGAAGATAGTGATGATTTTGCAGAAAAGCCATTTTTTGCCACTGGTCTTTCGACCATTGTTCATATGTTTAATCCCCATGCTCCTATAGCTCATATGAATGTACGTTTATTTCAGGTAGGCCAGAGTTTTTGGTTTGGCGGTGGTGCTGACCTTACGCCATTTTTTCCTTATTCTGAGGATACGGAAGGCTTTCATAGCATGTTGCGTTCTATATGTGAAAAACATCATCCACTAGGTTTGTCGTCTTATAGAGATTATAGCAAGTGGTGTGATGAGTATTTCTATATTCCACATCGTGGTGAGTCACGGGGAGTGGGCGGGATCTTTTTTGATCGTTTGCAGGGTGATTTTGAGCCGCTTTTTGGTTTTATCTGTCAGCTTGTAAAAGGTTATATGAAGGTATTGGTGGAGATCTTGGGGCGTAGGAAGGATATGCCTTACAGAGAAGCTGATAAAGAAAAGCAGTTGTATTGGCGTGCTCGTTACGCAGAGTTCAATCTTCTTTATGATCGTGGTACACGGTTTGGCTTACAAACGGGTGGAGATCTTGAAGCCATTTTTGTTTCTATGCCTCCAGCGGTGAAGTGGTGAGAATATGATGATGTGGGTATAGCGTCATGTATGGTCATATTGGCTATTTTTTGTGTTTATTGGGCTTGCTGCTGAGTATGTATAGTGTGCTTGCAGTAGGTGTTCATATACGTATAAGGCGTTTTGCCTTAGAGGTATCTGCTCAGCGTGCCATGCATTTTGCAACAGCGGGTATTAGCTGTGCATCCGTTCTTTTATGGATTATGTTTTACCTTCGTGATTATTCTATAGAGTATATTTTTAAAAACTCTTCTAATGATTTGCCTCCTTTTTATACGTTATCGGCTTTTTGGTCATCCATGGAGGGATCTCATCTCTTTTGGGCTTTGATTTTGGCTTTGGTATCATCGGTGGCTTTATTTTCGGTAAAAGAGGAGTTGAAGGGGCTGCGTAGGTATTTGATACTCTTTTGTGGTGTCATTATGGTATGGATGTTTTTTTTGCTGATTACCCATTCTGATCCTTTTCAGTTACGTCTTCCTCCTCCTGGGCAGGGTTTGGGGATGAATGCTTTATTGCAAAATCCTTACATGGCTATTCATCCACCTTCTTTGTTTTTGGGCTATACAGCTCTTGTGGTCCCTTACGCGTATTCTATGGCAGCTTTATGTTCTCCACCATTATCAGAAAAATCACAAAAAGCATGGCTGCGTGTGATGCGCAGTTGGTGTTTATTTGCGTGGTTATTTCTGACTATCGGTATTGCTCTTGGTGGTCGCTGGGCTTATGTGGAGTTGGGTTGGGGAGGGTATTGGGCTTGGGATCCGGTGGAAAATTCATCATTTATTCCATGGCTGTTATCTACAGCTTTGATGCATGGTTTATTGATTCAAGAGAAATCAGAGAAGAGGGGGATGGTTAAATGGAATTATTTATTGGCGATTTTAGCTTTTTTCTTTAGTTTCTTTGGTACGTTTCTGACTCGTTCAGGTATCATCACTTCGGTTCATTCTTTTGCTGAATCGGATATTGGTGAGGCATATGTGTATTTTCTTGCTCTCCTTCTTGGTTTATCGGTGTTGATATATATTTTTAGATCTTCTACATCTACAGATAAATCTCTACCAAACAGTGGTTGGGTGGTATCGCGAGAGATGATGATGGTGCTTGGCATGTGTGTGTTATGTGTTTTTGCTGTGGTGGTTACTACGGGAACTCTTTATCCTATTTTTAGTGAAATTGTGAGTTCTGTCAGAGTGAATGTACAAGCTCCTTATTTCAATGCTTTTGCGCCATGGCTAGGTGCTGGTTTGGCGTTATTGATGGCTTTAGGGGCGGTGATGCGTTATGGCTCAGCAAAGATCTATGTTTCTCAAATGCATGCAGTGTTGGTTGTGGTCGGTATTTTGGTTTGTGGAGGTGTGTTTGCATGGCTCAGTGGGGTGTTTGATTCTTCGCAAAGTCGATTGTATGTGCAACTATGTGGTATAGCATTGTTGTTTTTTGCCATATGGTGTGTGGTTATTGATATTCATAAGCGTTTTCAGAGTAGTGGTTATCGTTTAGGCTTATTTGTGCGTCGCAGTTGTGGTTTTTTAGGTGGTTCACTTGCTCATATAGGTTTTTTGTTAGCTCTTTTGGGCTTTTTAGGAAATTATCGTGGCACGCTTCATACGGTACAGCTTGCCCAAGACACTCCCACGGAGGTGGCTGGCTATACATTGGAGTATCGTGGTTTAGATCACGTGCAGGA
The DNA here is from genome assembly GCA_002238945.1 of Proteobacteria bacterium bin106. GTDB lineage: Bacteria > Bdellovibrionota_B > Oligoflexia > Oligoflexales > Bin106 > Bin106. The sequence continues at coordinate 42,959 of MPNI01000016.1, read as the reverse complement.
GGATAATGCTACGTTATATAAGGCTGTGGTAGCTGTGCATTATATGGGACAATTCTTTGGTATCATGACTCCAGCACGATCCAAATATCCCACTAAAGAGGAGTTGATGCATGAGGTGGCGGTGAGTTCTCGTTTATGGAATGATCTTTATCTTGTGCTCTCTCATCCTCCCACTATAGCTGGTGGTCCTGTTACTCTTCAGGTCTATGTTAATCCATTGGTAAAGCTTGTATGGTTTGCGTTAGTGGTTATGGTCCTTGGTGGGCTAGTAGCATTGGTAGGTAGGCCTCTTTTGCAAAAATCTTGGAGTTAGGGTGATGCTGGTGCATTATACAAAAATAGGATCTACCATTATGATTGGTCTTGTGGGTATGTTATGTCCTTTGTTGGTGTATGGATTTGAGGGGGATGTATCAGCTGATGAAACGGGTGCATCTGGGCTAGAAGATAGGACAGTATCTTCTTTTCAGCAGCCGTATCGAATGGATTTGCACATTGCTCAATCCATAACCTTGCTTACAGATCAACAAAAACAGACTTATTTTCATCTAGCTTCACAATTACGTTGTCCCACATGTACTGGGCTTTCGGTGTTGCAATCGGATGCTCCACTTTCTTTAGAGATTAAGCGTGCTTTGCTCTTAGAGTTACAAGAGCGTAAAAGTGAGGCAGAAATATTGGATTTTTTCAAGCAGCGTTATGGGTTGTGGATATTGCGTGAGCCACCACGATCGGGATTTCATGTGCTTGCTTGGTTGGTTCCTATTTTGTTGCTTTTGGCTATGTTGCTATGGTGGGTGATTCAGTGGTTGCGTTTTCGTCGCATTAACGTGGTTAACTTGCCGGATATAGCATCTGAAGAGTGTGTTGCTCTTAGGGATTTTGAAGAGCAGTTAGCTCTTCTTAGAAAACAAACTGAGAGTTGACATACAGATGAATTTTTCATAAAGACATGTGATTTATGAGTCCTTATAGTTGGTGGATTGCCTGTGGAGTAGCTGTTGTATGCTTAGGGGTGGTATTGTACCCTTTGGTATTTTCTCATCGCTATACAGTGTCTTGCTCTGAGTTAACAGATATAGAAGATCACAAGCACGTGATTCTTGGTCGTTATTTGCAAGCAGAACGTGCATATCTTAATGGAGAGTTATCTCAAGAGGAATGGTTATCTAAGAAACAGTCTTTGCAAAGAGATTACATCCACCTCTATACCTTATCTTTGTCTTACACTTCCACTTCTGAGCATGCTTCAAGCACAAGCACATAAAGGAAAACGAGATGATATGGCAAGGGGTATGGATGGGTTTGAAATGTTTTGCGGTGAGTTGTGTGTTGTGGAGTGTTTTAAAAGTATCTTTGTTATGGGCTGATAATGGTGATCAAGGATTATCTGATCTATGTTTGGCTGCAGAGGGAGTTGGTTCGTTGTTGATGCAAAAGCGTCATATGATTGTTTTAGAAGCTAGTCAAACAGCTCTTTATGGTACGTATTTTTTTGGTGTGGATTATCGTGGCGATGACGTTTTAGAGCGTGATATTCCCTTGCTTTATCCAAGGAATGTGGAGAGTATTCAAGGACTTGAGGGGGTTGGTAAGGAGGCCATTTTTTTTAAAAACAAACGTTTTGTGGTATCAGGTAAGTTTTTTCCGAAAGTAACGGTGATGGCTGTGCAATTTAGAGTGAAGTTATCGGGTATGTCTGAACAGTTGTTTTATTTTGATATGCCATGTTCCATAGATCATTTGGCTATTTTATCTCATAAAAGCTCTCAGGTAGATATATTTGTGGAGGGTTTTAAGCCGGGTATTCCTGAGATGCTTGCAGGAGGAGAGATGGTTGGTTTAATGAACACACAGCCTCTTAGAGGTGGTAAGGTATTGGTGGTGGAGGTATCATCTTTGCCTGAAGGACGAATACGTTATACCATTCTTGCTTGGTCAGTGGCATTATTGTTGGTGATGTTGAGTGGTGCTTTATTGGTGTTTAAGAAGCCTGATGTGAATATGATGTGAATATGATGTGAATATGATGTGAATATGATGTGAATATGATGTGAATATGATAAAGAATGCAGAGTGAAAGCATATAAATCTATCTTTGTCATAGCTTAGTTTGTCATAGTTTAGTTTGTCATAGTTTAGAAAATTGTTTTAGAGTTGTTTAAAAATAAACCGTTTATCTACTATGTAACCAAAAGAGTGATGACAAAGAGATGTAAAATTATTTTGTATAGATGCTCGTTTTATCTTGTGTAGATTGTATAACAAATAGGACGAGAAAACAAGAAATCGATAAGCAGCAATAAGCAATAGATAACAACAATAAATAAAATGAACAATACATATTTATTATTATAATAAGGATATAATTTATGAAAATTCGTCTTATCGGTATGATGATTGTTGTTGGTGTGAGTGTGTGGGTGATGAGGCTTGTGTTACGTGAGTTATGGCGTATTTTTCAATTGATGAGGTCAGAGTTAAATCAACAGGAACTTTTGGGTAAAAATACTCAAAAAAACGCCAATGATCAGCATGATGATGCTGTGGTGATTTGTAGTAAATGTGGTTATCCGGATGGGGATGATCATGTGTGTAAGAGTTAGTATTTTTTTGAGATTATATTATTGTTTTTATGGATTTTTCTAACGAGGAGTTGTTTGAGTGCGTGTATCTTTGGGTGCCTTAAATCAGACAGCTCGAGATTTGCGTGGGAATGTGGCAAGAATAATTTGTGCCATTGATTATGCTCGTAAGGCTGGATCGAAGGTGGTGTGTTTTGGGGAGTTATCGGTATCGAGTTATGGTTGTGAAGATGAATTCTATTCTTTTGATTTTATCAAAAGAATAGAAAAGAGTATTGTTTGTGATATATTACCTCATTGCCATGATATAGCTGTATTTGTTGGAGCTCCTGTATATGTATCGGGTCGTCTTTATAATGCGATGTGTCTGCTTTTTGAAAAACGTATTGTGGGCATTCAATTTAAAAAATGCTTAGCTTATTCGGGTGTACATTATGAAACGCGGTGGTTTTCTCCATGGTCACCAGGTGTATATGAAGTGATGGATTATGGTTCTGGGAGGTCGATTCCTTGTGGAGATATTTTCTACACTTTGGATGGCTGGGGGATGGCTTTAGAGATTTGTGAAGATGCTTGGAGTGGTGAGCGTTCTTTTCAGCAATATGCTTCGTGTTGTGATGTGGTTTTTAATGCCAGTGCGTCTCATTTTTCTATGGGAAAACAGGAGTTACGTGAGCAATTGGTGGCAGAATCTTCACGATTGTTTCGCTCTTATTATCTTTATGCCAATTTAGCTGGGGTGGATAGTTCGCGGATCATTTATGATGGCTCGTTGATTGCTGCATTTCAAGGTAAAGTGATTTCTTCCACACCGCGTCTAAAAATGCTTGATATATCGCTTATGCATATTGATCTTGATCATGTGCTTGTGAAAAATGAAAAACTTAAAAATATTCAAGGAGGTCATCAGAGATCTCAAGGTGGTGTATGGGCAAGAGGAGAATCTTACGGTTTAGCTCATCATATTTACTTGGATAGTTTAGCTTTGTCTAGCTCTAAGCCTAGCTCTAAGCCTAGCTCTAAGCCTAGCTCTAAGCCTAGCTCTAAGCCTAGCTCTAAGTCTAGCTCTAATATGCGCCCTAAAATGCATTCTATGGTGAGTTCTGATTCGAGCAAGGCATCTATGGAGACAGTGGATTGTGAGGGCGAAGAAGTAGAACAATCGGATCTTCATTCGTTTTCTTTTGATGAGTATGTGATGGATGTATCGTTTCAAGATGCTTGCCAGAAGATAGATCCTCATTTGGAGATGTTTTTAGCTATAACTCTTGCTTTATTTGATTATTTGCGCAAATCCTCTGTAAGTGGTGGGTATGTGGTGAGTGTGAGTGGTGGTTGTGATTCTTCGGTGGTGGTGTGTTGTGTGGTGGGTATGATGCGTCGTGCTATGAGGCAATTGGGTGTTGAGGGTTTTTTGGGGGTGTTGAGGCGAGAGGATTTATGGCAGAGCATATGTGTTCAAAAAGAGCAAAACATGTCGTCTTTATTATCCCAGGAGCGTTATGTCATAGGGGAGTTACTTACCTGTTTATATCAGCGTAGTAAGTATTCATCTGAGGCTACAGAGACAGCAGCTCTTCAGTTATGCCAGGAGTTAGGTGCAACCTTTCATGTTGTTGATATACAGCCCCTTGTGGATAGCTATATCAAGCGAGCTGAGGTGTTATTTGCTCGTAAATTAGTATGGCCAGAAGATGGTTTGATATTACAAAATATTCAAGCACGTGTGCGTTCTCCTATGATATGGATGATGGCTAATGAACGTTCAGCCATACTGTTGAGTACGGGGAATCGTAGTGAAGCGAGTCTTGGCTATTTCACTATGGATGGTGATTCTTCTGGAGGGTTAGCACCACTTGCTGGGCTTTCAAAAACATTCTTATTATCGTGGTTGCGTTGGGCTCATCATAGTGGTTGTGAGGATTTGGGTTGGAAGTCTGATGAGGGGGTTGCGGCCTTGGCACAGGTGATAGCGGTGGAGCCTACAGCGGAGTTATGTCCTGTGGAGTATGATCAAAGTGATGAAAAAGATTTGATGCCTTATGATGTGATATCAGCGCTTGAAAGGCATCGTTTATGTGATAAAAAGTCTAAAGAGGAGTGTTTGGCGGCTTTGAGGCTGGATTTTCCTGCTATTTCTGAGGTATTACTTGAGATTTATGTGGAAGATTTCGATCGTTTGTGGTGTACTTCACAGTGGAAAAGAGAGCGTTTGGCTATGGGTTTTCATCTTTCTGAGATGAATGTAGACCCACAAAGTGGTTATCGTTTCCCGGTTCTTTCTCCTCTGAAAGATAAAATCTCATACTAGAGGGAGGTGTGACATGGCTCTTGTGGCACTTAGGGGGCTTTTGGATCATGCAGCAGAGCATGGTTATGGAGTGGCAGCGTTTAATGTGAATAATATGGAGCAGATCCAAGCCATTATGCGTGCATGTCGTGAGGTGGATTCTCCGGTGATTGTGCAGGTATCTAGGGGTGCTCGTGCTTATAGTCAGGATGCTTATCTCCGTCATTTGATCTTAGCAGCTGTGGAGTTGTATCCAGACATTCCTATGGTTTTGCATCAAGATCATGGCAATAGTCCGGCTACGTGTTATTCAGCCATAAAGCAGGGTTTTACTTCGGTTATGATGGATGGTTCTTTGCATGAGGATGCCAAAACTCCGGCTTCTTTTGATTACAATGTTGAGGTAACGCGCAAGGTTGTGGAGGTAGCTCATAGTTTGGGTGTTTCTGTGGAAGGTGAACTTGGTTGTTTGGGATCTTTAGAGACAGGTTGTGGTGAGCAAGAAGATGGTCATGGTGCGGAGGGTGTGTTGAGTAGAGACCAGTTACTGACTGATCCCAAAGAAGCTGAAGATTTTGTTCGTCTCACTCGGGTGGATGCTTTGGCTGTGGCTATTGGTACCAGTCATGGTGCTTATAAGTTTTCCCGTAAACCTACGGGTGATATTCTTTCCATGGAAACCATAGCGGCTATTCATAAGCGTCTTCCTGATACGCATTTGGTGATGCACGGTTCATCATCGGTACCTCAAGAGTTACAGGATATTATCAATCAATATGGAGGGGATATTCCTCAAACCTATGGTGTGCCTGTGGAGGAGATACAAAAAGCTATTACCATGGGGGTACGTAAAATTAATGTTGATACTGATAATCGTCTTGCCATGAGTGGTGCTGTGAGGCGAGTATTAAAAGAAAATCCTGGAGATTTTGATCCACGTACTTATTTGAAGCAAGCCACAGCAGCTATGCAGGATGTTGTTAAGTCACGATTATGTTCTTTTGGTAGTGCTGGACAAGCTCCTGGTGTTAGAGCAGCATTAAAAGATCATGCGTTTTTATAAAATCAGCCCAGACCCAGACCCAGACCCAGACCCAGAATAGAAAGACATAGAATAGAAAGACATAGAATAGATAGGATCATAGCTAATGTCTGTGTCTGTATGCTTTGAGCTACGTTTGTGGGTGTGGGTGTTGTGTGTCTTTAGGTTTTTTAAGGTGTTTATTATGAGGAGTTATTCGGTGTGTTTTTGGTGAGTTCGGCTAAACATGAAAAATAACACATTCATAAACATTCATAAAAAGACTCATCATAACTCAAACAGCAAAGAGGGGAGCTTACAAGCTCATTAACTGGCTCGTAAACTGATAACTATGAAATCTACATATTTGCGTTTTTTATTTTTTCTACATGTCATGTCTGAGGGGTGATGCGTTTGTCTAAAAATCGTGTCAAAGATGAGGATTTGAAACGCATTAAAACCGGTGTGCGTAGTTTACGGCTTTTGGGTGTGGGAGTAAAGTCTGGGTTGCGTGCAGCTTCGTTGATGGTTGGTGCTGCTGTTGGAAAAAGAGATAAAGAGGCAGTGTATCGAGAAACGTTACGTTCAGCTGTGGATTTTTTTGTAAAAGAAGTGGGCCAGATGAAGGGTGGAGTGATGAAGGCTGGCCAAATGCTTTCTGTTTATGGGGAACATTTTTTACCAGAGGATATCAATAGGGTACTTAAGAGTCTTCAGGCGGATTCTCCTCCTGTGAGTTTTACGGTGATGAAAAAAAAGATCCGACGTGCCTTAGGTGAGGACATATTTGCTAAAGCCCATATTGATCCTGTTCCTATTGGTAGTGCGTCTTTAGGCCAGGTTTACCGGATGAGTATTGTATGGCAGGGAGAGGAGCTAGATGTTGCTTTAAAGGTACAGTATCCCAAAGTGGGAAAAGCTATTTGTGCGGATTTAAATGCCTTGAGACGTCTTCTTTCTATGACCAAAATTATGGGTGATATGGATCGTTTTGATGAGGTATTTTCAGAGATAAAGTCTATGTTGATGCGTGAGGCTAATTACACCAAAGAGCTTGCTGCTTTGCAATTTTATCAGCATCTTCTTAAAGATGATAAAGTTTTTAGAGTGCCTGCGGTATACGGTGATTTTTCTACTAAGACGGTATTAGCTATGGGTTATATGCCGGGAAGACGGCTGGATGATCCTTGTGTGCGTGAACTCTCTCAACAGAGACGTAATCGTCTTGGCTTAGCTTTGATAAGGTTATTGTTTGAAGAAATATTTGTTTACAGACAGGTGCAAACAGATCCTCATGTGGGTAATTTTGTGGTTCAAATCAAAGAAGATGGTTTTGAACAGGACCGCATTGTTTTGCTTGATTTTGGAGCGGTACGTAAACTTGGCAAGGTTTATGTGGAGAATTTTCGATGTTTGGCTTTGGCTTGTTTTTACAAAGATAAAGACATGATTATTCGTTACGGTATTAAGATGGGTTTTTTGCGTCTTGAAGATACGGTTGCAATGAAGGATTTATTTGTAAGAATTGTTATTCAGGCGACTCTCCCATTTAGTGAGGAGTATGCAGGGAAATGCTTACAGGATGGTTCTTGTGCTTCCCATGAGTATGACTGGTCTAGTAGTACTGTGGTGGGAGAATTGTCAAAATTAGCTCGTGATGCGGTGTTTTCTTTTCGTCTCAGACCTCCTCCTAAAGAGGCTGTATTTGTGGATCGTAAGCTTGTGGGAACGGTAACTTTACTGAAAATCTTAGCAGCCAAAATAGGGCCCAGATCTTTGGGGCTTGAGTATTTGCAACATCAATCTTTGCCAAAGAATGATTCTGTGAAACCTGTCACAACGGATCAGGTTTCATGATATCTCTTTATTTTTATGGGTTGTATTTTTTGTGGAATATCCATATAAAAGGGCTTTAGCTATAGCTTCTACCACCACTAAGCAACTAAGTGGAGGTATGAGTATGTATATTCATATTCCTTTTTGTGCTTCCTTGTGTTCATATTGTGACTTTGCTAAAACTTCCGATTATTCTTCTTTATCGGTAAAAGAGTATTTTGCTACTTTGCAGAATCATTTGAGTTATTGGTGTTTTTATCTTAAAGAAAACCATCGCAAGTTAGTGAGTGTGTATATTGGTGGAGGTACCCCTAGTCTGTTCACTCATGAATATAGAGCTATATTTAATATGCTTTCTCCTTTTTTGGGTGATACCGATATTACCTTAGAAGCTAATCCAGGTAGTATAACAAAAGAGCGTCTATCTTTTTGGCAAGACTTAGGAATCAATCGGCTTTCTATCGGAGTGCAATCTTTTCACTCTTCTCATCTTCGTACTTTAGAGCGTGATCATTCTTCTGGGCAATCAAGAGAGGCTATATGTTTGGCCATGGAGGCCTTTTTAGTCAATGCTGATTTGATATATGGCATCCCTTCTCAGAGTTTTAAAGAATTTATGCAAGATTTGATCTGGCTAGAAGAGTCAGGAGTGGATCATTTAAGTTTATATCATCTCACTTTTGAGCCAAAAACACCCCTTGGAAGAGCGTTTTATCGTGGTAAAATACCTGCTGAGGTGCTCAAAGAAGGGGAAGATTTTTATAGGCTAGCTTGTGATTATCTCGTGGCTAAAAATTTTATTCATGAAGAGTTAGCACATTTTGCAAGAAACGATCATTACACTTTTCATAATGCTGTGTATTGGAATATGTTTCCTTATATTGCCATAGGATCTGGAGCTCATGGCTATGCAGTTATGGCAAAGATGACAGGTTTGAAAGGACGCCAGGATATGCGTTACGTTTATGGGTCTCATTATCGCACTTTAAAAAAAATCATCAGTGAAAAGAAGTATGAAATGCATTTAAAAGAATTCTTACACTCTTCAGGTGCTAAAGTAGAAGATAACAGAAGTGATAGTACAAGGTTGTTAGAGTGTATTGCCACTTCTTTACGAACTAGCAGAGGTGTTCCTTTGGCTGATATTCAAAGAGATTTTGGTTATGAATTTTTAGCATCTTCATTGATTAAGAAAGCTTTGGATGAAGATCAAGCCTGGATAGAGGATGGTCATTTGATATTTCATCCTTATCTCTGGTTTTACGAAAATAGTTATATTTTAGATTGCCAAGAGAGTTTTATTTAAATCGTTTTTAAAAAAATAGCTTAAAATATGCTAGGCACTCTAAATGTCTGTGCACATTCTGTGAAAGATCATCCAAATCACTTAAAAAGCAAAAAGCAAAAGGAAGCGGTCATATCTCAGGTATGACCGCTTTAGTATGTGGTATAGATAAGAGTTGATGGATATGCTTTATGAGCTACGCTTCTGTGTCAGCGCTATCTGGTTTAGCAGTATATGGTTGCGTTTTGTCAGGCTCAAGAATACTTGCTACCATGGGTCCACCACCGCGTTGGCTTTTACAAGGAGAACAGCCTTCAATGAATCTATCGACGAGATCCCAGGCTCTTTGAGTGTTTTCTCTTTCCCGGCCTCTTAGCTGTACCACCACCTTCACCTTATCTCCTCTGGCCAGAAACTTACGACCACGCATGACTTTCGTTTTGAGATCATGGTCAGAAATACTTACCCGTAACTGCAATTCCTTAAGAACCCCCTGTGAAGAGGATTTTTTTTGCATTTTCTTTGCTTTACGGCGTTCATATTCAATTTTTCGAAAGTCTTGCACTTTCACTACTGGAGGAGTGGAAACATCACTCACTAGGACGAGATCTAGTCCTAAGTTTTCTGCTCTATCTAAAGCAGAGCCAATCATCATGATTTCATTCACATTGTCACCTACAAGTCGCACCTGTGACAAGTTGTGCTGTCTAGCAGACGTTCTATCGAGAACTATCAAAAAATCTATGTCCTTTCATTAGCCAAAAACGAGAAATATCTTTCACAACCATGGTATATCATACCATGGTTGATCGTGAATTGATTCAAATTCTTAAGGGCTTTGCTATGTGTTCTTTCCTTGTCTCTGTGAGCTCTTAGCATGAGTGTGTGTTATATGTTTGCTGTGCTGACTTTGTATTATGACTTCTTCTTTGCTACAGACCTGCTTGCAAGCTCTGCTTGAACATCCTTCCATTCCACATCTTTTTCTTTGAGCAGCACAAGAAGATGATACATCATATCAGCCACTTCTTCGATCATCTGTTTGGGGGTTTGCAGGCTTGCTGCCACTAATACTTCTATGGCTTCTTCACCAAACTTCTGCGCTATCATTTCCATGCCACCAGCAAATAATCTTTTTGTATAGCTGGATGAAGAATCGTCATCGTGTTTCTGATCAGATGCCAGAGATTGCTTGCGTGATGCGATGGTATGTTCAAGTTGCCATAGGCTATCACTGTGGTTGTGATGACCGAAAAAACAGGATTCTACCCCAAAATGACAGGTAGGACCTTGAGGAATAACCCCCACCAACAAGGTGTCATGGTCACAGTCAGGAGAAAGTGATACGCATGATAGATAATGTGAAGAGGTCTCTCCTTTTACCCAAAGACGTTGCCTAGAGCGTGAAAAAAAACAGACCACGCCATCATGTATGGTCTTAAGTAAGGCTTCTTTATTCATATAACCAACCATCAACACCTTGCCTGTAATATCATGTTGAATCACAGCAGGTATCAAGCCATCACCTTTAGAAAAATCCAGATCTTCGAGCCAATGGGGAATGTCTTTGGGATTGTTATTTTGAATGTATGTGTGTTGGTGATGTTTCTTCACAGGGGCTTCTCTTAGATATAGATATTTTAGGTTTTAGAGATTTTAGGGACATTCTTTGAGTCATGCTACTTTCTTATTTTGCGCTACTTTCTTATTTTGCGCTACTTTGCGTGTCATGACTTTGCAGCCAAGCTCATCGTTACTATTATACACAATTGCATACAACCCTTTATGATTCAACTGATTCAATAACTCTATTTGAGTTCATTTGACAGGCCTTTTGTGCGAACTATAATAAGCATACATGCAATATCGAATGACAACATACATATAAGAGAGCTTCATCTATGCTACGACTATCTTTTAACATGTTTAAAATTGTGATCCTTGTAACTGTGATCGGTTCTCTGGTTGGTTGTGCGAGCTTGTTGGGAACAGATGTGATCAATAGTCATGTACTGACCTTAGAAAAACGTATCAAGCAGCTCGAGACCACCATTCAGACCTCAAATGTTGATCTGAAAGGTGATTTGAAACGTCTTGGGCAGGTGATTGCTAAGATGAACACAAATATAGGTAGCATTGAAGGACAGTTACAAAAACAGTCAGGTGATATAGACTTACTTCATCGAGTTGTGGGCAAAGACGATGCTGTTACTTATCTGCAAGATAATAACGAAGGTCTTCTTAAAGAAACTCAATACTTGCAGCAAGATATCTTTTCTTTAAAAAAAGGTCTAGAAGAGCTTAGTCTACAGCTCACTGAAAAGCTCAAAGAAGATCTTAAAATCCATCTTGAAGAACTTTCTGCAAAAATCGCTGATGTTGAAAAAAAAGTTGATGAGATCGATCTAAAAATAGAGGAGCTTGAAAAAAATAACAAAACAGCAGCTAAAGCTTCAAGTGCAAAGAAGCCTCTGGCTTCTCTTAAAGAAGCTCGGTTAGCTTATCAAAAAAAGTTTTATACGAAACTTAGCAGAGAGATTCCTGGGTTGATACCAAAAATGACCAAAAAAACTTCTGTGGAAGAACTCTCTTTTTATTATGCTAACTCTATATTAAGCTTGGGAAATTTAGAAAAAGGTGCCTTAGAGCTTAAGAAATTTATCGATACCAATCCTCGGGCAGAATGGAGACGTAAAGCTACTTTGCGACTAGCGGATGCATTTCGCTATAGAGGAGAAAAAGATATTGCTACTCTGTATTATGATGAAGTCATTGAGAAGTTTCCAAATAGCGAAGAAGCCCAAACAGCTAGCCAAAGACGAGCAAAAATGGTCTCTCCTTAAAGAGATGTATCGGTATTAAAGTTCACAAATGAGAGTTATTTTCTTTTCTCATCCTTTCTTTAGCTTGTGACATGAAAGAGAAGCATGCTTGTTTTTGGCATCGAATCTAGCTGTGATGAAACAGCCTTTGCTTTGCTTGAGGATGGCAAAAAGGTCATCAGTGAGTGTGTGGCATCTCAAATTAGCATTCATCAACCTTATGGTGGTGTGGTGCCTGAATTGGCTGCACGCTCTCATCTTCAAGCCAGCATGTCTTTGTTTTGTGAGTTATGGAGCAAAGCTCAACAAAATCATAAAATAGATGGCCAAGATATCGACCTTATTGCTGTTACTGCAGGGCCAGGATTGATGGGTTCTTTGCTGGTTGGTGCTGAAATAGCTAAAGGTCTTGCTATGAGTTTGAATGTTCCCATCATCAGAGTGAATCATGTTTTAGCTCACGTACATGGTATATTTCTTAAGTTACCTACACCACCTCTGCCAGCCTTGAGCTATGTCATAAGTGGTGGACATAGCCATCTTTTTTATATGAATAGCCCTACCTCGTTTTCTCTGGTAGCACAAACCATAGATGATGCTTGTGGAGAGTGTTTTGATAAGGTTGCTCATATGCTTCAATTGCCTTATCCAGGGGGGCCTCACTTAGAAAAATTGGCACAAAAAGGCGATCCTCACCGCTTTACCATGCCTACTATGATCAAAGAAAAACATCGTCTTGAGCTGAGTTACTCAGGCCTTAAAACTTATGTTTTTAACCTGCTCCGTCAGTTAAGAGCAGAGTCTTCGGTGCCACTGGATATGCAAACTTATGCTGATATCGCTGCAGCATTTCAGCAGGAAGCTTTTTTGCAGCTTGTTCGCAAACTCGATGCAGCACTTATCCAATACCCTGATGTAAAGGCTGTGTATGTGAGTGGAGGAGTAGCATGCAATCAAGCATTACGTCAGATGTTTGATCATCATTTTAGTAAGCGTATGCCAACCTATTTTCCTGACCCATCACTATGTACAGATAATGCACAAATGATTGCCTCTTTAGGATATCATCAAGTCATGGATTGGATTCATCAAGGAAACACACTACAAGATCTTTATGCATCTTCTTTTAACTGGGAACCTTTTTCTCGCTTTAGCTGCCCTAAGACTTCTACGCAGCAAAGCTAGTCTTTCTCTTTACAAGCGGGCTGAGTGATAGAAGCATAGAAGCTAAGGTAGTATATAAAAAATATCCATAGAGTTTGTGATAAAGTGGTAGGTTATTTATAGGTTTTTCCTATAAAGAAAGTCATACATTCTGTGTAAAACACACCATATCTCATTTGTTTTTGATGTTTCTGTGATTTTGAGTGCACAACTGCCTAAACCGGCGATATCATCTTTAGACGTTAAGTATCCACAATCCATGTCGTTTAAGGTATTAGGTTTGCTTTCTGGTGTAGAAAGTTGTTCTGATATCCTACATGTGGCTGTATTCTCTTCTTTCATTTCTCTCTGTGGATTTTCTTTTTATGTTGAAATTTTCAATTATAACTTTCTATATTTCGACATTCTAAATTTTTCAAATCTTTTTTGTGAGCATCTCAGCATCATCTAAAACACTTTGGTCCTTTGCGGGTTGTGGCCAAAAACTTAATTTTATTGCTTAAAATCCGATAAGGAAGGTTGTGTATAGTATAGTAGGGAGAATGTAATGTCCTCCCAACAAAATATGGAGTTCAAAGATGCTGCAAACAATCGAGAGATATTGTGTTCTGTTTATATAAATGGATACGTTGTTAGCTCGGTATTAAATCATCAATAAATAGAGAAGTTCGCAGTTATAGTGAAATTTTAAAATTTAGTTATTGATCTTTACCACAGCACAAGTGAATCTTAAGCTAAAAAGTTGTTTTTCATACAATACATAAATGTTTTCTTGATCTTTTGTTGTATTCATGCAAAGGAACGACAGTTAGTACTAGTGCAAAATTTATCACAGACTCTATAGCAAATAGAATACTTGCTAGTTGTGACACATTAAAAAAGAAGATTATATGATTAAAAATTTTAAAATATATCTCTATTTTTGCTTTCTATTTATGATAGCATCTGGCATTTTAACAAGTTGTAGTAATCCAAAAATTTCTCGTGATTCAAATTTAGCTAGCCAACCAGATAAACCCAAAAGTGAGGATCAAAATGAATCGAAAAGTGAGGATCAAAATCCTAAAGAAGTAAACGTTCAACCATATAAAACTAATTCAAATTCTAATCTCCCCAAACCACCTATTAAGACTAATGAATATGCTGAAAAACAGAATTTGCCCCCACCAAAATCTACACATACTCAAAATTTCACGATTATCGAACGCAAAGGAAATACGAGAGTGTTGCCTGTAAAAATGCTATGGCTCATTGACAACTCAGGTTCTATGATGGATGATATTCCAAGAGTACAAGCAGGCATAAAGAGCTTTGTAGATGCTCTCAGAAGAGATTATCGCGTTGATATAACAGTCACTTTTGTTAGCTGCGTAGGCGGTGTAACTTGCATAAACCGATCAGCTGTTTTTCATCCATCTATCAGATTAGTAGATTTAAAAATTGAGTCTTGGGACGGCCTAGTCACTGCTGCACTACTTCTTAGTAAAGTAGATCTATTTCGTAAAGTCGGCTTGCAACCAGGAAATGTCAACCAATCTAATGCTGCTGTATTTTTTAGTTCTTTTTCTCTTAAAGGGGAGCCGGTTCTCCCTACTCCTAGTAAGTCACCAATTTTTACAAATACTTCAGGATATTCAAGACACCAATCGACCTTAAGTCATTATTTTAATAATAACGATGCAATCAATATCATTGTAAGCGTTACCGATGATCAAACTGAATTGAGTGATGTACATTTTATGAATTTTTTAAAGCTCAACTATGGTTCAATCTCTTTATTTAGGTTCTATGGCTTCATCGGGCCAGGAAAAGATGTAAATAATCACTATAAAAATCTTGCCCATAAACTGAGTGGTAAAACCTATAATATAATTTCAGCATCACAAACAGCATATGGGACATTCTTTAAAGATTTAGCCAAAGGAATACAATCCTCAACTATTATTAATACTTTTACTCTCGAACGCAATTGCACAGGTATTAAAAGAATTGTACTTGATGGAAGGACTCTAAATGCGTCTTTATATTCATGTAGTGGTACAACGCTCAATATTAGTAAAGGAGCTATTTTAGGTGGTAAAAAGATTACCGTAACATATTATTATAGCTAGTAAATTATGATAAAAATATTAAAATTATACCTCTAGCAAACGGTAATACTTGTTATTTGTGACACATTAAAAAAGAAGGTTATATGATTAAAAACTTTAAAATATATCTCTATTTTTGCTTTCTATTTATGATAGCATCTGGCATTTTAACAAGTTGTAGTAATCCAAAAATTTCTCGTGATTCAAATTTAGCTAGCCAACCAGATAAACCCAAAAGTGAGGATCAAAATGAATCGAAAAGTGAGGATCAAAATCCTAAAGAAGTAAACGTTCAACCATATAAGACTAATTCAAATTCTAATCTCCCCAAACCACCTATTAAGACTAATCAATATCCTGAAAAACAAAATTCACCCCCACCGAAAAAACAGAATCTGCCCCCACCAAAACCTACACATACTCAAAATTTCACGATTATCGAACGCAAAGGAAATACGAGAGTGTTGCCTGTAAAAATGCTATGGCTCATTGACAACTCAAGTTCTATGAGGGATGATATTCCAAGAGTACAAGCAGGCATTAAGGGCTTTGTAGATGCTCTCACAAAAAATCATGGCATTGATATAACAGTCACTTTTGTTAGCTGCATTGATAGAAGGAAAACTTGCGTAAAATCATCAATTGCTTCTCATTCGGCTATTACGATAGAAGAGCAAGAAATTCTCTCTACGAATGGCTTAATGATTGCTATGAAGGTTCTGAGTCGAAATTTATCCAGTTATTTTGATTCTTCTTCCACCAATGTTATTGTTAGTGTTACTGATGATAGATCTGATATGAGTTATCAAGATTTTATAGGTTTTTTAGTAGGAGCGTATGGCTCAACTTCTAACTTTAGGTTTTTTGGCTATATTCAGCCAGAGCATGATTATCGTTCGTCTTATCACAATCTTGCTAGAATTCTTGGTGGTAAGATCTATGATATAACATCAAATTCATCAACAGCATATGGGACATTCTTTAAAGATTTAGCCAAAGGAATACAATCCTCAACTATTATTAATACTTTTACTCTCGAACGCAATTGCACAGGTATTAAAACAATTGTACTTGATGGAAGTCCTCTAGGCTCGTCTTTATATTCATGTAGTGGTACAACGCTCAATGTTAGTAAAGGAGCTATTTTAGGTGGTAAACAGATTACCGTAACATATTATTATAGCTAGTAAATTATGATAAAAATATTAAAAGTATACCTCTATTTCTTCATATTATCTATGATTGAGGTTATCCAACAAAAGTATAAATATTATTTTTCTTTGGGATAGCAGAGGTACTTGCTCATGTATTTTAGGAAAGTTACTCTTTGTAAAGAAACCAGCCATAGCCTCACAGACAACTTGTGATTATTATTATGAAGTATTCTATTTTTTATTTTCTTAGGCTCTGTTGTAATCAAGTAGTAGTACTAGTGATGCTTAAATTAGCAGATGTTGGCCTAGATTAATTTATTAAGTTGTGTGAGTTGCTTTGGCTAAAGCGATGCAGCAAGTTTATTTAAATCCATAAAACCATCCTTATGACCTATTCTACAGAGAATAAGGAGCCATGCTAGTATAATTGCTTATATTATTAATGGATTACAACAGAGCCTTTTTTATTTATATAATTAATAGACATGTAGTAGCGTTGTTTTATGCTGCTGTAAATCAAGGATATCAAGTAATCAATGTTGATGTCATATCAAATCTGGATCAAAAAAAAGAACGATCTTTATTCGCAGGGGAACCTCAACCCTTTTTATGATAATTTCAGAGTAGAAAAACAGCTGGTAGAGCAGTCTATATGCTGTCTCTTTGAAAAGATAGTATCCCATAGATCTTCGGTTAGAAACTTTGAAAGGTTTTAGGTGATGGCATAAAGGTGGTCTTGATTTTGAGACTTTTGATGTCCCAGTTTGGGTGGTGTCGTGACGTGCAAACAGACAGTCAAGGCGTTACGCTTGATTATTGTTGTGGATTTTGCAAAGCTTCATTCGTTTCATGTTGTTTTGTTATCACCTTTTGGAATCAACTACTAGCATTGATGAATGTATTTAGGTATAATGATATATGTATACTATGTGTGTAGCTAGGTGTGTAGCTAGGTGTGTAGCTAGGTGTGTAGCTAGGTGTGTAGCTAGGTGTGTAGCTAGGTGTGTAGCTAGGTGTGTAGCTAGGTGTGTAGCTAGGTGTGTAGCTAGTAATGATTGTAATGTTTTGTTTTTTAATTTTTAGGATATATTTATGAATCTTCCAACGGGTTATGAGAGTTTTGAGGATCTTAGAGAGGATAAATGTTATTATGTTGATAAAACAGAGTTTTTGTATAATTTGATTGATAATGGCCGATATTACTTTCTTTCTCGCCCTAAACGTTTT
Source organism: Proteobacteria bacterium bin106 (assembly GCA_002238945.1). Lineage (GTDB taxonomy): Bacteria > Bdellovibrionota_B > Oligoflexia > Oligoflexales > Bin106 > Bin106. The sequence continues at coordinate 25,485 of MPNI01000016.1, read as the reverse complement.
GGTAAAACTCTTCTTATAAGCACACTTGAGTGTTTATTTGAGGGTAAGAAGGCGTTGTTTAAAGACTTATATGTAGAAGATAAGTGGGATTGGTCTACGAGATATTCTGTGATAAAAATGCGTTTTAGGGGTCGTTTTAAATCTGTTGATGATCTTTTGAACAATATCAAGGATCAATTTTCAGATTTGGAAGAAAAGTATGATTTAACTGATACTCGAGATAGATCCACAATGACTGGACGTTTGAGGAGTATCATCCGTAATGTGCACAAAAAAACTGGCAAGAAAGTTGTGGTGCTTGTGGATGAGTACGATGCTCCTATCCTTGATGCTTTGGCTGACACAGAGTTAGCTAAAAGCCATCGTGATGTTCTTAATGATTTGTACTTAGAAATGATAGGATGTGTTGAGCATATCCGTTTTATGTTTTTTACGGGCATTATTATGCTTTCTCAATCGAAGATGATGTCAGGTCTTGGTAGTATTCGAGATATAAGTTTGGATCCAAAATACGCTACAATTTGTGGCTATACAGAAAATGATTTCCAGACTGTGTTTGCTGATGAATATAATAAACTTGATAAAGATCAATACAAATGGTGGTTTACAGATGAGGCTGGTTATTATAGATGGTTAAGTGATGAAAAGGTTTATAATCCTTTTACTATGTTAACCTTATTTGATACACATGATTTTCATGATTTTCGTAATTATTGGTTTGAAAAAGGTATAATACGATATGTTTTTGAATATATCAAAGATGGTAATTGCTACGTCCCTCTTGAACTTGGTAGTATGACCGACGAAAAGGAACGTTGGATGGGGCATAAGAAACTTACCAATTTTGATATAGATAAATTTGTACCAGAGGCTTTATTGTTTCAAGCAGGATATCTGACAATTGAGAAGACAAAAGAGGGTTATGAAAGAGAATATTTGTTAAAATGTTGCAATAATAATGTGCGTAATAAAATACATCAAACCTTGCTAGATTTTGTCATAGAGGGTCTTGGAAGTGCAAAAAGAGGTGATCCAATGAATCTGATCAATGCTATGATTGGTGAAAATGATGGTATTTTATATAGAATAGTGCATTATTTCTTTTTGAAGTACTAGCTAATACGTAGTCATGAAGTTGATAAATAATGACTTAAAAGTGAGTATTATTATCTTATATTATGATGTTAGGTGTTAGTTAAAGGTATTAGTTAAAGGTATTAGTTAAATAAGTTAGATAAATAGCTTTTTGATGGTTTTTCTTACTTTACTTAATAATCCTTTTTCTTGTGATTTTTGTTTCTGAGTAGCAACATGATCAGTTTGTGCCGCTTGAGGCTTTGTTGTGGCTTTATTGTGCTGCACTCGCGAGGATTGATTGCGTGCTGTGCCTTTTGAGTTATAAGATGTCTTTTGGGAGTATTTAGGGCTTTTGTGTGGTTGATCTTTGTTGGGTTGTTTTTTAAAGTTGTTCTTTCCTGCTTGTTTATGTCTTTGTGGTTTTTTTGTGTTGGTTTTGGTTTTTTTCTGAGCATCAAAGTTATTGTTGCGTTGTGAATGCCTGCTTTTTTGTGTTGGGCTAGTGCGATGACGATGTGTATGTGGACTGTTGGATGCTTTATGAGGTGATTTGGTTGGTTTGTGGCTTTTATTGAGAAATGGGTCATCGGATAGATCTTCGATGGTAAGATATTCTTCATCAAACCACTCACATGGTACATCTGTTTTTAAGAGTTTGTTGATGGTCAGTAGATGTGAGCCATATTCATCACATACCAAAGAATAGGACTTGCCTGTAGCTCCTGCACGTGCGGTACGTCCAATGCGATGTATATAGTTTGCGGGTTCAGTGGGAAGGTCGAAGTTATAGACATGAGATATGTCGGCAATATGCAGTCCTCTGCTTGCAACATCTGTTGCAATAAGAAAACGAATTTTTCCGGCTTTGATTTTACGGATCAGTGCAATACGTTTATTCTGGGCGAGATCACCGGTGATCAAGTCGGTTTCAAAGCCATTATGTGATAGCTTATAGTGAAGCCAAAAAGCTGTGATTTTGGTGTTGGTAAAGATAATAGCTCGTTTGGGTTCATGAGATCGTAGTAGTCCCATAAAGACGCGAAGTTTTTGATCAGTTGAACACAAAATAGCTTTTTGATCGATGCTTTCAGGGGCAATATCGGGATGGGCTACGGAGAGAAATTGTGGTTGTTTGATATATTTAAAGCACAACTCTTGTAGCGAATCACTGGTGGTTGCTGAAAACATGAGCTTTTGGGCATTGTCATCGATCAATTGAAAGAAAAACTCCACATCATCGAGAAATCCAATATCAAACATACGATCGACTTCGTCGCAGATAAAAAAGCTGGTTTTTGTAAGGAGGATTTCTTTTCGAGAGATGAAATCTCTTAGTCTGCCAGGGGTTGCGACAATAATATGGGGTTGTTTTTTCAGTGTTTGAATTTGTTTTTCATAATCAACACCACCAAAGATCAAGGCACAATGGATTTTCAGAGGTGCTAGAAAGCGCTGGCATTCATCGTGGATTTGCATAGCAAGTTCACGGGTAGGAGCTAAGATAACTCCAGGAGGAGAGATATATTTTTCAGAGGATTTAGGGTTTGTTTTTTGGATTTGAGAAAAAAGCTTTTGGGCAAGAGTGATGAGAAATACACCTGTTTTACCAGTGCCGGTTTGAGCAAATCCCACCACATTTTCTCCTCTTAAAGTGGCAGGTAAACATAATGCTTGCACCTCTGTGGGCTTTTTCCATCCTAAAGCCTCTATGCCCTCTAACACCTCAGGAGATAACTCTAGCTGTGAGAATGCATCAATGGGCTTATCTTTACTGTAAGTGAGAAGAGATGATTCATCATCGATACTCATTTCAGCTATCTCATCGAGATGTGTTTTGTCTTTGTCTTCTCCTGTGGGTATCTGTTTATCTGTTGGTTCTTTAACTCTTTTGACAGAAATCTTATCTGTACGATGATTAGCCGTGGCTAGCTTTATGGATGGTTCTATGGATGAATCAGTTGGTTGGTGCATGAGATGTGGTTTCTATGATGACAAAATGAAAAATAAAATAGGTATGATAAGTAGCGTGAGTATCGTAGATGATGAATATGAACGTGTGTCGTTTGTGTGTGTAGCTTGTATATTTGGTTTGTATATCTAGTTATATATGTGAGATTTTTTAGAACATTATCAAGTTCTGTAAGTGAGTAAAAGCATATTGTGAGTGATGTGTTTGCTTTTTTTAAGTATGTTTATAGCTAGTCTGTTATAGCTAGTCTGTTATAGCTAGTCTATGGTAGAGAATATGGTGGGTGTGTTGTCTCAACATATCTCTACTCATGGTATCTTATACCTTATTTACAGAGAACTGCTAGCGCTATTACACCATGAGGTAAGCGAAGGGTTGAGAATACCTATAGTCTATAGCTTATAACCTAAAGATAGTGGTCTTCTATTGGGTGGAGTGAGTGCCAGTGGGAAATATGTCTGAGAGTGCAGGATGCTTTGCAGGGCGTACCATGATGTTATGGTTTCGCAAGTGATCTTTGAGTTCATGGATTAAGCATTGTTTGGAATGAAAGATCGTTGCTGCTAAGGCTCCATTGACAGAGACATTTTGAAATAATTGAACAAAATGATCTTTATTCCCTGCTCCACCAGAGGCGATTAGAGGAAGACTTGTGAGATCTCTTGCCAGCTGTAATTGTTTGATATCATAGCCTTGTCTAATGCCATCAACGTTCATGCAGTTGAGAACAATTTCACCAGCTCCAAGATTTTTGAGCTGTGATATCCAATCCATGGTTTTCCATGTGGTTTGTTGTGCGGTTTTTTCAGAACCGGTAGCTTTCCAAACATAGTATTCTCCATTTGCGTTGAGTCGGGAATCCACTCCCACCACCACACATTGACTGCCAAAGACTTTGGCAATACCTTCAATAAGATCAGGATTTTCCACAGCAGGTGTGTTGATGGAAACTTTATCGGCACCGGAATGCAAAACAAGCCGTGCTTGTTCGATGGTGCGTATACCTCCAGCTACACAAAAGGGGATGTTGATTTTGCTAGCAACCTTTTCTATCCATTGGCTATCAACACTGCGGTGTTCGCTGCTTGCTGTAATATCATAAAAAACCAATTCATCAGCACAGGTTTGTGAATAATAAGCTGCTAGATCCACAATATCACCCATAATGCGGTGTTGTTGAAACTGTATCCCTTTTACCACTTTGCCATCTCGTACATCGAGGCAAGGTATGATTCTAGGAGCTAACATAAGATAGGGCCTCCTTTAGAGAAAAAACCTCATCATGTAAGGCTTTGCCGATAATGCAGCCAAAGGCACCGCTTTGTTGAGCTTTTTTGAGATCTTCAAGTGTGCTCACTCCACCAGAGATGATAAATGATAAAGAGGGGTACTGTTTTTTTAAGGCACTGTACATGTGCCATGCAGGTCCTTTGAGGGTGCCATCTTTGGCAATATCGGTGATCAAAAAAGGCACGTTGTAATGAGGCAGGAAATCATCGATTACAGATCTTAAAGATGTCTGACTATTGCGTTGCCAACCACGTGTTTGAATGATCCATTGCTCACCATCAGCAAGAACATCGCAGGCAAGAGTGATGCGACTTGCAGAGTATTTGCGGATGAGATGATGAACCAGATCCGGTTTTTCCACCACCGCTGATCCTATGACCACTCGCTGGGCTCCTAGGCTGAGCAATGCTTGAACATCACTGCTTTGACGGATCCCTCCTGCCACTTGGATATGAAGATACTTATGGTGGTTTTTGAGAAGTGAGGCCACGAGGTCTCGTTGATGGTAATGGCCTTTGGTTGCCTCTAAATCGACTATATGTACATGAGAGGCTCCGAGCTTATACCAATCTTGAAGGAGTGTGGAAGGTGTGGAGTTATAGGTGGTTTTTTCTTGGAATTTTCCTTGATAGAGTCTGACCACACGGCATTCAAGAAGATCAATGGAAGGATAAAGGATCATAATGTGTAAAACTCCTTGAGCATTATTTCTCCAGCTTGAGAGCTTTTTTCAGGATGGAATTGAGCTCCAAAATAATTGTCTTTTTGTACCAATGCTGGAATAGAAATAGAGTAATCCACAGACATTAAAATATGTGTATCTTTCATTTGGCTAGCTGCATAGCTATGGACAAAATACACATACTCATCATTTAGACCACTCAAAGCAGATGGGTGGTGTTCTTTGAGTTGGTTCCAACCACTGTGAGGTACAGGGTGGTTATCATGGGGATGGATTTTTTTGATGGTGCCTGGAATAATGCCTAATCCGTCCACAAGACCTCCTTCTTCGGATCTGTCAAAGAGAATATGCATGCCACTGCATATGCCCAGTACAGGAATTCTGAGTGCGGTGATAACGTCTTTGAGTTGATGCGTTTCAATGGCTTGCATAGCACTGGCTGCAGCACCCACTCCAGCCAAAATCACATGGCTTGTTCCTTTGAAGTCTTCCGGTTTATAAACCACTCTAAAAGGAGCTTTAATACGCTCTAAACAAGAGCGTAAAGAACGACTATTGGCTCCAACAATGTCCACCAAAGCGATCATGTCACTCCCTTTGATGATGATGGTAAGTGATGAGAGTGTTGGCGACAAATAGCTTTGTTAAAGGCGCGAGCAAAGCATTTGAACATGGCCTCTATCATATGATGGCTGTTTTCGCCACTGATGCGAATATGGAGATTGCATAGCAGAGAAAAACACAATGATCGAAAAAAATGCTTAAACATTTGGGTGTGAATCCCACTGATGGTGGTTTCTGGAAAGGAGCCTTCAAAGAGAAAATAAGGTCTTTGAGCAAGATCGAGTAAGACTTCACAACGGCTATCATCCATGGGCAGGGTAAAGCCATAACGATGAATACGCTTGCGATCACCAAGAGCCTGACGTAAACACTCTCCTAAAGAGATAGCGGTATCTTCAATGGTATGATGATGATCCACTTCAAGGTCGCCTTTGGCTGTAATGTCAAGGCTGATGGAGCCGTGATAGCCAATTTGTTCAAGCATATGATCGAAAAAAGGGAGTCCTGTATGGATTTTTGGAGCTTTAGTGGGGCTATCAAGGTCTGTGGTGATAATGATGTCTGTTTCTTTGGTGGTCCGTCGTAGAGAGGCTCTGCGAGGTTGTGAAAGAATATGACTCACCACCTCTAGCCAATCATAACTTTCAGTATGCTTGGTATTGTTGGTATTGAGAGGTCCTTTGATCATAAAGCTTTTGAGCTTCATGGCTCGAGCAAGCTCCATATCGCTTTCTCGATCACCGATCACATAACAAGAAGGCCAGTGGATATCTTGACGTTGCAGGTAAGAAGTGAGTAATCCGAGTTGAGGTTTACGACATGAGCAATGATCTGTTGGCAGGTGAGGACATATCAAGACATCATCAAAATCAATGCCTTGAGAAGCAAGTATGTCAAGGAGCATTTTTTGAGGACCATCAAAATCTTTTTGCAAGAAGCTGGAAGTTCCTAAGCCATCTTGATTGGTGATCATCACAAAACGATAGTCATGTTTTGCAAGTTCTGTGAGAGCAACAATGACATGATCCATAAGTTTCAGTTTATGGATAGAATCCACTTGATAATCTTTTGGTTCTTGGATCAGTGTGCCATCGCGATCGACAAAGAGTATTTTTTTCATAAGGTTTTTTATATAGTGATAAAAACGAAAAACTAAGATGATGTATTCACTCGCAGGCTCATGGCGTTTGCATGAGCATCGAGTCCTTCAGCTTTAGCAAGACCTATCACCGTTTGAGCTAGTGGAGAGTGGGGTTGTAAAGAGGCTTCTTGAATAGTGATGGTTTTTTCAAAGGCTTCTAACGATAAACCACTGTACTGACGTCCATAGCCAGCAGTGGGTAGAATATGATTGGTTCCTGAAGCATAATCTCCCAGTGATTCAGGTGTTTGGTGGCCCAAAAACACCGATCCTGCATGGTTGATAGCAGGCAGTAGTTCTCTTGGCTGATCTATTTGCAAAATAAGATGTTCTGGGGCGTAACTGTTGATGATGGTGCAAGCTTCTTTGCGGGATTGTGCAAGGATAAAACCACTGTTTTTAAGAGATGATGTGATGATGTCATGGCGACTTAAGTGGTTAAGCTGTTGGTTTATGTGGTAGGTGACATCTGAAAACAGCTGTGAGGTAGAAGGAGAGTTCAATAAGACACATATCACTTGAGCATCAGGGCCATGTTCGGCTTGAGCCAGTAGATCAGCAGCAATAAAAGCTGGTTGAGCTGTGTGATCAGCCACCACCATCACTTCAGAAGGCCCAGCTGGAAGATCGATGCTGGTGTGAGACGGACCAGCACTGATTTGCAATTTTGCCTCATTAACCCATGCATTACCTGGTCCGAATATCTTATCCACAGCCGTAACTTCCTTGCTGCCATAAGCCATGGCAGCTATGGCTTGAGCTCCTCCTATGGCATGAATTTCATGGATTCCCATAAGGGATGCCACCCCATGAGTGAGAGGAGAGATGGTACCACTGGCTAGAGGAGGTGTGCAGAGAAGCAGATGATGACAACCAGCTAATTGTGCTGGAATAGCCATCATCAGTAGCGAAGAAAATAAAGGTGCCAAACCTCCTGGTACATAAAATCCCACACGCTCAATAGGACGAATAAGCCGTTCACATCGCACTTCTCCTTGATGAAGACTGACAGAGTAGTGGTTTCTTTTTTGAGCTTTATGAAAGAGGCGAATAGCTTGGCTGGCTTTTTCTATGTGACAGGTGAGTTCATCACCTAGCAGTTTTTGTGCTTCGTCTATGGAAAGTTTTTCTATAAGGGAGTTGTCTTGGATGATGTGATCAAAACGTTGAGTATATTCTTGAATCAGGGCATCTCTTGAGCTTGGTGAGCATTTTTGAAAACGCTCAAGCATGTTTCTAACAGCTTGAGAGATCTCTGTGTTTTGGATGGTTTCTCTGCTGAGAAGCTGTTTTTTTTCTTCAACTGAGAGTGTTGAGTATGTCTTAAGAGAGGGAGAAAACATGTCTATTTCTTTGCGAAACGGATGATCTATGGAGTTAATCAACGATTTTTTCGATGGGTACCACAAGTATGGAACGAGCACCTGCCCCTTTGAGTTCTTCGATGGTACTCCAAAACACCGGCTCACTTGCTACAGCATGAATAGCTACTTGATCGGGCTGTGCTGATGATTGATTGAGTGGTATCACTGTGGGTTGTTCAAGGCCTGGGATAATACGGGTGATGGCTTCAATGGCTGAGCCAGGAGCGTTCATCATGATATATTTGGAGCGTTCTGCTTTGATAACGCTTTGGAGTCGTGTCGAAAAGATATCAAAGATTTTCTTTTTGTCTTGGCTAAGATGTTTAGGTGAATAGATCATTACCGCTTCACTTTCTAAAAGAGTGTCAACTTCTTTGAGCTGATGACGCTGAAGAGCACTTCCTGTTGCCACAAGATCACAAATGCCATGGGCTAAGTTCATGGAAGGAGCACTTTCCACAGATCCTGAGATGGTGTGGATGTGTGCTGTGATATTGTGGGCTTGAAGATGTTTTTTCAGTAATGCGGGATAAGAGGTGGCTATTTTTTTATTTTTAAACCACTGAATGCCAGGGTAGTCGGTATGTTTGTCAATGGCAAGTGACAGTCTGCAACGGCTAAAGCCCAGCTTTAAAGCTACAGTGATACTCTGGGTATCATAGTTTTTGTGTGTAGCTTGTCGTTGTTCTTTATGTTCTAAAACGGTGTTGAGTCCCACAATGCCCATATCACAAGCCCCTTGTTCCACAAAAGAGGGGATATCATCATCTCGCAGTAAAAGAACTTCTAAGGGAAGGTCGTGGAAGATATAGCGATATCGCTTAGAAGATACATCTATATCAAAACCAGATTTGGTGAGCAAACTCAGGGTTTTTTGAGTCAGACGTCCTGATTTTTGTATGGTGAGTCTCAAAGACATAGAATTTTAGTTTTCCTATCTAAAACGGGATATGATCAGTGATTCCCTACGTATGCAAATATAGGGGTTATCTAGGGAATGTATAACACACTATGGATCTCACAGTACTCTTTTTTCTCTATCTTTGATAGGGCAGAATCATCTTGTTTGCTAGGTCATTATAAGGATGCATAAAACCCTGAGTTTTGGACAGTTCCTTTTGAAGCTTTGTTTAAAAGAGTTTGGGTATACTGTGTTGATGGATGGCACAGTCATCTATGAGTAAGCTTTTGAGAATGGTTGGGTTATAAATCTCACTTAAGACAAGCTTGTTAGTCTTAGAACTTGTCTTAGAACTTGTCTTAGAACTAGTCTTAAAACTTGTCTTAAAATGAGCTTTACAGTAAGCTTTTAGAGTTATGTAGGACACATCGAAACATACCATGAGGTGTGGATGATTATCGTGTGTGATACGTGATAGAGAAGGATAGAGAAGGATAGAGAAGGATAGAGAAAAAGAGGATAAGGATAAGATTAAGATAAGGAAAGAGGTACGTGTCAAAGATATCTAAAACATCCTTTGGTTTGATCAATGGTCCCAATCTATCAAAGCTTGGTGATCGTGATCAGCGGCATTATGGTGCGGTAACTCTTGAAGAGATAGAAAAAAAACTCAGAGATAAGGCAGCCAGTTATGGTTATGGGCTTATCAGTTTTCAATCCAATGTCGAAGGATATCTGATTGATTTTATTCAAAATCATGAAAATTCAGTGAGAGGTTGGGTGGTTAATCCTGGTGCATTGATGATGTCTGGCTATCCTTTAGCTGATGCTCTTATGGATTCATCTTGGCCTTTTGTGGAAGTGCATATTTCTCAAATTTTTCAAAGAGAGACACAGCGTCATCATTCTGTGTTAGCTCATTATGCATATGGCCTGGTAGTGGGTTTTGGCGCATATACCTATGAGCTTGCTTTAAGTGCTCTCATGGAAGCTCAAAAGCAGGGTTTAAAGCTGGTAAGCCCACAAGATCTCACCTAAAAATCTCTACTCTTTTATTCTCTATCAGATGCATGGTATTGTGTGTGGCTGCTTTTAGAGAGCTACCATATCTTAGATGTGACCTTTTTGTTATCCATCATCGCGTTATAATACCCCTAATATATAGGGTATATAGGGTATATAGGCTGTTTTTGTGATTTATGTTCATAAATCTCATAAATCTCATAAATCTCATAAATCCATATCCTGTAGGTAAGATCAGTTTACCTATATACCTGCAATCAAAAACAAAACGTGTTTTTCATAAAATACATACATAAAACATCTTAGCGTGTGATTTGGGAAGATTTTTTGTGTTCTTTGAGTATAGATTTTTTAAAAAGAATCGATATGCAGCACAGGATAATGCTTTTTTTGTTAGAGGTTTCGTTTTGTAGGTTTTCATAGGTTGAATATCCCCAAAAATAGTAGGAGTGAACATTGACCAAAGTTATTGATATTTGGGTACCAGATAATCAGTTTCCTCTATTTGATGGTAAGCCTCTGACTTTTACGGAATGTGCCTATCAAATTCTTTTGAATTATAGCGGCCAAGAGCCTATGCATTATCAAAAGATCACTGAAAAAGCCATGGATTTGGGGATGTTAGTGACCAAATCTTTAGATCCACCCAATACTTTGCATTCAGCGGTATGGGGGGAGGTTAATCGAGATCGAGAGCGAGGAGAGATCCCTCGGTTTGATATGGAAGGAGGCTATGTAGGGCTTACTCAGTGGTACAATATTGATCTTCAATCGCGTATTTATAATCATAATCAAAACATTCGTTTGGCTTTATATAATCAGCTATTTCAGATGTCGTTTAGCCAATTTGAATGCATGATCACAGAGTTACTAGGAAAGATGGGTGTTGAACACATAGAGAGTTCTCAGGTGAAGTCTCGTGAAAAAGTTAATATGCGCGGCACTCTTGTGGTAGGAGATGTGGTGCGCTTGCGTATGGCTATGCAAGTGATGCGGCGTCCTAGAGGACATGCTGTGAGTTTACAAGAGCTACAAAAGATACGTAGTCAGATCAGAGCATTGGATAATGCTCTGATTGTGACAACATCACAGTTTTCTGATGAAGCGAAGCGAGAGGCCTATTCTGAGCGCAAAAAGCCTATTGCATTGATGGATGGCAAGCAGTTGAGCTGTCTTTTGATGGAACATGAGATGGGAGTTGAGCGTTCAGACATGTATTTGTTCTCGCTTAGTCAGGGAAAAGAAAAGCAACTGTCTTCTCCAAAGTCCGTTCAAAGGCTTAAAAAATCTCAGATGAGACACCTTAAGGCCAGTTGATATGTTTGCTGGTTACATGATTTCTGGTTATATGTGTTCTGGTTATATGAGGCTTGGGGTGGGGTATTATTTTTGAGCGAGCATTTCTAAGCTATAAGTTACCACATCTTGGACTTGAGGTTTGCAGTAATAATCTCCATCCACTCCATAAGCACAACGATGAGCTTTAGCTGTGAGAGTTCGTGGAGGAACATCCAGGCTATCAAAAGCTTGCTGTGTTTCGAGAATTTCTCTGAGTATATAAGCACTGGCTCCTCCTGGAATATCTTCATCTAAAACAAGAAGAGCATGGGTCTTGTTGAGTGATCGTAAGATACTGGCATTTCTATCAAAAGGCATAAGTGTACGACAGTCGATAAGTTCAACAGATATGTTGTATTGCTGTAAGAGAAGGTGACAAGCCTTAAGAGCTATAGGGCAACAAGAGCCATAAGTGACTATGGTTAGATGGTTGCCAGTGGTGAGGAACTCCACATCTCCAAGCGGTATGGAGTATGTGCCAAGATTATCGGGACGGATTTCTTTATTGCGATATGCATTCATAGGTTCAATAACACAGCCTGGATCATCTCCTTGAAGTAAGGTTTGGTACATGCCACATGCCTGCACCATATTTCTTGGTGTGCATAAAAACATACCTTGGCATGTGCTGAGAATCATGGCCATGGGGGAGCCAGAATGCCAAATACCCATGAGCCTATGGCCTTTGGTGCGAATAATGACAGGGCTCACTTGTCCACCACAACTGCGATAATGCAGTGAAGCGATATCATCGCTCATGCCTTGAAGACAGAAAATAAGATAGTCAAGATACTGGATGTCGATGATGGGACGAAATCCTCGCATGGCAGCTCCATGGCCTTGGCCGAGAATGGTGATTTCACGAATGCCTGTATCGATAACACGATGATCTCCGTGGGTATTGAATAATCCATCAAATTCAAGATTCACTCCACCGAGACGGCCCACATCTTCTCCAAGAATGATAATACGTGGATCTTCTTTGAGTTTGATATCAAAGTACTCACAAATAATGTTTTTGCCCTCTATGGTTTTAGGCTTGTTTTGAGAAGAGGTGATAGCAGGTTGGTGGGTGATGGATAAACATGAATGTTGTGGGTGAGTGAAAAGATGAGACTTATAACGAGAATGTGCCCACTCTTCATAAGATGTGTTTAGCTTTAAGAGAGCGGCTGTATCGATGTCATGGTTGTGGCTATTGAGACGGCAAAGAAGGTCTCTAAGCAGGTTATGGGGAGTGTGGCCGTGATGGATGTCATCAGAGAATTCTAAAGAATAAGACATGTCTTTTGCAGGTTGGTTGGATGGTTTGGTGCTATGAGTAGAGGTTGTTATGGTGTTATGACGCAGAAGACTCCATAAATGGGGAGTTATCAGATGCGATGTTTTTTGCTTGCTAAATACATCTTCTACGATGTCAGAGAGGAGTTGATGGTCCTTTGGTTGGAGATGGTTAAAGGTGTTTTCTAGGGTTTTGATAAAGAGTTGGGTGCGTTTTTTGAGAGGATCTTGCCATAAGGCAAAAGCTTGTTCTCTGGCTTGTTTGACTTCGTGGGTAGTGTGTTCTTTGATAGCTTGAAGATCTGTTTGGCTTGCTCGTTTATGTGTAAGGATCCATTGTTCAAACTTATCCAAACAATCGTGATTTTTTTCCCATGCTAAACGTTCAGCACTCTTGTAACGGCTATGGGTTCCAGAGGTGGAATGGCCCAGAGGTTGGGTGAGTTCATGGATGTGTAGAACACATGGATTATGATGAACTCTGCAGTGTTGGATAGCTCGCTGGTAGGTTTGGACAAGTGTGGGGTAATCCCAGCCTTTTACAGAATATAAAGCCAAACCGGATTTTTCGGAAGTATTCACAAATCCGCTGAGAACTTCGCTAAGGTTGCCTTTAGTGGTTTGAAACTGTGTGGGTACAGATATGCCATAGCCATCATCCCATACCGATATAGCCACAGGAACCTGCAATACTCCCATGGCATTCACAGTTTCCCAAAAGTGTCCTTCGGAGGTGGCAGCATCCCCAATGGTACCAAAAGCTACTTCATTGCCTTCACGAGAGAATTGGCTGACAAGATGGGCTCTATCGGGATGAGATTTTATAAAATGACGATAGAGTTTTGAGGCAAATCCTAGTCCTAATAAGCGAGCTATTTGTCCAGCAGTACATGATACATCTGCTGCAGTGTTATAAGTGGAGGTTTGATCAAGCCAGTTGCCGTCTTGGTAGTAACGTGAAGCATAATGACAGTTCATCTGTCTGCCACCAGAAGAAGGCTCGTTGCTCAATTGACTATCAGCATAGAGCTGAGAAAAGAATTGTTGGGCTGTAAGAGCGCCGGTGGCAAGCATAAAGGTTTGGTCTCTGTAATAGCCTGAACGCCAGTCTCCTGGTCTAAAAGCTTTAGCCATAGCAACCTGAGCAACCTCTTTGCCTTCTCCAAATATGCCAAATCCAGCTCGTCCCGCTGCCACTTCTCCACGAGCACTAATGGATAATTGTCGAGACATATAGGCGATACGGAAGTCTTGCAATATGTCTTTTGTTTGTAAAAGATGATCTGACATAAACATTCATGATTTATGGTTAGAAGTGTACATAGATGGCAGTAAGTCTTCTATGTAAATACAGTATGCTAAATGCTAACGATAAAAAAGATAGCTTGTCACATAAAGAAAATCTGAGTGTGGTTTATTTTAGATTTTAGACTGTTATTTTAGACTGTTATTTTACTAGTCTAGGTTTTTGGTCTGAGCTTTAGGCGTGTGTGGTTGTGTCTTTGGCTTTTTGTTTTTTGTAGAGTTCTATGCGTGATTGTTGTCTTAGAGCAGCTGCTTGATACCTGCGTCGATCTTCTTTGGTTACAGGGACAAGGGTAGGGATGGCGGTGGGTTTGCCTTTTTTATCAATAGCAACCATGGTGAAATAGCCTGTGCAATTATGATAAGAAACCTGTGTAATGGGATCCATGGATGTGATTTTCACACCCACTTCACAGCTGGTTCTTCTTGAACGATTGACTTTAGCAACAATGCTGACAATCCAGCCAATCTTGATGGGATGGAGAAAATGCATGCCATCAATAGATGCTGTAACCACCATGTTTTCAGCAAATTTCTGGGCACTGATAGCGGCTGCAATATCAGCCCATGATAATACCACTCCACCAAATACGGTACCTACTCCATTGATATGTTGAGACATCACCATCTCTGACATAGTCACTTCTGAGGCCTGTGGATGTTTTTGTGCAGGGATAACCTTCATGAATATATCTTTTTATGTGGTTTAGGTAGTGGTTATAATGGTTTACGTATGTAAGTGTTTACATGTTTGCAAGGAGTGTGATGATATGTTGACCAGTGAATACATATATCATAGCACCTATGGATAAAAAGGGCCCGAAGGGGAGTTCATATTGCAGATGGGAGCGTTTTTGAATGATCAATACAGCTGTTCCTATAAAGCTTCCCAAAATAGATGCGGTAAATATAGTGGGTAAGATGGCTTGATAGCCGAGCCATCCTCCGATACCAGCCAGTAATTTCACATCTCCCATGCCTAAGCCTTGTTTTTTGCGGATGATCCAGTAGGTCCAGGCAACAAGATAAGGGATCCCCCCTCCAAAGAGAATCCCTAATAGGGATGCGTGCCACTGGAGTTCTGGATGGATCACAATCCATATCACCGATAATCCGACCATGCCTAAGGTGATTTCATTGGGAAGGATTTTAAGACGTAAATCAATTACAGAGCCAATCAATAGCAAAGAAGCAAACATAATTTGGTGAATGAAACGTATCAACGCCCTCCATTCAATGCTGTAGTGTCCGTTTGTGTATTCAATAAATGGGCTGTGCCAATAGATCATTACAAACAATATAGCGGTTGCTAGTTCAACTAAAGGATATTGAATGGATAAAGGTTTTTTGCAACAGGCTGTTTTGCCTCGTAGAAACAGCCAAGAGAGTATGGGAACATTGAGATAAAAGGGGATCATCTTATTGCAGTGACGGCAATGGGAACGTTTTTTTGCAAAGACAGCTTTTTCGGGAAGTCGAAATATCAAAACATTGTAAAAGCTGCCTAAAAAGGCACCTAAAGCAAAAAAGAACACACTATAACCGTTAAAAACGTAGTTGAGAGCATAATAAGAATACAATGAGTAGATATCTTGCAAGTGTCACTCTCTTCATGTGAGTCAGGGAATGTTATCTTGATGTGATAAATGATGGTGGTAGTGGAGGTGACGATGAAGAGCGAGTAGGCTAGGTTGCAGATATGTATTCTATATAGTTTATTTCTACAATGTATTTATATAGCTTATTTATACAGCTTATTTATATAGCTAGGATAGCAGTTTAGATAGTTGCTAGTACGCAAGCAAGCAACCAATAACCACATCGTAGTCTCATCGTCACATCTTATGGTAGGTGTTTTTGAAAGAAAACAGAATGGATGTGGTGAAAATTGTGTATCTGAGAAAACCTCTTCTTCCATTATACAATGAGGAAGCTTGAATCAAAATGATTCTTTAATGAGTGTTGTGATGGATGGTGATGGTGGTGATGATAATCCCTCACTCTTTGTATTCTTCTTGTCCTGTGTCATATGGGCTAACGTATGGGCTAAGAAGAGTCTTTCAAAGTGTGAAATATCTTCTTTATATCTGTGTAGGTGTATATGCCTTGACTCAGCTTTGGGTAAAGCCTGTAGGGGCGTATGGTGAAAGCTTTTTCACTGTGCCTGCTGATATGCAAAAGCGTGTGGAATTTTGGCAGTCTATCTTTACACGTTATGGAGATGATGTTTTTGTCATTCATGATCGAGCAGAGCCATGGCGTATTATTGATTTTGTCTTTTTTGATAGGCTTTCTGAAAGCAAAAACGATCCTCGTTTTTTGCGTCGTGACTTTCAAAGCGTTGTTTTAGCAAAGTACATGGCTCGTTATAGAAAAGCTTTGGATAGATTTGAAGAGCATGGTCAAAAAGCTTCGGGATATGGAGAAGCGGAGCGGGAGGTATACATGACTTATCAAGATTCTTATGAGCATTTAGAGCGTTTATATAAAGGTGAGACACGAATAAGGGCTCAACGTGGTTTAGCTCATTCATTTTGGAAAGCAGCTTATTTGGCTCAAGATTATCTACCATACTTTGAAAAAGAGTTTCGTGATGTGGGGATGCCCATTGAATTAACCCGGCTAGCTTTTGTGGAGTCTATGTTTAATCCTGATGCCATATCGAAGGTTGGAGCATCGGGGATGTGGCAATTTATGAAAGCAACAGCTCGTAGCTTTCTGAAAGTGAATTATCGTATAGATGAGCGGCACTCACCTTTGAAAGCTGCTCGTGCAGCAGCTTTGTTGTTAAAAAGTGATTATGCTGCTTTGCAGAGTTGGCCTCTTGCTGTCAGTGCTTATAATCATGGCAGAGGGGGGATATTACGTGCCACAAGGGTTGTGGGTACACGAAATCTTGCTGATATCATCGTTGGTTATAAAAGTAGGGCCTTTGGTTTTGCCAGTCAGAATTTTTATGCTGAATTCTTAGCAGCTGTAGCTTCTTATAGATATCTTATTAAGAAGGGGCGTATCAGTGTTAGGCCATCTCGTTTAGATATTATGGCAGTAACGCTGAGAAAGCCAACTCAAGTGAAAGATCTTTCTGTGGTATTGGGTATTAAACAAAGCACGATACAGGAGCTCAATCAATGCATCAATAAGCAGACTTATACAAGACACGCTTCTTATGTTCTTCCTAAAAATTACCGTCTATATGTACCACGCAGATATTGAAGAAACATAGAGTGTGCTAGCCTTGTGTTAGCGCTAGCTTCGTTTGTATTGAAGGGGGAGGGTATATGGAGGTGGTAGCATTTGAAAAATGGCATGGCTGTCACAATGATTTTTTAGTGATTTTTGATCGCAAAGATCATCAAAGTTACCCCAGTGTGTTAAGACAAAAGAGTGTGCTAAGACAAAAAGCTTCTTTGTTATGTAGCAGAAATGGTGCGGGTATTGGTGCTGATGGCATATTGTTGATTCATCTCCCACTGTCTTTTGATATATCCTCAGTTTTAAAACTAACCATTATCAACAGTGATGGTTCTTTGGCTGCTAATTGTGGCAATGGCTTAAGAGTTGCGAGTTTGTCAGCTTATAATTACTTGAAACGTTATGGTGATTTCAATAATCAGAATTCCATGGCATTGCCATTTACCATCTCTTTTTCTGTTTGCGACCCTGCCACCGAAAAAGAGCAGATATTTTGTTGTCAGGTGATTCAAGATCACTTCGTAACAGACAACAAGGATGATAATCACAACAATCACAACAAGAATAATCAAGGATGGGTCAGTTTATCTTTAGGGGCAAAAAAGATGATGTCTGCTTTAGCGGATGGAGGAGCTGCTTTATCGCTTAAAAAGGATGTGATAGCTGCCTCTCCTTTTTTGTTGTTAGCTGACGATATTGGTATGTGGGATATAGCCAATCATCATATCACTCTTTGCTATCCTCACAAGGATCATGGGTCTCTTAAAGGTTTTGATACATCCACTCTTTGTCATATGGCTGCTTCTATAAAGGAGATATATGGAGATAGGTATAATATCCATCTTTATTGCCAAAAGCCTTGCGATGGTGAAGATCTCAAAGAATGGCATAAACTTAAGGAGATGTTACCCTTAACAGATACAAGAGATGTATCTGTGGATGTATCTCTTGCTATGATTCCTTGGGAGAGAGGTGTGGGTTTGACACAAGCTTGTGGTAGCGGAGCGGGAGCTGTGGCTTTATCTTACGCTTCACTTGCTAAACCTACTCAAAAAGAGTGGGTGGCTGTGAAAATGCCTGGAGGACGTGTTTGGGTGAGGGTGAGGAAAGGTGAAACGTGCAACTTGCAGAAAGTAGATGTGTTAGGTCCTGGTGAGTATGTGTTTTGTGGTCAGTGTTATTTATGATCTGTTCTGTGTATAGGTTTAGATGAGATTAAAAGCATTCGGATCTTCTTCTTTTCTCACTACAGGAGTCATAGGCCTCTCTGTAGTGGTCTTTGCGCTGTTTTATAATCATATAAGACATCAATGGAGCTCTCATGCTTATCAAAATGAGTTAGTCGAAAAGGGGCATATCTATGTTTTGAATAACTGGAATATGACCGTTGAGATATGTCCGAGCTATGCATTGAAAGGTTGCAGATATGTGAGTGATTATGCAAATGTCTCTCTTCATGGTCCAGAAAGTACTCGGGCTATTTTTTCTAAGCTGAGGAAAGAGCAGGGGTTTGTCTCTTCAGCGGTATGGAAAGCCACATTTTCTCAGGTTATAGATGAAAATATCTCAGAGTGGCTCTCTGGTCAAAAAGTAACAGATCATCATGCTGTGCAATTGATGATTCCTCAATTTCACGCTCGTTTTGGACGTGTTCTTTTGCCACAAAAAAGTCTTTGGCAAGAACTAGAAGAGCGTGATTTCTATGCTCCTTTGGGTGATTATTCTGCGGATGGAAAGAATGTTATTCGTTTTCAGGCAGCAATCAGTGTTGCTGATGAGTGGTTAGGGAGTCGCGTTATTGAGGATCGTGGCGGTGGTGATTCTGTTCTGGTGCGTTCAGAATCTGTTTATGAGTATTCTGCTGTACATAAGGTAGATAACCATTTTATCCAATTGCAAAGAAACATCGTGGTTTTGTTACCCGTGGTGGTGGCATTCTTAGCTTTAATTCTTGATCATATGATGATGTTTTTGTTGGTGGCCTATGTTTCTTTGTTTTATGCTGTAGGATCTTTGTTAAACGCTTTTCAGCACTATCTTCGAGCACAAACACCGCACAGTCCCATAGGCCAGTGGGCTCTGGACAATGATGTTTTGGATTACCCACTTTTGATTATGTATGCTCTTATTGCTGTTTTTTTCCTAAGAATAGCTTGCTATCTGGTGCTTATCAAACCGCGTAAGTGGTTTTGGTTAGCTATTTCTGGTGCAGCTATTGCCGTCAATTTTGTTTTACATCGATACAATGAATTTTATATGGCCACAGCAGATTTGTGGAATGATCTTGTGGGCTTGCTGTTGGGAAGTGTCGGTGTCATGTGCGGCTTGGTGATGTCTTCTAGAAAGAGGCGTCTTATTGCTGATCAAGAAGAATTGTTTTCCATGAGTGATGGCTGGAGAAGAGCGGGCTTTATGGTAGCTGGGATGATCTTTATGGTGACTATCCTAGCTATTGTGGTGGATTTGGGAGGACAGTCTGCTGACATAAAGCGTTATGTGACGTGGGGTCATAGTTTGATGATACCTGGCTTATTGGTTCTTGCTTTGACCTATGTGGGATCAATTATGGGTACGATCCGACGTGTTTCAGGGATCTTTGGAGAAAAAGCCACATTGGATAGAGACATTGAAATTGGTAGACAATTACAGTCAGGGCTTCTTCCCAAGAAGAAACACCGCACAGACCTGTATCGTTGGCATGCTTTTTATTATCCAGCCGATCAATTAGCTGGCGATTGGTATGATCTGAAACAGATCACTTCTGCTGATGGTCGGGCTTTGCTGGTGGGATGTATCGTTGATGTTACAGGCCATGGTATTCCTTCAGCGATGATGACATCTAATATTGCTTCTCATTGGTCGTTATGGGTGGATTCCATCAAAGAGACAGAACTGTCGTTAGACCATCAACAACGTGAGGTGCTATTAGCTTCAGCACCACGTCAGGTGCATAGAGGATTGGTGGGATTACGTTATAATTTAGGCTGTTCCATGGCAGCCTTTATCTATGAGCCCTTAACCCGTATTTTTACTTATGTGACAGCAGGCCATCCTGGATTGATTATCAGCAGTGGTCATTCATTTCGTTATTTTGTTTCAAAAAAAGGTAGTCGTCCAGGTTTAGAAAGCGATCATGTGGCTTGGCAAGCCCATAGTCTTACTCTGTCTGATGATCCACAGTATCTTTGCCTTTATACAGATGGTTTATTGGAATCAGGTACGGCTATGGGTACATGGCTAAAGAGATTGCAAAGACAATCATCTCGAGGCAAAAAATCACCTATGCATTTTCTTATCAATCAGATGCGCGATAATCGCAGATTTTTTTTAAAACATCCCGAAAAAGAAGATGATATCACAGTCATTGTGGTAGGAATCATGTGGCAGTCTTCAAGCTAATGAGTATAAATGTATTGTATATTTGATGTTTTTATGAAATCCTCATATCTGCACTCGGGTATGACGATATGCGTTGTGCAGGTCTTGCTTGACTTGGTAGTTAAGAATGACTTGGTAGTTAAGAATGGCTTGGTAGATAAGAAAGAATGAGAAAAAAGCAAAGATGAAAAGAAAAACCATGATGAAAACCATGATGAAAACCATGATAAAAACCATGCCAGCTATTGTGTTTGTTTTGGCTTTAGCATTAACAACCAGTTGTCGCGGTGTGGAAGTCACTCAATCAGCAGCAGTGAATCATAAATCTAGAGTATCCTCTCAGTCTTCGGTACTTGGACAAGTGGGCGAAGTGGTTGCGCAAGGCTGTGTTTTTGAATACAACGGTTCTGATATTCCAGCTTATTGCAACTCAAGAACCTCTGAATGCTTGCAAGCTGTTCCGCCTCAAACCACGGCAGTGTTAGAATGTGCTGGTGCTTCTATTCCCAAAGTGAATCTTGTGGAAAAAGACTTGCGTTACGCTAATTTTTATGAAGCTAACTTAAAAAATAGTTATCTTGTGATGACCAATTTTCTAGGTGTTAATGGTGAATGGGCACATTTTGATCGAGCGGTAGCAGGATTAGCAAATTTTTCTCATGCCAAGCTTACTGGAGCTGACTTTCGCTTTAGCCAACTCCCTAACGCGGTATTTTCACAATCTCATCTTCTCAATGCTCAGTTTGTGGGAGCCAATCTGATTGAGGCAGATTTCTATGATGCCAATCTTAGAGGTGTTACATTTCACCATGCAAATCTGCAGAGAACGAATTTTCAAAATGCTTATCTTAAAGATACCTCATTTGGCTTTGCAGATCTTCGGGGTGCTAATTTTACGGGTGCTCAAGAAATAGAGAGTGCTGACTTTCGTGCAGCAAAGCATTTAGATGCTGCTATAGGCTTACCAGACCATATTGTAGAATCGTATTCTTTTAAATAAATAATACAGACACAACATTTCATATGATATCCTCATTATGATTTAAGTGAAGGTTCATTCGAGATAATGCTATTTTTTTAAGATAGTAACCCCTAATCCTCTTTTTTCCCTTCTTATTTCATCTCCTTTCTTCTCTTTACTCTAATGTTTCCCTTCTCCTTAAGCTTTATGTGCTATCTCACTCAACTTCACAACCATCCTCATATAACCATCTGCTCTTTATGATCCATCCATAAGAAATCATCTCTCATCTATTGATATAAATGATCAAATAAGATGTCCTTATGGATTTTTGATGTTTTTATGTACAATCATGCCTTCTCGATATACGGTGCAGAAAACATATCTCATATCACATCACATATGACATTTTCACCCAACAAAAAAGGAATGATTATCATGAAAAACATTCCCCATTCACAACTACCACAGCAACGTGGCAGTTATACAGTGTGATTGTTGATCACTTTATTTACTTATATAAGGATAAGGATGGTATCTCTATGTCTTCAAGCACCATGACCAAAGAAGAAGTTCAGCAAATTGCGCGTGATATTATAGCATTTCGAGACAGAATTGCTCCTTTTGATCTCTATAGAGTCTGTGATACAATCGTAAAATTGTTCCTAAAATTGAGGACGCAAACAGGACAGAGTAATAACTTGCATCGACCTTAATGAGAAGAATAACTAGTTTGTTTGAGGTTAACTAAAGAAGGTACTGGGAGTTAATCCAGGCATATAGGAAGGCCTGCATCCATTCACCTAAGTCACTTAGAGTTAATTCAAAAGGCGCTAACAGCTAATCACTAACAGCTAACCACTAACAGCTAGCCCTAACATAAGTGTAAGAGGCCACTTCATGTTAACGCCTCTATTAGAGAATTACAAGATTTTGCCCGATTTTCAGTATTATTGAAAGGTATGGTATGAGAAGATAAGACGAAAAAGCATTTCAAATTGTTTTTTTAGGATAGAAAGAAGTCGTTTTGAATCTTATTAAAAGCTCCTGGGATTCTACAGAAGACAATAAACCTTCCAAAAATGCTCTTCTTGGATGTTTAAAAAGGATAATAAAAAGTTTTAGATTGGTGCTTTTTTACGCTTCACTCATTTACACCTTACCTATGTCCCATCATAACCTGCTTAAATAAAAGGTTTTATGAGCACACAATTCTTAAAAGCACATACTACAGCTTTGTTAATTTTTCAAGTAAGAATAATTATATTTTGTAAGGGCTTTTTGAGTACTTGATAGTCAAAGTTTCATGGATCTTGTCCCCTTCTTTGGGAAGGGCTACTCCTGGCGCTTGAGAGTAAATTTTTGGATTCTCTATCTCAAACTTTCTTTTAGCAACAGATAAGTTATGATCTTAGTCAGTGGTTACAATAGGTTTTCTTTTTTCTTAGGACTTGCATTTAACCCCATTTCTTTCATGTATTTAGCCACAGTGTTTTCACTGACTGACTTCTTAGAAGCTTTAAGAGCATTACAAATTTGAGGGGCTCCATAAGTACCATTTGATTCATCAAATAGACGTTTAATGTTTTTTTTGATCTTTTCTTTACGTTTACGGCTTGTCAGATCTTTATTTTGTCGGATCTTCCACTTGTAAAAACCTGACATTGAAACCTTGAACTGTTCGCATAACTCTTCAATTGAATGACTGTTGTCATGGTCTATTGTCATTTGAATCAGTTTAAACCTTCGAGATGGCTTTGCGATAAGATCGTTGCTGTTTGTATTAGCGTAGAATGCATTGTTGGCCAAACGCAATTCTCTCTTAAGAACTTTAATATCTTTAAGAAGATCATCATAGCTACGATGTTCTCCATATATTGGGGCTTTAGGGTTTAAGTAAGTACGTCTCCATCTATACAAGCAGGATACAGAAACCCCTAGTTTTTTTGCGGCAACTTTAATTTCATACTTCTCACTTAGACGGACAGAATCACGTTTAAACTTTTCACTGTAACCATTCTTACTGGTCATATCGACCTCCATGATAAACAAACACTATCTTAGCCGATTCTTGTCCAATGTCTAAGTTTCTTCTACTATTATTGGGGATATTCAGAGCTGCCAAATAAGTAGACGAAAAATACTGTTATTTAGCTATCACAAAAGGCTTTATAAAACGAGCTATCTATTGAGGCCTTGAGCTGTTGCTTGCTTTGATGACTGTCCAGGAACATCACTGTAAGATCATCTTTAGAGTCGTGATGTTCAGTGCTACTTTGATGTTGTGTTGATAGCTCAGATGCTAGTGAATTCAGTTTTGTAGAATCGTGAGATGATTTAAGTGCTTTATTGTTAAGAGCTCTGTAAACTAATCCCATCCAAACACCTGTTATAGCTCCAAATGCGAAAACAATACCTATTACGGTTGGCGAGTGTGTTTGTGCTGCTGAAACAATAGCATAGCCACCACCACTTCCAACAAGTACTGCGAGTGTCAAAAATGGCAAGAATGACCATTTGGAGTTAGCTTCCATGATTTCCATATCATGGAGATCTAAGTTACGAAGTTTTTCCAGTTCTTTGATATCCAGGTTATTTACATTATCAAAATCACTTGCAGAACAAGGATAGAAAGCTATTGATGAGGGGTTATTTTCGGCATTTGTTTTTGTATCTGTTATGACAGTATGACTCGAGATATCTTGAATATGTGTTGTTGTATCCGTACTACCATAGCCGGTGGTTGTAGTAGATAGCAACAAAGGAAGTGCTAAAGCATAGATAAGCTTAATGTAACTATTCATAATCATGGATCCTTTATAGCTATTATAGCTATGGTTATTATGTGTATGTATTGTGTGTACATGTTTATAGGCTCTTTGCTGGGTTTTTATAGTGTTATACTACCCTGTACTGTCATGTACTGCCCTGTTATACTGCCGCTATACTGCGTGGTAGCACTTGTGAGTCTGTGGTGTTATGGGACTGGCTATATGTGTCCTGTGGTAAAGATCAGTAGCCATCAATCTTTATATCAATAATGAGTATTCTTGTCAAATTTTTATGATCAAAAATCCAAAAAAATAAAGACAAAAGAGTGTTATGAAATTTCGCAAATTTCATAACACAAATCAGGATTAATCCATTTATTTATAGAAGAGTTTTGAAGTGTTTGGCTAAGGTTCATTTTTAGATATCTCTTTGTTAGTTTTTCTAGATATCATCTCGTTTTTCAAGAAGTCAATCCACTCCTCTAGTTAACCTCAGTTCGATTTTGTTAGGCTAAATGTAAGATCTAGAGTTGATTGAGGTAAGTCGGTTGAGAGCGGTTTTATTTTTTGTAAAAGCATGTTGCAAAATTGAACTCATCATGTATAATGAAATGCGATTGTGATGAGATAGTCTCATCTTTTTTTATTTTATCTTAAGAGGGTTTCTATGAAAAATGTAGTGTTTTTTTTCTCTTCTATTATCTTGTGCTTGTATGCTTTTAGTCCTGCCTTTGGCAATAACGCGTCTGAAGGTTT
Source organism: Proteobacteria bacterium bin106 (assembly GCA_002238945.1). Lineage (GTDB taxonomy): Bacteria > Bdellovibrionota_B > Oligoflexia > Oligoflexales > Bin106 > Bin106. The sequence continues at coordinate 489 of MPNI01000016.1, read as the reverse complement.
TATGGTTTTGGTAACGGAATTATCTTCTAGTGCGGATGGTTCCCCTGTTACAGAATTGGAAGGTGAAGTTTACGATGCTTATTCAGAAGCTTTTTTACAAATGTTACCAACCCTTGGTGTTAATGCAGAAGCCTTCCTCGAAGCCATACAAGATGATAATCTGGTAAATAGCGTGAGTGGAGGACAATCGGTTTTAGTTTTTGATACAACATCGCAAACATTTGTGGATGCTGAAGTTGTGGATGATGCTACTCTATCAGAAGTTGTTCCTGACAAAGTTGATCCAAACGCGCATTTTTTTGTGCTACGCTGTGATAATGCAATGCCATATAAATATGGGGTTATGATGACTTTTGGGTCCATGTTGGGATCTATAGGCTCTATTCTTGTGATTCCCACGTTAGGAGTGCCAGGAGGAGCATTTAGCATTGCAGCAAAAACGGTACCTTTTTTTGTCGCAGCTGCTGGTGCTACTCTGATCTTGGCTTT
>MPNI01000067.1 GCA_002238945.1 Proteobacteria bacterium bin106 | reverse complement strand
ACGCTGTAAACCGTGAAAGGAAGAACAAGATTACCTTGTGCTAAGCACGTGATAAGGATTTCATTAGAAGTTGTTCTACCGATGAAGAACTGGTTGCTGGTACTGTGGATGACCATCTCACCTGTAGTAGGTGTGACAAAGGAAGTGGCAGTAGTAGCGTCTAATGCTCTAATATCAGCAGTTTCTATAAGATGGATATCTGCATCAGGTCTACTGGTATTTGTCCTTCTACCAAAATTCACAGCCATCAATCTGGTATCAGGAATCTGAATATTTGTTGATGAAAATACTGTGTGTTCTAACACATTGATCATCTGTGAACCTGTAGACATTAAACGGATATCAAAGGGATAAACCGTTAAAGGAAACAGATCCACACTGGCACTTCCAGTAGCTAGCATGATCTCATTGGTAGAACTACGACCTATGTAATAAGCATCAGATCTACCTGTGAATATGTTCAAGCTGTTGGCAGGAAGGGACGTAGCCCCTTCTGCCACAGCTGGCAAATTGAGTAAAGCCTCTCTAAAAACCAGTCTTAAGCTTACGTCTAGATAAGAAGTACTTGCCTTTTTCCCTGGGTTTAAAGCTAGTACAGTTGCATTAGGAATCTGTAAACCTGTAGCCTTAAACCTATCCGCACCTGTGATATCAACATCAGCACTTTCAGCATTACCGGTATCAAGCAGTTCATTAAAGGTATAGACCGTCAGAGGCAGAAGATCTGTATCTGCTCTGCTACTAGTAATAAGAATCTCATTAGCAGCTGTTCTTGCTATAAAGAACGTGCGTCTTGCTGCTCCATATAAAGCCACGGCTGTAGCTGTAGAAATAGTAGAGCCAGCTGTGGTAGCTGTTAAAGCTTTCAGATGAGACGAGAGGAATACAAACACATCAGCATCATGGAAACCTGTGGAGGCATTGGTTGTATCCCTTCCCACATTGACAGCCATCATGGCTGTAGCTGGGATGGTGATACCAGTGCCCACAAGTGTTGTCGGAGATGCTACATCCACATCTACACTACCCACTTCCTGGGTAATGCGTCCTACTTCCACCACCTCACGTACAATCGTTTGACCCGAACTGCCACCAGAAGGAGCGTCAGCCCAAGTCCAAGCACTAGCGCTAGTGTAAACAGGAACCTTTCCACTACCAGCAGTACCTGACACAGTGGCGATAACGTTTCTAGCTGTAACTGATGCGTCTGACCCATCAGCTCCTGGATCACCTCTATCACCTTTGTCACCCTTATCTCCTTTATCGCCCTTATCTCCCTTCTCACCTTTAGCACCTGCAGCACCAGGGGAACCATCTCTTCCATCAGCCCCATCAGCTCCGTCTTCTCCAGGATCTCCTTTGTCGCCTTTGGCTCCTTGTGCTCTCTCTGTTATGGCTTCTCTTAGAGTGATTTTCTTGGAAACTGAGGCTAAGCCTCCAGGAAGACTCTCACTTACACCAAATTCTGTCGCAGATCCTACACGTGTAGCAATACCAGTGGTTGTGTCTAAGGTATATAAAGCGTCATTAGTAACACCAACCATGTACAAAGTACCGTTGTGTGAAGCTAATCCTGTAGGAGCATTCTCTCCTACACCAAATTCTGTCGCAGATCCTACACGTGTAGCAATACCAGTGGTTGTGTCTAAGGTATATAAAGCGTCATTAGTAACACCAACCATGTACAAAGTACCGTTGTGTGAAGCTAAACCATTAGGACCAGCCTCTCCTGCACCAAATTCTGTCGCAGATCCTACACGTGTAGCAATACCAGTGGTTGTGTCTAAGGTATATAAAGCGTCATTAGTAACACCAACCATGTACAAAGTATCGTTGTGTGAAGTAAGACATGATGGCCGTCTTTCTCCGACACCAAACGCTGTCGCTGATCCTACTCGGGTAGCAACACCAGTAGTTGTGTTTAAGGTGAATAAAGCCGCATTACTATAACCAAGCATGTATAAGATGTTATTTTGGTGAGCTAAGCCTACAGGAGTATCCTCACTGACACCGAAAGCTGTCGCAGATCCTACTCGGGTAGCAATGCCTGTGGTTGTGTCTAAGGTGTGCAAAGCCTCAGTATCAGAACCAACCATATACAACGTATCTAAATTAATAAACGAATCAGGGTTCAGTCCTCCTCCTGTTCCACCAGAGGCAACTTCTTCAAGGACGTCTTTAAGTTGAACGCCTTTGGGAACGGATGTAATACCAGCAGGGAAGGCTTCACCAGCACCGAATTCTATTACTGATCCTACACGGGTGGCAGCACCTGTAGTGGTGTCTAAGGTGAAGAGAGCATCGTTAGTATCACCAACCATGTATAAGATGTTGTTGTGAGAAGCTAAGCCACGAGGAGAGCGTTCTGACACACCAAACTCTGTGGAGTTACCAACCTTTGTAGCAGCACCTGTGGTTGTATCGAGAACATATAAAGCATTGGTACGAGAACCAATCATGTACAAAGAGCCATTATGAGAAGCTAGACCGTTAGGAAACTCCTCACTAACACCAAACTTTGATGAACGTCCTACTCTTGTGGCAACACCAGTAGTTGCATCTACGGTGAAGAGAGCATCATTAACAGTACCGATCATGTACACAGTATTGTTATGAGAAGTAAGACCTGATGGCCGTCTTTCTCCGACACCAAACGCTGTCGCTGATCCAACACGGACAGCAGCACCACTAACAAGACTCACTTTATATAAAGCAGAATTGCTAGCACCCACCATCAACAGTTCGTTGTTATGCCATGTCAGTCCTGCAGGATAGATCTCACCTTGTCCAAACTCTGTGGATGAACCAACCCTTGAAGCAATACCAGTGGTGGTGTTTAAGGTGTATAAAGCATCGTTAGAAGTACCAAGCATGTACAAGGTATTTAAGGTAATGCGTGACGTAAGACCCAGTCCTGCTCCTGATCCTCCACCACCACCAGAACCTGCGTCTCCCTTAAGATTAGTTCCTGAAGCAAGAGTGCTACCTAGTCCTGTGCTGGTAAGAAAACCTCTAGCTGTGGGTTTGTCTCCTGTACCACCTGTCCAATCAAACAGCTCCAGTACCTGACGAGCACCATCTGCTGCTAAACGAAACAGAGGTGACCAACCATTACCAGAGCCTCCTCCTGTAGCCGCAGGCAAGTCCAACCAGGATAGAACGTTTTCATCGTTCAGTCCCCAGTATTGTCCTTCCTCAACATCTACTGCAGGGATGCGAGAGATAGCTCCTTGAGTAGCATCATCTAAAGATAGTTCTATGCTTCCTGAAGTACCTCCTCCTTCTAAGCCAGCACTTGTTGTGATACCTGTAATAGCTCCTGATCCATCCACTCCCTTAGGACCACGAATATCCACAGCATTACGAACAGAAATAACAAAACCAGAGCTGCCAATGTATTGGCCAATTCCTCCAGGTTTAGTGCCTTCTCCGCCTGTCCAATCATCTAAACGAAAAACCCGACGATCACCATCATTTGCCACCGCAAATACCGGTGACCATCCTCTTTCTCCTTGGTCACCAGGAGGGCCTTGATCTCCCTGATCTCCAGGAGGTCCTTGCGTACCACCGCCTACAGGCGTGCCTGTGCCACCTGTGCCAGGAATATTCCAGCTGGTACCGTCTATAGAGATACGAACCAGATTATTACCGCCCACACCAGCAGGATTGGCTACAACAATGCTGCCCGCTCCATCAGCTCCATCAGCCCCATCTTCCCCTGGAGGTCCTTGAACACCACGAGGACCATCATTCCCCTGTTCTCCCTTTGCCCCCGGAGGACCCTGTCTTCCTGGATCCCCTTTATCTCCTTTATCTCCTTTATCTCCTTTAGCCCCAGGAGGTCCTTGTATTCCACGAGGACCAGGTATACCCCCACCACCTGTGGAACCAGGTGATCCTAAACGAATTCCCCCAGGAGGAACAGGTACACCGGTATCTTCTTTAGGCTCACCGGATTGATAAAAGGGCGTATTAGTGCTCATATATGTCCTTGCCTATTACAGGGCTTCTTCTAAAGAAAGAGATGTGGAAAAGTATTGCAGAAAATCATGGCTAAATGCTGGTAGCTCAACAAGACGATAAGCCCCAAACGTAAAAGAATAAGACGGTGCATCCCAATTGTTCAAAGGATCTAAGATAAGCCAGAACGGTTTACAGATCCCTACCCGCAAGCTCCAATTGTATA
>MPNI01000066.1 GCA_002238945.1 Proteobacteria bacterium bin106 | reverse complement strand
CGTGCGGCAGCTCCAGAAATGTTCGAAGCCAGTCTTCCTTTTCCTTCCCAAACTCTTCCATATCCTGCCAAGTGTCAGCGTTGGCGATAATGGCACAGACCGCTATAACAAGTATGTCTGTGAAGTTATGCCGACAGGACGCGGCACGGCGCACATCTTCGAGGGTTTCGAGGAATGTGATCAGGGGATCTGGTTTGTGTGTCATAAAAAAGTGACTATTTTATACGCATTCCGACCGTGATCAACTGGTGCGTAAGCCCTGGTCGCTTCCTGATTCCAAACAGGGTTGATATCACAGAGCGCTCTGAAGTTGCTGATTTGCGTTATCGCCTTGGTGATTGGGAGGGCGATACTGTTTCCGTGTCAGGTTCAGGACGATTAATTAATGTAAAAAAATCTTTCCACGTACATTTTGATCGGTAAGCAAATGATTCACACTTTCTTTTACTACCCTGCCTTTCAACAACTCTTATAATTTCTTCTGCCCATAAACCAGAATTTCTATAATCAATAAATTTTACATTATCATAACCATCCAACAACTCATGAGCAAATAGTGTATCACTAGCTAAAATCAACTTACCTAAAGCAGCAGCTTCTATCAACGGCAAACCTAAAGTTTCAACATAGCTTGGGAATACAACTATATCCGATTTGATATACCGTGAAATCATATTTTGATATGACAAATAACCAACATAATCAACATTTTCACTTACCCCAAACTCCTGCACTTTTTTATCGAACTTATGATATTCTCCCTTATTGAAGGTTACTGACAACCTGATCTTCACATCGCAATGATCATCATTAATTTCTTTAATTGCATTTAATAATAAATCGTGATTTTTGTAAATCAATGGTGTTGCCGGATATAAAAGCTTTAACCAATCAGTATCGATACTTTCTTCACTATTTCGGGCATCTAGTATTTTTTTATTGAGATTGACTTCTGGGGTAGAAATAAAGACAAGATTTTTATCTATATTAAACTTCTCACATAGAGAATTTTTCATCCACTCGCTCTGAACCACTACCTTATCGCCACATTTGAAGAATAAAAATATAAATATAGGATATATATGACGATACAAAAAAAACAAAACCTCATCTCTTCTATAAAAACGCCAATGGATATCAAAAAATGGGAAAGGGTTGTGTAAATACACAACTTGTTCTACATCGACATTAACAGAAGTATTTTGCAAGGAGATAAGCTTTTTATACTTAATTTTTTTTTCCTTTAGCCATTTTTTAAGACCATAAGCATCCCACAATATTCTTCGAAGCCAAGACTTTCTATCTATAGAAACAAATAAAATATTTCCCCTATTAACAAATTCATTATTTTTAGGGACAAACAACAAATACCTATTGTCTCCGTCATTTTCTGCATGCCTTATAAACTGCTTTAAAATAGTCAGAGCTCCACCATATGCACATGCAGTTGCATTAACAATTACAACCCCTTCATAATCACTAAAATCATCTAACTCAGCATCACTTTCCAGCATAGAACCAACCACTTTATAAATTTGAAAAAATCTCTTTGAATTTCTTACTGGTTACTGAACTTGAGTATTTAGCATCAAATATACTTCTCGAATATTCATTATATTTATTGTCTAAGTTTTTCAGTATACCAATTTCACTTTCAAATGATTCAGCATTATTACACAGAGCACCAACTTTATTGAAGTCCACTTCATACCCCTCAAATGCCTCATTGGTGCCCAACACACTTTTCCCATACATCATTGCTTCAGCAATTTTAACCTTCATTCCTGCACCAAAAAAAATAGGAGCTATAACGAAATCAGATTTCAGGTAATATTCCTCTAGAGAGTTAACAAAACCAATCACTTCTATATTTTCATTTGGAAATTCTTTTTCAAATTTATCGAACCCTCTCCCAACGATAATTAGCTTTACCCTCTCAAGAGAAGGCATTACTACATCCGCAAACCATTTAATTCCATCATAATTTGCTTTACCATATGCACCTACAAATAAGCATGTCTTATACAATCCTCTATTAATCCTAGAGTACTTATTCTGAAGCTCAGTTTTTGTCATAATAGAGTTGAAGGATACTGGCAATATATAATCTATTTTCACACCATAAATTTCTTCTATCCTGCCCATATCACGATCATTAAGAACTATGGATGTATCTGCAAAAGTCAAAGATAAAATTTCTTGCTTTTTTGCAATTTTTCCAAATAAGAATCGACGCACTCTTTCATGCCTGAACCTTACTGAAACATAGTCATATTCGACATTATTAAAAAAAACGATAACAGGCAATCCAAACTTTGACTTAATTTTCTCTACAACTCCCCCTAGTAATGAATTATCAACAAACACAAGACCAACATCATTCACTTTAATAGAATCGAAGATATTTACTTCATCCTCCTTTTTAAAGGGGGGAAAATCTCCCCTAACAAAAGAAGTCAGCGATGACATAAACGATCGCCTTTTGATGACATAAATGACTGGATCGGAAACTTCTTTCAACAAGTTAAGATTTCTTTGAGTACACTGAGCACCACCAAAATCTTCAGTACCTATAGGGTTAAATGTAACAAATAGAGACTTAATCACCAAGCTATCTCCTTTGTACTTGTATATTCATTACGCCACTGAGAAGAGAAAAAACAATCCAATAGAGCAACCCAAGATACCCATATCCAAAAACGAACTCTAATGAGGCCGTATACCCAACTTTTAAAAATAGCAAAAACATTAATATGTTAAACTCTTTTCCGCCTAATGCATCCAAAAAAACTTTATATAAAAAAGTCAATGTTGCAGTTATAGCGAACCAAACCGCCCACTCCCCAACATCAATATTAAGCAATACTAATGTGTACGCAAGTAAACCAATATCTGAACCAGTAACTGCTGTTACGTCTGGATAAAAAGCTTGCACACTCAAGTTGTTTATACTCCGATAACTCTTGTCTCCCACAATAAGGCTTGGCAATACAGGACGAAATATTCCTTTAACCTCTTTAAAGCCCACCCCCTGCTCGGTGTATAAATTCGAGATATCACTATGCCGCTCTATAGCGCCTAGAGAATTTGGAAAGAATGTTAATCTATTCACAAACTTATCAACGCCTTCTCCATAAGAAATTTCCTCTTGCGCACCCCTAATATATGTTTTAACTTCATATGCATGCTTATATATTAGACCACCAGCCACCATAAGTATTAGGGGAGCGACCATGACGATCATTGCCTCATTACACTTACTATACTGCCTATTTTTAAAGAAGAAGTGTGCCTCTAAAAGTGCAATAAGGAGCAAGTATCCACTCCACCCTTGAACTATTTTTAATATACAATAAGAAACAACAACAGCGTAAAATTTAACTTTAGTTTTGGCGTAATAAGCACCATCAGATTTTACAAGAACATAAAACAAAGGAAATATATATTTAGGGTCAAGCATATTAAACAAAAATGATACGTCATTTTTGTTTCCTGAGCCAACCCTACCAACCCCTGTCATTGTTACAAATAGTATATGAAGAAAACAAACTACAAATATGACATGCGTTAAAAGTTTAGAATTTATTTTAAATTTCACATGAGCATTAATATGGATAGATGACGCTAATTTATAAGCAAAATAGATAAACAAAAAAGACATCAAATTTAATATATATAACCCATATAACTCTACCTGACCAAATCCAACATTAAAAGTGCAAAGCTCTCCTCCATAGCTACCAGTGATAACAACCCGGATAAAACTTATCGTCAGGGCCCAAACATATATGGAAATGAATATTTTAGTTGCCACTTGAACCTAACCTGAATCCGTCACTTAAAACAGAAAAACACACATCCAAACCCAAGCAGAAAAAGGCCTGAGAGCTAAAATATACCCTTCTCAGGATTTCACCTGCCGGGTGCGTCATTGTGAAATTGAAAATCGAACAGTCTGATACCGAATTCTATACCCCAACTGCGGGCCTCTATTTCATTGGTCACGCCATCAATCAAGCAACAACGATAAGGAAAACCCTGCGCTCTGTTAGCAGATGTCACGGTATTCCCAACATTGAACTCATTCGTACCTACGTCGGCCTACTGGGGATGGGAAAAAGCGATTGTGAGGCCGTGGAAACGTCAGGAACGATGACTGGTTCCAACACTGTTGTTAACGCCAGTTAGAAATGTCCTCATTTCATCAGTTTGAGGTGTCCAGTTTTCACCAACGAAAGTTCGACCGGTTATCACCGGTTCAGTTCTCTTTCGGGTTAACTCTCTCTTTTCGGAGGTTTGTTTTTCAGAAGGCCCGCTCTGCGCTTTTCCTTAAGCCTGTAGCTTTCGCCTCTGATGTTGATTGTGGTGGAGTGATGTAACAATCGGT
>MPNI01000065.1 GCA_002238945.1 Proteobacteria bacterium bin106 | reverse complement strand
CACCCTGTGGTCCAGTTGCACCTCTTGTACCCTGTAATCACCTCTTCAATAAAGGAGAGGTGTGGATTGAAACCACCAATAAGATTAAAGCAATAAATAAAACCTCGAATCACCTCTTCAATAAAGGAGAGGTGTGGATTGAAACCCTGTAGCTCCTCGTTGCCCAGGGTCACCCCGAAATCACCTCTTCAATAAAGGAGAGGTGTGGATTGAAACTGATTTTCCAGGTTTTCCTGGAGCAGCAGCTATCATCACCTCTTCAATAAAGGAGAGGTGTGGATTGAAACACATAGAGATGGCTGAGAAATTTAAGAGAATAGACAATCACCTCTTCAATAAAGGAGAGGTGTGGATTGAAACATAGAACCTGGATTTGTTGAAGAACTTCCACCCGGATCACCTCTTCAATAAAGGAGAGGTGTGGATTGAAACTCAGCATCAATAGTGTTAACTATAACCTGGCTGATCACCTCTTCAATAAAGGAGAGGTGTGGATTGAAACACCAACCTGGGCCAACTATGATGGTTGGGCCATCATCACCTCTTCAATAAAGGAGAGGTGTGGATTGAAACTTAGAAGTAGCTGTTTGCTTGTTTGCTGCTCTCTCATCACCTCTTCAATAAAGGAGAGGTGTGGATTGAAACAGGGATGACTGTGACCTTTAAAGATGACCGTTTTAATCACCTCTTCAATAAAGGAGAGGTGTGGATTGAAACACCCTGGTGCCCCATCCATCCCGTCAGCCCCTGGAATCACCTCTTCAATAAAGGAGAGGTGTGGATTGAAACCAGCAGAAGCTCGATCCGATGATTCACAGTAGCCCGATCACCTCTTCAATAAAGGAGAGGTGTGGATTGAAACTTACTGTTAGTATAAACAGCGACCTTTCCACTACCAGATCACCTCACCTTTGTCTTTGGGTAATCTCACTATCATTATTATGATAATGACTTTAATCTATTGATAATTAAAGAAAAAAATTACTTTTCGATTTGATAATTACTTCAAACAAAGCAGACGTTTTTGAGTAAAATTACATCTGAAATGTTAAAGTCAGGGAAGAAATTGCCAAGAAAAAAGGGTTGTCGGTGGTATTTGAAGCCTCTCAATCGGGCATTATGTATATGAAGGATTATGTGGACATTACAGATGATGTAATATTGAAATTTTCCGAAGAGACAGCTAAGACAACATCTTCTGCCACCTCTACCTCTAAACCGGCCCAGAAGTAAAGTCATTGGTTGATATATCTTCTTTGTTTGGATGGGGTGATCGACCTATGTCTGGCTTATTACTTTTCTAAAAAAAATTAAGAATTAGTATGGTGATACCGAGAGATACTGAACTGTCTGTTGTATCTATATTTCGCCGTGTTAATTACTTATCTGAGGTTCGCTTGATTTTTTTCAAAAAAATAAAAAATAATTTTAGCCCCCCCATCTCTCGTTTTTTTTTATCACATTAATCCTTGTGAGCTGTTGCCTTGCAACTGCTTGTAAGACATCGTTCAATGAGAATCCAGACCAAGGTTCATTATCAACTCTTGGTGGCAAAGAGTACAAAAAAAAAAAAAAAAAAAAAAAAACAAAAAAGTTTTATTTATACTTTGTGGGGGAAAAAAAAAAAAAAAAATGGGAGTTTTTTCCTGATTTTTTTTCGAGTATTATTGGGGGCGATCTCCGCCTTTGTGGAGGTACACATATTGGCGATGGCTATATTTTAACAGCTGCTCATTGTATGGAATTTGTTTTATGTAATGAGGATTTAAAATCTGTTTTTAAGAAATTTGAGCTGCGCTATAACAGCCGCGTAGATGGGGTTAAAAAAGCGACGCGTTTAACTGGGTCTCAGATCGAAGCTGTAGCCATGCATAAGCACTTTTTTATTGACCCAGACAATTTTATGCCTTCTGATCTTCTTGCCTTTTTTGGCAAGTTTTTCCAAGGAAATTTGCATGATATCGCGCTTATCAAAGTTAAGGTTGATCCTTCGGCGCCATTTGCCGGCAAAGCCACTCTCCCACATTCCGATCTTTACAGTAGCAACAGTAGTATGTGGCAGCAGCATGATCTTACCGAGCTTGAAAACAAAATGAATGATACACTAAAATTTCACGGTACAGGAAGGGACTATTCTAAGGAATACCAAAATACGAATTCTAAGTTTCAGAAGTCTTGGCTGAAATTTAGAGGCAAGAAATATTTCAGTAACTCTTATTTTGGTGGTACTGTGCAAGCTGCAATGCAATTGAATCCAGGTGCCTCGGACTTTGGAAGAGCGCTGGAGATGGGGCGCTTGGAATCGGTATCATCTAATTATAGGTGGTTGTATCCGAAGTTAAAAAAATTACATAATGATCCAGACAGATTGAAAACTTTGGATAATTTAATCACCGAATCAAAAGGGAAACTTCACAAATGTTATCAAAGTTTTTTCCCAGAAAATAATAATAAACAAATCGCCTCTCTCTCAGACTTTTTCTTCTCTGAAGATGACCTGTTTGCTCAAGAACTAATTTATAGTGAAGCAAGGACTCGATTAAATAAATTTCTCTCACTACCCCGAGTAACCGATGCACAAATCAAAAAACATACTAGAGACATTGCTGAAATATTAGCTATTCGGCAAGTAGGGATATTTAATAGCTCTGAAATGGGAAAATTACATAAAAAATGGCTCCTAATTACCCGCCCATCTTATGATAAATTTCCTGATAGGGTGTTAGGCTCATGTCATGGTGATTCTGGGGGATCATTAGTAAAACAAATTGATTATAATAATGTTCATGTAGCTGTACATACAGAGGGCATAAGACCCTCATCGGGCAGGCGTCGCTCTAATTGCGGTGGCGACATGATGATAGGGGTCAGAACTTTTCCTCATTTAAATTGGATAAAAGCCGCTAAAGCCTCTATGGCAGCTGGTAATCATTCATATTCAAAAAAATTTCACAGCGGTACTATGGAAAACATATTCAAAAATCCAAGATTTAATAAATAGCAAAGAGCAAATTAGAAGCAAGATAAGCAAGATAATGAGAACTTAAATATGGTGGTAGATTCAATCCTGCCGATTTACGCAGGTGGGACTAGAGTAGCAGTATGATGGAAACGGAGATCTTTGATAGTGGACGTGGCTAATCGTCACATTGGCAGGCCAAAGGTTGTATACGTTGATATCACCCATACTGGCACAACAGATTTAAGAGAGCTAACACGCCAAAAATAAGAAGAATGATATAGTGACAAAAACATGGGTCAGTTTTCACTTTAACTCCTCATGTCAAAGACAAATCACACCGTTAAAGACAGCCAGATGCAGAAGATTGGCATGTCTGGCCAGCGAAGATGGAGTGGCAATGGAACCTCTTAGTTACGATACGAAAAAATTACGGCAATCCTTCACCCTTCTTACCGGTATCACCTAATACACTGATCTGGCCTAAAAAGCTTTGACACACTTCAAAGCAAGTTTTATCTTAGCTTTTTGAACTAAAATAGCCTTTTATTTTTTATCTGATGAGACGAAAAATTCTTTGCTATCAAAGTGATATGTAATAACGCTGCTTTGAACCTCATGGATATGGAGTGATGGATAGGTAAGTCCTGCATGAGGAGGTTGCATTTACCAGTCAAGTTTATAGATATTATCTCTAGGGTCGGTGTCTTCGATAATATGCAAGACGATATCCATGACTGTGATCGCCAGATCTTCTTGTTATAATGATCACTGGATAGCAAGATATGACAAAGCCGCTGGCACTAGCAGCACCTTTAACCTTTGACAATAATGAGATTTATATGAGATTTCCTACAAGTACTCCAAATTTTAAAAATCTTCGCGAAAATCATTTTTATTATGTTGATAAAACAAGATATTTGCACAATCTTACTGAAGAAGAGAACTATTTTTTCTATCTCGTCCACGTAGATTTGGCAAAAGCCTTCTTGTTAGCACCTTGCAGTACTTATTCGAAGGAGAAAAAGAGTTGTTTAAGGGCTTATATATCTATGATCATTGGGACGACTGGGACAAAAAGTATCCTGTAATAAAAATAAGTTTTGGTGGTGATTGCTATACTCCTAAATTAATAAAAGAAAGGATTACGACTCAATTGAACGTAGCTGTAAACGAAGCTGGTTTAAAGGAATCAAAGTATAAAGGACTATCACCTTCTAACTTTTTATACAGATTGCTTGTTGATTGGCATAAAAAAACAGGTCGACAGGTAGTACTTTTAATTGATGAATATGACAAAGCTATTTTAGATGTCCTTGATGATAAAAAAGCTGCAGCGGCCAATGAAAAATTCCTTCGAGGCTTTTACAGCGTGATCAAAGATTGTCATGATGATCTGAGATTTGTTTTTGTTACTGGTATCACCATGTTTTCAAAATCAACCATGTTCTCAGGACTCAATAATCTTGTAGATATTAGCCTTCGCCCAGAATACGGTGCTATCTGTGGCTATACAGATAAGGAACTTGATGAGATTTTTGCCAAAGAGATGATAGGACTTGATCGAGACAAAATTCGACATTGGTATAACGGCTATAATTGGTTGGGAGAGAAGGTTTATAATCCTTTGAGTATTATGAATTTG
>MPNI01000015.1 GCA_002238945.1 Proteobacteria bacterium bin106 | reverse complement strand
AGCCCACAAAAAAGCTTTTCGCTTCTTTGGTGGTGTTGCTCGCTATGTTGTTTGTGACAACCTTAAAGCTGGAGTTACAAAGGCACACTTATATGATCCTATAATCAACAAGGCCTTCAGGGAGTACTCTGAATATACGGGTTTCAGAACTATTCCAGCTAGAGCGCGTAAGCCTCAAGATAAAGGCAACGTTGAAAGGCAAATTGGTGTCATACAGAAGCAGTTCTATCCTCGTAAGAGAAACGATAAGTTCACCTCTCTTTTAAGTCTTAATCAGGATTTCAAAGTCTATATGCATGAGTTGAATCATGCGACGATGAAAGAACACGGGGTTTCTCGTTACGAGCGCTTTCAGCAAGAAAAGCATCTTCTTTTATCTCTATGAGATCATTGTTATTTCATAGCAGTGAATAAGACGTAGAGTATAGTTATAGAAAAAATCAGTGAAATTATAGAAATAAATATTGGTATCAATTTGATAACTGCAATGATCAATACAATAGCTAAACCAATATACATGAAAATACTCATGAATCTGTTAGGCCGTGATGTTTCCTCAATACCAATCCCTGCTTTATCCTGAGCAATACCATCTTTAATAAACTGTGTTATATGCTCTTTAGCTAAATTTTGAAAGCACTTTGCCGTCTTGCTAGGACGATCATTTAGTATATCCAATACAAATAAAGGTCTATAATTCACAATAGATGGATTTTCATGATTAAGCCAATAAATATACCAAATACGAGCATTGGTTAAGACAACACAATGAGTACGTGAATCAATACCATACTGCAAAGATTGATCAATATATTTATGAATATTATGTATTCTGATTGCTTTAATTTCTATAAGGAACTTTAGCTTTTTATCAACTAAAATAGCCATATCACAGCGTTTTCCTGAGATAAAATACTCCATTTCTATCTCATAATGTTTGTGATAACCTAATAAATCCACACAAATATCTTGTACTATCTTTACAGTATTAGCCTCGTTAGATTTTTTGTATTGGGCATGTTTAATAAAAGGTCTTATCTCTTTTATTTTAGATAGTATTCGCTCTTTGGATGCATCGCTAATCTGTTGCTCCAAAAGATTTTGTTTTTTAGAAGATTTCCATTCTTCATACGTATCGGGGATATTAAATGCCTCTGTCATAATTGTTAATGGCTATCATGCACTTTTCTTGATTAAAGAAGTGCTTCTTTAATCAAGAAAGTCTTCCCAAGATAGGTTGTAAGGGGCTAGCCTGTGTTGTATTCTTTTTTCTCTTAGAGTGCTAAATCTGACAGTGGCTATGCCAATAGGTTACTCTATACCAGAACGTCAATGGAAGCGCATCTAACACAGATTTTCAAGATCAAAAGGTGCTTTGTTAAGAGGTTTATATATATAAACATGTTTCCTAGCCTTGCTTGCAATGAAAACTCATCGGTTCTAAAAAAACCGACTTAAGTGTTTACCCGTAAACAACCAAATTGGGATGTGAATGTGCTATCTAAGTTTTTCTCTAATCGTTGGATAGTTGTTCATCTTACAAAAATTGGCTTTGCTTGAATCACCAATCTACAAATCACACCTGCTTTTAACAAACATGTATCTTTAATGTCAGCTTGCACTTTATGCCATCACTTACCTAAGTCATTAGAAGCTTCTAAAGGTAGTCCAAACCATCTCCTACCCCTAGATGGCATTTCAAAGCCCACCATTCAATCGTTATGCCCTCACCTTAATAACCATCTTTATTCTTTCAAAGTTTCTTATCAAAAATCGAGTGTTTATGCTTCAACTATAATTTGAAGTTAGTAGCAAGGCCTCTCAAAAGGCCTATTCAAGTTTTCTAACACTTAGCTGTTAACTTCTTTCGATATGATTCTCCTTTTAAAATGATATGATGGGATGGGTTAATGATTCGATCAATCACGGCTATTATGGTATGAGGCAATCACTGGGTTTTCAAACAAGCCTTTCCAACCTTTAGGGTCTACTTGAGAAGTAACCATTTGAAGACCTGCAGACTGGCGACTTGCAAGCAAGGCTTGCAAGAAAGTAGCTTTAGAGTACGTATCATTTGTAGTCCAAAGTCATCGCCAGTGAGGACATCTAGCTTGGTGAGTTTTTTTTAAAAAAAGACAAGTACTTACCGGAAGTCCTGATGATAAAAATTTTACCAAGCACTACTACTATCCATAGATACACTATCCATAGCCATACCTAAAGATCAAAACCTATATGACGATACCTGTGTAGGGAGAGGGTATATTATTTTTTGTATATGTGTATTTGTTAATAGATGTATGAGGGTGTTTTGTTTTTTTTCTTTCTTTAAGCTTAGAGTAGTTCTACTTTGAGTATTTATTTTGGTGTGATTTTTTTTTGTATATTTTTACAGAGTTTTCTTAATGAGTTTTAAGATATCGGTTATTTTTTACAGTTTTTGTCTTTGTGTTGTGATGTTGTGGCATGGCTGTAGTAGTGACAGTCCTAGTGGTTCTCGTTTTACGGAGACATCTCAGGGTTCTGGTGGTCCCTCTGACCCTGATGCTGATCCTGATGGTACGAGTCCTCCTGTGGTGGAGAATCTTTCTTCTTCTCCGTTATTGGATTGGGGTGTTAGGTTGAATGGCTTACGTGACAAGGTTGCGATGGAGGCTTGTGTTGGTAGTGGTTATGGTGATGGTGTGAAGAGTTCTCTTGATATGCTTAGTTGTCGTGTTGATGAGCAGGATGATTGGCTTTTGGATCCTATTATTTACAGTTCTGAGGTTTCGAATTCTTGCATTACGCAGACTCGTGCTATTCAGAGTGCTGTTTTTAATTTCAAGGGTAAGTTTGGTATAGATGGTGATGGTGCTGATGGTTGGCATGAGTATCAGTGTAAGAAGGCTGCGGATGCTGCTCTTGAGGTTCTTAAGGCTGAGGATCGTGAGATTGAGGGTGGTGATCGTGTGGTGAAGGAGCGCGAGCTTTATAGTGAGTTAAGGAATCTTATTAAGGAGGATCATGTATATCGTAGTGAGTCTGAGACGCACAATATTAGCAAGGTTATATCACACACGCTTTTTGATCTTAATAACAACTGTGCTGATAAGGTATTAACGGGAGACTTTGCTGATAAGGTATCTCAGATAGATGCAAATGATCATGTCAAGCCAAAATATAAATATGTGACGATAAACACTAAAATTGCAAATAAATCAGACAGTACTAAAATTGACTATCATGTAGAGCAAGCATGGTCTCAAATTAAATCTAACGTCAAAATATATAAGGGACTTGTTGGTACAAAGTCTGGTGAAACTAAATCAAACGACTTTAATGCATTAAGAACACATCTAGGTTATACTAATGGTAGGTATAATGCACAAAATACCTCTAGTGGTAAGCACGAAATTATACCCATCAGACAACTAAACATTGGTTGTAACTTTATTGAAAATCCTAAACCCAACGAAGTTCATGCCTATACAAAAAAGGTTAACCAGCCAAGTGGTACATTGAAAAATGGAAATTTCTTTGATCACGGTAATTTTACATATAAAAATACTTCAAGTACTACATCTTGTAATACCAACATAAAACTTGTCGTCCACAAGGAAGGTGATCCTAGCTCAGAAGATGATGCGGAAGGGGAGAATGCAACTTCAGAAACTACAGAAAATAATGGCTTTGATCTAGATGGATGTAGGGTTATTACTGGAATTGATTATACAAAAAATGATCCAATATACATTGCTGATGATAAAGCAGGAACAGTAAAATACAGAAAAAAAAGTCATGATGCCATTACCTGCTATGAAGAAGTTAGTGATGAAAGCTGTACTCACTCATTTGAGCCACATTATGATGAATTGATGAGTAATGATGATTTTGATCAAGACGATGATACAAAAAGTTTGGCTTTTATTAATAGTAGTGATAATCGAGATACAAAAAAACTAAAAAGAGACCTCTACCGCTTAAGGCATATTAAAGAACGGTTATTGTATGATAGAGATGCTCCGGTGCCAGATAACGCTGGTTTTAATAACGATGACACACTAGAATCATCACCCCGCCCCTACAGTGTTTACTTTCCTAATGAATCAAATAGTTTTGTAACTGTAGGTGGATTAGTTATGGATATCGATCTAGAAAAGGGTTCATCTGTTAAAAACACACCCATACCCTGCCCAAATGATACACCCACGTGGAATTCTCATCTTGCTGGTAATAGTAATAAGAATAAGAAGAATAAAGGCTGTGATTCTGCTTCTGCTAATCCCAGTATCGACGACAAAGACACTAGAAAACCCGACACTAAATACTACTGGGACTTTCCTAATGGTAATAATAGCAGATCAATAAGTGCAGTATGTGTTTACTTTATGTTTATCAATGTAGACAACCGCAATGTACGAGAAGAAAATAAAGAAGCTATTGCACAAGTATTTGGTCTAACAGAAACTGAAACGTCCCTCTCAACTGAAGTCCCTTCTTGCACTAACAGTGACTCTAAGGATCAATATAATGCAGTTGATTTTTGTAACATGAAGCGCGCAGATCTAATTAAAAAGTTTAGAGAAAGACATGATTTTTTCTGTGATGCCCAATCCGACACATAATACATCAGATAAAATAAGAGAAAACTATATTAACAAATAAAAGAATAATATCCTTGAAGTCATCTTAATGAAACTCATTAAGATGACTAATTGTGCAAAATACATGATAAGATGTACCTGCTATGATCCACGGATTTTCTGCAACATCATCAAGAATCTTACGAATCTATGGCAAACACTCAATCAAACTGCTGACTTAGTTATGGTCCTCATGGGTGAATATAATAGGCTGATTAAATATACTCGATCAAAATGGACCACATTACATATCTTATCTCAGATTATGTAGCTGTGGGAAGCCTATTACACTTCCATTTTGAAAAATTTTCCGCTAACGTCTCAGCATCTTCTGAAGATATTTTCATAAAGGCTGTTGTCAAATCCTTCGATGTTAACTTTTTTAAACTCACACCACTTTTTCTGAGATGCCGTACCTTATCGCCAAACTTGCTTATACCAAATGCATTTATATACTTGTTTATGAGCTCTTTTGCTTTTATATATTTTATATCTTTGTCATCACAAATCCAACTACTACACTCGCAATCTCTAAATTCTTTAAACATATTAGCCGCCTTACCTTCTGAATCATAAAGCCTCATGTCTTCTAAATATTTAGCGATATTTTCATCTCCAAAATCCTTATTCTGATAATAAGTAGCCAGCCCCTCCTCAAAGACTGTGGCATTATTACTCCCCCCGTTTATGGGATCAAGAAGATGCACACATTCATGGGCTAATTGCCATACAGCAAGAGATTCATTTAAAGAACCATCTTTGAACACATTATTACCTAATGCAATGTCAATAGTATGATTATCTGCGTAAGCATACGGCCCTTCTGAGCTAACAGAAATATCACCCAATGTAAATTTTGTATTTCTACGACCAAACGAGCATTCGAGATCTGGAAGAAAGACATGATCTCTTATACATAGAAGTGCTTTTTCCTCATTTTCTGAAAGTTTTTGGGCACTTCCTTCTTGTGTCATAATTATTGCCTTTATGTGAATACAATAAAAGTAAGAGGATTTTTTTACTATAGAGGCAAACAAAGTTATGCAAGTTGTCGCCTCAAAAGCAACATAACTCATACATCCATTAAAGCTTACTTCTGATCCATTCTACCGAGAACAATGAGAAATGCAAGCATAATAATATATATGCCACGTCAAATGCAATAAGTCCTTAAAGTCATCTTAATGAGACTCATTAAGATGACTCAGAAGCAAAGGATCATGTAAAGACACCATAAGATGTCTACTGCCCCACCAATAAACAAAACCAAGAAATGCTGCTAGAAAAGTGATGAATCCAGATACTTCTATATAAGGAAAACCTTCAAAAGATGAAGCTTTCATCAATTCTGGTTGAACAATAATGATATGAGCTAACCACTGAGAAAACAATATTATCACTGATAACGGAAAAGTGATGCCAAAAGTCCATTTGGCAGGTTTAGGGATAAGTACAAATAAAGGGATAACAAAAGACATCACAGCAATCGCAATCATGATAGATGTCCAAGGCTCATGGAGCCTGTGAATAAAATACTCAGTCTCTTCTGGCACATTACCATACCAATAGGTTAAGACATGAGCATAAGTCAGATAAGCCCAAAAAGCTGAAAATCCATGAAGTAACTTACCCACATCATGGTAATGACAACGTGAAACCAAAGCTGACATGGGACTATCCTTCAATACAAACATCATCACCAATATAGATGCTAATAATATCTGCATAAGGACCGCAAATAACCATCCTGCCCATAACGTGGAAAACCATAAAGGTGCTAAAGACATGGTGATATCAATAGCTAGAAACGTAAACAAAACCCCTAACAAAAATAGCAAAGGAGCACACCAAAAACGCAGTCTTTGGCCAGCAAGAAAAGATAGCTGACTCGCACGCTCAAGATCTCCAGCAAGAAAAGACTTATCAGCAAGACACATCTGCCTACGTATCCAAAACACCACAGCCATCATCACCACTAAAATACCCACCACACGAGCCATAAAAAAATGTTCCTGCAACCATACATTTTTGCCAGGAAAATGATCCAACATACTCGGATCTTTAATCCATACATACACTTCACGTGCATCAAAAACATCAAAAGCAATAGCCAATACAAAAAAGATAAATACTAAGCTTGTCACATAAAAAAATAAGCCAAAAGATTCATGAAATCTTTTGATAGAACGTCCCCACTTCGCTCCACAAATATCCTGCATACAACCTAATATCACACCACCAAAAGAAAGTAAGAAAAAATAGAGATTATTTAATAAAATAGCTCCCCAAGCCCTCTTAGGATCATCCAAAAACAACACAGCAAAAAAACTCAGTCCAACAACAAATAGAGATAAAAAAACAACGTACAATTCCATAGATCCTTTAAAGAAAAAATCCTCTTTTTTCTCATAGAGACTCTTTAACGTTACCTGCATATCTCTCTTTTCCTAACTTTTCGATGTCTAATATATCACTATTCAGAAGTATGATTATTGTGAGATTCAGAAGAGCTATCTTCACCTTCACTGCTACCAGCACTGCTACTGCTATCACCACTACCCTCTTCTTGGATGCCTTCTTGAACCTTCTTCTGCAAAGAACGAATATAAAGAATAATCTTAAAGCGCTCTTGAGTACTCAAAGCATGGCCCAAAGAAGGCATCATAGCACCACCAAAAGTGATTTTATGGAAAAAATAACCACCTTTTCTATCATGATAAAGAGGAGCTGTAATATCTGGAGGCTTAGGAAAAACATCCGTTATACTCCCATCTCCCTTACCATCCACACCATGACAATGCTTACAAAAAGCCAAAAAAAGCTTCTCTCCTTGCTCCAAATAAACGCTACGCCTACTAGCAGACTCAGAAGCATACACATCATCATACTCTTCAATAGCCTCAGACTCTATATCACTGTTCATATATAAAGCAGCATCCATTGCCACCGCATGATCCGGTGGAGAGATAGGAAAACTCTGCGCTTTAGGCACCGCTCCATCAGCCATATCAGGAGCAAATTGCCACTTCGTATCACCAGGCTGCTTACATCCCAAAACAAGCATCATAGCGAGTATCCCACTTGCTATGTTTATATGGCTAGCGCTTGCGTGGCTAGCGCAGACTACCTGCTGCCATAAATGCTTACAAAAACGCCACAAAAAGCAACCTTCTGTATGAAAATTATGGAAATGAAAAGCTACAATCATAATATGAAACAGTTTAGATATGGATATATTAACGACTCTATATGGACTCATAATCACTACAAATGAGTATCAATGATAATTTTCTATACATATAAATCATTCATGTGTTTAAACAGCTTTCAACTCTAAAGCACCCAAAGAACGCAAATATCGCGATTGCTCACTATCCATTAAAACACCCGGAACATAAATAGCAAAATGATCATCTGTGAGCCTAGGATCAAAAATACGCGCTCGAGGATTAGCAAGACCACCAAACCATAACATCCCAAAAATAGTGGCTAGAGCACCAAACAAAACAAATAACTCAAACATAAAAATCACATTAGGAATAGCGGAATTCAAACCAGCTGTCTTACCACCAACCACTAAAGGCCAATCATAATCCATCAATGTAGGCATAAGAAAACCTACACTACAACCCACCAAAGAACCCATAAGAGTCAGCCATCTCACAGGACTAGGCCCATAAGCCGATTCAGCCACATCCATCAACTCATGATAAGAAGCATAAGAATACACCTGATGACCATCAAAACCTGACTTATTTTGTACCAATCGAGCAGCTGTAGCAAATTCATCTAAATGCTTAAATAATGCAAGCACACCACTTTCTTGTCTTTGCACCGTATCTACCTAACCTTCTTTGTTTCTAACATACCTCTATGGACCTTCTTTGTTTCTAACATACCTCTATGGACCTTATTACTTGTGTCTCTCTTGTGTCTCTCTACCCACTATCAACTACTGGTTTGTGCACTAAGCTCCTGATCAGATGCCTTCAACGGTTTAGGCATCACCAACTTCAACTCAGAAAGAGAGACAAAAGGGAAAAATTTCACAAAAATCAAAAACCACATAAAAAACCAACCAAAAGATCCCACCGTAATAGCTATCTCTGTTAAAGATGGCTGATAATGCCCCCAAGAACCAGGAATAAAATCCTCTACCAAAGATGAGATAATAATATTATAACGCTCAAACCACATCCCCACATTGATCAAGACACAAATCACCATACTTACCGCCATATGACGACGTACCCGTTTAGACCATAACAACAAAGGAAAAACACAGTTACAAAATACCATCACCCAAAAATAAAACGAATAAGGCCCATAAGCTCTTAACTTAAAAATAGACCACTCATAAAAAGCCCCAGAATACCAAGCAATAAAAAATTCCACAGCATAAGCATAAGCCACAATAGAAGAGGTCAGGAGAGTGAGCTTCAAACAAGCCTCAAGATGATCCTCTTTGATAAAATGCTCCAAAGAAAACATCTTACGAATAGGAACCACTAAAGTATAAACCATAGCACAACCCGATAAGATAGCTCCTGCAACAAAATAAGGAGGGAAAATCGTCGTATGCCATCCCGGTTGAATAGACATAGCAAAATCCCAAGAGACAATAGAATGCACCGAAAGCACTAAAGGAGTAGCAAGAGCTGCTAGTAACGCATAACCCGTCTCGTAATGATGCCACTGCTTTAAAGATCCTACCCATCCAAAAGACAATAACCCATATACAAAACGCCTTAAACCACGACTACGATCACGCAGTGATGCCAAATCCGGTACTAAACCCATATACCAAAAAAGCAGTGATACCGTTAAATATGTGGAAATAGCAAAGACATCCCAAATCAAAGGAGAACGAAAATTCACCCATAAATTATTGGTATTAGGAATAGGAGCCATCCAATAAGCAGCAAGATACACCCGGCCCACATGAATCAAAGGAAATAAACCAGCAGTCATCACAGCAAATACCGTCATGGCTTCAGCAGAACGATTGATGGAATTACGCCACTTAGCACGAAAAAGAAATAATATAGCCGAAATCAAAGTACCAGCATGACCAATACCCACCCAAAAAACAAAGTTGGTAATATAAACCCCCCAATACACCGGAGAATTCAAACCACTCAAACCCATACCAAAGATGATCTGCAAAAGCCAAGCAACACCACCCAAAAGAGCACAAAAAGCAGCTAAAGCTAAAGCCACATAGAATGAAGGATGAGGCTTAGCTATAACACCACCCAACACCCCACTATTCACATCAGAAACCTTGCTTTTCCAACGATCATCACGCACTGATGCTGGCGATGTGGTTGCAGCACTATTCATATTTTCCTATTCCCATATACATAATGACCCCAAAAAAATCACATCAGGCTTAACCGTGATCACTCCCTGATGGCTCTCCCTTTGATGTATGACCATCTGTAAGATCTTCAGCCACCACTTCTGCTAAATACGATACATTAGGCAGTGTTTTAATACCGTAATGCTTATGATCCGGATCACCACCTAACATCAAATAAGCACGCTCATCACGACGTAAACGTGTCACCAAAGAACCCGGCTCTTTAAGATTTCCAAAACTAATAGCATCACTAGGACAGGTTTCCTGACAAGCTGTCTTTATCCAATCACTAGGTATACGGTGATTATCCATATGTTTTTCCACATTCACACGTTGTAAACGATGCTTAGCATCACGGATACGACCTACACAGAAATTACACTTCTCCATAACCCCACGGGTACGTACCGTAACATCAGGATTTAAAGCACGAGGTGTACGATCCTGTAAACGCTTACCCACCTTACCAAAACTATGAGTCCACCAATTAAAACGCCTTACTTTGTAAGGACAAGCATTAGCACAATAACGCGTACCCACACAACGATTGTAGGTCATGGCATTAATGCCCTCAGGATCATGAGTGGTAGCAAATACCGGACATACCGCCTCACAAGGAGCATGATTGCATTGTTGACACATCACCGGCTGAAAAGATACACCCGGCTCATCCACCGCTCCATCAAAGTACCGGTCCAAACGAATCCAAAACATCTCACGACCCAGATTCACCTGATCACGCCCCACCTGAGCTACGTTATTTTCTAAAGAACAAGCCACCATACAAGCACCACAACCCGTACAACGATCCAAATCAATACTCATACCCCAACGATAATCCAAATGCCTTGGCTCAACTCCCCCTGGCTTAGATGAGTTATCTTGTTTATGCATATAAGTCTCTGGCTTATCCAAAGAGGGATAAAGATCTGGCACATCATCAAGATTCTTAGGCGTATGACCCCTACGCTTTTCTATCTTGTGTTCAAGCTCAGAAAAACCCACCTTGCGATAGACATCACTACGATTAGCTATATCATTGTGCTTCTGCATAGCCGCTAAACGATACCGCTTACCCGTAGGCTCTACCTTCACATCCACAGCAGACGTTACCATCTGATAAGATAAAGGATCCCACTCCTTAGATACAACATCCAATGGATTCACTCCCACACCATGAGCAATAGTATTACGCTCATCATCAATACCACGCCCCTGAGAAACCACCACCGCATCATGTGCCACACCAGGCATGGGAAATACCGCTACCTCAATAGCTCCACCATTCTTACCACGGATACGAATCACATCATTACGCTTCACACCCAATTTTCGACAGGTATATGGACTCATTGCTGCAAAACTATCCCAACATACCGTACTCATGGCATCACCCACCTCTTGAAGAATAGGTAAATGACCATGCCGACCATCAGCTAACTTAGCATCCAAAGGAGCTATGAGTTTCAAGCTTCCACCTGATACGTCACTCCACGAGTTTATACCTGCCGAGTTCATACTCCCAGAACCCCCAGAAGAAGAGAAATAGGATGCCACATCCATCAATGCAGCTTTATTTCGCTTACCAGGTACGCCAAAAAAACCCTTACGTAAATTGTTTTGTATAAATAAAGAAAATGACACATCAGCTATATTAAGCTTGTCATAAATCTTCTTCCACTGCTCAAACAAATACACCCTATA
Organism: Proteobacteria bacterium bin106; assembly: GCA_002238945.1. Taxonomy (GTDB): domain Bacteria; phylum Bdellovibrionota_B; class Oligoflexia; order Oligoflexales; family Bin106; genus Bin106. The sequence continues at coordinate 43,869 of MPNI01000015.1, read as the reverse complement.
GCTTTCATAACCCATAGAACGACCCGCTGCAGCTGATATCCAAAGCAACATGTCTTCAGCCTGAAAACTACCATAAAGCGGACGTACCGACGGTTGGCGCATACCTATAAATCCAGCATAAGCCTCACTATCACCCCATGATTCCAAATAATGATGCATCGGCAGTACATAGTCTGCATACGTATCCACCATCCGCGGAAAAGACTGAATAGATATCACCGTCTCTATGTCAGATAACACACCACTCACATCAAAAGAACGCGGAATAGACTGCACAGGATCACAATCTATCACCAAAAGAATATCAAGCTCGCTAGCTTTGCCAAAAAAGCGCATCATATCACTTGACATGATCTCTTGTTGTTTTTGTTGCTGCTGTTGCTGTCCCTGCTCAGTACTGTTTTCTACCCCAGAAGAGCTTTTTGCAAAACTCTCTAAAGGATTTAACATCCAACTCTCTGAAGTAAAAAGAATCGATTCATAAGCACCAATCAACACATTACATACCACAGCAAGGAGTTGAATACGTGTGGCATCTTGAGTACACGTAGCCACACCACCAGCCATAATCACCGCAGGACGAGCCAGTAACTCACCAACCAACTTATCAAAATAACCACTATCCAAAGATGTAAATAAAGTGCGGTAACCCTTTAATTGATCCTTAAAAACAGCCAAAACCCCACGAGCCTTAGATATATCAGATGATGATGCCTTTAACTGAGACGAACGCGATAATAAATGAGACAGTATCAAAACCAAAAAAGGTAACTCAGAGCCCACAGGAATACTATGACGCTTATCAGCCTTAGCACCCGTTATAGACATCACCGACTCACATTGGATAAAACGACCCTTTAAACTCTTACCACCTTGATTCTTATAACCAATACCCCTACTAAAATTCTTACTATCAAAAATAGGAGAAAGACCTGTTTCAAAAAAATCACTACTCACTCCTAATATCATCTCTGCTTTACTCAACACCGTACGTGGAATACCCGTACGACCAAAAGCAAGATGATGAGCCTTATCCACCGTGGCATAAAGTGAGCGAGAATCCACAAAATACACATTCTCAGCTGAAGACCCTAAACCCTCAAGAAAAGCCTTATAAAAACCTCTCACACTACCCGTTACACCACGAGTAAGAATCCCTATCTTGGTGGTTTGTTTACATGCATCACCTAATCTCTGCCAAATATCCTCCCAAGATGCCTCAAGCACACGAGCACCCACAGACATCATGGGATGCTTCAAACGCTGCGGATGATACAAGCCCTGAATAGAAGCCTGACCCGTAGCACATAAAGCTCCTTTATTGACCGGATGAGCTGATAAACCCTCTAACTTAATAGGACGACCATCTTTGGTCTTTACCTGCACACCACAACTAGCAGCACACTCACCACAGGTTGTGGCATAATGCTTTGCTATGCCAGGTACAGTATCAACAGGTTGGTCCACATAAGGAAGCATATGCTCCACAGGACGTGGCACACACGCTTTAACACTGCCAGCTAAAGCTGAAAGGGAAAAGAGCTTAAGAAAATCTCTTCTATCCAAGGGAAAAGATTGATGACGCAGATCAGCATAATCACCAGCAACATCAGCCTCTGTGGCAGCCATGTCCTCCATGACCTCTTCCACAGCAGCATAATAAGGCCCAGGCACAAAGGTCTGAGCAGGAGCTTCAAAAGGACCATCAGAAGCCAAAACGATCTGCTGATCCTGACTCTCAATATGATCTATGTTATCTATATTGTCTGTTTTACTATCAGAGCCTAATGTCTTAGAACCTGTCTTAGAACCTAACAAGGGCTCTCCTCTACATATTCAATCACAACCATAAACAACCAACCCTATACATACTCTCAATAATGACAACTCTGACAGCTAATAGAAGCATTGTTTTCTTTATGACAACCAATACACCAACCCATCTGCAAAGGGGCCCATTGACTGACTTTTTCCATCTCTTTAACCTCTCCATGACAACTCTCACAACTCACCCCAGCAAGCACATGAGGTTGATGAGAAAAGCGCACATGATCAGGTAAGTCATTAACCTTTACCCACTGCAATGGCTCATTTTTTCTATATTTTTCTGTAATCAACTTAATAGGTTCTTTATCTATAGCAACCACCTGATGACATCCCATACATGTAGCTAAATCAGGAACCACAGCCGATGCTGAACGTCTCGCTCCACTATGGCAGTATTCACACGAAATTTGACGATCACCGGCATGTAACTTATGAGAGAAAGGTACAGGTTGGTCCGGCATATAACCAGCCACTAAGGTATTCTGTGTAGAATCATCCACTGTATCACCAGGAGTCCACATCCACCAACCATAAGCCTGTGAACTTATAGATAAAACAACACCAAAACCGCAAACAACCATATAAAAAAAAGACCGTCTCCGAAAAGACCGACCTTTATTACATCTAACCATTAGCTTACTGCTCCGATTATGTATGCAACCACACACAATGACATTTCAGTGATCATAATATCTTACACGACTTCTCACAGCTTCTCACAGCTTCTCACAGCTCTTCACATAGACACGCTACTCATCCATTATGACATGTGTTTTTATTATATGATTATATGATGATTATTCATAAGCTAGCCCTAACCACAATTTTGCACGACTAGTTAGCACGACTAGTTAGCATAACTAGCAAGCCACATTATCACATCAAACCAGTATCTCGTTCAGTTTCTATGCAATGCACTATGATACACACTATGGGTACACACTATGGTATGGGTATGCACTATGATATGCAATGATGCAATGTGTTCTTATATGGAATATGGATATATGGATATATGGATATGGAATGATATGGAATGGATGTCATGCATTATGTGTATTCTATATACCTATACGTCCAATTATACAATCATAAGATCATAACAAAAGATCAAAAAACACACAACGAAACCAACTTACCCTCTAGAACTATGACCCACAAGAAAACTCTCATATCAACCATACAACACAAAACATTCATAGAAAAGTTTATAGAAAACTTCACACACATCACCATAGGTTACATAACCCGTGATTGCATTCAAAGATGTCCATTTTACTTACCCCAACGGAAAAAAAATCCTTAATGGCGTATCCTTTAGACTCAATAAAGGTGATCATGCCAGTCTTATGGGACTTTCAGGATGTGGAAAATCTACTATAGTTGCTTTAGCATGTGGCTTCTTAAAGCCACAAAGCGGTGAAGTATCTATCTTGGACCATAACATCGCCAATATATCCTCTAAAGACAAAAAACACCTCTATCAAAATCTAGGTGTCTCTTTTCAACAAGGCGGCCTCTTCCATAGCATGCTCGTTAAAGATAACCTCTGTTTTGCTATGGAAAAAATGCGCGGATGGAACACACAAGAACAACATAGACGAGTGGATTATTATCTCAAAGAAATGAATCTCGAACATGCCGCAAATAAATACCCACACGAACTTTCAGGAGGCATGAGAAGACGGGTTTCTCTAGCAAGAGCCCTTTGTACCGATCCCCATCTAGCTATACTCGATAACCCCACCGCAGGACTCGATCCCATTAGCTCTCATCAAATCCTCACCATGATCCGCTCACTAGCCAAACAATCTTCTCACAGTACCGTACTCTGCCTCACCTCACATGTGGAAATGGGCATGTCCTTTGCCTCTCGAGCCATACTCCTTCATGAAAACACCATCATAGCTGATGACTCTTGGACAAAGATGCTTGAAGACACCTACCATCACTGCCCTTGGATCAAAACATTTTTAACCGTGGAATTCAAAGGTTGCTCTAAACAAAAACTCCAAAAAATAGGCTTCCCTGAAAGCTACATCAACTCAAACCATCAACCCACTCTCAGCTAAACTAAAGCCAACACATCCACACACTAAAAGAACTAGCCCAACAAAACTAAGCCCTTAGGATAATCTCAAACAATAACAACGAAAAGGAAAATGGCAGCGGCGGAAGGATTCGAACCTTCGACCCCAGGAATCAAAATCCTGTGACTTAACCACTTGTCTACGCCGCCCTAAAGAAAGAAGAACGTTGAGTATATTATTCAAACATTCTATGTCAAGTAAGACACGCCTTGTTAGGAAATAAGTTAGGAAATAAGTTAGGAAATAAGTTAGGCAATGAGTTAGACAATCCTGTGAAACACGCCAAACCACTCATCACAGCTCTCATCACAGCTCTCATCACAGCTAGCACACCCATCATATTTGTTTACTATCCCTGCTCAGATACATACGAGATAGCTTGCAAATCAAGCCTCATAGAAAAGATAAAAACCACTAACTCTCTTGGTTCTTGCTATAAAGCAAAGCGGTGTATTTGATATTCAAATCATTAATCACCCCTTGCAAGATCTGACTCTCTTGAGATGAAAGATTTCCTTGGGTTTTTTCTGAAAGTATCTTTATAAATTCCATATTCTGCTTAGCCAATTCCAAATTCACAGGTAACTGAGATGGCACAGAGCCCGCTTCTTCATCTGTTTTTAAAGAAGACTCCAAAGAACCCTCTAACTGACCATATGGAATCTCACCAAGATAATGCAAAGCTGCTGATGATAACCCCAACACCAACTCTGAAAATGGAGATAAGTTGGGCTGATAGGCTAACTCTTTTATAGATGATGGCAAATCAGACATAAGTGATATCTCAAAATGATAAATGGATGAATATGTGATGTTATCTACTACTTACTACTGCTACCCCATACACACTCATACACACTACACGAACTCGCACGAACTCTCAATCCTACGGTTGTTTATCATATCCTCCTATCCATCTCGTAGCCAGATAACACCTAACTGTTATATACGCTCTTATACCCATATGTCTTATATCCATACGTCCAACACAACACAAGGGCTAAAATATCATAAATTTTTTCCGATGCCGAGCCATAAACGATCGCTGTAACACTTCTAAAACAATTGCCATAACAAACAAAGGATACCATAGCTCTAAGCAAGCCATTAACTAGATACCACTCTGTCCCATAGCTATATAGATAGTTATCTATATAACAACGAAAGCACAAACAACATGGAAACCACACAAAAAGGCACCACAGTTCATCTATTCACCACTTCGAATACGTAACTATGATCCTTATACACACTACACTTACAGATATCATCCATATTACGTTAAGATTCTTCACAAAAGCATGTCCATGAGAGAGCCCCACAACAAACAACTCATCGCTACCCTTACCATTGAAACACCGGATGGAGTTAAAAAGAAAATCAAGTTAAGAACCGAAGAAGCTACCATCTTCGGACGCTCACAAGGAGATGTGGTGTTAAATGACCCTGAAGTGTCATCATCTCATTGCCAGATTCACTACATCGACAACCACCATCATATCTTCGATATGAACTCCACCAACGGTACGTTTCTCAATGATGGACGTATTATCAAATCCCGTCTCGAAAATAACGACATCATCACCGTTGGCCAATCATCCATTCGTTTCGAACTCGTAACAGGAGAATGTGCCTCCCTTGAAAACCTTGAGCTAGCAAACAAGAAAATCCACTCAGATAAGATCACACGAGCCACCGATAACTTACTCAAAGAGCAGCAAGAAAGCATAGCTGAACTACCCGACCTTAAAATCGACACTACCTACCAAGATGGCACCACCGACACCCTTACCTTCAATCAAGAAGTGGTCTATATCGGAAGAGCTTCCAGTTTTGGCAAATTCAATCAAGACGATCAAATCTCACGCAAACACCTTAAAATCAAAATCAATAACGACTATGATGTGATTGTTGAAGATCAAGATTCCACCAATGGACTCTTTATCAACAACAAACAAGTAACGGGAATTCATAAGGTCTATTCAACCGATGTCCTGGTTATCGGTAACACACAACTCAAGATCACTCTTCTTGGTTGACCCAAAATTTCAAACAAACATTTGACTCATACACCGATGAATATTACATTGATTTACTATCCAGGCCTTAACATATTAGGCCTCATCTATATATCTGGGGGACGTGGTGGAATTGGTAGACACGCTGGATTTAGGATCCAGTGCCTCGCGGCGTGAGAGTTCAAGTCTCTCCGTCCCCACCATACCTACTACACTCCTCTAACTACCCACTACATGTAAACACAAGCAAGATACACAACGTGTTTGCAATCACATCCCACAAAAACCATTGCAAAAAAACGAGCTCTTAAAACTCTCATATAACAAAAGCAGCTAACTATCATAAACATTCAATCAACACTTAAATTGTATTTTACAAAAACAATCTCATCTCAATAAAGCTATATTATCATCATTAATACATTTAAAAAGTGACTACCTCTAAAATGTATTAGGCTATTTATCATAAACACTCATCCATTATTGATGATTTATCCAAAAATACACATTCTAAGGCTCCTCATCCCACCCTTCTACTTTTTTGAGGCAATTTCATCAAAATCTTTTTATTATCAATGAGTTACACCTGATATTTACCATCAACTTTGCAAAACTTCTGTTGAATATTTCTTGACTATATAGAAAATTTCTCTACTGTAAGTATGCTATCTAGCCGAATAAGATTATACGACTAGCTTTTTACCATTCTTGTTGCCCCTCCTATACTGAGAATCTAAATAACTAGCATGGTTGAGCATATTCAGGTACAATGACAGGTACAATGGCAGCTACAATGATAAGTATAGTGGTGGCTGATTACCCAAAAGTTTCATGTTTAAAATGTCAAGAACACGTATTATGATATTCCCAATAGGTTGTGCAGATTTTGAAGATATTAGAGAAGATCAATATTACTATGTAGATAAAACAGCTCTGATTAAAAAGCTGATTGATGAGGGATGTTGGTATTTTCTTTCTCGCCCTAGGCGCTTTGGAAAAAGCCTTCTCGTGAGCACGCTTGAATGTTTATTTGAGGGGAAAAAGGAGTTATTTAAAGGGCTATACATCGAAGATAAATGGGATTGGTCTCAAAAGTATCCTGTAGTAAGACTCAGCATGACTGGTCAAAACCATAACCCAGAAAAGATTTCAGAAAATATCATTAATCAAATTACAATTATTGCTGAAAGTGCAGAGTTAGATCTATCTGAAATCTTAGATGAATCTGCTTTACTAGCATTAAGAAATCTTTTATTTTCTTTGAAGGAAAAAACCGGTAACAAGGCTGTGGTGCTAGTGGATGAGTACGACGCTCCTATAACTGATGTCTTAACTGATACAGAATTAGCCAAGAAAAATAGCAATTATCTTAGAAAATTTTACCGACAAATCAAAGATTCTGAAGAATATACTCACTTTGTCTTTGTCACAGGTATTACCATGCTTTCTAAAGATAGTGTTTTTACAGGCCTCAACAATCTTGAAGATATAAGTTTAGTTCCAAGATATGGCACCATTTGTGGTTATACAGACCATGATATAGACACAGTGTTTGCTGAAGAAGCAAAAAAACTAGATCGAAACAAAATCAAACGCTGGTATAACGGGTATAACTGGCTAGGCGAAGAAAAGGTTTACAATCCTTTTTGCATCTTAAACTTGCTTTATGAACAAGACTTTGATGATTGGTGGTTTAAAACAGCCAGACCTAAATATATTTATGAATATCTTACCAAAAACGATAATATTAGCATTAAATTTATTGAAAATTGTTGGATTGATCGCAGAGAACTCACTGAGTTTGATATAGACTGTATCATACCACAAGCCTTGTTATTCCAGTCAGGATATTTTACAATAGACAAAAAAAAACAAACAGAAGATGCAACAAAATACTTCTTAAAGGTTCCTAATTTTGAAGTTCATAAAGGCATGTGCTTTAGGATGCTGCATTTTATAATAGGTGGTAATACTGTAGCTCTAAGAAGAACAGGAGAAGAATTATTAGCTTATATTGCACAACATAAATTTGCGAAATTTCAAAAAGAATTATCCGCTTTTTTAGCAGATGTGCCTCATCAGCTAAGTCAGAACGCAGATTTAGAAAGCCACTATCATCTCATCCTTTATTCAATGTTTGGCTCTTCTGGTGTCGTATACACTGCCGAAGAATCAACAAACTTAGGAAACAGTGATATTGTCTTATTTCTTGCAAATCAAATTTTTGTAATAGAGCTCAAGATGTTACGATCAGGTCAGAAAATACATACAGCTTTAAAAAATGCTATTCAACAAATCAAAGATCGCCGCTATGCAGACAAGCACAAGAGCAGCAATAAGCCCATCTACCTTTTAGGGATGGTGTTTAGTAAAGAAAAACGTAATATTGTAGGGATTCTTCATGAAGAGTGGGACGACAAGACAGCATAAGGGTTATCTATTTTAACTAGAAGATGTATTGTTAATGTTTTTACAACTTGTGTGGCTATAGATGATTATTTATTTTTCATAAACATAAAACTTCTATGAAGCGAAATTACCCAAAATGACTAGTGTGGTTGGGCACATTAAGATACAATAATAAATGCAATGGAAGCCAATAGTCAAAAAGTTTAACATTCAAAATATCAGGAACACGTATTATGAAATTTCCAATAGGTTGTGCAGATTTTAAAAAAATTAGAGAACGTAAATATTACTATGTAGATAAAACAGCCCTGATTAATCAGCTGATTGATGAGGGAGAAAGATATTTTCTTTCTCGTCCTAGGCGCTTTGGAAAAAGCCTTCTTGTTAGCACGCTTAAACATTTATTTGAAGGGAAAAAGGAATTGTTTAAAGGGCTATCCATCGAAGATAAGTGGGATTGGTCTCAAAAGTATCCTGTAGTAAGACTCAGTATGACTGGTGAGAATTACGATCCTGAAAGTATTTCAAGAAGAATTATTGAGCAAATTACAATTATTGCTGAAAGTGCAGATTTAGATGTGACTAAAGTCTTGAAGGTGTCTGCTTTGGGGTCATTAAATAGTCTTTTGTTTCGTTTGTATAAAAAAACCGGTAAAAAAGCTGTAGTACTTGTGGATGAGTACGACGCTCCTATAACGGATGTTTTAACTGATACAGAATTAGCCAAGAAAAATAGCGATTATCTCCGAAAATTTTACCGACAAATCAAAGATTCTGAAGAATATACTCACTTTGTCTTTGTCACAGGTATCACCATGTTTTCTAAAGATAGTGTTTTTACAGGCCTCAACAATCTTAAAGATATAAGTTTAGTTCCAAGATATGGCGCCATTTGTGGCTATACAGACCATGATATAGATACAGTGTTTGCTGAAGAAATAAAAAAACTAGATCGAAACAAAATCAAACGCTGGTATAACGGGTATAACTGGCTAGGCGAAGAAAAAGTTTACAATCCTTTTTGCATCTTAAACTTGTTTTATGAACAAGATTTTGATGATTGGTGGTTTAAAACAGCCACACCTAAATATATTTATGAATATTTTACCAAAAACGATAATGTTAGCATTAAATCTATTGAAAATTGTTGGATTGATCGCAGAGAACTCACTGAGTTTGATATAGACCTTATCATACCACAAGCCTTGTTATTCCAGTCAGGATATCTTACAATAGGCAAAAAAAAACAAACAGAAGACGCAACAAAATACTTCTTAAAGGTTCCTAATTTTGAAGTGCATAAAGGCATGTGCTTTAGGATGCTGCATTTTATAATAGGTGGTAATACTATAGCTCTAAGAAGAACAGGAGAAAAATTATTAGCTTATATTGCACAACATAAATTTGCGGAATTTCAAAAAGAATTATCCGCTTTTTTAGCAGATGTGCCTCATCAGCTAAGTCAGAACGCAGATTTAGAAAGCCACTATCATCTCATCCTTTATTCAATGTTTGGCTCTTCTGGTGTCGTATACACTGCCGAAGAATCAACAAACTTAGGAAACAGTGATATTGTCTTATTTCTTGCAAATCAAATTTTTGTAATAGAGCTCAAGATGTTACTATCAGGTCAGAAAATACATACGGCTTTAAAAAATGCTATTCAACAAATCAAAGATCGCCGCTATGCAGACAAGCACAAGAGTAGCAAAAAACCCATCTATCTTTTAGGGATGGTGTTTAGTAAAGAAAAACGTAATATTGTAGGGATTCTTCATGAAGAGTTAGACGACAAGACAGCATAAGAATTATCTATTTTAACTAAGAAATGTGTTGTTAATATTTACAACTTGTGTGGATGATTGGGATAGTAGTTTTAACAAAGGATTGAACAGATCCGCTCTAAAAGGATGGATTCAACTTAGTTAGTCCTCCCCATAAAAAACAAAATATTATTGCTTTGCGAACCTACAGGACGAGGAAAAACTCACCAAGCTAGCGCTTTAAGGAGACAGCTGTGTATGAGCGGTTATACGACACAGTTTATGCCTGTAAGCTTTCCCTTTGAAGAGATAACAGCTTATAGAACTTCTGGAATAACAGTACGTGTCTTTTTTGAAGAAGCTTTTTTTAATGGCTCTGTTGTGATTAAGTAGTGCCATGGAATTATCGGATTTTGGCTCATCAGGTTAATTTTTCAAAAAAATTTAAAATTTGTTATTTTTGACCATTTCAGAAACTATTACATGAGAATTTAGTATGTAATAAAATGTTTCCATTCAAGCAGTATAAACATGGCGATGCAAATGGAATATCGATCATAAATATGACCAATATGAATATTCGATAAAGAGCTCTTTTTAGTCTATTTAAAGTCCACCTCTGTTGATCGCATGTTCAAATATGTGGCGATGATGCGTGCTCTAAATGTCTTTGCAAATTCTGTGGCAGATCTTCTAGACCACTCAAAAAGAGCGATGTAGTTATTAAGATACTTAGAAGCCACACCTCTGTAAGGGGTGAGAAAACCTTTGAAATGACTGTGTATAGAATTGACAGTTTGAATGTGATAGATACCCCTTTACACCTTTAGAAGAAGACAGTTGTATATGCGTCATGTCAAGCACTTTACATGCAAGGTTATACGATGGATGACCATCAGTTACCAGTGTAGATTCTCGTGTAATATGACCCTCAAGATGTTCTTTGATATTCTGTCCCGTTGGATGAGGCAAGCAGCTAGCCTGCATTCGTGAATTCTTTCCTCGACCAGAAGCAACAAGGATACAAACTTGTTCCTTAGAGATGCCTCTTTTCATAGCAGGTTCACCTCGTTTTCTAGGGGCTTGCGGCATGTCTTTCTTCTTTCCTTTATAGCTATGAAGAAGATAGGTTTCATCTGCTTCTATTACTCCATCTAAAACAGGATTTTTGTATTCTGTTAAAACATTCAATGCTTTCAACATTTTATGACGCCAGTAGAAGGCGGTGGAAGTAGAAATCTTTAACTCTTTTGCAATATCACGAATAGACTTCTGCTCGAATAAAAGTTTGAAACATTGTGACCACAAATGGAGTGGTTTTTGAGTGCGATGAAACATCGTGTTAGTCATAAGATTGAAAGACTTTTTACATTCCTTGCATCGGTAACGCTGTACTCCTCGTACATGGCCGTTTTTGACAATTTTTTTACCATCACAATGAGGACAAACAAAATTATTAACAGCATTTTCTTCTATCTGCTCCTTTGTAGGCGTCCCAAGTTGCAAATTAAGTAACTTTTTAAGTTCTGTAAGTTGCTTTCGCGAAAGCGAGCTAACTAATTTATCCAAATCCATAAAAAACCTCCTTGTATCCCATTATACAGGTAAAAATGGGGAATGCAAGCATAATCAATACCTAATCATAACAGAGCCTTTTTAATAAGCTAGCCAAGTTGGGTATCCTCATTCTTGATGACTTTGGAATTCGAAGTTTTACGCACTCAGAAGCTACTTTTTTGCAGCAGATTTGACTCCATACTTCTCACTTAGACCGACAGCATCACACTTAAACTCTTCATTGTAAGAATCTCTTCTCTTCATATCGACCTCCATGATAAACAAACACTATCTTACTTAGCCGATTTTATCTTATACTGAATCCAGATTTATGGTAATACTCACTCAGGCCAGTAATATCAATGATCAGAGAGTTGTTATTTGCGAAGCATCGGTTAATAGATTTTTTAGTTTTTATTATGTTTTTTTCGTTTCTTTCTATATCTCTTAGCTTTGCTAAAAATTAAAGCGAAAATCAACCTAGAAACTTTATGTTCAAGCTTTTTTACTTTAAAGCTCTGGTCATTAGGAATACTACGAGAGCTATCAAAAATGTTTCGTTTTGACCCTGTTGGAAGAGAACGCCACATTGAGTCTACCACAGCCAAGCCGACATACGTGAGAATATTTATGAATCTATAAGACCATAATTTTTTATCAACATTAATATTCGTTTTATTCTTAGCAATACCATCTTCAATAAATTGCGTGATATGCTCTTTAGCTAAGTATTGAAAGCATTTTGCAATCTTACTAGCACGATCATTCAGTATATCAAATACAAATAGACGCTCACATCTCACGGTATATAAATTTTCATGATTAAGCCAAAAAACATACCAAATACGGGCATTGGTTAGAACAACACAATGAGTGCGCGAATTAATGCCATACTTCACAGCTTGTTCAGTGTATTGATTAATATTTAGTTTTCGAAGTGCCTTAACTTCTATAAGACACTTTAGCTTTTTATCAATTAATATAGCCATATCACAGCGTTTTCCTGATATAGAATATTCCATATCTATATCATAATATTTGTGATAACCTAATAAATCCACACAAATATCTTGCACTATTTTTACAGTATTAGCCTCATTAAAACCTTTATTTTGGGCATGCATAATAACAGATCTTATTTTTTTTATTTGAGATAATATTCGTTCTTTAGATATATCATTAAGCTTTGACTCGGAAACATTTCGTTTCTGTTCTCTTGAAAATTGCCTTTCTTTATATGCATGAAAAACCCTAAAGAGATTAAAAATATTAAACTCCTCTGTTATAAATATTAATTAGCCAGTATGCGCTTCTTCCTTGAGATAAATCATAAAGTCTGAACTGTTTTGTATTCTTATCCGACTTCGACACTACCAGAACATCAACGAAGAAAATAACTCTATCACAAAGATTCAAAATCAAAACATATTTTACAATTTACAAGAAGTGCAACTAAATATGGTTGCTAGCCTTGCTTGCCATAAAAACTCATCGGCTCTCAAAAAACGAGCTTAACTATTTATCTATAAAGAATCAATTTAGCCTGTGCTTGTGTTTGTGGCTGCCTAATAACAATGAGTGATATGATAAGGGAAAAATAACTAAGATAGTGTTTGTTTTTTATAGAGATCGATATGACAAGTAAGAATAGTTACAGTGAAGAGTTTAAACATGATTCTGTCAACTTAAGAAATAAGTATGGTGTCACAACTGCTACAAAAAGCATCAGCCATCTTATCGCAAGACCATCTCAGAGAGATAAAATGAAAAAATGACAAAAAACAATAACACAAACCATCTCCTTTTTTATCTCCTCAGCTTAGGACAGCATCAGGCAACACTTATACATATCTATTAAAATAGATAAAAAAGTAAACAGCTTACAAATCCCTTATTAGCAAGAACTTAGAGATGTGTAAGGTGTTTTTTTTTGCAAAACTTCAGGTTTAGCATGCTCATTATGACTTGTAATCTTCTAAAGATAAACATCTCACATTCAAAGATGCAAAAATGGATTCATCATGCGATGCAACCACTGTCATACCTTCACTCTCCTGATGAGCTTTGAGAAGCAAGCAAAGTTGATGAATACCTTGCTTATCAAGACCATAGGTGGGTTCATCTAATAGCCATAATGGTCTTTGAAAACAAGCTAACTTGCACAATGCTAAACGTCTTTTCATACCAGTAGAAAAACTTTTTACCAAAAGATGATGACACAAATAAGACGAACCAAAAAAAAAAAATTTTTTTATAAAAAAAAAAAAAAAAAATTTTTAAAAAAAAAAGAAAAAAAAAAAAAAAAGACGAACCAAAACCAAAGTCTCTAAGATGATCGCACAAATCCTTATCGGCAACATCTCTATTTTGCAACTGCCGAAAGCATACCAAGTTATCCCACGCTGTCAGATGAGTAAAAAGGCCATGATGCTCTGAAGGCATATACCAGCAACGTCTGCGAAACTCTCTAAGATCTGTATAACCAGCTAGAGATATTGTTGCAAAACGTAAATCTACCAGACCCATCAACCCCCTAAGTAACGTGGTTTTACCACTACCATTACCTCCTCGCAGATGAATGATCTCTCCTTTATCAAGTTGAAAACTCACACAAGAAAAGACTTTTCTGTAAAGATGATACGAAAAACTCACATCTCCCACTTCTAACATGGCTGCACCTCATTATATGATAACCTCGGGTTATACTCTACCACTGTAAGAGCAATGCCATTCATAACCAAAAAATTCCCGCATATGAAAAACCTCTACCATATTTCTACAGTTTGCATCCTGTGTTTCCTAGTCATCAGCCCTATTCAAGCACAGCACAAACAACACACCACCGGCATACACAAAACACACAACATAACACATTCCCTCTCTACTAAGAATCCACAACTAGCACCTGGATTGTACTGGCGAAAAGATATCTATACCTCTATCCATCCACCCATCTGTAAGGCAGAAAAAAAAACTCATCTGATCCATAAAGACACACAAACCAACAAACATAGCCCATCAACCTACTTATCAGCAGAGCAGATCCTTCAACAAAGCCAAATACGCAAGAACCATCCCACATCATCGTTTGCCATCATATCTTATAGCTCCCATCAAGCTTTGAAACAACTGCCCGCACTAGCCCAACAAACTGCCAAACAACACCACCATCTTGGAGTAGCTTGGGGGATATGTCCCTCATTTGCATGGTTAATCACCACCCCTGCTCCTAAAGCTATGGATGATCCCCAACTAGACACGTTGCTCCAAAAACATTGTCTTTCTTACTCTGTAAAACAAACCCCCCCCAAAAACATATCTTTTCAGAAAATGAGCCAGTTTCTCACATGGTGGCACAAAGCTATGAGCAAAAAAAACACGTTTAGTGCCCTCTCGCTCATCTGTCAGAGTAAAACCCCCTCTTGGATAGGACCGCAAACATGGTACACCATCCAAGGCCATCTCATAGATCCCCTCCAAAAACCCCTTCAAAAGCTTAAAGAGTCATCTTTAAGCTTCACACCTCAACAGCTACTGGGAGTGATAAATTCTCTCAGAAAACAGCAACACCTTACTACCATCACACTAGCTCCTGCCTCTTTTCACTTACTGAGCCACTCCCTCATAAATCATCAAACACTTATCCATAACCACACAGCTCTGCAAGCACTCGCTCAAAAAACCGCTAAAACTCACTCCACATTACTTTCACTAAGTGAAATCCGCCTCAAAGCTTCCACACCTTTTGATGCCATCTCCAAGATCATCCATTCTCCCTCACATCGCTCAGCACTTATGAGACAATACGCAAAAAACATTGCCATCCTTATCCAAGATCCTCTTAAGGGCACACATGACTATTTTGTCCTGATGGTTCTGCAAAATCATAAAGCTAGCCCTAGCTCACCACATTAGCTCACCACTCTAGCTCACTACACCCTCCCATTTCTTTGTTGCTTGGTCTCCTTTATAACTCTACTCCATGAGCTATAAACATCTCACTTTAAGCAACACACCTTATATCACCAACATAAAAGCTATGACCCATCAAATTTCTCTCAAAGACTCCGATGCATGGACAAACTTTGAAACATCAAACATAAACAACACACTAACCCATCACATCTCATCACCTCTCATCACCTCTCATCACATTAGGTAACATATGAAAATCATCTTATTATCAGTGGGTTACTTCAAATCTTTATCATCAATTTGGCAAAACTTCTGTAAGGTTACTGAGACCTGTGCTGTATTGATGGTGATGATGATTCATGTAGCCTGCGAGTCATGGGGAAGTAGTTCTACTACAACCTCATTTTCTGAACCATCTCAACAACAACAAATAGCTCCTATGGTAATGGACGAAAAAGCCCAAGAAGCTAAGCCACGTGTTAGCCAGCTCACATGTCAAACTGTGTACTCTCTTGGCAATCTGTTTTTACAGCAATACCCCAAAAACAGTGAAGATGAACCACAGATTAATAAGACTTTTAGCAAAGATGTCTTCTTTGAATTTATCTCCTCCCTAGATCCTCATCGCATAGCCTTCCATCAGGATCATATTGAAGAGCTTGCAGACGTTTATAGTAAAAAGATAGCCAGTTATATCGAAATGGGAGAGTGCACATTTATTGGTGAAATTGTGAGTTTTTGGAAAGAACAAGCTACGCAAAGTTATGATATTCTTTTGAAAAAAGCAGAAGGTAGCTTGCAAGTAAACCCTGTAAGATCCTTTGATTTCCGAACACGTGGCACCTTAGATATTTCTTCTAGCCAACCTTTCAGTGCCAGCGATCAAGAGCTTGATGATCATTTATCTGCTTACTTAGCAGCTAAAATTTTTGCTGCCTCCAATTTATTTTCCATTAGTGGTGAAAACAAAGAACTGAGATCACGTCTGAAAAAAACCTTTCAAATCCAACGTGATCACATTCTTGCTATCTCACCTTCCAAAGCTTATGGAATATTTCTGAATGCTTTTCTCAAAGCATTGGATAAACATTCCTCCTA
This sequence comes from Proteobacteria bacterium bin106, assembly GCA_002238945.1. Lineage (GTDB taxonomy): Bacteria > Bdellovibrionota_B > Oligoflexia > Oligoflexales > Bin106 > Bin106. The sequence continues at coordinate 27,192 of MPNI01000015.1, read as the reverse complement.
TAGAGAGCGTATGGATTTTGATCCTTCCTACTTAGCTCTCACATCACAATTGGGCACCATAGAAGCTGTTATCGAAGAACAAAAAGGAGAAATGGTAGTCACAAGTATTCCATCAACTGCAAACCTTACAACAGGGTTAAAAGTAGGAGATGTGGTGATGTCTATCCATACAGATCGAACACGTAGCACTTCTCTTAAAAACCTCACATCACAAGACTTTTTTTCTCAATTACTAGGTCCTGTGGGCAGTGTCATAGAACTTACGGTGTTACGCAAATCTCAGACCACAGAATCCTCACAAATGCTCAAAGTCAGCCTAAACCGAGTTTATTCCAAGGATCTCAACTACAACGTTCATGCAGACACCCTTGTGCTCAATGATCTACTAGAAGATGAAAATGAAACAACCACACAGAAAACCGACACATCCGCTCATAACAATGTCTCACTAACCAGTGACTACACAGTAGGACTGCTTCATATCCCAGCTTTCTATGCCACAACCTCTGATCAAGCAAGACGGGGACATCAAGATGTGGTCACAAATGCATCCAAGAGACTTGATGAATTTGCTGAAAAAAACATTGATTTTCTTATTATCGATTTACGTGCCACCTCAAAAGGATTTATTGAAAAAGCTGAAGAACTAGCAGAATTATTTATTCCCATCACATCACCTTTCCAAATCATCGGCGAACATGATGCTCTATCAGCTCAGCCCCTCAAACAGAGCATTGGCAATGTCTCACAACATATTCCCTTGTTAGTACTCGTCGATGCTCTCACAGCAGGCCCAGCCGAAGCCTTTGTACAAGCGATTCAAGTGCACCGTCGTGGCTTCGTGGTAGGTGATAAAACCACTGCCGGAGTATCTAATGTTCTACTTCACTCCTATCTATCCAATGTTCTCGATCCACACTATAGCTACACTCCTCGTCTTGGCGGCATCTCTCTTAGCACAGCAAGGTTCTATGGCTCAGATGGCTCTTCCATTGAAAATCAAGGAGTCCATGCCAATATTCATATCCCTACACCTTTAGCCCATTTTTCTTTACTTCTCTCAGGAAAAAATCCTTACTTCCTCAAAGAAGATAACGCCGTCAGCCCGAGTAAAACTCTCCATCTCTCCTTTCAAGAACCAACCGTCATAGAACGTCTTGTTAACAAATCACAAAAACGTCTGGCAAAAAAAAGCAAGGACTTAGAAACACTTCATACATTCAATCAACGCTGGAAACAAACGTTGGAACAGCTACTCGGATTAAAACAAGAAGATGACGATACCTCTCCAAATAGCCCATATGATTTAGTGGATAAAAATCTTGAAGAGAAGTTCCGTTCTCTTCGCAATTATCAAAAAAGTATTCTGAGTGGCAAACAACCCAAGAGAGAAGATGACTATCTACTCAAAGAGGCTCTCCATATAGCCCATGACTATATGGAGATCTCAAACCAAACCAAAGAACAAGACACAAGAGGTACCAATACACCTACAACACCCACAGCAACAGAAGATCTTACAACAACAGAACCTACACAAACCGATGAAGAATCAAGTAATGACTAGGATCCTTAAGAGTCTATGATATACTTTTGCTGATACTTTAACCCAAGACTATCATCATAGAAGAGAGTCTCATCTATGATTTCTATACAGGACTTTACTCATATCATACAACCGCCAGGACACCACTATGAAACACATATCCACACCTCTCCGCACTCTCAGTGAAACCAACCCATCTTTGCAAAAAACACTGGAAGACAACCTTCTTCAGCACAAGTTATTTGACACAAGAACCTGTCTCATTTCAGGTGGTGTTGATTCAAAAGTCGCAGAAGATACTATAACGAAACTGTTAGTATGGGATAACGAAAATGACAAAACCATCCAACTGTTCATCAACTCTCCCGGTGGAGAAGTCAATAGCGGCTTAGCCATCTATGACACCATTCGCTTTATCAATAGCCCTGTTGCAGTCATTAGCGCAGGATTATGTGCCAGCATCGCAACCATCATCAATTGTGCCGTAGATCCTGAAATGCGTTTTTCTCTACCAAACACCAAATTCCTTATCCACCAACCTTTGATCATGGGACGCATTCAAGGCCAAGCCTCTGACCTAGAAATCCATGCCGATGACATCCTCAAGACACGAGATAGGCTAAATCATATTCTTGCTCATGCATGCAAACAAGCTGTCAAAAAGGTGGAAAAAGACACTCTTAGAGATTATTGGATGAATGCCAAAGAAGCCAAAGAATACGGCCTCATCTCCAATATCATTGAATACAAAAGTGACTTGCATTTTCCATAAAAAAACACGAAGCTTAGCTTTGCTTTTTAAGATCTGGTGCGTCTTGGGTGCGTTTTGCAAAAATCCACCTATTTTCGTGTCATTCACTTCTCTTGCGCGGTTAAACAAACTCCCTGAACTAGCAAGTTAGGCAGGCCATACAACACCATATAGAATCAGTTATAACATGTCACAATCTTATCTTTCCAATAACACCTCGTCTTCCCATCCTTGTGAAGATCTTTTTAAAGATACCGTAGAGTTTATCCTTGAAACCACTATTAACAATACTTTTCTTCCTTATGAAGATCATGAAATTGTCCGTATTTGGTTAAAAAAATCTCAAGGTGATCATATCCGACTTTATTTGATCATTGCAGAAGCCACCAGCCATTACCTCGAAAAAAAAGGCTGCAAACCTCACACTATCAAATCCATACATAAAAACGTTTTAGCTATGATCAGCTCCAAATAATCTCAAAATCATTCTCATGAAAATAGCTATATCTTGGTATTGAACAATCTGATAAATCATCATCCTAAAGTGATTGAGTTTCTTTCATAGAACTTCAAGTATAAGTACTTGTTTTTTAAAGAAACTCACCAAACGAGATACCCTCATTAGCGATAACTTCCAAATGCGATACGTACTCTGAAGCTACTTTCAAGCCTTGCTTGAAAGTGAGGTTAACTAAAGAAGGTACTGGGAATGGCTCATGTTGTGATAAACCGTGATTGATCACATCATTAATCCATCCCATCATTTTTAAAAGAAAATCCTATAGATAAATGAACAAAAAAATGTTAAAAGACTTGAACAGACCTTTTGTGAGGTCTGAATATCACTAACAATGGTAAAAGTAGAAGGATATGATTATTGATAAGAAGCTTTAAAAAAGTGTACATCGTAATTGAGGTGAAGGCATCATAAAGGGCAAAAAAACTTTTCTTTAAAGCTTAGAAGAAGCCAGGTTTCATCTGCCTCCATCACTCCATCTAAGAGCCTATCTAAGACCCTAAAGACCTATCTAAGACTTTATCTAAGACTTTGTCTAAAATAAGCTTCTTGTGTTCTGTTAAAACATTCAATGCTTTCCGTATTTTATGGCACCAGTGAAAGGCAATGGCAGTAATGAGGAGTGCAAGCACAATGATTGATATACCACTACATTAACAGACACCACTTTGAAGGATTTGGTGTTGTTTACTTTCATTTCAGTGAGCAATAAACACAAGATGCGGACTCCAATGCATGAAACCAAAGATGGCTTAAGTACAGGAAAAATAATTATGGATGGAAAGGTGCGCAAAGGAGAATGCAACAGTGACTTAGACTGGCAAAGTCATCAATCATGGCTATTTACCTCATCTCTTAAAGGTGATGACATCTCTTCTTCGACTTTCTTTTTGCATAACATTGTCTTTAGTCGTACGTTTCGCTTTCTTGTGTCTATTTTTATGATCCTTTTTCTTCTCGCAGGACTTTATACCAAGCCTGTGCTAGGTGAGTCTTTAATACGAGATTTAGAGGCATCTGAAGATTCTTCTCAGTCATTAATAATACATCAAAATACCTTCTACGCCGGTGCTCTTGGGGCAGCTGTTTTACAGCAGCAAAAATATAGGGCATCTGGTCATTTTATTTGGAATATTTACCGCAAACTTCCAGCAAGAATACAAAAATATCTATTGCCTACACTTGTGACCGTCACCGGAGTTACATATACAGTATGGCAAAAACTGTCACATGATCTTGCATCTGGAGGTTCTTGGAGTGGTGGCACACTTAACATGCAGCTTGAAGGTGATAAGGATCTCATTTTTAATGAGACACCTGAATCTATTAATGACTCTGCTAACACAGACCGGAATCCTCAAGATGAAGAGCCTGCTATGATGGGAGCCCCTTTGAAAAAGCAAGAGCATCATCATGAAAAAGAGTACTTGTTAACAGATCGTCAAATTGAGCGAGAGCAAGAGCAAGAAGCTAAAAATCTTGTACTTAAAGCCATTAACAAGCATAGTGATGCTTCCTTGTTTTTTCAAATAGAAGATCATGAAGCTATCATTTCTGACTTTGTTAAAATGACCAATCAAAATATTCAAAAAGCTCTAGCACAAGTTTATGATCCTACATCGAAATCATTTCTTGAACCAGAACAGATCTCACGATGGGGAAGAAGGCTTGTTTATCATTTTGTGAATAATCAAGCAAATAGCGCTGCTGAAATATATGTGTTTATGGCAGATATTTTAAAATTAGGTTCTTATATACCAGAAAAAATAGCAGAGCATTTTGTCGTCAGACCACAAGAGCTTAATTTTATCCGATCACAGATACTTAAGAACATAAAAAATCTTATCTCGATACGTCCTATTCATAAGTGGCTTCTATCAGCTAAAGAAGACAATCTTGCTGAAATAGAAGAAAAAATTCTCGACCTATCTTCAAGAGATCTCAGAAATCTTCTAGAGCCATTGACGCTAAAGCATACTCCTCTCAATTTTTCCCATACAGAGTGGTCACTGATACAGCCTCGTTATATTATAGATTTTCTCAATGCAAAAAAAATTCATGGAAAAAATCGCGCTACTTTTTTTAGACGCATAGGCGGTGGACAAGATAATCGTATGGGTGCTTTTTTTGATTTGCTAGGAGAAATAAGAGAGTATCTATATGAACAAAATATTTTCTTCCCTAATGTTTTAGGCGCCTATAAAGATGTGAATATACCCGCCTCATCAGAGGCTGCCTACGAAGAGCTTATTTTGCTGCTCTATTCAGATGTTAATGATCACTTAAATCCCATAATTCAGAAAGCTTCTGTGGATCACATTCATATGGCATCATTTTCTATGATGCCACAGATGTATCCCAAAATAAAGGCTCTCTATTTATCTCAAGTGCTTGGTTTGGGTGGAATGTCTTCATATCAATTCTCTGATACATTTGATATGGACCCCATTGAAGTAATGTCTCTAACCAAAGATATTGGCAATATTTTTTTAAAGTTTAGTCACATAAAAGATGCTGATTTTAGTAGAAATTCTCAGTTAATAGAAGTGTTATCTCAAAGTCAAGTCGTTCAAGTTAAGATCCAATCACCTCATACATTAATACGTCGTTTTAATGAAATGACACCTCAACATGTGTTAGGACATCTTGTTTCGAGGGTGTTAGAAGGTAATCATCAACTCTTAAAAGTAGAAAGCTTTATGAGCAAAAGAGACTATCATAATCTTATCAATCTTACCAAAGAAAACTCGTTATCTTTTAGAATTTTTCTTAGTATCTTTATGAACTTAGATCAGGCCACTCTTTCCTATATTGCTATGCTTCATAAGCTGCCAGAAGAAACAGTTCAAAAGACCTATGACAACATGAATAAGAAGATTAAAACGCATTTGCTATCAAGCTTACGCCATAATACAGCAGAGAGTAACATCAAAAAAAAGAGCTTTTTATCAACAAATGAGCTACGGGATCTTTATAAAGACTCTATGCTTCCAGAAGTGGAGTCTAGGCTCAAATATTGGTTTAGCTCAAAGTCAGAAATGTTATGGCAACCTAGCATGATAGGTGGACTATATTCCTTTACAGAACGCTTTCTGGTAGATCCTGTTCATTGGGATATCTTTTTGATTAATATACTGCACTACGGAAGCTTCCAGCCCTCAGCAGTTTATGCTCGCAATCAGATTTCAAACACCGAGTATAATATGATGCAAAAACAACTTGAAAATGAGCTGCTTCGTTTACTTGATGCTCAAGCAGAGGATCCATTGGTATTATCATCTCAAAATCAACAAGAGATGAAGAATCAAATTCAGACGTTGATTACCAACTATAAACGATTGAATTTGACGAATTCACGTGTAGCCATGATCCTTGATTTTACCCAGCTATCTTTAGAATTTGAGCTCAGTTACTCAAAATTACGTTTATTCGAAAAACATTTTTTAAAAGACAAGTCAATTTACTGGTTGGTATATCTTCAAATTTTTGATCAGAGAAATAGCCTTATTAAGTCTTTGCTTGCTCACTGGCATCCCAGTGTTATAGCACATAGCACCAAACTAGTTAAAAGAGCTCTCCAGCTTGTTTTTGATTCTCATAATGCCGTAGTATACCTCAATACTCTCATGAATATTTTAGAGCATTTAAGCAAACAAATAACCATAGATGATCTTCTTAGTCTCCCAGAGTTAACGCAGTATAGCAATCAATTTAATGGAAATGAATTATATGCGCAATTAAAAAAACAAATATATGTCCGATCTGAGTCACAACAAAAGGACAATATTGTACTAACAAGTGATTATATGAGTCCTGAATCAGATATGGAAGAAGTGATAGAGTTACAGAATTATCTTAATGAGCTCAAGAAACAACCACTGGCTCTTCATATTTTATTATCCCTAATTTTAAATCTTGATCAAACATCTGAAGAGAGGATCGCTAGCATCTATCATCTGAGTCACTCTCAAGTGATTCATCGCAAACAGGAAATTTTAAGCAAAATCGCAAAAGATATTCTAGAAGATGACAACCCGGTTATTCTAAATAAGACAAAGCCAAAAAAAGATCATGTTTCTTTAGCTAAAGCGTCAGAAAAAAAGGATCATTCTCGGGTAAATGATACTTCAAAAGATGATAGTCCAGTTACTCCAAACAAGACAAAGCCAAAAAAAGAGCCTATTTCTTCGACTAAAGTCTCAAAGAAAAAAGATCAGCCTCTTTATAACTGGCTTTTATCTGCTAAAGAAAGTAATCTTGCTGAAATAGAAAAAAGATTTCTAAGCCTATCTTCAAAAGATATCAAAAATCTTCTAGAGCCATTGATGCTAAATCATATTTCTTTTAACTTCTCACCTGAGGAGTGGTCACTGATACAGCCTCGTTATATTATAGATTTTCTCAATACAAAGAAAATTTATAAAAAAAATCGCGCCATTGTCTTTAAACGCATTGGCGGTCAAATGGATAATCGCAGAGAAGTTTTCTTTGCTTTGTTAGGAGCACTAAGAAGATATTTATATGAAAAAAATATTCTCTCTGCTAATGTTTTAAGTTCTCACAAAAATGATACACCAAGAGCAGATCTCAAGAAAATATCATTGATAACGAAAATTCTTCTTATTAAAAAATCCAAAAAATTAAAAGAAGTTACTACATTAAACTTGCCTTATCTGACAGAAGAAGGCTACGAACCATTTGAAGAGCAAGTGCTTACTACTCCTTTTGAAAAACATGTGTTTATAAGTTACTTGCTTGACAGCAATAATCTGAAACCGAAATATTTTATCAATCAATATAATTTGGAAAATAGTTACAAATTCTACCGTCTCACGAATTTACTGAAGTATAAAATATTTTATTTTTTCCATTTAGGACAGATGCCGCTTGAAGAAGAGATTGAAAGAGCAGAGAATGAATACCGGTTTTTTCAATCTTACTATGAACAAAGATTGCACCAATCAGTGAATCATAAACGTCGCCAAGTGAGTTGGTCATCGTCTGCTCCATCCAAGATTGTTGATTTATATGAATCCTATACTCTGGCTGAAATGGTGATTTTGATGAAAAAATCCAAAAAGCTACAAGAGATTATCGCTGCAGAACTACCTTATCTCAATGAAGAAAACTATGAGATATTTGAAGAGCAAGTACTTACGACCTCTTTTGAAAAAGACTTGTTTATCGGTTATTTGCTTGGAATTAATAAATCTACCTATAAATATTTTATAATGAAATATAACTTAGATCATCATGATCGATTTTATCGTCTTACTGATTTGCTAAAGCACAGGATATTTTATTTCTTTCATTCTGGTCAGATTCCAGAACCATCAAAAGGTTTTCAAATCTTACAGCATACCGTTATTACAAATGAATTATCACCTCTTAAAGAGTACTATAGACAAGCGACTTCAGATCATGAAGATACAAGCTCTTTACAACAAGGACTTCGCCAAGTAAGCTGGTTATCAACTCCCTCAGAAATCACGGATCTTTATGAATCTCATTCCCTAGCGGAGATAGTGTTTCTCATTAAGCAATCAAAAAGATTAAAGAAGTTTGTTGCTGTAGGGCTTCCTTATCTCAATGAAGAAGGGTATGGGCGATTTGAAGAGCAAGTACTCACCACTTCTTTTGAAAAACATGTGTTTATCATGTACTTGCTTACTGAAGAAAAAATATCCTATACTCTTTTTGTAGACCAATATAACTTAAAAACTCATACTAAGTTTTTTAAGTTGCTTGATTTACTGAAGTATAAATTCTTTTATTTTTTCCATTCAGGGCAAGCTTATTCGCCAGAAGACTTTCCTAGCTATAACACAGAGCTTCGTTTTGTTAAATCCTACTACGAACAAAACCAAAACAAGGTAACATTACCATAAAAAGTACTCACAATTATGTGTGTTCTCTATCCGGTTTTTTTGGGGATGGAGTGGTGGCTTAACTTGAAAACAGCCGCGTGCAAACTGACAATCACTAAGGCGTATGGCTTTTAGGTATGTTTGATCTTGAGCTGCTTTCTTGAGGCTCTTCAGGATAGTAAAACCCCATGTCAGCAATGGTTTGTTCTGTGAGAGGATCAAACATTCTTGGTATAGGATTTTTTTGACTAAACGGCTTAGGTACAAGGATTTTTCCCTTAATACTACGTGAGATACGATGAATATCTTGAAATTCTTCACCGGTAACAGATAAATTGGTAGGCTTGTAATCTTCTATATATTTATCTGAAAATTTCCCTAATACCAACCCTCGTGGCAAATCAACACGAATGCTTTCCCAATGCTTTTGACTAAGCTCTTCGTTCCATTCTTTTTTCGATATAATATCTATGTCAAAGGCATCAAGATAAGATTCATAGTCTTTTTCTTTCATGGTTTCTTTAAAGAAATCCGTCCATAAAGGCAAAGCTCCTGTTCCACCATAAATAGATATACGACCTTTTTTCATCTCACGAGGGGTATCATAGCCCACATAAGTGGCAAGGGTGTAGAAATTATTAAGATTAAGATCCTGTCCCTTATCCTTGGGATAAGGGACAAATCCAGCAAAATAACTTGTGGTAAAATCATTCGTACTCCCTGTTTTACCAAATGAAGGGATGCGAATTTTATAACGTCCTGGTGAAGAGGTTTGGTGCTTAGCCACATCAATATACAACTCTCCATGAGCCCGTCTTCCAGTACCATGGGTAATGACTTTACGCATCACCGTGTTAAGCTGATGAACAATAATGGGATCAATAACCGGTGTGATGCGAGGATTAGGAGTATAGATAACCTCTCCGTAACGATTTTCTATACGTTCGATAAAAGACAGCTGATTATGAGGACCTTTTTCAAAAAAGCGGTATAAGTTACCCTGAGCAAAAGTTTGAAAAATCTTGGCCACTTCCGCTGCTGAAACCGAATTGGTACCAAGGGGAGTGGATAAAACAGGATTAATACGAGACTGTGCACCAAGAATCTTTATGAGACGAGTGAGATAATACAATCCAAGGCCAATGCGAAAATCATGGTGATGGAAATATTGGTTCAAAGAGTATTTTTCTGTGTTATTTTTAATATCTGCTAGATTTTTAGGTATGGTTTTTTCGATATAATCGATCATATGTAAAGGAAAATTTCCATCAAGATAGATATTTTCAGCAAAATAAGCCTTCTTTTTATGTGGACTTTCAAAAATAGCATAAAGATCTTCTTGATTAAGCGAACGTGCTGAAGGGATCATCACAGAAAATTCCACACTAGGCCATTCTGTGGTGATACGTTCAAATTCTTGGCTAAGGAGTTGCTCTTGTTCTTCAGGGCTCTCTGGAAGTGCTCCACTTTCCAGTGTGATTTTCTTTAAAGCCATTTGACGTTGCAAATATGTGGTGAGTTCTTCACCAAAAGACTCATTATCTTCTTCATCATATTCTTCTTCTTCTAAAAGAAAGTTATAAGCTAGTTTCGTTCTTTGTGATTCTTCAATTATATAAAATCTCTCAAGAATCTCTTGGTACTCCTCTCCATAAAAAACAGCATCCACTCCATACTGTTGACTCGCTAACTCAAGAGTCTGCCAATCTTGAATGAACATATCTTTGAGTTTTTGGTAACGAGTAAAATTATTGCGTGTTAAAGAAATTCTTCGTTGGAGTTCTTTAAGAGAGTATCTTTCTAAATCTTGACGATAAAGTTTTTGAACCTCTTCAATATAACCATCACCCCACCATAATGTGCTGATAACATCATGAAGTTGTGTGTTCTCTGAAAAGATCAAATCTGGTAACAGCTCACTGGTGATATTTTTTAATAACTGTTTTTTGATACCGCGAGTATCTAACCCTACTCCCACTGCACGACTTACCCGGTAATGGTAATTAGCTGATGATTCTTTAGGCCGTGGCGCAAGATCAAGATGTTTGAGCAGTTTTTGAAAATGATCCATACTGAGTTTGGCAAGCAAATGATTGGCCAAATGGATAAAGGCAAGGTTTTCACTCATAATCCCTGACCATAAAAGTGAAGGATGAGAAAATCGGATCTTATGATCAGGTCTGGGATAATATTTTTCGCCTTGATAAGAAAAAATCTGGCGTTGATTATGAACACGATCAAGAACTGTCCAGCCAAGTTGTAGAGCAGCAAGTAAAGTAGGGATTTTAAATACAGATCCTGGCTGTCTTTTGGCTTGAGTAGCACGATTGAAGCCAAGAGTATCAAAACCGGAAATAACAGCTCTAACCTTTCCTTTATCAAGTGCGATAGCTCCACCATCAATGGTAGGATGACGATATAACTCACCCACAGCACGGTGGTTTTTCTTATCATATTTTTTGACTTCCATAAAAACAATATCTCCCACCTTCATGCTGTTCATAAGCTTGCCAAGATGATAGATATATCCCTGTTCATGAGCCTCTGTAAGATTGAGTAACTTGGCATATCTACGCAGTGAGTTATTAGGAATGGTGGCTGTGGGTAAGCCAAGAGAGAGTTCCAAAGAGAACGTGTTAAGATGATCTTTGGTGATATGAGTGATGCGCGCAAAAACAAAATCACCCTCTGCTAAACGTTTGAGATCTTTGTAATCATCCTCTTTTTCTGCTTGATGACCAGCAAGTATAGTTTCTAACCTTGCAAGGTTACGTCTGGTAACACGTTGAGCGGTTTTTTGGAGGGTGGCATCAATGGTTGTAAAAACCTTAAATCCTGCAGTATGCAACTCTTTAGGATGACTTAATCCAAGAGCATCGAGTACTTCTTTTTGGGCAAGCTGTTCTTTAATCAGCTTCAGGAGTGTCACTTCTGAAGTAGAAAAAGTGCCTTTTTCAAATGGAATAACAGCTGTTTTTGCTGAATCGTACTCATCTCTTGTAATCCATCCTTGTTCAAACATCCGTTTGAGAACATAGTTTTTCCGTCCAAAGCCATCTCTGATGGCTTTGTTGTAAGCATCTTTAGTACGTTTCATAAAGGGGTTATATTTGCTAGGACTTTTTAAGGATCCTGCAATAAATGCCGCCTCTATCAAGTTAAGATCCATAACCGCTTTATTGAAATAGTATTTAGCAGCAATACTTATACCGCTGCCATTTCCTGCCACATGAAATTGATTGAGGTAAAATTCAAGAATTTGTTTTTTGTTATAAAGCTTTTCCATTTGAAAAGCTTTAATCATTTCACGAAACTTACGAGCAAAGGTAGGTTTCCAATCTTGCATGATATTTTTTACAGTTTGCTGAGTAATGGTAGAACCACCTCTGCGAAAACGAAAGCCACGCTTAACACCATCTATGAAAGCTTTAATGATAGCTGTAACATCAATACCATAGTGGGCATAGAAATTTTTATCTTCTGCTGCAATAATAGCGTTTTGCATATGTGCTGGAATATCTTTGATAGAAATATAGCGACGATGATTTTGATCAAAAAGAGAGCCTATCTGAGTTTTTTCATCAAGATAATAGAGAGTACTTTCTTCTTCAATCAATGTAAGGATGGTGGTTTTTTCAAGTTTGGAGTGATCTCCATACCACACCTCCACATAGACCATTGTCATCATCCCTAACCCAAAAGCGAGCAGTGCTACGGACACAAACATAACAGTACGCACGAGCTTTCGAAAATAGCGGCTTATGAGAGGCTTAGGTTTGGATTTTTTTGGTGGTGATGATGTGTTCATTGCAGTACTGTAAGGTATGATAGAAGTGGAGAAAAAAACAGCTGAACCGATTATACCATTAGTTAGTGACGCACATAGTGACACATAAGAAAATCTATAAGGTAACACACATATGTGACTCTTTTACTCAAAGAAAGAACCGTCACAGAACACAAGAACACATCAAAAAAAGAGGCCATTTGTGATGAAAGGATTTTATGATCTTTATCATACCGATCACGCAACGCTTTTGCCGTTATCCCATAAGTTAAGACAACACACCCCTCAACACTCTAAAGCGGCTGTTTTAGAACTACCAAAGTCTTGTGAAACCATCTATCACCAGAATGTGTTTTGTTCAAGTGATTATGATTACCAATGGCTCATGCAAGCTCTCCGCAATGAAGATGACATGATGAGTTCATGGGGACTGATTCCTCACAAGAAGACATTTAAGGTAGCATTTTTTGATATGGATGGCACGATCACAGAAAAAGAATCCATGGTAGATCTAGCTCAACGTTATTTGAGTTCTGATTTGTATCAAGAGGTAGATGCTATAACCCGCAAAGCCATGGATGGCCAGTTAGACTTTGCCTCGTATATGAAAAGAAAGATGCAAAGCTTTGAAGGTTTAAAAAAAGATGCCATAGGTGAAGTGGCAGCTTCTTTAAGACTTAACAAAGGTATTCGTGATCTTACCAGCCATCTATCAGCTGCTCTTATGCCCTCTTTTTTAGTAACAGCTGGTCTACAATCCATGGCTATTCCTGTGGTTATGGAATTGCAAATGATGGGCTTATTAGCCAATAAAGCCAAATGGCAACCTCACCCAGACCATCACAATACATATATGTTTACAGGAGAACTCCAAGAGCCTTTAGTAGATGCCACAGCTAAAGCCACCTATGTGATAGAAAAATGCAAGCATTTTAACTACTCTCTCCATGAAGCCATTGTGGTAGGTGATGGTGCAAATGATGAGCGTATGGCTCATGTGGCTGGTTTAGCTGTAGGGTATAATCCCAAATGTTCGTTGGTGCAACATCTACAGGTGGTAAACCGTTGTGCCCATCATATGTTTTTATGGGACCTTCTGGTCGCATCCCAATCCATAGCTGCTTGATGGCCATAGCTACTTGATGGCCATAGCAGCTTGATGGGTTTTGACTGAGGTGTCTATGCATCATGAAATCATCACCACCGGTCGTGAGCTCCTTGAAGGTCATACCATTAACACCAATATGGCTTGGCTATGCCGCGAATTATCAGCCATGGGCATGATGGTATCTCGATCTACCACAGCCGATGACACCCTCAGTGATATCAGTGCTGTACTTCAAGAAAGCCTCAAGCGTCATCCTCATGTCATCATCATCACAGGAGGTCTGGGTCCCACAGCTGATGACATCACTGTGGAAGCGGTGGCAAAGGTTTTAAGGCGCAAGATGGAGCTATCATCAGAGCGTCTTAAAGAACTCAAAGAATATTATGGCTGTGCTCATCTCGATTCCGCTCAACGTTCTCAAGCTTATGTCATAGAGGGTGCAAAGCTATTGTTTAACAGTTGTGGCAGTGCTAGTGGCTTTGTTGTAAGTGATAGTAGCATGATCATCGTCTTACCAGGACCGCCTAAAGAATTACACACCATGTTTCAAAACAGTGTAAAGCCCCTGCTGTGCGAATATCACAAAAAACACCACCATCCCTCTTCTTATCCCTCTTCTTATAACCGTCATAGTCAAGAGTATTTGGTATGTGGTTTAAGTGAATCAGAACTTGCTTCTCAGCTGGAATCCTTTAAGCATACAGATGCCCATAAAAACCATCTGGCTCATACTCATATAGGCAGCTATGCATCTCTGTCCACAAGTGGTGGTATTCGTCTCAAACTATATAGCAACACACTCACGAACTTCCATCCCATGCTTGCAGCTCTTCGCTGTCATCTTGGTGATCATATTGTTGCCAGTGGCTCTGGCAACTCTTTAGCCACTGCAGTGGTAAAAGCCCTAAAAGAAAGTTTTCAAACACTAGCTGTTGCTGAAAGCTGTAGCAGTGGCTCCCTTTCTGCTTTTCTTGGTGAGGTCGCCTCACTCAGTGAGGTATTTATGGGAGGAGTGGTGGTGTATTCTCTGGCCGCCAAAGAAAAACTTCTCGGCTTAGATACCAATATGCTCAGCCAAGATCAAGGTGTATCTTCGCGCACAGCAGCACTGATGGCAACCGAAGTCAGAAAGCGTCTATGCAGTGATTGGTCTCTTGCCATAACAGGATGGGCAGGCAGGAAGACAGATGACAATAGAGATGACAACAGAAAAAAAACCGCTCTTTGCAAAGAAAATATAGGAGAAGTATATATAGGCATATCGTATTCTGATCATATACGTGCAAACATGGCCTCAAAACATATCACTACCTTACATGATCATAATGTCTGTGTTATTTCTAAACACTATCCCTCTCACCTGCAACGTAAAGTGATTCAAAGAAAAGCGGTACTCGAAGGGTTGTTTGCTTTGTTTTTATTGCAAAAACACAGTCCTTTATTTTTGCAAAGTTACCCCATAGAAGATCTTTATCTACAGTAGCATAAAGATAGTTCCCATGATCACAGTGGGAATTAAAGCACCTAAAAGAAGATACATAGGCTGAATACGTTGATGGGTAAAGTAGGGAGCTAAAATAGCTTGTCCTGCTGGATTGGGTGCATTAGCAATCACTGTCAGTCCTCCTCCGGTAAGAGCTCCAGCCATGACCGCATATTTGAGATTATCTGGAAAATCTGGAATCAAGCTCGCAAGCAAGGTAATGGAAGCATTATCATTAAAAGATGTAAGAAAAACTGAAGTGACCATAAGAGATCCTTCACTCAAAGAGTTAAGGACCGGTTGTATCCACCACCCTTGCAGACCACCATGAATAACCAATCCTGCTAAGAAAAAACCCACAAGTAGAGCTTGTTGAAGAGCGAGTTTATCTTGATAAGGTTTGGTGGCTTTAAAAAATCCGAGAAAGAACATAAATCCACCGATAAAAAACACAGGATAATGAGCCAGAGCAACGGTCCATATCATAAAAAAGATATGACATAGCATCACCCACCAAGGGGCGATGCTCCTATCTTTTTTGGAATCGTTATCACCACTAGCTTGGCTTTCTTGATTAGCCTGGCTTTCTTGATTAGCTTCGCTAGGGTTAGCTTGATCTTTTCCTAAGGATAAAAGTTCTTTGGCAAAGATAAGAAAATAGAGAATATTGGAAATTACAATACCTATGGTGGCTTTCCAAGCAAAATGTTGGAGCATAAAAAGAGAGGACCAATCCCATTTTTGAGCCACCATCAACACCGGTGGTGCAGCAAAATTCGAAAACGTACCCCCCACAGAAACATTCACAAAGAGCAAGCCAATGGTGGCGTATTGCAACTTTGTTGAAGGCTTATAAAGATAAAATTGCTGACCTAAAAGCAAAGCAGCTACAGTCATGGCAGCAGGTTCGGTGATAAACGATCCAAAGATAGGAGCAAAGGTAAGAATAACAGCCCACCAAGCCACCGGTCTATAGCCTCCTAGTCTAGCTATTTTACCTAAACACATTCGTGTCACATCACAGATAGGCTTGGTGGCTGCAAGAGTCATGATGATGACAATAAAGATAGGCTCTGTATAGTTCACCTTATAGGTCATATATTGAATGGCATGATGGAAATCAAAAAATATCAGAAAAGCCCCAATCAACACAATCACCCATAAACCAAAGACCACCTCAACTTCACCGATAAAGTGCATCATCTCTGCAGCAAAACTGCCTTCTCCTTTGGGGTTTTTTTCCTTGTAGCGTTGATGTATTTTTTGAGAAAGCGATAAGAAAAAAGAAGCAAAGAAAGTATGGATAATCGCTAACAAAAAGATAAGAGTAGCCACCAAGTTAAAGGGCTCTTGGGCGATACGTCCCCCAAGAATAGATAATAAAGACTTTTTATGGCTATCATTGTAAGCATCTAATGGCAGTGGAATATTCGTATCTACCTGTGATGTATCACTAGCGAGAGCCTGCGAAGGTCCCATAAAGCTATGAATAGGCAGCCATAGAGGTATGAATTGGCTTACACATAGCCATACAATGACTATGACACGAATCGATATTTTCAAGGATAGGTCCTTCATGGTTTTTATCTCAAAGATCAGCTATGGTGATGATCGTAGACTAGTGATGTACTGCAGTCAATGATCATAACTTGCCAAAACATATCACATGAGACTTGAGTTGTATGAAAAGTTAGTTATATGAAGAATAATATAATCTTACGGTTATCTCTTATAAAATTCCATAGATAAAATACATAGTAAATTAAAGGTTTTAAAATGGTCACATTATCTGGTGATATGCGTCGTTGCAAGATCATAGGCACAATAGGACCTGCATCACAAAACGAAGCCACCCTTGTGGAGTTGGTACAGGCTGGTTTAGATATTGCCCGTCTTAACTTTTCTCATGGTAGTCATGAAGATCACTTAAAAACCATCCAACTGATCAAACGTGTATCTGAGATAACTCACAAAAGTATCACTATCCTTCAAGATCTGCAAGGACCTAAGATCCGTTGCGGTACTCTTTTGGGAGGTAAGGTGATGTTAGAAAAAGGAGGTATTTATCAGCTGATTTATGGATCAACCCAATCTGAAGATCATATTATTCCCATTGATTATAAAGACCTTGTGGGTGATATAGAGGTAGGTCAGAGGGTGATGATGGATGATGGCTTGTTGATCCTTGAGGTGATCAACATCAAGGGCCGGGATGTGGAAGTGAAGGTGATAGAAGGAGGATGGTTACGTTCACGTAAGAGTGTGAATTTTCCTGATTCCATATTATCTCTGCCTATTCTTTCCGAAAAAGACACCAAAGACCTGGTTTTTGGTGTCAATCATAATGTGGATGTCATCGCTCTATCGTTTGTACAGAGTGCTGAAGATGTCAAAGAATGTAAAAAAGTCATCGCTGCACTAGGTGCCGACACTCCAGTGGTGGCAAAGATTGAAAAGATCAGTGCTGTGGAAAACATTGAAGATATCTGTGAAGTGGCTGATGCCATTATGATTGCTCGAGGTGATCTTGGAGTTGAGGGTAAAATTGAAAAAGTTCCCACCTTTCAACGCAAGATCATCGCTTCAAGTATTCAACGAGCTAAACCCGTTATCATTGCCACCCAGATGCTTGAATCCATGACCCATTATCCTCGTGCTTCCTTTGCCGAAAGAGCCGACATGGCTGGTGGTGTATTAGAGGGAGCTGATTGCTTGATGTTATCTGCAGAAGTTGCTACTGGTAAATATCCTGTGGCCAGTGTGGCTACCATGAACGCTACCATTTGTGAGGTCGAACATTGGATGCGTCAACAACCCACTCGTTCAGCTTCGGTGTCAGGGTTTCATGATTTACTAGGTGAAAACATTGCCATAGCCAATGACCGAGATGCTGTGGCATTTGCTGCCTGTGAAGCAGCTTATCTTGCTAAAGCAAAAGCCATTGTCTGTGTTTCTCTTACAGGCTCTATTGCACGCGCTATTTCACGTTGGCGGCCCAAGGTACCTATCATTTGCCTCTCCCCTCGCAAAGAGATTTCTCAAAGACTGCATTTATCTTGGGGAGTCTATGGTATCCAAAATCCTATATTCTATAATACCGACACCCTTATTCAGAGTTTGCCAGAACTCCTCAAAAAGCTAGGTATTGTTCAAAAAGGCGATGTTGTGGTGATGACAGCAGGTATACCGATCAATCACTTAAGAAGCACCAATATGGTAAAAATCAATACCATTGTTTAAATCATTATTATAAAAGATGGATAAACCAAGAGCCATATGATCTATGTATATACAATAACAGCTCACAATCATCCTAACGGGAATCCCAAACCATGAACACACACAAAATGACACAGGGCTTTGGTGTTTATATTGGTATTTATATAAAATACTTAGCCTTATGTGCTATGGCTATTTTTGTCCACTCATGTTCTGAGCCCATATCTTTTAACACTACCCAAACGGTGTTAGATGTTTTTGAGAGTGTAGGTATAGATAAAAAATTGCTTACCACATTGCTTAGATGGCTTGGGTTGCTTTTTGGCTTGGTGGTATTTTATGTTTCAAAAAAGGTGATTGTATATCTTATTCAACGATTTGTAAGAATAACTAAAGTTACTTTTACAGATATCCATTTACGTATTATCTCTTTAATTCAACCACATATTAGTGCTGTAGGAGCATGGGTTGTATTGTATATGTATGTGAGCTACTTAGGGTTTTCTACTGAGGGCATGATATATGTTTCTACTGCTGTCAAAATATGTATATCTTTAAGTATTTTCAAAGCTTTATATAAACTGACGGATTTGATCCCAGATGCGTTTGAGTTTTTTGCAAAGAACTCTCACTTTAAGCTTGAAAAACCTCTTGTGACCATAGTGGTTAAAGCTGTTAAGGTTTTTGTAGTACTGGTTGTTCCTTTGGTGATATTACAGAACTTAGGGGTGAATGTGGCATCCATTTTAGCTGGATTGGGGCTTGGTGGTTTGGCTTTTGCCTTAGCAGCCAAAGACACTCTTGCCAATCTTTTTGGCTCTTTGATGATATTACTGGATAAGCCTTTTTCGGTAGGTGATTGGGTGATTATGGGTGGCAAAGAAGGAACTGTGGAAGAAATTGGTCTAAGATCCACTCGTCTGCGGACATTTTATGATTCTGTATTATCTATTCCTAATTCTGAGGTCATTAACGGCAATATTGATAATATGGGCAAACGTCATTACCGGCGTATTAAGACAACCCTTGGCCTCACCTATGACAGTCCTCCACAACAGATCCGGCAGTTTTTGCAATCACTAAGGACCTACCTCACAGATCATCCCCATACCCGTAGTGGTGCAGAACATCATGTGGTGGTATCACATTTTAACGAATCTTCTGTGGATGTCTTGCTATATTTTTTCTTAGATGTCAAAGATTGGACCCAAGAATTGCATGTACGCGAAGAAATTATGCTTCATATCCTCGATTTAGCCCAAGATGTTGGGATATCTTTTGCCTTTCCCACACGAAGTATTCACATGCTCACTGATGAACCAGCTGACAAGGATAAAAAAAGCACGCCATCTCAAAAAGCTGCTGCATCACGTGACCAAAAGTCTTAATCCATATCCTTTAAGTTATTTTTTATGAATGTTTATATAAATGTTGAATAGGCTCTTGATGAAAAGTCTTTAACAGAGCATGTTAGAGTATCCGTTTTGGTTATGTATTTTTTGCAAAATAGATAAAAAAAGACAATGATGATAAAAATGATGATAAAAATGATAATAAGTATATGCCGTCCGTAAATCCGTACAATAACCTAAATCATTGAAGAAAATAGCTAATAAGAGAGACTTATGAAACATCCTCATGATGTATTAAGTGCATTGCGACAGAAAGCGAGTCTTGGTGGAGGAGAGGACAAGCTTGCGATGCAGCGTAAGAAGGGAAAGCTTACAGCAAGGGAGCGTTTGGATCTGTTATTTGATCCTGGCACCTTTGTGGAGTTAGGTGCGTTTATGGAGCATAGCTGCCAGGACTTTGGCATGCAGGACAAAAAAGTTTTAGGTGATGGTGTGGTAACAGGTTGGGGATGCGTAGATGGGCGTATGGTATATGCGTATGCTCAGGATTTTACCGTATTTGGAGGCTCGCTTTCTGCTACCAATGCTCAAAAAATTGTAGATATTATGAAACGTGCCATTAAGAATGGTGCGCCCATTATTGGACTCACCGATTCAGGTGGGGCTCGTATTCATGAAGGAGTAGCTAGCTTAGGTGGCTTTGCTGATATTTTTTATCAAAACGTTCAAGCTTCCGGTGTGATACCTCAACTTTCGGTGGTGATGGGGCCTTGTGCGGGTGGTGCGGTGTATTCTCCTGCCATTACCGATTGTATCTTTATGGTAGAAGACACATCTCATATGTTTATTACCGGCCCCGATGTTATCAAAGCTGTAACTTCTGAGTGTGTATCCTTTGATGAACTAGGTGGTTCTCATACACATTCCACTCTTTCAGGGGTTGTGGATAGGTCTTTTTCATCGGAAATGGAAGCCATAGCTGGTGTGAAAAAATGGCTTTCTTATGTCCCATCTCATAACCGCGAAGATCCTCTCGCCTCTCCTCTGTCACATAAAACAGCCATGAATGAAAAAGAGAAACAGGACATCACTGAAAAGCTTGTCGCTGCTGAGCAAAGAGTAGCAGAGATTGTTCCTGACAACCCTAATCATCCTTATGATGTCTCAGAGGTGGTGAAAGCGGTGGTGGATCCGGATAGCTTTTGGGAATTAAAACCTTTATTTGCTCCTAATATTGTCATTGGATTTGCTCGCCTAGGCGGTTATGTGGTGGGTGTTGTGGCTAATAATCCTGAGCATATGGCTGGAGTATTAGATATTGATGCCTCAGTGAAAGCAGCTCGATTTATTCGTTTCTGTGATGCCTTTCAGATCCCTTTAATCACCTTTGTGGATGTTCCTGGATTCTTACCTGGCAAGGACCAAGAAAAAAACGGCATCATTAGGCATGGTGCTAAAATTCTGTATGCTTACTGTGAAGCCACTGTGGTCAAACTTACTGTAATCCTTCGCAAAGCCTATGGTGGGGCTTATGATGTGATGTCATCAAAGCATATTGGTGGCGATTTGAATCTAGCTTGGCCAGGTGCTGAAATTGCTGTTATGGGTGCTGAAGGTGCTTGCAATATTATTTTTCGCAAACAGATTCTTCAGGCTCAAGATCCTGAAGCCATGCGTCAGAAGATGGTTAGGGAATACTCACAAACATTTTCTAATCCTTATCAAGCTGCAAAAAGAGGTTTTATTGATGCGGTTATATACCCTCAAGAAACCAGACGTTACCTCCTTGAGGGGCTAATGGCGTGTCGTAAAAAAAGGGTATCGAAGCCTCAAAGAAAGCATGGTAATATCCCTCTTTAAGTAAGTATTCTTTTTTTTACGCCAGATGAAAGCTACGTCTATGTCACAAGACAGTGTATCTTCTAGGCCTAAAATTCTATCTTTTAGGCGGGTACTTGTGGCCAATCGTGGTGAGATCGCTGTGCGTATTATACGTACTCTTCGTGAATTGTCTAAAGAATCTGTGGCGGTTTATAGCGATCCTGACCAACAGAGCATGCATGTCAGAATGGCTGATTATACCGTAAATTTACCAGGATCTTCCCTTGCTGAAACCTATCTTGATATAGATAAAATAGTAGAAGCCATCCATATATCTGGTGCCGATGCTGTGCATCCTGGCTATGGTTTTTTATCAGAGAATGCAGACTTTGCTGCACGCATTCACGCTCTTAAAGATGTGACATTTATAGGCCCTTCCACAGAAGCTATGTTGGCTTTGGGCAATAAGGTAAAAGCACGGGCATTGTTAAAAAAAGCAGCTATTTCTGTTCTTCCTGGTTGCACAGAACCTTTAAGCTCCATAGAAGAACTTTATGAGGTCAGTGAACAGATTGGTTTCCCGTTAGTATTAAAAGCTGCCGCCGGAGGTGGTGGTAAGGGAATGCGTATTGTTCGAAAAAAGCAAGATCTTAAAGAAGCTTTTTATGCAGCACAGCGGGAATCTATGACTTTTTTTGCTTCATCTGAGATATTTTGTGAACGTTATCTTGAAAATCCTCGCCATATTGAGTTTCAAACATTAGCTGATGCTCATGGTTGCGGGGTGCATCTTTTTGAACGTGATTGTTCGGTGCAAAGGCGTCATCAAAAACTTCTTGAAGAAGCTCCCAGTACGTATCTTGATGAAGCTAGTCGCAAAGCCATGGGAGAGGTGGCAGTGAAGGTATTAAAATTGGTGGGCTACCAAGGGGCTGCAACTGTTGAGTTCATCTGTGAGCGTGTTTATGAAAACATAAATGATGAAGATCACCTAAAAAAAGCAAAGAATGATAAAAACTGCCATACTTCGCAATTATCCAGGGGCGCAAAGCTACGTTACTATGTGATGGAAGTCAATACACGCATTCAAGTGGAACATCCGGTAACGGAGATGATCACCGGCATTGATTTAATCAAAGCCACCATTTCCATAGCTGAAAACAGGCCTCTGCAGTGGCAGCAACACACGATTTCTTTTCAGGGATATGCTTTAGAAGCACGTATCAACGCAGAGGATCCGCGTTGTGGATTTATTCCAGCTTCTGGCGAATGTAAGCATGTCCATCTTCCTGGTGGTGCCTTTGTACGAGTGGATACACATATTTATCCCGGCTATATTATCCCAGATTTATATGATTCCATGTTAGCTAAGGTTATTGTTTGGGGAAGAGATAGAAAAGAGGCCATAGAACGTCTCAAAAGAGCTCTTCAAGAACTTGTTATCGGTGATATTCAAACCACCAAGA
Organism: Proteobacteria bacterium bin106; assembly: GCA_002238945.1. Taxonomy (GTDB): domain Bacteria; phylum Bdellovibrionota_B; class Oligoflexia; order Oligoflexales; family Bin106; genus Bin106. The sequence continues at coordinate 4,275 of MPNI01000015.1, read as the reverse complement.
TCTTTCATCAAGCCTTGTTGCAGCATCCTAGGTTTGTGGATGCTGATATCTCTACAACTTTTTTAGATCAGCATATGGAGGATTTTACTCATTATTATCACTCATCACAGGATCATGCGTCCTTAAATCAAGACCATCATGCCGCTATTATGGCATGGCTGACACAGCGGCAATGTTTTTTGGAGCGTTCTTCTACATTGAGCCATGGCTTAACATCTTCTCACCAGCCATCTTCATTTTGGTTAAAATCATCTAGAGCCAGAGGAGAGGTTGCAGATGATGCAGATGATAATGGAGGGGATGGCACATGAGATGGCATCTTGTGAAACATAAAAAAAACAGCCAACAAGAGTCTGCAGTTATCTGTATGGTTACTTTGCCAGATGGTTGTGTAAGTTCTGTGAATCATGTTCTGATGGTTGGAAAAAAAAATATAGGGCTGCGCTGGGATGAAAAAACCCAGGTTATTTTTTTAACACTTAAGACTTCAGATGGTTTAAGTTTAGAAAAGCCGGTATGGTGTACTGGGCTCAAAGTGGATACACTTGAGGGAGGTGAGTATCACCTCCGTGTAGAGATACCTTATGGTGGTGGTTTATTATCGGCTATCATCGAGCAGCAGGTGGGTGAATATCATCCACTGAAGGTACGTGCAAAGACAGAAAGAGCAAAATCGGAAAAACCTCAACACGTAGAGATACGTTCATCGATTACAGGTCGTGTGGTACAGGTGAATGTGAAAGAAGGAAAGATGATTAAAGAGCGTGATTGTTTGGTGATTATTGAGGCTATGAAGATGGAAAACAAGATTCTTGCTTCCTGCTCTGGAGTAGTACAACGCATAGACATCAAAGAAGGAGATGGTATTTCTCGTGGAAAATTACTATGTGTCATTGATGAGTCACCCTCACATAACCCTATAGGATCATAGAATGAATGCCTTAATGAAGATGATTGCCACAGGTTTTGGCGTGGGATTGTATTTTCGAGCCCCTGGTACTTTTGGTACACTGCTGGCATTGGTACCGGTATATGCTATGGCTACTTTAGAGGTAAGTCATAAGTTTTGGATATATATTGTTGTATGGCTGATAGCTTACCTATCTGTAAAATCTTATGAAAAAGACACTCAAACTCATGACTCATCGTCTATTGTGGTAGATGAGATACTTGGTTTTCTCACTATATTTGTATTCTTTGAAGTAGAATTAATACTTGTGGCTATAGCTTTTGTTTTGTTTCGTTTATTTGATATTTTAAAACCAGGCCCTGTGGGTTGGATAGAAAAAAAATTACACGGCCGTCCTTCAGGCACTTTATTAGATGATGTTGTGGCAGGAGGACTGGTAATAGTTGTATTGGAATTGATGCATTATCAAATGAGTGCTTGAACAAAGACTTAAATTAACACTTAAATAAGTATCATCTGTAACATATATTTCATATTGAACATCTATAAAAAGAAAGGAGAAAGTGACATGGCTATTGAAAGAACGTTATCTATGATCAAACCTGATGGTGTTGAAAGAAACTTGGTGGGGGTGATTCTTTCTCATTATGAAGCAGGAGGCTTGAGAATCAAGGCTTTGAGGCGACAACAACTCAGTTTAGCTCAAGGACGGGCCTTTTATGCTGTGCATAAAAAAAGACCATTTTATGAAGAGTTGGTAAACTACATTGTACGCTCGCCGGTAGTGGTCAGTGTTTTAGAAGGAGACAACGCTGTCACAAAGCACCGACACATGATGGGAGCCACAAACCCTGAGGAAGCTGCAGCAGACACTATACGTAAAAAATATGCTCAATCCCTTCAAGAAAACACGGTACATGGATCAGATTCTTTAGAAAATGCTGCTTGGGAAGTGAGTTTTTTCTTTGCTCTATCAGAATATGATTATTTCAATTAACAACCATACATTCATGTAATGAATGTATTATTTTTCATCCAAGCCATTTATAGATTCTATATGATAAATTTATAATGGCTGTGGATGGCTCTATAATCAAATAAACTGAGACTATCCAAAAAAATAGAAAGTGCGCATAAATTCCTCTGTAAATAACCATCATACTGCCACTAAAGAGTTAGACACTATGCAACATCACTCACACTTGCTAGACATTGTCGTGTTGATTTTTTTTTTGTTGTAGCAACCACAAGTTGCAGTATAGATCCTTCAACACTTCAGAATCCAAACACTTCTCAATTAAGCACTGTTAATGACGGAACGTATCACTTTGTTATTGCAGATGCAGAAGATTCTCCATCAGCAATAACGTTTTATTCTTGTCTTGCAAACGAAACAAAAGACAATGACATCATCAAAAACCCTTCAGCACACCCAACAAAATGTGTAAATGTATATGTAACAGCAAATGGTCAAGTACTTACTGTCCGTAAAGAATCACTACAGACCAGAGAGATAAGAAGTTATCTCACAATGAATTGGCAACAACTCAAAGAGTTCGATCAAATCACTCCTAAGAGTATTCATCTCCATAAAAACAATGCAAATGAACTTATTACGATAAGTACTGCCATACTTGTGACTATCGCTATATTACGTTTAAAGTTCAAAGAAAGAACTATTGGTAACTTTGCTTTAGTCATCTCACCTTTTTCATTAGTTGCTTTAGGTGTGGGTATTGGCGACAAAATAAAAACATTGGATGCCATGAGAAAGTACAACAAAAAAAAATCATCTCAAAACTTAGAAGCTGTTTGGGCATTAAATAACAGCATCAACTTTAGCGCATTAGCAAAAGAAAACGAGATAACACATTCTGATGAATATATATACTTACAAAATATTATGGATTCTCTGGGAAGCCGCACCAACGAATATCTAGATGGCATATCTATAGATGGTAATTTCTATAAGTCTTTTGCTGGATTGCTTCAAAAGCTTGGATTAACAAAAAACAATGAAATTGTTGCATACTGTCGCATGTTTCAAACAAAGAGCTGTAACCCTATATAACATGCTTGTACCTACTCTTTACCTCATCCTGGAACACTCGTTTCTCTTACTTCCTATGCTTTCATTCTATAAATCCACTTAACATCAATCCTCTTAGAGCGGATCTATTCAATTTTCTGTTAAAACTACTATCCCAATCATGCACACAAGAGCGGAATTTAGCACGGCTTAAAAGGGTAGTAGCTTTAGGGTTTTTAGGGTAGTGTTCTTTGGTCCTACCTAAAACAAGTTTTAAAAAATCATTAGGGTGAAAACTAATGGATGCAGCCTCTTCTGCGTGTCTTTGAAAATGCTCATAAATACCATCGCACTTTACTGTAAGTAAGTTTACGAACATGTTCTTCCATCATTGAGTTCTCCTCCCAGATAGGGGCTCGGGGTATGCGATGAGAATTTTTGCAAATCTGATAAAAAAAGGCTTGCCTGAATCTAAGAGAATGCCCATCAACTCTATTATTTTTGCGATGGTAACACAGATCATGTGGAAGCATTTAAAGGTGAAAAGGATCGTTGGCATCATACTGCGTCTATAAGAAGTGGTGCCAAACCTTACCTTCGTATTTCTAAGAAATTCAACTTGAACTTTATAGAAACGAAAAAATTTGATAAACTTTGTACGCTAGCCGATACAGACCATTCCCAGTACCTTCTCTAGTTAACCTCATTTATGTTGATCTTTAGCGTTAGGTATGCTATTATCTCTCCGTGTTGCTAGTCTGTAGATCTAGAGTTCTTTTCTAGAGGTTGGGCTGTCGGCTACAAAAAGACAGATTGATAAGTGCAATATAAACAAGAACAAGCGTGCTATGCATTTTACAAGGATAGATGAATATGTATTTCATCAATAAAATTGTGCGTTAACAAGATATCTTGACTACATTATGCTTTCAATAATGACTGAAGAAGTTAAAATAAATGCATTTTAAAATTACACTACAAAAGGACAAAAATAACCATGAAGTATGCTAATCTCATTCGTGATTTTTATAAAACAACAATATGGTCACTTTTATTTTTTGCTGTCACTATGACGATACTGCCCGGTGATTTATATGCTCAAGCTGAATCACGTTATCCATACATTCCAAAAGAGTGGCAAGGTGGTGAATCATGCAATATCAAAAATATTAATAAAGATATTAGAATTACTGGCGTGAGCTTTGAATCTGGTCCTTACGCGACGGCATTTTTTGGTCAACAGCCTACGTACTCTCAACATTCAACAAATGCTTTGAGATTTGCAAAACTAAGAGAATATGGAAGATTTGGTGCAGTTTTTAGTCTCAAAAGAGAT
>MPNI01000014.1 GCA_002238945.1 Proteobacteria bacterium bin106 | reverse complement strand
TTTATGGTTTTGGTAACGGAATTATCTTCTAGTGCGGATGGTTCCCCTGTTACAGAATTGGAAGGTGAAGTTTACGATGCTTATTCAGAAGCTTTTTTACAAATGTTACCAAACCTTGGTGTTAATGCAGAAGCCTTCCTCGAAGCCATATAAATATGGGGTTATGATGACTTTTGGGTCCATGTTGGGATCTATAGGCTCTATGCTTGTGATTCCCACGTTAGGAGTGCCAGGAGGAGCATTTAGCATTGCAGCAAAAACGGTACCTTTTTTTGTCGCAGCTGCTGGTGCTACTCTGATCTTGGCTTTAGTAGCTGATAACGAAGTCACTAGCTGTAATAATCGTTATCTTCAAAATAAGAAATGATACTTGATGGGTTTTTCAAAAACCACCGTCACCTGCAAAGTTTTAGACATACCAACTCTGAGTATGTAAGACTATAAAAGGATGTCGGTGGTTTTTTATATGTGATGTATTGTAACAGTTTGAGGTTTTTTATAAAAGTAGTGAGAATGTTATTTATACGCACACATATAAAAACGCCAAGGTCCGGGAAAGCCTTCTTTGGTAAGAGTTGTATGATGTGCGGAGGGGGGCTGTGTATGGAGGCCTTCTTTGAGACTGGGGATATCTGCCCAGGATGTTCGGCGTTGTTCTCTTTCGGTGAGTTCACCTTTATAGAGTAATTCTATGTTGTGAAATCCTGCTCGTCTGAGCCATGTTTTTAAGCATGTTACAGTGGGTAACCACCAAAAGCCTTTGCATCCCATATAACGTGGTCCGGGCATGAGGGCTGTATTCTCCTGACCTATGATACCTTGGCAGTCGATAATCAGTTTTCCTTGAGAAGCTAGAGAGTTGTGGAGGATTCTAAGCAGTGAGATAGGATCGGTATGATGATAGAGTACGCCAAGGCAGAAGATCACATCAAAGAATTTTTCAAATAACGTGAGTTCTTGATATCCAAAAAGTTCGAAGTGTAGCTTGGGAGAGCGCACCAAGTTTTGGATAATATGGTAAGTGTAATAATGTTCACTTACAGGTTCAAAGCCGATAATACATCGTGGTGCTAGTGTACTGAGTCGAAAGAGCTCATAGCCACTGTGACAGCCAATATCAGCGATAATATGGGATGGTGAAAGGGAGGAGAAGATCTGAGAATCTTCCAATCTTTGCCAGCGTAATTCACATCTCCATTCCGCATCTATGGCATGTCCATAGATGTTCCAAGGTCCTTTTTTCCAAGGCATGAAAGCTTTTAAGCATTCTTTGAGTTGTATGCTATCTTTTGTGCTGATATCACTTTCTTTCCCCACCACTATGGCTCCTTGATCATCCACTGTCATGGGTAGGGGTTTGGCTAAAGAGGAAGAAAGCAGTGGGTTTTGTTGGAGTAGGCGACATCTTTGTAAAGAGGATTTTTTTGTCAGAGTATGTTTTTTTTCTTTGCGACGTGCTTGAATAGCTGGAATATCGAGTGTTGAAGCCCGTGGCTCATTGAGTAGGTAGTCGGTGTAATCAGGACTTTCTTGGAACAGATAAGGTAGCATCGCCATCTCGTTGGAAGAGGTAAGATAAGTGAGAAACATTCAAGAATGATTAGGTTATTTTTTGATGATTATTTAGAATTGAGATAGGTCTTTAGAGGTTCCTTATACGATCAAGGAGAGTGTTATATGCTCAGTATATCTTTTATCCGAAAACATCCACAGTTGATTCAAAAAGCTTGCCAGGATAAAGGGATAGATGTTGATGTGTCATATGTGCTTGATTTGGATCATCAGCTCAGTTCTCTGAAAAAACACCAAGAGGAGCTGCAAGCTCAGCGTAACAGTTTATCTAAGCAGATGCCTCAGCTTTCTAGCGAGCAACGTAAGGAGTGTGTGGGTCACGTAAAGGATATCAAAAAGCAGATAGAAAGCTTAAACGATCAGCTATTAACTCAGAGCAAAATATTCACAGAATTGATGTTATCTTTGCCTCAAGTATTGCGAGAAGATGTACCGCTTGGGAAAACTGAGGCAGATAATCAGGTTATAAAAACTGTAGGGGAGAGGCCCACTCACCGGCAAACACCTTTGTCCCATCAAGAATTGGGAGAAAAGTTAGGCTTGATGGACTTTCAGAGAGCGGTAAAGATATCTGGTTCAAGGTCTTATGTCCTTACAGGTAAGGGAGCATATTTAGAGCAAGCTATCTTGCGGATGGTTTATGATGGTCTTTACAGCAAAGGCTATAAGGCGATGCATGTTCCGGTATTGGTTCGTGAAGAGTGTATGGAAGGAACAGGTTATTTTCCTTCAGGAAAAGATCAAGCTTATCTATGTGAGCGTGATCAACTTTCACTGGTGGGTACGAGTGAAGTCTCGTTATGTTCGTTTTATCAAGATGAGATTTTCGATGAATCCATGCTTCCATTGAAGCTGTTTGCTTTAAGCAGTTGTTTTCGTCGCGAGGCAGGAAGTTATGGCAAAGATACCAAAGGTTTGTATCGAGTTCATCAGTTTCAAAAAATTGAACAAGTGGTGATTGCTCGCTCTGATGCTGTTCAATCAGAACAGTGTCATGATGAATTGATGGATAATGCAGAGCAGGTCCTAAGAGACTTAGAATTGCCTTATCAAGTGGTCATGGTATGTAGCGGTGATTTAGGACAAGGACAGTATTATAAAAAAGATATTGAAACTTGGATGCCTTCTAGAGACAACTATGGAGAAACCCATAGTTGTTCGGCATTTCATGATTTTCAAGCACGTCGACTTAAGATGCGATATAGATGTTCATCCACTGGCAAAAAGCATTACTGTTATACGCTCAATAACACAGCACTTGCATCACCAAGAATTTTGATTCCTTTCCTTGAGGTACATCAAACATCTCAAGGTGATGTAAGGATTCCTCAAGCTTTACAGCCTTATTGTTTAGGTAAAGCATTGGTAAGTGAGCTATAAGCTCTTATAAGCTCTATTGTTATGCGGAATATGGATTTGTTAGCTTTATTATCGGTGGTTGATGGGAAAGCTATTGTGGCATACATCAGACCATCATAGGGTTTCTAAACTTTCCTTTGTTTCAGACGATGATCCGCTTGCTGTGGTTTTTGGGTTGTTTTTGTAAGCTTCGTTGTTTGAAGTGTGGGTGATGTTTCTTTTAGATGTAAGCAACAACAGGCATTTGGATGTTGATTTTATGGTAAATAGATACTGCTTGTTTAAATCTCATTATATGTCGTCTTTGTTAGTATTTGGTGTTTATCTTCTACTTGGAGGCTGTAATACGGTACCTCCTAATAATATCAGCACAACTCCTGTGGTGGAAGGAGAAGAAGAAACTCATAATCCAGGTATAACAGGCATAAGGTATCGCATTCCTTGTGAAGCCAGTCTTAGCGGTGATACCATGGAAGATACGGTGCAGAATTGTAAGAATCTGTGTAACATTGAAAATCAAGGTAAAACCACTCATTTAAGTCCTTGTGACTTGGAGTGTCAAGCGCCTACTCAAGAGCGTTGTTTGGCTAAAGAGTTGCCTCCTCCAGCAGATGGAGGCCAACTTGCTGATCCTAATAACCCAAACAATCCTGTAAATCCGGTTAACCCTGGAAATACAGTGGAAATTGTTGATCCATTACATCCAGATGAGGACAACACTCCTGAAAGATTTTATCCTCCTGAATTAAGGCCATTTTTAGACATGGAAAATCCTTGTGGAAGAGAAGTATTCTGTGTGATGCGGCCTGCTGTAACGCTTAAATATCATCACTCAGGTGATGGTGCGAGAATACGTACTCTATATTCTCATCACAAACTCAAGCCCAAATCAGAGACCACACGTCTAAAAGTGCGTATCAGGAAGGTGAAGTTTGTACAGAATGGTATGAAGATTTGGTTATCAGGTGATGCTTCAACTCGTTATTATAAGTTTTATACCGCTGTTGGCTCAGTGATTCCTGCATATGTCCTCAACAGACGTGAGGTTGATGGTGCGGTATATAAAGTAGAGCATTGGGATAGCAAGCAAGATTATGATTTGAGTTTTGTTATCCTCGGTTATAGTAGTGATAGAAGATGCACTTACAAAGCTGCTCTCTACAAGCCTGGATCCATAGAAGATTCTTCAGGCATTATCCAACCTGCTGCAGTCTTTGAAGGCGAGGCATTGTGTTATCCCTTTTAAGGGTTTTGCCCCTCTTTTCTTTCTTTCAATGTCCCAAACCCCGTAACAATATCGTTGTATAAAAACAGGATAGTTCATGGAAATGAGATGAAAGTTTTTTTTAAATCCTTAATTTTTAAATCCTTGAATTTTTTATGTTTTTGAGAGAATGCATTGTTCTTATTTTGAATAAAATTCTTATGAAGTGTTTTTTTGGAATGTGATAGATTTTAGATTTTTTTTAAAAAATCTAAAAATATCAATAGCTTATTGATATGTATGTTTATCTATTTCTAGTGCCGGCATTTTTAGATATGAAGAAACATCTTATAGTACCGAAGATTCCAAGAGGTTGGGCTTTGTGTGTGTGCTTAAGGTGAGATGATGTTGCAGCAAAAAATGGCTAAGTGTTTATGTTAGATATGGCATACAAAAAATATACACGTTTTTGTGTTCAAGTTATGGCTTTAAAATGCTTGATGCTGTTGAGTTTTATTATTGTGAATTGTAGTGAAGTACCAACAGAGACCGGCAGAGATGCTTTAACACCCGGTCTGCAAGATGATTCCACAGATACGGTGATTCCCAGCGAAGCAACAGAAGAAGAAACAGAAGAAGAAACAGAAGGTTCAGAAGAAACATCAGAGACAACAGAATCCCGTTCGACTACTTTTTCTTCAAAGTGCAGTTGGGGGAAAAACGCTTGTTTAGTGACGTGTCAATCTGATGGTTCGAGTATTCAAAAATGTGAGAAAAGTTGCTCAGAAGTGTGTCAATCAGGTGGTGTTGGTAGTAGTAGTGGTGGTGGAATCATTCCTTTTCCTACCGGTACTGCTGGTGGTACAGGTACTGGAGTAGGAACAGGCACTGTTGTTACAGGTACGGGTACAGGGGAAGGTACGAGCACAGGAACGGATATCGTTATTGAAGCTAGAGGAGATACAGGGAGTGAAACAGGTAGAACAGACACTGGAAATGGTAACGGATCAAGCACAGCAGAGGGTGTGGTTTCTGTTCCAAGACCAAGTACTACTCATCTCCCGGGCGTTTTTGGTGGTACGACATCGCAACTCCCAAGTTCGGTTCCTGATGCTTTGGATATGTGCGAAGCAGAACGTGTTTTTAACACTATATGTGTAGCTATGCCGTTTTCTTTGAAGCCTCGGCGAGGTAATGTGCATGATGTGGCTCGTTTTAGAGGCAACCAGGCCACTCAAAGTCCGAATTACTTTCCTGCACGTATTGAGATTACAGATGGTTCGGTGATTATGTGGATCAAATCTGTGGGAAGCAGTATAACAGCACGGCGTTATGGCTATGAGTTTAAGCTAGCTGGCGGAGGGCTACAGGCAGCGATGACAGCTCTTCCTGTTGTCGTAAGTTTTTTGCCGAAGCAATCTGGTCAGAAAGAATCTATGCATCTTCGTATTAACAGTAAATCTTCTCATAGTTGTAATGTGGACATCTTGATTTCTCCAGATTGGAGCCAACGTATTCTGGCTGTATATCAGGGTACAGCTAAGTGTTGATCCTTGCTGTAGGGTTGTGTAATTAAGAGTGAATATTTCCTCTCTTCTGCCGAAGACTCAGGGGCTCTTCGATGTGCCATTGTAACGAGTGTTGTGACAGAGAAAGCTTACAGACACGTAAGTGAGGACCTTTTATGCTAGAGCGTAAATATGGATTATGTATTTATATATGCATGGGTATATTAGGGTGTGTTATGTGTTTGGCTGTCTTGAGTTGTGGTGAAGAAGATCCTGCACAAGGATTGCAGCCGCCGCCTGATGATTCTCCCTCTGATAACCCCGAAGATCCTAGTTATGATGATGAATACCAAGAGCCTGAAGAAGGTGAGGGCGGAAGTGGTGAAGAAGAGTTTCCTGAGCTTGAAGATAATGTGCCTGAAAGCTCTCGAGTGGAAAAAATGGGAGTGATTACATATCCAGATGCCTTAGATCTTTGTAAGAAACGGCCTGGATATTTGTGTGTTGGTTTAGGCACTATCGTTTTACAAATAAGGATAGGAAACTATGGAGATCGCAGTAATCTTATGGTGCATCCCAAAACTAAGGCAGCCAATTATTTTCAAACACGAGTGAAGATAGGACATGATTATGTGCGCTTTCGGGTTAGTGAAGCAGGCAACAGAAAGGGGCGTCGATATGGTTATGATTTTAAGTTAAAAGATAGCACTCTCTTAAGAGCTGCTGTACAGTCTCCATCACCTCAAAACTGGGTGGAGTTTCTTGCCGTAGATTCTGGTCAAAAATATGATCTATTTTTGAGTGTTCATTCAAAGGAAGGTTTCAAGTGTGAGGTGTTGGCCTTGCTCAAGCCTGGGCGTGTTTCTGAAGTGACTTTAGCCATCTATAGTGGTAAAGCAGATTGTGGTAGATAGTAGATAGTAGATAGTAGATAGTAGATAAGAGCCGTGATGTTTCTTATTTTATCATCTCACTTATTTCACTTATCTTACGTATGGATCTTGTTTGTTGATAGCTCTCAGATCTCAACGTTACTTTCATTTTGAGGATTGTTGATCTTTTAGAAATCCTTTTAAAGTGGTGGTGATTTCTTGAGTGCTGGTAAGATTTTTGTGTTTCACTTCGCATGAAAGTATGTCTTTATCTTTCATATCTTTGAGAGTTTCAACATTTTCTATAAATAAGGCATGCTGTGCTGTGCTGCGTTTGGAAGCTTGTTTGTATTGCTTGGATATATTTTTACTATCCAAGCAATGTTGTACAGCTATGCCGGCATTACGCAGTATGTGTGCCACACGCTGTAAGCCTAGAAAAGTGGGCAAGTTGTGGGTTTTGATATCCACTGTGGAGCTGAGATCTCCTACTAAAAAAACGGCAGGAGGGGTTGTTGGAGGAGAAAGGGTGTGTTGTAAGGAAGATACAATACGATCAACTCCTATAGATCCTCCCACACATGGTGGTAGAGTTTTTGAGAAATGTCCACTCAGGTCATAGCGTCCTCCTGAACAAATGCTGCCAGCTTCTGGGAGGTTTTGGAGAGTGGTTTCAAAAACGATACCTGTATAGTAATTCAAGCCACGAGCCAAAGAGAGATCAATGACAAATTGTATGGATGTTGTGTCTGAGAAAATGTGTCTTAGATGATGGAGAGTGATAAGAAGTCGGGTGATATCTTGGCTGGTGGAATCTGTTGGACTGTCTTTAGCTAGAGAAAGTAATAAAGCCTCCAATTCTTTATCTTTTGTTTGTAAAGCATCCAGGAGTGTATGGATATGTATGTCTTGGATGTGTAGTTCTTTAAGCATTCCTATGACCTTATCTCTGCCCATTTTGGTGAGTTTATCCAATGCTATTAAAGCTTGGGTGATCACATCAGGGCTGTGTAGGTGGCAGATGTGTTTGAGTAGGTAGGTTAAGATACCGCGATGGCCTAAGGATACGGTGAAGTGGCTCAGTTGGCAGCTGTATAAGCAACGTACTAAGATGGTGATGATTTCCATATCTTCAAAAACATTGTCTTTGCCAACGATATCAAAATCGCATTGCACAAACTCACGATAGCGTCCTCGTTGAGGTTTTTCAGCACGCCACACTTTCCCTACTTGAACTTTGCGGTAAGGTAAATACGGTGTAGGGTTTTCAGCAAAGAAACGAGCAAAGGGCATGGTGAGGTCATAGCGCAGGGCCACTTCTCGCTTTCCCTTATCTAAAAATGTATACACCTGTTTATCGGTATCGCCTCCTTTTCCAAGCAAAGTTTCAGCGTATTCCAAAGATGGGGTATCTATCCACTGAAAAGCAGCTAGGCTTGCTTCTTTGCGTATGATTTCAAGTATTTCCATACGACTTGCAAGAAGGTCGCCGCTGAGGTCACGAAAGCCTTTGAGTTTTCTTGCTGGAATAGTGGGCATGTTTTTGATCCGTTATTCAATGATAGTGGTAGGTGATATGTCGTGTTGAGATGAATGCACCGTAAGTGATGGGAAGTGTTTTTTTATACGTGTGGCTAGTGTATTCATGGCAAACTTTTCAGAAAAAAAATGACCACATAGGATGATATGGCAGTGGTGTGTTTTAAGTTTGAGACATTCGTGATATTTCAGTTCACCACAAATGAGAAGATCACAATGCTGAGAGATCAGATCTTCTATAAACGCAGATCCTGATCCACATACAGCAGCAGGGCGTTGGCTGGTGATAGATGATAGGGCTTTGTGATCGAGGGAGCTTTGCAGGTTGTTTGTATCGTTAGCTATGGAGACTTTCAAATATTTGCAACCAAATAGTTCTTTGGCTTTACGAGTGATTTCGGCTAGAGAAAGAGGTTTTTTGAGATGAGCGTATTTTCCACTTTTTTCTCTAAGACTATGGGTGGTTGTGGTGTGAAAAATATGTTTTAAAATCTGATCATTGATACCAGATGGAGCATTATCGTACGCTGTATGAGGTGAGTAAACGTAGATCTGGTGGCTAATGAGTTGTTTTAAGATGTAAGCTTCTGGTGTTGAGTGGAAGCGCTTGATGGGATGGAAAGGAAAAGGATGATGGGTGATAATCCATGGCACCTTTAGGGCTATGGCTTCATCTACGACTTCGCTAGTGAGAGTCAGGCAGGTCATCAGTGAATGGATGGTGGTTTGGTTCCCTGTGATGGATACTCCTACCGGATCCCATGGTTCTGCATAGGAAAGTGGAAACCAATGGTTTAAGGTGTCGGTGATGCTTTCAGTTGTGATCATGGCAGTATGCTTTTATGTGTGGTAGAAAGGAACTTCTAAAACAGTTGATATGTTAAGAGCCCAAGAGGTGTTCATTGACAAAATCACTGCTGGCCTTATCCTGCCTGTAACATGGTTGTATCAATGGTATGAAGCTAGCGCTAATGAACTATAAGCTAATGAACTATAAGTTGAACTATAAGCTAATGAACTAAGCAACATCTCATTTTATACAAAGTTATACAATATAAACAATAAACAGCAGGGAGTGAAATATGACAAGTCCCGATCCACAGAGTGTTAAAAGCAGTACAGGCAGTACAAGCAACCCTTATCCGCCCAGTTCTTCAGATACGGTTTCGTCCCAGTCCCAGAACCAGTCCCAGACTAAGACTAAGACTAAGTCTAAGACGTCTAAGTCTAAGAAAGGTGGTGCTTCAACGGCTTCAGCTAAAGAGTCTCCTGCTACCAAAAAGGCTGGCAGTAAAGTAAAGGAGCAGAGCTTTCAAGCGGAAGTAAAACAGATACTGGATTTGGTTATCCATTCTTTGTATTCACAAAAAGAGATCTTTCTTAGAGAGCTCATTAGTAATGCAGCGGATGCTATTGAGAAGCGTCGTGTGGCTGCATTGAAGGATGCTAGTTTAGCTTTTGAAAAATCTCCTGAGATTTGGTTGTCAGTGGACAGCAAAGCCAAGACTCTTACGATCTCGGATCCAGGTATTGGGATGAGTCGTGCAGAAGTGGAAAAGAATATAGGGACTATCGCTCATTCTGGTACGAAAGAGTTTAGTGAAAACTTAGGTAAGTTAAAAGAAAATCCAGAGCTTATTGGTCAATTTGGTGTGGGTTTTTATGCCTCGTTTATGGTGGCAGAGAAAGTCTCTTTACATACCCAAAAGGCAGGTTCTGACGTGGGTACTTTTTGGGAGTCCACAGGTGATGGCACTTATAAGGTGAGTGAGAAGGTTAAAAAAGATGGTGTTGGAACATCCATCACTTTGCGTTTGAAGGTCTTTTCAGATGAAGAAGAGGTTCAAGACTTTACAGATCATTATGTTTTGACCCAAGTGGTTAAGCGTTATTCGGATTTCATCGAATTTCCGGTAAAGATGATGGTGGAAAAAACAGAACCTGTCCTTGACTCTGATGGCAAGCCTATTGATGGCAAGAGCACTAAGAAAACAGTAGAAGAGACTTTGAATTCCATGAAGGCTCTATGGCGTAAGCCTGCGAGCAAAATCACCAAAGAAGAGTATGAAGAGTTTTACAAATCCACTTGCAAAGATTGGAGTGCTCCTTTAGAGGTTATCCATTATAAAGCAGAAGGGGTTCAAGAATTCAGAGCATTGCTTTTTGTGCCTTCTCAGGTGCCTTTTGATTACAATCAAAGGGAGATGAAGTGGGGGCCTAGCTTATATATTAAAAAAGTATTTATTGCTGAAAATGTCTCAGATCTTCTACCCACCTATTTACGATTTGTCAAAGGTGTTGTGGATTCTGATGATATCCCTCTGAATGTTTCACGAGAGATGTTACAGAAGGATCATCGTCTTCAAGCACTATCTAAGGCGCTGCTGCATAAAGTACTCAAGCATTTTGCTTCTATGTTGAAAAAAGATCGTGCTCATTATGAAAAATTTTGGGAACTTTGGGGAGCTAGCCTTAAAGAGGGGATAGCTGTTGATTTTGCTCAAAAAGATAATTTGGACAAGATCTTGCTTTTCCGCACCTCTCTTGATGATCGTTTAACCACGTTGGATGAGTATGTGGAGCGGATGAAGGCTGATCAAAAAGATATGTACTATCTTACTGGCGAGTCTCTTTCTCAGTTACGTGAGTCTCCTCATATGGAAAAATTCAAAGAAAAATCCTACGAAGTCTTGCTTATGGTTGATCCTGTGGATGAGTGGGTGGTACAGAATCTGAGAAAGTATGCTGATAAAGATGTGAAAAGTATCACTCAAGATGATCTGGACCTAGATAAAGATAGTCTGGCTAATGAAACAAATGAGTTGAAAAAGAAAAAGCTTGAAGAAGAGAAGAAAAAACAAAACGAAGCTTTTGCTTCTCTGTGTAAAACGATGCAATCTGTTTTAGATGCAGATATTAAGGAAGTGAAATTATCTTCAAGGCTTGTGGGCTCTGCTGTATGTTTGGTCAGTTCTCAGTTTGATCCTTCATCAAGAATGCAAAAGCTTATGGGATCCATGGGACAGAATATGCCTAAAACGAAGCGAATTCTTGAAATCAATCCTGATCATCCAGTGCTTCAGAAGATGAAACTTCTTGATGAAGATGCTCAAAAACGTTGGTCTCATATTCTCTACAATCAAGCCTTGTTGAATGAAGGCTCTTCTATTGAAGATCCGAAGGGTTTTGTTGAGAATATCAACGAGTTGATGGTGAAAGCTTCAGGGTAATCGTTTTTTTACAATAGCATCACACCTCAAACCTCTCAGTTCCTTGTTGGAACTGAGAGGTTTTTTTATCAACAAACATGCTGCTGTAATGGCAAGTGAAAAAATACTTCTCAATGGCAAAAGCTGTAAACGAACTATAGCTAACATGGCTATAGAACTCACTTTACAATCAAGAGTCATTTTGAAAATCAACAGGCAACTTTCTTAAGATAGATTTGAAGATATCGCAGAAGTTACAAGAAATATGAACCAAGGCGCCCGTGTTAGTGGTGAAAGGTGTGATGAACACATTAGGTATCTTAGAAATAACTTAGGACCAAAAATATCACTTTATTTGTCGAGAAATTTTGCGGAATTGTTATTTTTATCTCTTTAAAAATAACAATTCGAAGTTAACTTTTTGAGCTAACTTTATCTATTACAATCAAGAGCTATATGTTTGCAAGAGCTGATGATGTCTTCTTTGATTCTGTGGCAAGATCGAATGCGCTTTCTAAGTCCTAGAGAGTATGAAGTATGATAGCAAGGCCACAAGAGATCATTTCTTAATCGTAGGCGTAATGCCGCAAAGAGCCTTTTTTTCTATGATATTTCGTCATAGTAATTTTTTTAAGATGTCCCTTGAAGTAGCTTATTGTGTAATGTAGGATGTCGCAGATTTAACTTTTTTATTTCATCTTTTGTTTAAGGAAGTGGTTATGAAGGCATTTACAATACAAGAAAAGAACGTTGTTTATCTCATCCAATGTTTGTGCTTGGGTTTATTGGTGATCCTCTATAGTAGTTGCGGCAATGATGAAAGAATCATTTCAAAAGATTCCAAAAAAGAAAAAGATGATGTAGAAAATAAAGAACAAAGTAAATCAGAGAATGAGGCAAAGAGTAAATCAGAGAGGAAAGAAATCTGGAATGATTTCTTTCAAGCCTATGGTAAACCAAAGAGTAAAGCAGAGAGTAAAGTAAAAGAGGTAGTTGAGCTCGCTGATTCGAAGAAAAATGATAATAATAAAACGAGTGAGTGGTTAGATCATCCTATCTACAATCAATTATTGGAAGTTCATAACTTAATAGGTAAGCCTGTGGCTACTCATCGTGAGATTAATCCAGGAGATTTTGATAAGAGTGTCGATTTTCGGAGTCTTCAAAATGATTATGAATATTTACTTGCCAAAGCTAAGGCTAAAGATGGTGAAGAAGGAAATTTTTCTAGTTGTATTGTCGGGGACAAGCCTACAGCTAATGTTTTGTTAGGTCTTAAAAAGAGTGATTTGCCAAAAGGTGAGTACCTATTCGCACCTGATGGACAGAAGGCAGTTTGGTCGTCTAAGGAAATTCAAACTCGTAATGGGATGAGAAACTTCTTAGGTGTCAGTGCAGGTGCATCAGCTTCTGTGTTGTTTAGTAGTATCATGGCCGATCTTCAAGTAGAGTATCTAAAAGACTCGGAATTTATTGGCTATGAAATATACTATGGAGCAAAGGTAGAAGTTGAAAACCCTGATGTAAGAATGCAGAATATCAAGCTATCACCAGGAGCGTACAAGCTTATTAAAAACAGAGGAATTGAAGCATTTTATGATCGTTGTGGTAAAGAAGCTGTTATTGGTTACAGAACCGGTGGTTATGCGAGAGTTCTTTTCAAGTTTTCTGTAGCAAAATCTAGGCAAACTAAGGATTTCAACATAAGATCAAAGTTTAAAGCCACGGGATTTAGTATCGATGCAAAAGGTCATTTAAGCATCAACACAGGCAGTATCAAAGAAGAAGAAGGCATGACACTAGAAGTACAAGGAGCATTTGCTGGTGGTATTGGAGAGACCATAACTACAAATCTTGAAGAAACCAAAAAAATGATGAAAAAATGGCCTGCGACAGTTGCTAAACATGCGGTTGTGACAAAACTTATAAAAATGCCTTATAATAAATTAATTTCATCGGTAGTAGATAGGTCTCGTGAGACTATTGAAAATGAAATAGGTCTTCTGTATAACCAGCTTGATGAGATGATTAACAGGCGTAATGGTCTTTTAAAAAACAAATTTTTTCAAAATGTAAGCACTCTTAAACTTACTAAAACAAAAAAGTTTATTAAAGAGATCGAAGGTTTTATTTCTAAGCTTCATAATGCTATTAATCAGTGTAGAAAAGCAGTTAGTATGGCGGATTGTGCGTATACTGATCTTATTTTACAAGCTAATAATTTTAGATTTACAGAATGGAAGAAATCTGAAGAATGTGGAACTTATACGAAATCATATGATGTTGTGAAGGAAGTTTGTCGTGACGTACAAAAGCCAGAAAAATACACAACTAAAGGGGCAGAGTGTGGTGTAAAACTTTATAAGTGGAAAGAGTTAGGGGCTTTGTTAAGGACATTATGGTCGGATGAAATTAAAGAAGAACATTATCCTGGCCCATGTCAGTATTCAAATGCAGATAAAAGAACAGAAATAGTAGAAGTTATCTCTGCTAGTTACAATTATTGTTCGGGTAGTTCGGGTAGATTCAATAGAAATTTTCAAGACTTGGATGACAAAAACTATGGTGATATTAATGGTGGCTTAGCGTCACTATTTGGTTTGATAGCTTTTAATCAAAATGTGCGTGTGGAAAATAAGGAGCTCTTTTCACCATATCGAAGAGTATCTGGATTGTTAGCTTTTGATCCGCATGATCCTTTTGCTGATGCACAGCACATACTAGGAGGAATAACGAACGATATGATACAATGTAATTCCGGGGGATCGGACTGGAGCCCTAGTGAGAATAAATACAGGTTAAGTTGTGGTAAGCGTGCTGCTGAGCATGGTGTTGAAGAGTATAATTCATGTACAAAAACAAGATATAAGACTGAAGGAGTTTGTGAGAATGAAACGACTACAAAAGATAAAACATACAATAACGAATGTTATCTCCCTATCCAATAATTGGGAGAGGCGAGTTACTCACAAAATGTATATTAAGTATAAGATAAAATTGGCTAAGATAGTGTGTGTTTATCATGGAGGTCGATATGACAATCTTGATGAATCTTAGCTGATTTTTGTCCAAGTTGCTTCTACTATTATTGGTGATATTCAGAAATCTCAAAGTCAGGAACAAGTTGGAGAGTTTTCCATATAGAACCCAAAAAGGTTTTTTTAAGACGATGGTGAGGATGTCTTTTGATAGGAGTTGAGTTTAGATGCTTGTTGCATCAATTCATAAGCTCTATTGCAGGTGGTTTCATGCAATTGTGCAATATCTGCTTTTTGATCTTTGGATTGTTTAGGGATTATGGGTTCAGATATGAAGTGTTTGAGTTTGACGGGTCTGGGTAGGATAGTAGGTCCTAATCCTCTTGCTATAATCATAGGAAGGCGAAGATAGCGATACATAAAGCGAGTGATTTTTGTGTCATAGACCTTATAGAGGTTATCGGAGTCTGGGCAAAAAGCCAGAATAATAGGGCTGTTAGTATTAACAGCAAGCCTTACAAAGCCTTTTCTATCTTGCCATTTGGTTTGATATCTTTGGGTGTGGGGGCGTATAGCTTCAGCCATTCCTCCTGGTGCTACCACAATGAGTTGTTCTTCAGCTAGAAGTTGTTGAGCATTTTCTGGAGATCCGGTTATACAGCCAAGTTCATGGGTGATGGTTGATAGCATGGGGATATGCCCTATGAGGCGATCCACGAGTGGGCGGGGTAGTCGGCCTGTTTGATCATAAATGCTATGAATGAGCATTAAAATATCATAGGTGGCAAGGGAATGATTCACCACAATAATAGCTCTGCCTTTTCTGGGGATATAATCTAGCCCGGATACAGCATAACGATGATATATCTTTAGCCCTTTAATAACAGGTTCTAAGAGAGCGATGAAGTCTGGATTAGCCATGGATAAGACTTTGATTGTTTTTAAGAGAGCAACCTTGCGAGTGATCCATTACTTGGAGATATTATCGAGTCAATGCCCTCTTAACTCAAGAAGAAATTGCAAAAAAGTTATTATAAGATGTCTTGGTTGGTTTAGAGGCTTAGAGATTTGAGATTTTCAGTGGCTTCAGCAGCATAGCTCTTGGCTTGCCCGAGTTGTTGTTGAAAATCAGGTGGTGGTTTGCCTTTGTTGTTGTTTGCCATGGTTAAGAAGATGCTCCAGCGATTTTGGGCACTTTGTAGCAGCTCTTTATTTTCATTGATCAACGCCATGCGGTGTTCTGAAAGTGCCCAATGATAGGCGAGTTTTAGATCGAGATCATAAGGCAGGCTTCCGATTTTCGCTGATTGTTTGAAATGCCTTACTGTATCACGGTAGAGCTTAAAGCTTTTATGAAACATTCGTTGTTGATCTTGGACTTCTGCTAGATGAAATGCACAGAGGCCTGCATAGAGGTGGCTTTGTTGCAGTGCAACCTGACGGGCGATGTTTTTTAAAGAAAAAAGCTGTTTCCATATGCTAAGAGATGTGCGGTGTTGATTGAGTTGAAAATAGGTGAGTGCTTTGAGGTGAATAGCTTGGGGGTAGTCGGAGTGGGAGGGTAAGATCTGGTTTAAGATGGTTAAGGCTTTTTGAGGGTCTTTGGGATTTTGGCTAAAGAATTGTGATAGATAATCCTTTTCAAGGATGATGGTACGAGCTCCGGTGTATTCGGTGAAAATACGTGATGGTGAGAGGTGGAGATGACGTTTTTTGTAGCCATCGCCTCCGCCGATAGTGAGTTTTGGAGGAGGGTTGGATTTTTTCAAAGAGCTGTTGTGGATATTCAAAGAAAGTGGTGTCTTACCCATCGAGGTATTATTAAAGATTACATCTTGGCCGCTGGGTTTGGAATGAATCGTGATATAGCTATGGGATCGTTCCATATACACCATTGCTTCTTGCTTGGCTGATAGGGTGATGGTTTTTTCAAAACGTTTGTAGCCAGGCTTTCGAAACTCCAGGTGCAATGGCTTAGAAAGCATTTTTTGGTGAGCTAAAAAAGCCCCTTTGTGATCTGTGGTACCAATCCATTGAGTATGATCTTTAAAAACCATAACACCTTTTAAGGGGCGTTGTTGTGAGGTTACACGTATATGGGCAAGGGAGTGAAAAGAGCTTTTGGCTGTTACATGGTTGTAGAGAGGAGAGCGAGGGGGAATGATTTCTATCAAATCTCCCGGTTGTAGGGGGATTTTTGAAGAGAGTATTTCAGCACGAATTCTACGGTCATCTGTGTTATCAGTTCCTAGCTTAGGAGCAAGGTTTGCGATGTGTGAAAGATTTAACAGTCCTCTTTGTGATGGGTTGCTTTCCCATCTCCAAACTTTTATGGGTGCCAGTGGTTCTGTGAGTGAATTTTCAGAAAGGTGTTCTGTTTGGGATGGAGTGATATTGAGCCATGCATGATTGGTTTGTGTTTTGGTTATAGCTGCTTCCATAGTGAGTTGTGAATTAAGGGATGTGATCAATGAGGGAAGAAGTTCGAGTAAGTTACTCGGTGTTTTGTTTTCACGCCACTTGCTGGAAGCATTGGCTATAACGGTGCCTTTAGAATTATAGAGATTCATATCTATGATGGCTGGTAAATCTCCTTCGTCTTGTGCGGGATAAATATAGGTACCTAGCAGCCATGATGTCCACTGTTCAAGCTCTGTGTTATAGAAACCTCGTTCTCTGAGTTCGTTTAATCCAAAGAGTTGCGATACGTTTGTGGCAAAGGAGTAGCCGATACGAGAAAAGCCTCTTTGACGAAAAAAATGATGAATGGTGCTGCGGTTTATGGAGTTAAGCAGCTCTGTCATAGAGCTGGCTTGTTGGTGTGGGGTTTCTGGTACTTTTGGAGGCAGAATCACAACTTTATGGCTAAGAGGGCTACTTAAGGCAAATGGTAAAATGCTGACATCTTGGCTATTTACAGTGATGGTTTGTTCAGAAGGAATAGCTGAAGGGCTTTTGATAGTGAGTACAAGTGAAGGTGGATGTGAAGAGGTGGGAGTATATGAAAAATGCCCAAAGGAATTGGTTTGTCCTAACCTTTGTTGTCCTAACCATACTTCTGCATCTGCAAGTCCTTGAACAGATGTTTTTTGTGGAAGTAAAGCGATGATATCAAAGCTGTTTCCAGGCTGCATAACCATGTTGAGTTGTGTGGTAGGAGAGATTTGGACTTTGCGAATAATGCTACGATAACCTTTTTTCTTAGCAATAATGGTCACGACTCTGCCAAAATTTTGTTTAAGCCTGCGAAACTCACACGTTCCTATGTGAGACGTTACACAGAGTTTTTCGATGCTGTGTTGATAGCCAAGATAAATATCCACTGCTGAGAGAGGAAAGTGTTTTTTTTGCTTTGATGGGCTCCGAGCTAGTACTTCAAGAAAAAAACCTGTTTTTTGTATAGTCTTTCTTGAAGCTTTTAAGGCCTTCTTTGAAGAAGGTGAGATAGCAGTTGTCTTGATCTTGGTTTTGCTCTGTGGTGGTGGCTTTTTTGCAGCTGTAGGTTTTTTGTGGTTTGTGTCAGGTTTGTGGATCTTTGCAGGATCTTGTGGTGGTGGTGATGTGGTGGCTATGTCATCACGGTCTGATGGAGGTGAGATATCAGAAGGGTGTTCTGCTGGCTGAGCATCGTTAGAAGGAAAATTTCGATCTTCTTTTTGATCGATAGAAGATGGGAGAGCGCTTTGGTTTTCCTTGCTCGCCTTGTTCGTCTTTTTTGTGACACGCTCAACAGTACCGTCCAATGACTGTGGCTGTTTGGGAGATTGTTCAGTGTAAAGGACTGTGGGTTTGAGAGTAGAAGGTAGGGTTGTGATGGGTTTTGCAATAACTACATTATCTTGTTTCTTTTGAGAAGATGGTGTTGGCGGTGATCTTGTGGTGTTACGTATATTTTTTCCAAGCTGAGATTTATGATCTGAAGCAGATGTTTGCTTAGCTGTGGTTTGTTTAGGGATTCTATGCAAGACAGCATTGAAAGTGAGTTTTTGTTCTTGCTGAGAGTTGTTGCTTGAGATGTCTTTGTTGGACGTTGTCAAGAAGGACAAAAAGTTATTTGAGGGAGTGGAGGGTTTGGCAATGGTGAAGGTTTTGATATAAGGGGCGTAGTAGTAATCGGTACTTGTTAGGTGAGCGTAAAGGCGTAGAGGCTTAGTACCATTAATGTGGAGGGTATGGCGAAATATGCCTTCTTCATCGCTTTTGCCTAAGTCTACTCCTGAGAGCTGTATAGTGACTTCGGCAATGCTATTACCCAAATGATCGGTTGTGTGTACTTCGAGTTGCCAAGGTTGTTGCCACAGATTTCCTGCACATCCCCCAATGAAATATCCAGATGCTGAAAGTGCAACACATGCTGCAATGGATCGTGTTTTAATCGATGAGCCGTGCAGTATTGTGTTTAGCAAAAGCATTGTAACCTCACCAAAAATGATGTTAGAGGCAGTATTCGCTTTCTTTGGCTGTTTTATTCTTTGTTATATAGCTTGTTATATAGCTTTTTACATAGTTTTTTATTTTATATAGCTAGTAGCGCTAGTAGCTAGGGTTGGCTGTGTATCTATTTTTATTATCTTTTTTCTTTCTTATCTGTCTTGGTATGGTTCTTGTCATATAGCTGTCATATATCGATCGTTGTGGCTTATTTATGCGGGCTTGTTGTGTACATGTGTTTGTTTGTTATGGATATATGAAGTGGTTATGTAGCGAATATGGAGAACTATACACTTAAGTGTAATGGTTTTTAGGCTTTTGATCTAGATGAATTTATCATGATTAACGACGTTGTGAAGAAGGAGGCAAAGAAGAGGATGAAGAAGGTAAGGAGTTGTGTTTTTTACCAGAGGGTGTTGGAGAAGGTGCAACAGTACTTGTGGTGTTTTTTTTCTCTTTAGAGCTGTTAACTCGAGGTCGATTTTCCAAGTTTGTTCCATTGCTTTCTTGTTTGGAAGGTTGTTGGTTAAGGTTGTTTTGGGTATCAGGAGTGGTAGAAGTCTCAAATGGATATGAAACATTCTCAGGAGCATGCAGATCTGGATACACTTGTTCATAAACTTTGCTGTGGCGTTCTTGGTAGTCAAAGACAGCTTGTTGAGATGCAGCTAGGCGCTCTTTTGTGACTATCAGTGACTGAGAAGTACGGTAAATCCAAATGGAACTTACAGCTAACCAGAGGACAAGTATGATCAATAGGCCTGCTAGTCCTTTCCATTGCCATGGAAGAAATTTAAGAGATCGAACACGGCCGTGATTGATAAAATACATAATATTCAAACACGACTCCTCTTTTGGAGAAGCTATATCTCCGTTGTTTGTGTTGTTCATAATGTTGCTGCCGGATGTTTTATGGTCTGTGTACTTCAAGTGGAAGGTATAGAGATGGATGAGAATTTACAGTGTGTCCAACGGTTTGCCAGAGTAGCATGACAAAGAATACATAAAATGAAAAGAGTAGTTTACAGGTATATTTTTAATATTTGTGAGCTAAATGTGCAAGCCATGTTAACGAGCATCCATGGAGTTTTCCTCTGCTATGGGTTGTGAAGGTGATATGTCTTGACTAAAACCTATCAGAGCTGTGCATAACTGATTGATATAATTCAATGATTTAAATGTCACTTCTATCATTTGCGTAAGTAAGCCACCATAGTCCACTCATTGACTGCCTAAGCGCTTTCTTGACTGGCTGTTGTGATCGCTGGCAGGTGTTAGTGAGGTGATGTTGTGATGAGTGTGATGTTGTGAATTTTTATGAAACTGAAAAAATGAAAAGGATCTTTACGTTATGAAGAACGAAGTTATGAAGAATGTTCGAGGCCTATGTGCGTGCTTTGTTGTATGTTTCTATCTTTTCTCTACCACATCTTTTCTTTATGCTGCAACTCAAAAAACAGATAAAGAGGTGCAACAGGCAGTGGGCTTGTTGTCTTTATCTGCTAGTGAGTCTCATTGTAGTGCTTTTGCTATTGCCAGTCAGTGGATTGTGAGTGCCTTGTCTTGTGTGCTCGGTGCAAGTCGTGATAGCAACAATGTCACTTATGGCAGTCAAGAAGATGAGTATCATGTGAACTATATCTTTAGTGTGAGATCGAAAAAGGGTAAAAAGCGGCATTACTCTGTGTCTCTTGAAAGCTATATGCCTGAAAAACAGGTGGCTTACTTTTATTCAGAAAAGATGTTACCAGAATACTTAGAGCAAGGGTATTCTGATGCCACTCAGTTAGCCTTTCTGTCTCGTTCTTATAAGCCAGTCTGGTATCAGATGGGTGAAGACATAGAGTTGTTTGTTGTCAAAAACCTTTTTTTCTATGACGTTTCTTTGCCTGATATAGCTTTGGGATCGCCATTGTTAAATGCAGACAATAGCTATGTGGGCATACATTTAGGAACAGCATGGCATGAAGGATCTGATTACAGCGTGGGTAGTAGGTATTTCCAAGATATCCATCTTCATGACTATGAGAATCTTGAATGGGTTGAGCCTGATCTGTAAAGAGACCATCTTTACATGTTGAAAGCTAGCCCTTATGGTTTTTGTGGTTTAGGGGCTGGCTTTTTGTTTGTGCCTCTAGCTGAAGGTGAGGCTTTTTGAGAGGTTTGAGTTAGGTTGAGGTTGGGATATGAATAGATCTCCGTGACTTTGTAATAGCTGTTATCTTTGATATCTTTGACCACAGATATAATCAGAGTTTGGTTGTTTCTAAGGTAAGTCCTCATGGATGGGCTGATGGTGTAGAATTTGTAGATGTTTGTGTCTTCAGTTGATAGGGGCTTTAAGACAAAATAGCTGGTCTTATCCACAAGCTTTCCTGAGATAGCTTCTCTATTTTGGGGTGTTTTCAGAAATGTTATATCTCTGAGTTGAAAACAACCGGCTGGTTTCATGATACCGTGGAGCTTGACTGTAAAGTTGCCATAAGAAAAGAGCCTTTTGGTGTGCGATTTTTCACACAGTTGTATGGTTTCATCTTCTTTGTCTTTATCGTCTATAAGCAACCGGACTTCTGGTATATTTCCATGAGAGTAACGCTTCAACACACCTGTGAGTGTGGTGATGTTTGCTGTCTGAATCTTCGGTGGTGCCGCAAAGACAGTATCGTTGTGTCTGCAGTAGCTACACATGAGTGCAACTATAAGAAGGTAAGTTGATTTTATGGTGATGTCATACATGTAGCTGCACATAACTGTGGATAATCGTAGAGAAAAAAATAGAGTGAGTCGCTTCATATTGTGTGGTACGGCAGGGCGGTATAGGTGCTAATAGATAGAGAAGTAGGCTAGTTGTATGGGCTAGTTGTATGGGCTAGTTGTACAGCTAGGAAATAATATAAGGCTTTACTTGATGTGATGATGATTACTGTGTACTATATCACGCCTATGTATTTGGGGTATCTGGGTTTTTGATCCTTTGAGTTACTTTTAAGTTGTGGAATCTCGTAGCAATCTGGCAGCAAATAGTGTGAGTCATCTAAGTTAGACGGTTTATTTTGAGAAATAGTATATTTTTTATAGAAAAAAGCAAAGGTTGTTATGTTTTTTCTGTGAGCTTCTTAGGTTTTTGTGCGAATGGTTGTTGAAGAGTGTTTTTTACATATGGTTCTGTGTTTGTGTTTCAGGTGTGTGATTAAGGAAGTAGTGTCGTTTATGGTATGTTCCATCACATAATATGAAATATGTATCAATGTATTTTAGGTGATCCCTTGTTTTGTTTTTTCTTTTTAGCTGATCGATTAGATCGTGTCATGAGTGGCCATCGTGTTCGGCATTTTAGGTGGTCTTGGCTATGTGCTGTGGTTATGTTGTTTGTGGGCATGAATTCTCGCCCAGCTATGGGGCAAGAAGCTATGGGACAGGAAGCTATGGGACAAGAGTACGTGCTTAATAACAGCTCTGTTTTGGTAGGATCATCTTTAGGAGCTTTAGCTACAGCATGGCCTGTAGCAGCCGCCAGACCAACTGGACTGGCTGCTAGGTGGTCTGGTGGTGCTCATTTTTTGGGTCTGTTGAAATCAGCTAAGTGGGTTGGTGTGTCTTTATTAGGAGTATATACAGCTCATAAATTATGGGATGTCATGTCTTTGGACAGCAAGGGTGCTGATGTTTTGTTTGCAAAACGTGGTTTTACAGGTGGTTTACATCATGACATAACAGATTCTTCCCATGGATCTTTAGATGAAGATTTGATACAGGGTAGTTCTCCACGATCTCCACGATCTCCACGTTCTCCACAAAAAATTCCGTTTATGATGGCTAACGAGTCTGATGAATCTTCTGTTTCTCAATCAGAAGATAGTCTTTTAAGCAGTCCTGAAGAGACAGCTGCTTTTTTGGAACGGGATTTACAAGAGTTGATGGAAGAATTGCGTTATATACCTCAATCAACCATAGATAACAAAGTCTCTTTTGTCTTTAAAAAGAAAGGTTATGGAGACCTCTCTTTGGATGCTCCCAAAAAGATCGTTTTTGATTTTGTTCATTATCGTTTGACGGATAACACTGAGAAATTTGTTTTCATGTCCCATACTCTTGGGCTTGATTATATGTCTCGTGATAAATTAGCCAAAAGGATTGGTATGGGCAAGGGGCAAACAGATCAAATCAAATACAATATTGTAAAAAGATTTCATGATTACATCATTTATCATAGTGGTACTAGCAAGGATCATGATACATCACCTGAACGGTATCTACATCACAAAACACCACCACTCCCAAAACAAAAAAGTGCTCCCAAAACTGTTTTTAATGGTGTATTTTTACCTGCTCAATTGGAAGATATTGCTACTAAATGGCATATTTATGCACATGATCTTGAGGTTTTACAGGAGACTTTAACTGAGGTTTTTTCTGCAGATGTTTTTGTCAATGATCAGCAAAGAGAGTTGGCTAGATATTTTGTCTTGATGGGAGAGGATAAGATTTCGGTGCTACTTAATGTAGCTGTGATGAAGTTGCATATTTCAGAAGATAAAGCACGCAAATTCTTGATCTATATCGGTGATATTTTCCATATAGCATTTATGGGATTGCAAAGAGATTATGTACAGGCAGATAAAATTTATGCAGATCAGTGGCGTCTTTTGAAAGCTCTTAGGAGAAGTCCTGTTGTTTTTCAAGAAGATTGGTATACGCATGCTGATTTTAGAGATAAAGAAAAATTGAAAATATGGTATGATTTTTTGCAGGGTTATTTGCAAAATCCTAAGCAAGTCAGTCATTTTATCTATTCTCATTTCCATATGCCTTATCTTCACACATCGCAACTTGAAGTGCTGGGTGATCCTGATCAGATTGCCAGTCATTATCGCAAAGTATTGCAAGTTTATAATAATGATGTTTATACAAAACAAGAGGGAGTATCTAACCAAGATTATGTGTTAGAAGCACATGGACATGATAGCCATTTCTTAGATAACACATTTGTAGATAACAAGTCCGTGGATCATGAACAACCTGATACAACTGATTTAGAGCAAGTATATGCTGCTTTGCAAGAAGACTTTGAAAAGATGTCTTATTTTAAGTTGATCAGCACAGCGTTAGCTATTGGTGCAGATCCAGAGCGCTTGGATGAGTTTTATGATTTTAGCTTGTCTTTTTTTGATAGTTTGAGTTCAGATACAGAGAGGTATATCTTTTTAAAACGCTTGTTAGGTGCCATAAAAGTGGTGGATAATCGTTATATAGATAACCAAGTACTATCTGTAGAAGGTGAACGCGCCATAGATGATCGTATTCATAAACAATTTCTTCAAGGTCTTTTGCAAAGAGATATGATATCTTCTTCATCGTCATCTTATCCTTACTTTTTTTCTTCTTTTCAGTCATATATGCGAGCATGCACCACCATTATCCAAAAATTGACTGATGATGAAGCGGATTATCTGATTAAACGTTTAAATTATAATTTTGATGTGAATAAATTTAGAAGATTTCAAAGCAATGTTATGCAATATTTAACAAGAAAGTTGACTACAAAAAAACAAAAGATGGTGTTTTTTTCTATGGTTCTACAAATTATTCCTATGAATGATTTAGAAGTCCAATATTATATGCCTTCTTTTAAATCTCAAGAGGAATTAGATGATTATATTGCAAGGCAAGATATGCGCTTTAGTAGGTATATGTTGTATTTATCTGAGAATGCTGACTATATAGGGTATCCAAATATTCAAAGAAGGCCTGAAAGTCATGATTCTGTTCTCGGAATCAATAACCAAACATGGCAAAAGATCAATGATATATTTGGTTTGGGACGCAATAAGAGGCAAATAAGTGGCCATCATCATCCTCGAAGCCCTAGAAATAGCAGTAGACCTAGTTTAGGCGATAGATAGTTTAGGCGATAGATAGTTTAGGCGATAGATAGGAAACATATCCAGCGTTTAAGTGTTTTTATCCATTGAAAAAGTCATTCATGTTACAGACTTTGATTTTATGGTAGATCATGAATCCGTTAGTTAGCACGATGTGTTGGGTGCTGATAACACGCCTATGATCATAAGCTTGAAGATCATGATCACTACTTTATTGTGAAGAGCTAAGCAAGGCTTTGCCGCTATCTGATAAGACGCGTCCTCTTGGCGTGCGAACGAGGTAGCCGCAAAAAACCAAATAAGGTTCATAAACATCTTCTATGGTGGCTGCTTCTTCTCCCATAGCCATAGCTATGGCCTCAATTCCCACCGGTCCTCCATTGTAGCGTTGTTTGATCACTTGAAGGATGGTGATATCGATGTGGCTCAGTCCAGATCCTTGACGAATACCGAGTTGGGTGAGTGCAGAATTGGTGATATCTTCGGTGATTTCTCCTTGTGTATGGACTTCTGCAAAATCCCACACACGTTTGAGAAAGCGAATGGCTACGCGCGGGGTACCACGTGAACATTCAGCAAGACGTTTTAAACTCTTTTTATGAATATGAATACCTAAAACATGAGCACTGCGCTGAATGATAGCTTCAATGGAGGCTAAGTCATAATAATCAAGTTTTTCTTGGATACCAAATCGTGACAGTAACGGTTTTGAGAGCATGGCTGCTTTGGTGGTGGCACCTACTAAAGTAAAAGGAGGTACAGAGATGCGCACTGAGCGAGCTGAACCACCTTCTCCCACAATGAGATCCACGGAAAAATCTTCCATGGCTGTGTAGAGTATTTCTTCGGCTTGAATAAAAAGACGATGGATTTCATCGATAAATAACACACTATTATCTTCAAGTCCCGTTAAGACCCCCACAAGATCTCGAGGCTTTTCGATGGCAGGTCCTGAAGTGGCATAAAAGGGCACCTCAAGCTCTTGGGCAATAATATGAGCTAATGTGGTTTTTCCAAGTCCTGGAGGGCCGTGTAATAATACATGATCTAACGTGGTATTACGTATTTTGCTTGCTTGTACATACACCGCTAGGTTGTTTTTAAGGGTTTCTTGGCCGGGAAAATCAGCAAAACTTAATGGACGAAGGGATTTTTCACTCTCTCTTTCACTATCCCCTGCATGGCAAGAGGTACTGATAAGTGTTTTGGGAGGATGGAGATTTGCAGATGGAGAAGAATTCATGGTTCTCGTTTTTCTATGATCACATGGTGTAAGTTACAAGAGATATCTCGTTACTTTAAGCGGCTGAACTGATGAAGATAGTCAATGCATTGTTTAAAAAGTGTATCAAAGTTTATATCTTCTGGATGATTATCTTGTTTGAAACTGTTGTGTAAAGCTTGGTCAATTTCACTTTGAGAATAGCTAAGATTTTTCAGCGCACTACGCACATCCCTAATGATCTTACCTTGGGGATGATCTTCGCTGGAAGGGATATTTTGGCTGTCAGGGCTTATGATGTTTGTTGCAAGAGGGAGTGTGGCGGAGTTGGGTGTGGAATAAGCGAGGAGTGTGGGAAGTTTTTCAATTTTTGTGGAAAGCTCAAGAACGATTCTTTCTGCTTTCTTACGTCCAATACCTGGAACGGATTGCAAAGTTGTATAGTCTTTGCTTTGAGCACAGTTATAGATATCTTTAGGGTTAAGCGCTGATAACACTGCTAGTGCGAGCTTAGGACCTACGCTCGTAAGTCCTAAAAGGAGGCTAAAATAAACCCTTTCTTGGTAAGAAAGAAAACCAAAAAGCTTGAGCTGGTCTTGGTTGGTGTGGGTGTGAATCCAAAAAATGCGTTCTGTTTCAGCATGAGGAGGCGACAAAGCTAAGCCTTGGGTGGTGAGAAAAACGCCATATCCCACTCCCTGAACATCCACAACAACGCTCTCCGTATCTCGACACACCACCGTTCCCTTGAGATAGGATATCATTTGGGTATTTCCTGACCGTTGGTGCGTCGCTGGATGCTCATCTTAAGATTTAAGATGTTTTCTGCAAGCTTTTGAGCTTGGTCTTGGTTAGAAAGATTTTTCTGAGGGTTTTTATCATCATCCTTGCTTGCCGCGGTATCCCATTTCTGGAGACTACTGTGGAGTTCTTGAGCTTGTTTGTGTAGTTTATCAAGCTCTTCTTGGTCATCTAGTGAGATGTTTTTTAGACACAGAGACATATCGTTGTAACATCGAATAAGATAGCGTAAATCATCCGTTTTTCTTGCTGAAAGATTGCGTCCGAATATTCCTTGGCTCATTTCTGCAAATTCACGGGATAAAGTGAACATAGGACCGGCAATGCGATGTGTGATGATAATAGAAAAGTAAAGAATAAAGGCTAAATTCAGTACGGCAGCAAATACCATTCCAGCTAGGACAGGAGTGGGTAAGAATTTAGGAATGCGTAAGATTTCAAAAGCAAATAGAGGGTAGACAACAATCATAGCGCTTAACACAGTTGAGGCAAGCCCTAACAAAAAAGCAATCTTTGCGTAACGGAACTGTAAGTCGCGATTAACAAGAATAATGCGCTTATTTCTGTGTTTTTGAGCCACTATCGTTTTTCTCCTTTGTGGATGAACATCCTGGTTTCATGGTGATAGTGATGGTTAAGCATCGGTGAGTCAAAAAGTAAATGTTGCACTTCATATGATATTACACTTCATATCATAGTGAAAAAAGAGTTGTTATAGGAATATATCAATGAAAACAGGAGGTTTTGTTGGTCTCTTCCCAAGGAAATCCTTCTTGGCCAAAATGTCCATAAGTTGCGGTTTTTTGGTATATAGGCCGTCTAAGTTGTAAGTGTTCGATAATATCTTTCGGCTTTAAAGAGAAATGTTGGAGGACGATTTCTTTAAGTTCTCGAGGTGGGCATTTTGCTGTTCCATAGTCATCAATCCAGATACTCACCGGTTCAGGAACACCAATGGCATAAGCTACTTGAATCAGGCATCTTTTAACAATGCCACTGGCCACCATGTTTTTAGCTATATAGCGTACCATATAAGCTGCTGATCGATCAACCTTAGTGGGATCCTTACCAGAAAAAGCTCCTCCTCCATGTCCTCCTTGTCCTCCGTAGGTATCTACAATGATTTTACGCCCAGTGAGTCCGGTGTCACCTAAAGGACCTCCCACAACAAATTGTCCTGTGGGATTGATCAAGTAGGAGCACTTTTTCAGATAATCGTGGGGGATGGTTTTTTTAATGATCTCTTCGATAACAAAGTCTTGGATCTCTTGGTGTTTTATTCCAGGATCGTGTTGGGTGGAAAGCACCACACAAGGCACACTTAATACGGAATGATCAGGACTATAATTGATGGTTACTTGGCTTTTAGCATCGGCTCGAAGCCAAGGCACTTGGCGTTGCTCGTAAGCTTGGCGCAGTTTTTTGAGTAGCTTATGGGCATAGTAAATGGGAGCAGGCATGAGTTGCGGTGTTTCATCACAAGCAAAACCAAACATCAGCCCTTGATCTCCAGCACCTTGATCACTAAAAATACCTTCACCTTCATTGATACCGATGGCAATATCGGCAGATTGTTGGTCGATGGCTTGAATCACTCGACATTTACGGCCATCGATGCCGTATTTGCTATCATCGTAGCCAATATCTAAAATCGTTTGACGAACAATATTTTCCACATCGATAGTGGCTTGTGAAGATATTTCTCCAGCAACCACCACAAGATCAGATTTCAGTAAGGTCTCACAGGCAACACGTGAATAAGGATCCTGTCTGAGCAGTTCATCAAGGATAGCATCGGATATCTGATCAGCCATCTTATCTGGATGTCCAGCACTCACCGATTCACTTGAAAATAGCCGTGGTTCATATTGCTGATATTGTTGAGGCTTTTGTTGCTGAGGCTTTTGTTGCTGAGGCTCTGGCTGATTGTGTTTTGGATATGTGCTCACAGAAGTGCTCGTTTTTGACGAAGATATACAGTTGCAGGAAAACCTGTTGATGACACGTTGTGGTGATCACAGGAAAGTAGTCCTAAGCTTAAAATATCACCATAACAGCTTACCACTAAAACCATCCTGTTGGATAGTTTGTTATCGTATTTATGACTAAGACATTTTGTTTGCAAGCCAGCAACTATATCGGTGCGATCTTTAAGCACAGCTTCTTCAAAACATAAGAGCTGTCCATGACTGAGTTTTTGCTGCTCACTATCGGAAACAGTTATTCTTGCTAAGTTAAGAGGCATATCTTTCATGGCTATAAGATGCTGAGATATGGTTTCTGGATCAGATAAAATGCTATCCAGTGGGATGCATTGATCAGCAGAGATACCGGCGGTTTGAAGGCGTTTAAGAGAACTCATCACACCTAAAGTGGAAAGTTTTTTGGCAATATCGTCACATAACACTCGGATATAGGTTCCCTTAGAGCATGATAGGGATACATCAATGGATGTGAGCTTTCGTCTATCAGAGGCTTGCCAGGTGGTTTTTAGAAGAGATATACGATGGATATGGATAGGGCGAGCTAAAAGATCACGATCCACAAGATCACCACAGCCCTTGCGAGCATAAGCATACAATGGCTTACCACGGTATTTGATGGCTGAGTAAAGCGGTGGGGTTTGTTGGCTTTTTCCAAGGAAACTCGTTAGCACATTTTTAATAGCATCTACGCTTGGGCAAGGATAATCACAATGCTTGAGCACAGTACCACTGCTATCAAGAGTATCGGTGGTGTAGCCAAATGTCAGTGTCATTTCATAGATTTTGGTACTGTTGAGTAAGTGATCGTGAAGTCGAGTGGCTTTGCCCAGTATCAGAGGTAAAACCCCCTCAGCTATGGGATCAAGAGTGCCAATATGGCCAATGGGTATGGGGGTAGAAAAGAGCTTGCTGATCTTGCGTGATACATCCTTAGAAATCATCCCGGGTGGCTTATAAATAGGCAATATACCATTGTACTGACTGCTCATTTTTGGCTTCTTTGGCAATGAATGTGAGGAGAGTGATTATAGAAAAGAGAAAAGAACACACAGAAAAGAGAAAAGAACACACAGAAAAAAGTCACATGCCTCAGCTTTTAGCAATTAGCTCCATAATTCTTTGGCCACGCTCAGGAGATGAGTCATAATAAAAGTGGAGCTGAGGTATGCGCTTGATATGGATCTCTTGGGCTAGCTGAGAACGTAAAAAACCTTGGCTATGGCGTAAAGCCCCTAAGGCATCATCGATGCGTTGTTGTTTTTCTGTGCTGCTAAGATCAGCATCGATATGTTCTTTGGTAGAGGCTGGTTTGATCGATACAGGCTCTTCGCGGAGCCGGAAATAGATCTTGCAGATAGTCAAATCCGCACTGACCTCCACAGCTGTGAGCCAAATGTTACCCAGCCGCTGGTCTCGACAATGTGTGGTAAGAGATTGTGAGAGAACGTTATGGATACGGCCAGCGATTTGATGTTGTCTGCGTTTAGTCATGGTAAAAGCGCTGTTATAGAGTGGCTTGTAGCTCTTCGATTTTAAAGGCCTCGAGGATATCGCCTTCGCGAATATCGTTATAGTTTTCAAAACTGATCCCACACTCGTAACCTGATCCCACCTCTTTGACATCATCTTTGAAACGTCTTAA
The DNA here is from genome assembly GCA_002238945.1 of Proteobacteria bacterium bin106. Taxonomy (GTDB): domain Bacteria; phylum Bdellovibrionota_B; class Oligoflexia; order Oligoflexales; family Bin106; genus Bin106. The sequence continues at coordinate 25,678 of MPNI01000014.1, read as the reverse complement.
AGAGCCAATCTTTCCCGTATAAACCACTACATCATCACGTATTAGTCGGAGCATGCAATGACGCGTGATTTTTCCATCCATCACTGCCGAGCCTGCTACTAGTCCTATTTTTGGAACACTGATAGGCTTGCGCACATCAGCACGACCAATCACCACCTCATTTTGAACAGGAGGTAAAGATCCTAACATAAGATTACGGGCAGCATCGATGAGATCATAGATGATGCTGAAATATTGGATCACAACACGGCTGTTTTCAGCAAATGTAAGACTGTTAGAAGTCGTACGTACATTGAAGCCAAAAATCACCGAGCCACTGGTTTGGGCAAGACTGATATCAGAATCATTGATACCACCTACACCGCTATGTACGATTTGAGCTTTGATTTTTTCGGATTTGATATCCGTTAAAGATTCACAAATGGCTTGTAGAGATCCTTGAGTGTCAGCTTTGATAATGCACGGAAGAGCAAGAATTTTATCACTTTCCACCTTAGCCACGAGATCTTCAAGACTGGTAAGAGTAGCTGAGCCGAGCTGTTTTTTGGCTAGTTCTGTGTTTCTTTGCGATATCACAGATTTAGCCGTTTCGTGATCTTTGACCGCATCAACCATATCACCCACCATGGGCAACTCGTTGAGCCCGACAATTTCTACAGGCATTGAAGGAGTGGCTTTGGCAACTTTTTTACCTTGATCATTTGCCATGGAACGAATACGACCACTCGCTGTTCCAGCCACCACCATATCACCCACCCGGAAGACTCCCTCACTTACCATAATGGTGGCAATGGGACCTCGTCCTTTGTCAAGATGTGATTCAATAATCACCCCACGAGCTTCAATATCATCACTGACTTTCAGCTCCATAAGTTCAGCTTGGAGAAGAATAGCCTCAAGGAGATCAACTAACCCGGTTTTCTGTAGAGCAGAGACTTTAACAAACTGATGATCTCCTCCCCATTCTTCAGATTGAATACCCTTTTCTGCTAATTCTGTGTAGATGCGATCAAGGTTATGATTGGGTTTATCGATTTTACTTAAAGCAACGATCACTGATACATCAGCATCTTTAGCATGACTGATGGCTTCTTCCGTTTGTGGCATCACCCCATCATCTGCTGCTACCACAAGAATGACAATATCTGTAACCTTTGCACCACGTAAACGCATGTTGGAAAAAGCAGCATGGCCGGGAGTGTCAAGGAAGGTGATAGATTTATCGTTGTGAGTGACTCTGTAAGCTCCAATATGCTGGGTGATACCCCCTGATTCATCAGCGCTAATAGCACTGCTACGAATAGCATCAAGAATGGAGGTTTTACCGTGATCCACATGTCCCATTAAGGTGACAATGGGAGGACGTATATAATAGCTATCCTCTGCTGGTTTGCGACGACTGAGAAGCTCTTCAACAGTTTTGTACTTAGCTTTTACCTCAAAACCAAAATTGCTTGCCAAAATCTCAATGGAATCACTGTCAAGATGCTGATTAACAGTAGCCATGATGCCCTCTTTCATCAAATGCTTGATGAGTTCAGAAGCCTTCATGGAAAGCTGTCTTGCTAGTTCTCCCACAGACATGGTGGTGTCTGTCATGTGAATGACACGCAAAGATGCCTTAGGAGTGGTGATCTGAGTTTTTTTGAGATCCCGCCGACGCTTGTGATCACGTCCTCTTCCTCCCGCAGGAGAATAAACAGTCTTTCTTCGGGTAGGAGCGACAAATGGCTCATCATCATCAATTTTAGATAGCAAGAGACGAGCGTTGTAATTGGCCCGTCGCTCTTTTTTCTGAAGATTCTTTGGCTTGAGGGCATCACTTTCATAAGCTACGCCACGCTTATCACGGCGTTTATCGTCTGTGGCAGGTTTTGCGGTGGTAGCAGTTTGTCCCTCTTCGTTTTCCTTGTTATTATTTGTTGCAGGTGTTGCAGGTGTCGTGACATGAGAAGACTTTTGGATAATACGTGCTGAAGGCAAAGGAGCCTGCAAATCAGATGACTGTTTGGAACGCTTTTGGGCTAAAGTCAAGGCTACTTTAGAAAAACGTGTGCTCTCATCATCTGAATCTTTACCATCAGGTTGAGACACACTATTTTGATCAGATGCATTGTCCACATCTTGAGTTGTGCTCGCTCGTTGGTCAGCTTGTTGATGAGCTTGTTGATGAGCTCGTTGATGAGCTCGTTGATGAGCAAGCTCAGAAGATAGCTCAGAAGATAGCTCAGATGCAGAAGTCAAAGTAGCTGTGGCAGCATCATCAGCTCTGCTTTCTTCTTGAGTATCTGTATCACTCTTGTTTGTTGTTGTATCTAGTATGTCTAAGTTCTCTGGTGCTTGGCTGTGGCTGCTTGATTCATGGTCTTCTAAGTTGTTGCTACTTTCCGCCGTTATTGTATTATTTGCCGCATTATCTACCGTATTATCTGCTGCAAGACCATGTTCTGTTTCAAGATTTGCCGCAGAAGATGTATCTTCAGTAGCTGTTTTGGCAGTTGTTTCAGGAACAGCTTTTTTGCGACGACGAATGATAACCGTTTTTTTCCCAGCAGGATTTTTTTCAGCAGCAGCAAGTTTTTCTTTAATGCTTTGGCATTGAGATTCACTTAAGGCACTTTGATAATTGGATATAAAGATGCCCATAGCTTTGATTTTATCCACTAAGACACGGCTTTCCATATCCAGTTGGCGAGCTAGTTCATAGACACGAATTTTCTTCATAAATATTCTTTTTTACAGTTACAGTGGATTAAAGAGGTGTGATCGGTTATGGATAGATTATCCATATACATCCATTCCTATGGTTTTAAGTATGGTTTTAATGAGATACGCACAAAAAAGGATAGATGGCTGAAAGATGGTGTTGTCATGTGTGAGTAATGCAGTATGTGAAGGTTATGAGAGTTATTTTTTTGTGTGTAATTAATGTGTGTGAATGTTCTGTGTAGCTATTCTGTGTAGCTATTCTGTGTAGCTATTCTGTGTAGCTATTCTGTGTAACTATTCTGTCTGTGTAGCGGTTTACAAATTCTGGGGTCTCTGTCTCTCAGTAAGCCTATACCTTATCACCAATTGATGCCAAAATCACCCCATAGCATGTAAACCTTATAGTCAAGTGTTAAGATTTTTACCTTTTAATTTTGTATTGTGTTTATCATCTATCGTTTATATCTAAGTCTTAGAATAATGCGGTTTTTTATATAAAAAAAGAGGCGAAAAGCCAACGCATTCTAGCTCGATTGTTATGTGTTGTTTGTGTGATTGTGTTGATGCTCACCAGTATGCTGTTGTTATACTTGTATACCCGCATACCTTAGTATGATCTTGTAACCCTTGATATGATATATGATCATTAAGGCAGAGGTTTATGTATAATTCTGGGTATTCTGGATATGTTAGGTGCTGGGTTAAATGCTGCTGATGTGCTCGTTTTATTTTAAATTATTTAAGTTATATTAAGTTAAGTTAGTTACATGTTGATGTGCTAGTCAAGCTAATCATGGACATTGTCTCCATCTTCTTGGCCATCTTCATGGTCATCATTTTCGCTGTCTTTGTTTAAACTTAAGGCATGTTCTAGCATATATTTATCAGCAGCAATAATCACAGTTTTAACCACTGCAATAGGAAGCTCTGTTTTCATAACAATTTCATCGTTGCTGTCAGCGATGAGATCACCAATGGTGGCATAGCCAGCATTGGCTAAAGCATCAGCAGTAGCTTCTCCCACTCCTTTGAGTTTGAGAAATAACTCCATACGTTCTTTTTTGCGTTTAGCTTGTAGCTCTTTTTCATTATCCACCACCATATCAGGGGAAGCTGATGTATCTTGGACACTGAATTCTTGAGTTTCAGTGGTGGTCGTTTGAGAAAGCTCGTGGGCTTTTGTTTTAGCAGCTTCAATAATGGCCTCTGCAACCTCTTCATCGAGATTGAGAAGTCTTATGAGTGCTCGTGTGGAAATTTGCGAGAGTTCTTGAGGGGTTTTGATGTCTTCATTAATGAGGATGCCAGCATGCATTTCTCCGAGTCCTTCAATGGAGCTAAGGATAGCTTTAAAGCTCTCCATTTGCTTTTCAAGACTGACTTCACTTTTAATATCCAACTTCCAACCGGTGAGCTGAGCAGCTAACCGTACGTTCTGGCCTCGACGTCCAATAGCTAAGGAGAGCTGGTCTTCGGCGACAATAATCTCCATACTATGGTTATCTTCATCCACAATCACTTTACTCACCACAGCCGGAGAGAGGGCATCACACACAAATACTGCAGGATCGTTATCCCATGGCACCACATCGATCTTTTCACCGCCAAGTTCATTGACGATGATCTGAATGCGCGCACCTTTCATGCCAACACATGCTCCCACAGGATCAACACTGGAATCTCGAGAATACACCGCGACTTTGGCACGATGCCCAGGATCTCTTGCCACAGAGATGATCTCTACAATTTGATCATAGATTTCTGTGACATTTTGCTCAAAGAGTTTTTCAAGAAATTCGTTAACAGCCCGTGACAGGATAATTTGTGGCCCTTTGAGAGAAGAGGATACATCGATAACATATGCCTGAATACGGTCTTTGACACGAAAACGCTCACCAAATAGCTGCTCCCTTGCTGGAATAACCGCCTCCACTTGGCCGAGATCCACAATGATATTACGTCTTTCAATACGACGTACGTAACCAGAAAGAATCTCACCCTTACGATCTTTAAAACGTTCGTAGATTTTGTGACGTTCAGCCTGATTGACTTTTTGCATAATAATCTGTTTAGCAGCTTGAGCAGCAATTCTGCCAAAACGAGATGTATCTAAGCGTACTCCAATGGAATCACCCATTTCAGAGCCAGGATCGAGTTTCTGAGCTTCTTCAAGAGTGAGGTGGAGATCTTTATCTTCAACCTCTTCTACAACTGTGCGAAATTGAAAAAGATCAATCTCTTCAGTGGATTCGTTGTAAGCCACTTCCAGCTCGCTTTCAGGACCAAAGTCCTTTTGAGCAGCATGTAATATAGCTTGTTCGAGAGCATCGATAATCACGCTGCGATCGAGGTTCTTGTCTTGGCTAACTGCAGCGATGACAGCACTTAAGTTCAAATGTATTCTCCAGGTGTGATGCGTGTGTTGAATATTTTTATGCTTTTATAAGTTAACAACTTGTAAGCAAAAGAAGACTATGTGGTGTTTATATAAAAAATTACAGTGTGTGTCTGACTTTCTTAAGTGTTACTCAGTGTTACGCAAATGGCTTTTGAATCAGGTATATGCATAGGCATATGTAAGTTGTATATGATTTTGCTTTTTAATGGAAGATCGAAAGCACAGTAGTTATGACAGACTAGCTACGACAGACTAGCTATGACAGATTAACTTACTTGTGGTTATTGTGTTTGTTATGCTCTTTTGTTTATCTGTTACCTGTTATCTATCTCTATCGATTTTTTTTCTATGTTCTATGTTCTGTTATCTATTCATAATGAATGCTGAGTCTAGCTGTATAGAAGAATCAAGCTTAAGGGCTATAGTATCTGAATATATATGGAAATGGTAGGTGAAAGTGGTCATGTATGTGGGCTGTGTACAGATAAGTTTGTACACATAGAGCTATGGTTTATGAGCTATGGTTTGTGAGCTATGGCTGTGAGAGTTTTTTGGGTTTGTTTTGGGCGAGGGTTGTAAGATTGACAGCTTTGTCTTTATTAATGAAAATATTATCTTCCACACGCATTCCCCCAAGAGGGGTCATTTCTGTGATGAGCGCATCATTGAGTGCAATATGTTTATGAGTGGTTTTGAGTTTGTCTATTAAGGATTCTATAAAATAGATACCTGGCTCAATGGTGAAAACACTATAGGGACGTAGTTTGGGGCGTAGCTTTTTGACCGTTTGTTCGGATGTCTTTGAAGGGTCAATGGAGCTTGTTGAGGCAGGTTTTGTGTCTTGATAGGGATCTTCAGCATAAACATCATGAACCTGAAGACCGAGCATATGGCCTATGCCATGGGGATAAAATGTGCGTGCACATGTTATGGTATCTGCTTCGCTCAAAGAGTGAGGTGTTTTGATCAGTTCAGCATCTTTGAGGATACGGTACACACCTTTTAGAGAATATTCATGGAGATGGCTAAAAGGCAGATCAGGTTTGATGAGTTGGATGATCTCGTGTTGAAGTGTTTTGAGTTGTGTGAGCATCTCAGCAAAGGTGTTATGGGCATTTTTGGCAATATACTTGCCGCTAATGGTTTGTAGAGAAGACGCATAAGGTTTTAAGGTGGTACGTGAGATATCGCTGCTATAGCCAAAACATGTACTGCCTGCATCAACCAACAGATTAACACCTTTGTGTGTGGCCATGTGTGATGGATCATGGCTGTAGTGGTCGTAATGCAAGGTGGCACAGTGTTCATCAATGGCAATAATAGGCGGATAAGCAAATTCGCTGGCAATACTCTGGCTTTCTATTTGGTACAGATAATACAGATCGCGTTCTGTGGGAGTGCGATGAGATAGCGAGGTTTCTTGGAGAAATGCGCGTTGCAAGGCTTCATGGCCATATAAAGCAGATTGAGTAGCTCGCATAAGACAGGTGATTTCATAGGTGGATTTTTGGCTACGTAGCCATGAAAAATAGTTTTCTACATCTTCGGGATTATGCTCGTAATGATCTGGTACATCTGTTTCTGGTCCTAAAAAAACCAAACGTTTTTTGCTAGCTACTTTGCTCGTGCTTGTTTCAATGGATGCTTGTTTTTCTAACTGGCTAAAACGGGAGGTGATGTCTGTGCAAATATAACCTTGAAACATCTCCCATAAAGGATGCCCCTGGGGCTTTGGGGTGAGGTGCCAAAAATCATCAGGTGCATAATACATCAGATGAGGAGAGGTGTATGGCAGAGAAAAATGGATCAGATGGTAAGGTCCAGGCATAGGGCATACATAGCTAAATAAAGGATGTGTTCGAAAAGGCACACAAACATCATCACGATGGTAATAATCTTGTTTGCCTGATCCTATAACGAGATGATCGATGCCTTGGTTTTCAAGAAACTGGTAAATGTTACGGGTGGTTGTTTGCAGATGTTCTGCAAACACATTCAAAACATCGGTATGCCAAAGATGTTTGCGCGAAGCTTTGAGTGCTGTTTTATATCTGTCAGTCATGGATCAATATATAGCTATGAGGTAAAAAGGTGTGATGTTTATGTATGACGTATAAAGTATGAATGAGTCATTACGTGTATGGAGTAATGGAATATATAAAGTTAGCTATCTGGCGATAAAACAGAGTTCTTTTGGATGCAACCAAAACGTCTATATTTTGAAGCCATGGTTAGAGGCTTCATGGAGTTTTTTGTGATCATATTGCTGATCTGTTGTTTGAGACGACTATGATCAGCTATATAAGCATGACGGAGTTTTTGTGTATAGTCAAAGGCTCTTTTTGCCACAGGATGGTCTTTGAGGATCTGTGAGTTTTCATAAGACTTGAATTGATCAAGATATGTGGATGTATTGCGCTCTCTTTCAATTTCTATTTCAATCATATGTTTATAAGCGCAACATCCCTTAAGACAATGCACATGGTCTATGGTGATAATAAAGACTTGATCGGGGTTAGGTCCTGAGCCGAGAGGATGTTTGCAGGAGAGATGAAAACGATGGCGTTGATTGAGCAGGCTCAGACGTTTGTTGAAGGTGTAGTTATGAGAGTGAGGTTTTTTGAGGGTGTTATGGAGATATTGAGTAAGGGCATAGTGAGGATAGATAGGGTGTTGCTCATATGTTCCGGTTTGAGCCCAAGTGATGGCATCTTCCATATCAATATGGGCAAGATGAGGTAGGGGGAAACCTGTGTTAAATGGAGAGGATTCTTTTCGGAACTCCAGACGGGTTTCTTCGCTCATCAATTCTGTAAGATCGCCAGGTGTGGCAGTACGGTAATGGGTTTTGGCTTGAATTTCTAAACGTGTGGGAGGAAATAAAGAGGACCATGCAAATAAGGTGTGTCTGAGATAGTTATGGTAGCTGCTCCAACGCATTCTCACACGATAAGAGGCCGCGTTGCGGTAAAGGTGGTCTTGGGGAGTATCAAAATAATGATCGAGGAAAGCAAAGGACTTGGGACGACGATCGATTTTGAGATCACAACCTGCAGCTTTTCCAAAGCTCATGTTTTTAAGATCATCTTTGATAAGCCCATGGACCGCGTTGGTGAGCTGTATGGCTATAAGATGTGACGATGCATTCAATGCATACTTGGCCTCTATTTCTGTGCGTGGTGGTGTGCCGATAAGAGGCAAGTCTTTGCTTAAAACACGACCACCTTTTACCCATAAACCCATTACAAAGATGATCAAACAAGACATCACGTGCCAGTTAGGATGTCTCAAAAGATGGATCATGGTGTTCTTTATAAGCTATCAGTATAAGCTATCAGTATAAGCTATCAGTTCAGTTACTAGCTACAGGTGATGATATGTCATTTAGGTAGTGATTTGTTTGAAGCTTAGGATTCTTAGTCTATGACTCGTCCAGCTGGTCTGTCTGGGCGGTACATGGCATGGGTGATGTGAGCTCCTGATATGCTTGCTATTTTGGATTCGATGTCTTGGACACTGAGATGTTTTTTGGGTAAAAAGGTATACACTTTGGTATGAGTTCCTTGCTCTGGGGAATGCAGCTCATGTAATAGCCGGTATTCTCGGGTATAGGTGTTCATGGTTTTTTCTATAAGTGAGAGGTTTTTTGCAGCCCCGTCCATAGTGATTTTGATAATAGATTTAGGCGGGCCGAAGTCAGCAAGGCCGAGATACTTCACAGCTAAGGCGATGATGGCGACGATAACGGTAAAGCAGGTAGCTGCAAGATAGTATCCTGCACCAGAAGCCATCCCTAAAGAAAGTGTCCATAAAACAAACACAGCATCGATGGGTTCTTTGAGAGCGTTTCGAAAGCGGATAATAGACATGGCTCCTAAGAGTCCAAAAGCTCTGGCAATATTATCACCGATAAACAATGTTACTCCTCCTGATAGTGCTGCAAGCATATACAGAGCTAATAGAAAACTTGGAGAGTAGCTATTGTGTATTTGGATTTTTCGGTAGGTATAGACCACAGCGATGGAAAGTATGGCAGGAAATAGTAAAGCAAACACCACATCTAGTAGTCCAAAACTACCAAAGCTCCCTACAGATAAACTTGAGACGATGGAATCAAAACTCACTGGGTGTCTCCATTTTGTAATGAGAGTAAAATGTATTCAGACAAGAGATATACTTAGAAAAGGTCTCTCTACGTGTGCCAATCATTTTCAGTAGTTCAGAGATATGTTCTGAAAATCCTCTATGTGGCATTTTAACCTCTACAATGGCTTGATGATTAGGAAAAATAAAGTCATCGGTATCATCTTTGTTTTCCATATTCTCAGAAAGTAAGCAGATATGAGAGTCAATATTGATGCGCACTGTGTGTTGATGAATGTTGAGGTAATAAGCTTGGCGTCTATAGCCCACATGGCATATGGGAAAAATCGGCTCATTGCCAAGAATATAGGTGATTTGTGGATAGTGTGATTGCATTTCATGGCCTAGTTGCAGTAATGATGTTTGTGCCATTTTTTTGTCTATTTTGATCCGCTGTTTATAGCCATCATCATGATATTTATACTTGACTTCAAAATAGCTATCTCCTTTCTTGCCTGAAGAGTAATAGGTTCTGAGTCGAGCTTTTCTATGTAAGAATTCCCCTTCTATTTTTTCATGGTAATAACTTAAGTCCTTAGTGTCATAGTATACAGAGGAGACATAATAGGCACTGTTCAAAGAGTGCCTATCTTGTATCAGAATATGATGAAAGATATCTTCTAATTCCATGGCTCGTTGTTGTGTTACCAAGTATTTGTATTCCACACGCATGATCTTCTCTTTTCTTTTTTTCTTTTCTGTCTTCTGTTTTTTAAAGGGGTGTGCTGTAATAGTTAAGAAATTCATGAAATTGGTGAAAGTAGGCGATATTTTTTCGAGGAGAGTAATAGCGATTTTTCATAGCTATCACCCCATCCACAATAAAATGTTTGGTAAGTACAAGAGCAAAATCATCGGAGATATGTTTTTGCACAAAGTTGTGTTCAGGTTGGGTTTTAAGAAGTATCAGATAATACACCTCATCTTGATGCAGTGCTTTTTCTAAGCTATAAGCTGAAATAGAGAGCTCTTTAAGCTGATCTTTAAGAGAGTGAGGTAGTTTGATGAAGTGTGTTGTCTTTAGTTTACTAGATGCAGGCTCACAACTATCAGCATAGAACTGCAGCTCAAGCTGGTTGTCAGTTTTTCTTATGGTGTAAAAGAGCTGTTTTTCTTCATTATTTTTATTGTTTTCATTGCCAGCAGTATCTTGGTTTTGTGGTGTAAGTGATAGACGATTAGGACAGGAGATATCTATATCAAAGTGTGTTTTCTTTGTGTTTGTTAGTGAGAGTTGTGCGGCATATTTTTTTGTAAAATAGTAAAGATTTTCAAAGTTTGCATAAACTCCAATGGCTTCAAAAATAGGTTTTTTTGTGGATAAATCTTCAATAAAACGGATAAAAACGGTGTGGAGTTGATGATCTACAGCGCGGATGAAAGTGATGTTTTCTTGGCCTTGTGGTTCTACAAAGTACTGGCTTAGGCGTTCAATGGCATCAGCAAATACCATATGACCCCTAAAGGTTTGAAAAGGCTCAATAACTCTTAGAGGTGATAGCAAAGATGTATCTATACTTGGGTGAAGAATCTGTCTTTGCCAAATTCTTTGTTTGTTTTGGTTGATGCCGATGATTTTGATGGTTTCTTTAGGAGCATCTTTTTTGGTAAAAAAAATAGGAAGTTTTAGAGATAGGCGAGAAGAAGAGTGTTTTTTGTAAGGTATATTGTAGGTATGATTTTTGTAATGAATCTGTACTGAGGTAAAGGATTTTTCGTAAGAATTTAAAAGAACTTCGTAGAGTTTTTTATGATCTTGGAGGTCTTTTTTAAAAGAATGATAAGCAATATCAGAAAGCAATATGGCATGAGCTTTTTGTGGTAATGCAGTTATAGAAAAAGAGATAAGAGCAATATATATACAGAATGTCACATAGTATATGACATGGGTATGTTGGTATGAAATGGGCTTGATACGTGTGGGTATCTTGGTTAGCAAAACATAGGTGGTGGTTGGTTGTGTGATCATAAGAATGTCTGTGATATTTATTGAGCTTTGGGTGTTTGTTGGGTGTTGTGCCATGATTGTTTGATGGGTGCTCCTTGGTATGGATGATCATTGCTCATGGTTTCAAGTGGCAGCATGCGGTAGCCTGGAGAGGCTACTGGGAAGGTGATTTCCATCCGTCCCACTTCTTGGTTGTTACGTGGGTTAACTTCTATGTAGATATCTTTGTTAGGAATGGATGAGACTTTTTGGTTTTTTTTACGAGGATTGACAAAATAGATGCCATAATTGTTATTGGATAGCACATAGACAGAGCTTCTATCTTTTGAAAAAAGTTGTGGTGTTGGTTTGAATTCCCATGTCATATGAGCTCTGCCTTTTTTACGATTCAATTGATATTTTACCACTCGAGATTCTTTGGTGGTGATAGCGTTATCAAATAATAAAAGAGAGTTATCTGAGAGCATGATAGGGGTGTGTTGGTGGTGGAACTGATGGGCTTTGCTGCTGATATAGTACGTGTCTTCTTTTTCAGATCCGAGAGTCCAGAGCAGTTTATCAAAGGAATTGTCGATCATGCCCACTTTAGAGATATTACGAAAACTCACGAGGACTCCTTTTTTAGGTACGTAATCCACGGCGTTGATATGAAGGAAGTCCACATCAGCTTTGGGCTGGCCCCAGAGAACAAATTTTTTATCATCTGGTGCATCACCGGTGGTGTAGGGGGTGATGCCTGGGTGAAAATACTTGTCAAAACCTAAGAGTTTGCGACTTGATTGGTTGAGTAAATCGATACCGATAATGGTGTCGGTGACAAAGGTGGTGTTTTTATCTTTTGAAGACTTGGTGTAGGTGTGCATATTTTTGACTTCATTGCCAACGGCATAGAGTTTTTTAGAGGCGATGGTTTCAAAGTCGTGATGCATCACAAAAGGGGTTTGTGCATCTTTAGAAGAGAAACGTCGTTCAACGATGCCGTTATGTCTCACGATTTCAAAGTAGCCGGAATGTTTGCCAAACATCATGCCATAAAATCCATCACCTACTTTTTTTGCAGAAAGATAACTCGAAAAAAGTGCATCACCGATAATAGGTACGTGCAGCCAGACAATTTCTCCAAAGCGATTGATCACCACAATAAATGTGAAACGGTGGTGATTTTTGCGAAAGAGTTCTGGATCAAGGCTTGAAAAAGAAGGATCGTGGAGGATACGGCGTGGCAGAGCCCCGTTAATCAAGTAAAAAGGCTCACTGAGAGGTCCTTTGCTCAGTTGAAATGTTATGCGTTTAAAGATAGCAGGCACAGGAGATTTGGCGTTGTAGGTCATGAGTTGGGTGGTTGTTCCTTGTCGACTCACGGCTTTGATAAAAATAGGGTAATGATAGGTGGGTGGTGTAAACAAGAGTGTGAGCGTTCCTGCAGAGACACTCCAATTCTGTGACACATAGTAGCCCATTTGAGAGTTGCCATAGAGGATCTCTTTGATGTTTTTTTTGTTGCGTAAGTTGTAAGGCAAAAGGATGGATTGTTGTACTTCAAAACGGCTAGATAGGTTATCCAGTTCATCTAAGCTCATGGCTTGTGCTGTTTGCCAAAAGATGGCATCAGCACAGAGAAAAGAAAAGCATAGAGAAAACAAGAAAGATAAAGCAAGCAAACAAAAAGAACGTTGTTGCAAGCCTATCATCGTCCGTATCTTGCCATGGTGAAATGAGCAACGTGCTTTGAGCTTGCTTGCTTTGCAGTGGCTTATTTTGCGAGTATGTAAAAACAATGAGTTCAAGGTTAGGTCCTCAACAACAGTAGGTAGGTAGTTGATCTTGATTATAAAAAATCTTGGCAGAGATCGTCATATTGTGGCGATGAAAATAAAGCCGCACTACAGAGCTTAACGAGTAGGTTAGTGATCATTATAAGAGGTCATAAGGGGTGGCGTGAAGTCAGGTTAGGCTTTTGAGTTAGAAGGCACGCGGTAGCGTGACTATAAAAGTAGATCCGTGGTGGTGTTTGCTTATAGCTCTCACATGGCCGCCAAGTTTTTTGGCAAGTAAATGGACAATGGATAATCCTAAGCCTGTTCCACCTTCTTTGCGGCTGCGTGCTTTATCCACTCTGTAGAATCGATCAAAAATATGGGGGAGGTGACGTGCGGCAATACCTACTCCGTTATCTTGTACGTGTATCTCAATATAGCCTTTGATCTTTTGAAATGAGATGATGATGCTGCTGTTTTCTGGGGAGTAACGGATGGCATTACTGAGCAGGTTATCGAGGATGGTGAACATGCTTTCATGATCAGCGATGACAAGTTCATGGGAGTGTTTTTTTTCGATGTGAATGTGGATACGGCGTTTATGGGATTCGTTTTCTCGTTCTTCAATGACCTTTTGAACAACCGGTAACCATTGCAAGGGTCTGAGGTTGAGGGTATGGGTTTTGCTATCGATGCGAGAGAGGGCCAGTAGATCCATCACCAATGATCTGAGGCGTTGGGTATTGCTGTGGATTTTATGGAGGAAACGTTGGCGTATAGCTGGACTATCTTCAGCTGCGCCATCGAGAAGGGTGTCGATGTATCCTTGAATAGAGGTTAAAGGGGTTTTGAGTTCATGGGACACATGAGCAAAAAAGTCGCGGCGCATCTGTTGGAGTTTTTTGATTTCGGTGTGGTTATTGATCACGATCATCACGCCACTTTGAGAAGCACTATCTTTGAGGGGTTCATCAATCTGGGATTGGTAAAATGTGGCATAAACTTTGAGATGTTTATCTTCACCATCTTGGCTTTTTTGGGTGAATTCTTTGATTTTGAAGTGTTTTTCACCGATCACGCGTTCATAAATAGCTGCAAGAGTACTGAGGGATGGAATGTGTGTGATATCTTTACCGCGTAGATCATCTTCAGGGTTGCAAGAAAGATGATTGTAGGCAGCTAGGTTACAAAAGAGGATGGTCTTGGTATCGGAGACAGAGATGATTCCTTCTTGCATACAAGCTAACATGCTTTTTAATTGAGCGCGTTCTAGGGATAGTGATGAGATTTTTTCGAGGATGTTTTCTGATAAGTTGTTGAGAGTGTTGGCTAGTTGGCCGATTTCATCTTGAGGAATCATGGTGACTTTACGGCTATAATCTCCAGCTTGAAGGGCTTGGCAGACATCAGCCATCTGGGAGATGGGTTCAGCATAGGAACGGGTGATAAAGAAGCCAAAACAGAAAGCCAGTAAGGCACTGATAAAAGCAATCCAAATCACGGTTTCTTGAACTTCTAGGGAGAGATTTTTGATGGTGGAAAGAGGCAACTCTGCGCGTATCACGCCGGTGACTGTATCTTGATGACGTACAGCTAAAGCTACGATGAGGGCTTTTTCAGCAAAAATATCCACAACCCGTTCCGTCACACCCCAGCCATGCTCTGTGGCTTGTGTGACTTCAGGCAATATCCAACCATTAACGGTGGTGTCAGGTAGTGAGTGGGAATCAGCTATGATCTCTCCTCGTGGTACTAGGAGAGTAAAACGGATTTTTGTGAATTTGTAGGTGTTAGAAAAAATGATTTCAGCATCTGAATAATCGGTACTAGCAAAGATCTGTGTTGCCAGTGGCTCGAGAAGAGAGAGTTTCTCTTTCATGTTACTGAGTTCGCGCTCTTTGATGGATGTATCTAAAGTGGTGTTGACAAAGAGGATAATACATGTTCCTACCACGAGAAAAAAAGCTAGAAAAGTTAGGTAGAGCCTTTGAAAATAACGTGATTTTAAAACGCTAAATCGTTGCATTTATATCCCACTCCTCGAATGGTTTGAATGATATGGGCATGCTCTCCTAGCTTTTTTCGGATAGCCAGAATGTGTACATCGATATTGCGTTCCACAAGATGAACGTTTTTGTCAGCAATATGACTGATCAACTCGAGACGCGAAAAAACCTGTCCTGGTGATGTGATCAGAGCTGCGAGCAGCTTGAATTCCGATAGAGTGAGGATAAGGGGTTGTTTGTTTAAGAATATAATATGTTTTTGGCGATCGAGGGTTAAGGGGCCGAAGTTGTAGTTTTCTTGGTTAAAAGACGATGGTTTTGTGGCAGCACTCCTGTAGAGTTCATAACGTCTGAGATGAGCTTTGATGCGGGCCAGTAGTTCTTGGGTTTTAAAAGGCTTAACCACAT
The DNA here is from genome assembly GCA_002238945.1 of Proteobacteria bacterium bin106. Taxonomy (GTDB): domain Bacteria; phylum Bdellovibrionota_B; class Oligoflexia; order Oligoflexales; family Bin106; genus Bin106. Next base: position 10,309 of record MPNI01000014.1, on the reverse strand, counting down.
AATCATCCGCACCAAGATCCAGTCCATGGATGGTGTCAGACTCTTCACTTTTAGCGGTGATGATAATCACGGGTATATGACGGGTTTTGGCTTGTTCACGTAGGGTTTTGCAAATGGAAAATCCATCTATTTCAGGTAGCATGAGATCCAGCAAGATCAGATCGGGGATATGTTTTTGAGCTAAAGATAACCCACTCTGGCCATCAGAGGCGAGTAAAACAGTGTATCCTGCACGTTTAAGGTTGTATTCGAGCAGTTCTTGGATATCTGGTTCATCTTCGATCACAAGAATTTGGGCTGTAGAGTTTTCTTGATTCATTGTATATACCTTACTACAGGAGTTATCATGGTGGCTGTTGTATGCTATCTTTGTATGCTATCTTTGTGCTGCTATCTTTCCTAGCGCTGTAAGCACGAGGATAACATATTTACATCATCATCTATCACAGCCATAGACGACCCAAAAGGATAAGAAGGGCGCTAAACATAATAAGAAGAGTTAAACATAGTAAGAAGAGCTAAACGTAAAGAAAAGATAATCTAAGAGACTCATAGATCGTAGATCATAATAAGAACTTTTTTTATGAGATATTTATATATTTTCACTGGAATATACATAGTATATGATTCAAAATCTCTATAAATAGAGATGTCTAGCTAGCTGGGTGGTAACTAGCTGGGTGGTAACTGGAACGCGTTTGAATGTTAGCTAGTCATAGAGATACATACATAGGATATATCGATAAACTATATATGAGGTATCTGTTCTGCTAGCTAGCTGTGGTAAGAAATTGGTGGTAAAAAAAAATTGGTGGTAAAAAAGGAAACATTTTGTGTGTAAGCAATACGGAGAGATGATGTACCGAGCTGTGTTAGTTGCCATGTTATCTATTGTCGCTGGTATGGCAAGTTTGATTTTTACAGGTGGTGCTTATGCATATGGTGATGATGCCTCAAAGCTTGATGGGCGTATTAAGATTGATGGCTCGTCAACGGTTTATCCTATTGCTGAGGCAGTGGCAGAGGAGTTTCAGCAGAAGTATAAAAAAGTTAAGGTGACCATTGGTGTTTCAGGTACTGGTGGTGGTTTTAAGAAATTTATCAAAGGTGAGATAGATATCAATAATGCTTCTCGTCCCATTAAAGACAATGAGTTGGCTACGGCAAAATCCAACAAAATTGCGTATATCGATTTACCGGTAGCTTATGATGGTATATCCGTGGTTGTTCATCCTAAGAATGATTGGTTGAAGAGTTTGACGACGGCTCAGTTAAAGAGTATTTGGCAGCCTAACAGTGCGGTGAAGTTATGGTCAGATATTGATGCCAGTTGGCCTAAGCGTAAGATCAAGCTCTATGCTCCTGGTGCAGACTCTGGGACATTTGATTACTTCACAAAGCGTGTTAATGGCAAGTCACGGGCTTCTCGCAGTGATTACACAGCATCAGAAGATGATAGTGTTTTGGTGAAGGGAGTGGCAGGAGATAAGGATGCACTGGGCTATTTTGGTTTTGCTTATTACGAAGAAAACAAGGCTAAGCTTAAGGCAGTCAAGATTCAAGAAGAGGGTAAAGAAGGTGTGTTACCGAGTATAGAGACTATTGCTGCAGGATCGTATTATTTATCTCGGCCTGTTTATATCTATGTTTCAAAACAGTCAGCCAAACGTGCTGAGGTGAAGGTATTTATTGAGTTTTTTCTGACTCACTCATCATCGTTGGTAAAAGATGTGGGTTATGTGGCTCTTTCGGATTCAGCCTATTCTCGAGCTCTTAGTAAGTTCCATCAGACCACTCAAGTGGATAGTGATGGAGCTACTAAGGATGATGGAGCTACTAAGGATGAAAGCAAGCTTCCAGTTGCTACAGAGTCACTAGGTACTCCATCCAAAGATACATCGGTATCAGATACGTCTCCTGATGATTCAAAGGCAAAGACTGATGCTGTGAAAGAAGCTTCTTCAGATAAAAAAGATGTAGACAAATAACCAAAAAATAGTGATAGAGACTTGCTTAATCAGTTGTGTTGCTGGGCTGTTTGCAATGGATCTCATATCACCTGTATGGCAAAATCTCTGAGTGGTTCAAATAATGCTTTTTATTCTTTCATCACCCGTTATATTGCACAGTATGGATATATGGTGATGGGGGTGTTATATGGTTCACGGTGAGGAGTTGGGTTTGGCTAGTGAATCCAAATCTGTTGCTGTGGGTGATGCTTTGCCACATCAGGGTGGTTCACCTGGCTGTGATGGATTATCAAGTGTGTCTTTGTTTTCGTCAACGGATAAACATTATCGTTTGGCCAAGTGGGAACAAAGAGTGGTGATGGTGGTTTTGAGGATTTGTGCTTGGTGTTCTATTGCCATCACGGCTGGCATTGTGGTGATTTTATTGAGTGAGGCAGCGCCTTTTTTTAAGGAGGTGTCTTGGCGTGACTTTCTTTTTGGCACTCAATGGGTACCTTTGTTTGAGCCGAGAAGCTTTGGTGTTTTGCCTATTATTTGGGGAACGTTATTGGTATCTGTGGGGGCATGTTTTGTGAGTGTTCCTTTTGGCTTGGGTATTGCCATATTTTTAAGTGAATTTGCTCGTCCTCGAACCCGTTCTTTTCTTAAGCCTCTTATTGAGTTACTAGCTGGTATTCCTAGTGTGGTCTTTGGTTATTTTGCACTGATTACGATCACTCCTGGTTTACAAAAGATTTTTCCTAATATAGAAGTATTCAATGCTTTTTCAGCATCTATTGTGGTGGGTATCATGACAGTTCCGATGATTTCATCGTTGAGTGATGATGCTTTGAGGGCTGTGCCTCGATCGTTACGTGAGGCTGGTTATGCTATGGGAGCTACTTCATTCGAGGTATCTTTACGTGTGGTTCTTCCTGCAGCTATTTCTGGAGTGATTGCCTCTATTATCTTGGCGTTTTCAAGAGCTATTGGTGAAACTATGGCTGTGACTTTAGCTGCAGGTGCAACACCGAAATTGACCATGAATTTCTTTGAGAGTATTCAAACGATGACTGCTTATATTGTTCAAGTCAGTATTGGTGATACGCCTCATGGTTCTATTGAGTATCATAGTTTGTTTGCTGTGGCACTGGTGCTTTTTCTTTTGACTTTGGTGATGAATACTATAGCTGGTTGGGTATTGAAGAAGACACAGATTTCTTATAACTAGTTTGTTGTCGTCTGTGAGCAGACTTGCTAGATCATAGTAGAGGAGAGGGGTATAGGGTTGGTGAATGTCTTGAGTTCTCCATCAGCTCATTTGAGAAGACGGCAAGCCATTGCTAAATGGTTTCGACGTATATGTCGGTTTATGAGTTATCTTTTAGTGGGGATTGTTTGTTATCTGTTATGGGATGTGATCTCTGATGGCTGGCATTGGTTGAGTTGGGATTTTTTTCAAAACTATGCCTCACGTATGCCTGCTAAGTCAGGGGTACGTGCAGCTATTAGTGGTAGTATTTGGGTGATGGCTATTACCATTATTTTTGCTGTGCCGGTGGGGATTGCTGCAGCTACGTATTTGGAAGAATTGATGGAGCAGAGTCGTTTAAAGCAATTTATTTCTTTGAATATTCAGAATTTAGCAGGAGTGCCGTCCATTGTTTACGGTATTCTTGGCTTGACTGTTTTTGTGCGATTTCTGGGTTTTGGTGGGAGTGTGCTTTCAGGAGGTTTAACTTTAGGGTTATTGATTTTGCCTATTATTATTATTGCCACTCGTGAATCTCTGCGCAGTGTTCCTCAAACTGTGCGTCAGGCAGCCATGGCTTTAGGGGCTACGAAATGGCAAACTGTGCGTTGTTATGTGTTACCCACAAGTTTTTCTGGTATTCTTACGGGCATTATCTTGGCTATATCTCGTGCCGTAGGAGAAACAGCCCCTTTGATTTTGGTTGGTGCAGTAGCGTATATTCGATATGTACCTGAGAATCCATTGGATGCTTACACCACTCTTCCTATCCAGATTTATAATTGGGTGGGTAAGCCCAAAGCAGAATTTCATGAGTTAGCAGCATCGGGTATTATTGTCCTTTTAAGCTTGATGTTTTTAACCAACTTATGTGCCATCATCTTGCGTCATAAAAAACAGCGAACTTACGTATGACTACTACATCACATAACAACCCATCTGTGTCTTCTTTAGATACAGCTTCCCATGAAGCGGATAATATTTTAGAAGTGAGGGGTGTTCATGCTTATTATGGTAGTACGTGTGCTTTACGTTCTATTGATCTTGATGTCAAAGCTAATCAAGTGTATGCCTTTATTGGCCCTTCCGGTTGTGGTAAGAGTACATTCTTGCGTTGTTTCAATCGTATGAATGATTTTATCACTGACTTTAAGATCGAAGGCTCTATTAAGTATCGCAATACCAATATCTATCATACCGATGTGGATCCCGTGTTGGTGCGTAGACACATTGGCATGGTCTTTCAGAAGCCTAATCCACTACCTACAAGTATTTATAACAATGTTGCTTGGGGACCAAAGATCAATGGTTTTAAGGTGGATTTTGATGAGCTTGTGGAAACATCTTTAAAAAAGGCTGCTCTTTGGGACCAAGTGAAAGAACGACTGACTGATAATGGTTATCATCTTTCAGGGGGTCAGCAGCAGAGGCTATGTATTGCCAGAGCCATTGCCATGAATCCTGATGTGATTTTAATGGATGAGCCGTGTTCAGCCTTGGATCCCATTTCTGCTCGTAAGATTGAAGAGTTGATCGTGGACCTTAAGAAAGATTATTCCATTTTGATTGTCACTCATAATATGCAACAAGCGGCTCGTCTCTCTCATCATACGGTGTTTATGCTTAAAGGAGAGATCATTGAGCACGGTCCTACCCATAATCTTTTTGCAACACCTCAACAGTCATTAACCAAGGAATACATCACCGGTAAGTTTGGTTGATGAGTTTTTGTGAGTTATCATGAGTTATGACATAGCTAATCAGATCATGTTGCGTGAATATAAAGAGAAGTATCACTATCTTTGTGATCAACAAAAAGCCAGTTTATTAGCAAATCTCAATTGTTCAGCCCTACAGCAGCACACGGTTCATAATAGATTGTGTGGTGAGAGTAGTGAGGTACTGGTTGTGCTTGATGATGATGTTCACAATCATTGCAAGAATAACAATCTAACAGACAAAAAGCATAAAGTGTATTTTAGCTTGGATCAATGTGCTATCTCTATTTGTAGCGGTTCTCTTTTAGCAAAGCTTGCACAACATCTCCCGCCAAATGTTCTTCATGACACGGTTAAGCATCTGACTCTTTTGGGTATGAATCAGGACAGTGATCATTATTTGGAGAGTAGACGCTCAAGAGAGTACCTTATAGATATTCTCTTAGATGGGCAAGCTCCTCAGCAGATTATCAAAGATTTTATTTCTTTAAGCACTCTTATTGATGCATATCCACTTAGAAAGAACTGTTTTTCTTTAAATTTACGTGGTTATTTGCATTGTGTGAGTGATGGTACTCATAGTGTGTCAGATAGTGTGTCAGATGAAAACATAGCCTAATAACTTCTGATCTTTGTCAGGATGAATGTTGAGGCTAAAAGCGACTTGCACGTCTCTGTTATGCCTGCTAAAGTAGCCATGCTTTTTATCGGCACTCTCATAATTCATGATTGAATGATTGAATAAGTTAATATATAAACCATGAAGCTATAATATGATAACTTAAATATCATCTCTTAGGAGTGTGGATGTTGAAAATCAAGTGTGTTGTGCCCATATGTTTTTTTGTAACATTTATGGTCATATTCAGAAAGGTTCAGTTTAAACCTTTTTTAGCCCTCAGCTCTCAGCTGAAAAGCCCCTTCCACTCCTTATGGTATACCAAGAGAGCTATCCAAAGTAGCTATCCAAAGTAGCTATCCAAAGTAGCTATCCAAAGTAGCTGAAACAATCTATGAAGCTTTGAAGATCAACGTAGTCAAAAAGATCTTACAAAATATAACCATTCTTACTTGTCATATCGACCTCTATGATAAACAAGCACTATCTTAGCCGATTTTCCAGACCATTCCCAGTACCTTCTCTAGTTAACCTCAAGTTGCTTCTACTATTATTGGGGATATTCAAAAGTTACAGTCAGGAAGAAGCCAATGGTTAGTTATATATTTAAAACGGCGTCATACATAAATATCATATCAAAATAGTGTTGAATGAAGCAAGTGATGCATAGAGGGAGCCCATATTAAGTCATACATATAAAGATCTTTTGACTATTCATCACTTAAGGACCTGACTAAAGTGGTTAGTTGATCAACAAAAGCTGATTCACTAGCAGTACCAAAACCACTCATGCTGCTTACGTCTTCATCAGTTAAACTGGGAGCGGATTGTACATAGAGGTTAATAAGGAACTGCAGGGCATCACCTGAGAGGGTAGAGTCATCATCAGTGAACACAGCGTTAGCATCTGGGGCTCTCTTTGCACAAACTAGGTGAACTTTTGCTTCATCTCTTGCTGTGGTATCATCGATGTCTTTTAAAGTATTAAACAAAAACTTCATAGCAAAATTGACACCTGAAATTTTAACAGTATCGTCACTCACTTCAAGGAGCATAGTTTTGCCATCACCTGTGGACGAACCAATAACTGGATTAACAGCGTAATTACAATGATGACTGTGAGGTCCAATATTCTCATCAATTGCAGAAGAAGCATCAGCGGTGTCATCGCTTGAGATATTTAGGCTTATTTCACCATCACCTACGGCATTGTAAGTGACTTTACTAATCGCAGAGTTGGTGATATCATTAAGCCCGTTTTGTTTCTTGTCAGTAACCTCAGAAGAATCACCGGACCCATAATTTTGAGTTTCTTGACTTTTCTTATGAGCATCAGTGGCTGTTTCGTCGCTTGTACAGCCATATAAAAAAGTCCCCATGATGGACATGAGCCATAATTTGGGTAGTATTTGCTTGTTAAGTGTCATATTTTGTTCTCCGTAAAATAATCTGAAACAAAACCCGGTTGTTCAACCCTTATCGTTATTTAGATATACAACATTTAGAAATGTGATTTATTATAAAAATAATAGATAGATAAGATAAAAAGTATCTAAAAAATCTTTTTTAATGATAGTATCAAACAGAGTGCTATAGACAAAAGGTATGAGAGAAAAGGTATGGCATTTCTTCTCGCAAGACTCAGTTGCTATGAGGTTAGTACAGGTTAGTACAGGTTAGTACAAAAGAGCAGAAGGAAAAATATCAGAGCTAGGATTAGGATGTCATTGGATATCGCAGTTCAAAGCGGCTTGCATGCCTCGATTGTATCTGCTTTCGATTGTATCTGCTTAAAGTGGCGTTTCTTTTTGACGATGTCCTTACGGTTTATAAGCGCATCTACGTTATGAATGGTGATGGTGATCTGTGTCCTGTGGTAAAGATCAGTTTGCTAATACTATATGTTATGACTTACATGTCTTTTGGGAGTATTGATGTTAAAAATCTCATCATGTGTTCAGTCTATATTTTCCTTTGTAATACTTATGATGTTTCTTGTGAGCTGTAGGCTATCTCCCTTGACAGATGTAGACACAGCGACATCAGAGCTCAATACTGTCAAAGACAGTTACTATTATTTATTGATGGGAAAAGCAGATGAAGACAGTAGTGGGTCATTCACTAGTTATGCAGTATATGTATGTCATATTCACAAAGAGACACCTCCAAGTGATCCAGCTCGTTCAAAATACTGTGTAAATGCTTTTTCTGACCGTTTCGGTAAATCTATCACCATTCCTAAAGCAGTGGTAGAACAGAGTACAGAAAACGGGTCTATGGCAGAAATAGCAGAAAAAGAAGCGTTGGTAGGCAAATGGACAGAGAATTTTTCTTTTTGGGTGCCCACTTTAGTTGCTATAGTTCCTGTGGTTGCTCTGAGCACAGCAGGCATACTTGGAACCATGGTAGAACCGTTATGGATCCATGGGTGGATAGTGAATTTTTTCCTTCCAGCTGCAGTTATTGGTGGTACTTACTGGAAATTTCATGATACCTTTATGAAATTTACTCCTGAGGACAATGTTTCAACAAATAAAATATATGAAAATCTGCATTCTGATGAATACAGAGAATTGATTGATTCAGCCACTGTCAATGGCAGGCTAGATTATCCTAAGCTTCAGGAGGCTCTTCGCCTATATAATATAGAAAACCCTAGAAGCCGCTTGCAAATTGTTGTGGCAGGGCGAAGCCGTCATGATGCGGGTAAATACTTTAAACATTTATCACAATCACTTGATCTCAGCGACCAAGAAACAGTACATTTTGTAAACAGCAGAATACCTGATTTGCTGCCATTGCTAGCAAGCATGTTTAAAAAAGCCAAATGGTTTGATGAAGAAATAAATAGGCATTGTCTGCCAAAAAAAGATATCCATCAGTCTAATCGGCGTATGTGTATCAATATAGACAAGAAATGGGATACTGGTGGCTATTTCAAATATGCCAGGCCTACAGAATTCCAGTATGCCAATCCTGAAGACCTTCTTGTTGACTGATACTTAGTAGCTTGCACATGCAGTGAGTTGCCTTTTTTTTGTTTCTGTTGGCTCAAAGAGATCGGATGTATCATCGACTAAAATGAATGATGCTCTTTGATAAAAACAATGTTTGATTATTTATACCGAATCAAGCCCTCATGTTTATGAACATGATATTGAATGACTTGACTGCAAAAAATAGCTATACGGTAATAGCAAAAAAGTTATCATAAACGTTATTATCTACGGTGATAATCAGTGGGATAATTGATGTAGCCAATGTTGAAATAGTCGTTCAATTTTACGACTAATTTAGTGTTTTATCGCATTCAAAAGCTATTCCATCAACCAGTAGATTATTTTTATCTTGTTTTTGAGCACATCTTTCGATTCGCTTATAATTACTTACTTTTTCGATAAAAACGCCTAGAAATCTGGTTGAGGCTGAAAATTTTTTGCTGCAGTAGGGTTTGGTGCTTTTAGTGATTGTGCAGAATCATTCTTGCTATCCCGAAAAAAGATAATGATAGGTGGTCCTGTCATTTTTATAGCTCCAAGCTTTATCATGTTACTGATTGATGGCAGTATCTTGCTTTTTACATCAAAATGATGATGTTATCATAGCTAGCTGGTAGACCCAGATAGGCCCAAAGTACGTTATACTATAAGCGATAAACACGCGACGACGATAAGTAAATACTACGGCTCTTTTTATCAGACCTCAGGGCGGTGTTTGGGTTTGCCCATTTAGGAGTAAGATGAAACATCGCATATCATCATCATCTTCTATTCCAGTCTTATGTGCTCTACTCCTAAGTGTGTTGTTATTTTGGTATGGCTGTTCTTCGGATAGCGATGCTACCTCCAAAACAGAGGAGCCTCCAAACACTCCGCCTCCTTTCATTCCAGATCCCGATCCAGATCCTGACCCTCCTGAGAGGCTTCCTGAAGCTCGTAAAGTACCCACCAAGGTTCGCAAGAACCTTCCTGAGGAACTGGCAGAAAAAAGAGATAGGCTTGCACAAAATTATTGTTGGAGTCAGTCTGCCAAGCTCCCAGAGATGATGAGTCTTGTGGCGTGTAGAGTAAAAGAGCAAAATGAATGGCTAAAAAACAATGATCTATATAACAGTAATCATACCTCCTCTTGCAAAACCCAAACACACTATCTGCTAAATGAGATATTACGTTTTGATGGGGATAAAGGTACAGGAACAACTTGGCTCAAAAACGCTTGCAAAGCTGTTGCTGATAAGCTTTTCACCAATGAAGTTGTCAATCAATTCAACGAAGATGGATCTATACCAAGCTTTGCAACACTACGAAGAAAATTCGAGGAGCTTCTCAGAACATCTTCTGATTTTCAATCATCAGATGATAGTAAAACTACTATTAGTAACATTAACCTCATGCTGGCTTATTCTATTTTTCGTCTCAATCATAACTGTGCTGCAGCGATGAAAACAGGGAATTTTATCTCTAAGATAACAGCAGAGGCGCATAAAGGAAGCCTTGCGGCTCGTTATGTTTATACACGCCATAATGAAGGGGTTTATAATAGCCATAGTGGGAATCGATTCTCAAGGGCATTAGCAGCAGCGTGGCCAGCAATATCTCAACATGTGAGTGTAGGGGCCTATAAAAAAGCAGAAAAATACACCGGTGATAACGCTGAAGCTTCATTAGCAAAGCTTGCGACATTAAAATATTGGCAAAAATCGTTAATAACCTTATGGGATCATTGGTTTCAGTATAAAAAAGACTTTGAAGTAGTTTCCCCCCCCCCCCCC